>NZ_JAFMPQ010000004.1 GCF_020667845.1 Cognatishimia sp. F0-27
TTGTAAGGGCAGGGTGCCTCCAAGGCTGTCACCCCGCATGAAGGCGTCGCGATAAGACGGATCCGCGCCCATGTCCAGAGCGATTGTCCCAAGAGGGTCCGCTCCCGTGGGCGGCGGCACCGTCAGGGCTCGCGGCACCGTCCGGATAGGAAGCCGCAGACAATCGCATTGGAGCGCGTCATTGGGATAGCCGGTGTTGTCACTGGCCGAGTTGGTCTGTCCGATGGCGCGAAAGCCCCCGGCCGCCAGACACCACATTCGCGCCGTTCCGGGTGCAGATGCGGTGATGGCCGTCATCACCGGCAACGCGGTTTTCGGCCCACCCGGCGTCGAAGAAAGCATCGCGCAGGCTGCTGAGGGTCGGGTCTTTGCTTTCGGCGGTGCCGATGTGCTGGAAGGCGCCGCGGGCGACTACAGTCGGGATCCGGGCCTCGGCTTCGACAACGGGCCCGGCGGCGCGGGCAATGATACGCTGACCCGTGCGACCGGTGAGGATACGCGCAACGGTGGCAGCGGCGATGACGGCCTCAACGGTCAGGCGGGCGATGACGCGCTTTTCGGAAGGCATCGGCACCGACAGCCTTTCGGGCGATGCGGGCAACGACACGCTCTTTGGCATGGAGGGCCGCGACCGGCTGACCGGCGGTTTCGGGCGCGACCGGATGGAAGGCGCCGCGGGCGATGACGGGCTGGATGTCGGTGCAGGTAAGGATACGCTGTACGGTGGCAGCGGCGGGGACCGTGTCATCTTCGGCCTTGTTGAGGTGTCCAGCGCCATCGCTGGAAGGGGGATCAGATCCTCGATTTCCGGAACCGCACCGACAGGATCGGGCGCGACTCCGACCTGCGCGGTGATGGTGGCGAGCTGTTGCGCGATTACAGGACCACAAATGCGCAGGGCGATCTCGTTATCGGGTTCGAAAACGGCTCGATCACGCTTGTCGACATCCCCGATTCCGACGACCCCGCAGGGTCCGTCAACCGGTTCTGAGCACAAGGGCGCGTGCGCCTTGACCCTTGACTTGGCGCCGCGGGAACAACGCACTTTACGCGCCCCGCGGCGCGTGCGATGGGCGCAGCATGTCGATGTTGCGCGATCTTTATCTCAGCCGTGGCCCCGCGGCCGCCTTTGCCTGTGTGGGGCTCTATTGGGGCGGGTTCGCGGCGCTTGTGCCCGCGCTCAAGCCGCAGGCCGGTCTGAGCGACGCGGGGTTTGGTCTGGCCATGCTGGTGTCCGCAGGCGGCGCATTGCTGGCCATGTGGCTGGCGCCCCGCGCCGATGCAGGGCTCGGCCCCCGCTGCCTGCCTGTCCTCGCTGTGGCGCTTGCCCTGGCCTTTCTTCTTCCGGGGTTGACAACGACGGGCTGGACCTTTGCGCTGGCCATGATGCTGGGCGCAATGGCCTCTGGCACGCTGGACGTTGTGATGAACGCCCGCCTGTCTGTCCTCGAAGGCCGCACGCGGCGGTCGCTGATGAATCTCAACCACGGAATCTTTTCGGTCGGCTACGCCGCATCCGCGGTGTTTTGTGGCGTTGCCCGTCAGAACGGGGTGCCGCCGGTCATGGCGTTCGCGGCCCTTGGATGTGTGACCGCACTGCTGCTGATCCCGATGCTGCGTGCCCCGGTGGCGGACCCGGAGCCCGACGCCACCACCCTCCACGATGGCGCGGCGCCGCCCGCGCTCCTGATCCCCGCCGGGTTGATCATCCTCGTTGCCTTCATGGCCGAACAAGGGACGGAAGGCTGGTCCGCCCTGCATCTCGAACGCAATCACGGCGCATCCGCCATCGCGGGGGCCTTCGGCCCGGCCATCCTCGGGCTCACCATGGCCGTAGGGCGGCTGAGCGGGCAGGCCGTGGCGAACCGCTTCTCCGAATCCGGCGTGATCCGTGTCGCCTCTGTCCTGTCGGCAACCGGAGCGCTGTTGGCCGCCTATGCGCCCGATCTGGTCACGGCCTATATCGGGTTTGCCCTGCTGGGTCTCGGGGTGTCTGTCATGGCGCCCATGGCTTTTGCATGGACCGGACGGTTGGTGCCGGACCGGCTCAAGGCGCGGGCCATCTCGCGCATCGCGGTGCTGGGATATGCCGGCTTTTTCATCGGACCGCCGGTCATGGGCTTTCTGGCCGAAGGCTTCGGTCTGCCGTCATCCTTCACCTTCATCGCCCTCAGCCTTCTGCTGGCACCGCTGGTGCTTGTCCCGGTGATGACCCGGCAAGCCCGCCTGCAGGCCTGAGACGGCGCGCGGCCTTGCCATCGGTGCCGCGCGCCCCCTATCGTCGCGCAACCCGTTGAGAAATCGAGAGCGCCCATGAGCCAGTCACCGCCCCCCGACGCCCAGGCACGCCGCGCGGTCCGTCCCGTGATCGTCTACCCCGACGACACGCTCGCGCGCCCCGACATGCCGCTCTATTCTGCGGCGCTGTCCGGGGCCACCGTTGCCGCCACCCATATCGCCGCCCCGCGCGAGGCGTGCTGTTTCGAGGTCGCGGCCGGGCAGTTTTTCCGCATCACCTGCGTGGACGGCCCGCAGGTCGGCGATCTGAACCTCTGGCATCGCGACAACCGTGCCGAGCGGTTCTTTTCCGGCAAGACCCGGGCGCTGCACGGGACGCATGTGTCGACCGGGGACCGGCTCTGGTCCTGCCTCCCCTATCTTCGGCCCATGGCGACAATTGTTCAGGACAGCCTCGATTGGTACGGGATCGATGGTTTCGGCGGCGCGGTGCATGACGTGATCGGCACGCGCTGCGATCCCTATACCGGCGTGCTGTTGTCGGATGCGCCCTATCACCATTGCTGCCATTCGAACCTGACCCGCGCTCTGGCCGATCATGCGGGGCTCAGCCTCGCCGAGGCTGAACTTGCGGTGCATGACGTGCTGAATGTGTTCATGTGCACCGGATTCACGCGCGACACGGGACAGTATTTCATGAAGGCATCGCCCGTGCGTCCGGGGGACAGCCTGACCTTTCTGGCCGAGATCGACCTGCTTGGCGCGCTGAGCGCCTGCCCCGGTGGCGATTGCAGCGCAGGCCACAGCTCCGACGACGCGGCCTGTTATCCGCTCAGGGTCGAGGTGCTGACCCCTGCGGACGGCGCGCTCAAAGGATGGCAAAGCCCGCCGATAAATGCCTATGACCGCAGCCACGGGCGCTGATCGCCACGCGCGCAAGCCGCATCGGTTCCTTCCGTTAAATGTCCGGATGAGGAAGACCGGCATGACGCCGTGGCGAACAACGGTTCGCAGGTTCAACGCGTTGCCACAGGGGAGGCCGCCGGAACCGGTGCCTGTCTCGCGGGACGGGGGGCTGCCCATGCCGCTCTTGAAACCGCTTGATCCGTTGCCCCTTCGGATCGGTCCGCGTGGCTCGGTTCTTGGGTAAGGCAAGCCTACCGGTCACCACCTGCCTGATCTGTCCGGTTGAAGGCATCTGTGAACCCGAAGCCCTGCCTGCGGCGCTTTTGCGCGTAACCGGATCATGCTTTGCGCGCTCGATGATCTGACATGCGCGAAATCGCTCGGAGGTGGGGCCATCCTGTTTCGGAACGGCCCGGCATGAGCGCAGATTGGGCGTTGCCTTGGCGGGTGTCGCGCCATGACCTTCTGACAAGGTCGGACAGCTTTTCTGTGCGTTCGCGCCCGCGCGTCGCCAAAGACCCACGATCCGCACGGGCCACTCTGTTCCGAAACGCCATCCCATGTCTGTGGCCGAGCGTGGTTCGGTCAACCCGTTCCGGCCCGCTTGCGTCGGAAGTACTAAGTCAGGCGCGACACGAGGACGCCAATACAATGGTTTATGGCGTGTTGCGACAAACCGGGGGCCGGAACGGGCTGCGCGCGGCGTGCCGGCGTTTGCACCGCACGACCGATGCGCCCGGTGTGACGGAACCCATTGAACGCGACACGCTTGGGGCCGCATGGCTGAGACATGGCGTGGTGACGTCGGCGCGCGGTCCCGGCGAGGCGGGGTCAGGCAAAGGCGGCCTCGAGGGCAATTTCCACCATGTCGCCGAAGCTGCGCTCGCGCTGGTCGGCGGGCAGAGCCTCCTGTGTCAAAAGATGGTCTGAAACGGTCATCACCGCCAGCGCGCGTGCCCCGTGACGCGCGGCCACCGTGTAAAGCTCTGCCGCTTCCATCTCCACGGCCAGAACGCCATGGCGGGTCATCTGTTCGCTCAGGTCGTCGCGCTCGTCATAGAATACGTCCGAGGAATAAATCCCGCCCACATGCACCACTGCCTTTTTGCGTTCCGCCGCTTCCACCGCGTTGCGCAACAGGCCGTAATCGGCGCAAGGCGCGAAATTCAACTCACGGAATAAACCGCGGGACGGGGTGGAAAGCGTCGATGCTGTCATTGCAATGACGACATCCCGAATTGCCACATGCTTTTGCATGGCTCCACAGGATCCAATGCGAACAAGTGTTCGAGCACCGAAATTACGGATCAATTCGTTGGCATATATCGAGAGGCTCGGCATTCCCATACCGGAGCCATGAATGGTGACTCGGTTGCCCTTGTAGCTTCCGGTAAAGCCAAGCATGCCGCGCACGCGGTTCACGCATTGAGCGTCTTCAAGGAACGTTTCCGCCGCCCATTGCGCCCGCAATGGATCGCCCGGCATCAAGACTGTTTCCGCGATCTGGCCGGGCTCGGCTCCGATATGCACCGTCATGTGGGACTCTCAAAACAAGTGTTCATCGCAAAGCTGCGCGTGCGATCTATGGCCCGCACGCGGCTGGAGCGGGCCGATAATCTCGGGCGATTGAGACGCGACGGTTTTGGGCCTACAGCGCCAGCTCGTCGAGCGAATGACCGTTTTCAAGCGCGTCGATGACCCATTGCGGTTTGCGGCCGCGGCCGGTCCATGTCTGGCTTTTGTCCGCAGGGTTTGCGTATTTCGGGACGCCTTTGGTTTGCTTGGATGCCTTGGGTGCGCCACCGAGCACCTCCTCCAAAGAGAAACCGAATTCTTTTGCCGCCTGTTCAGCTGCTTTCTTGGCTTCTGCACGCCGGCGGGTTTCAACGGTTCTCAGCGCCTTTTGCGCGGACTCGATGATGTCCACAAGCTCAGCCTGCGAGAGGGACTCGAAATCGATATCTGTCTTTGCCATTGTCCATGGTCTCCTTATTGCAATGTCGTTGTTCAAAGATATGGTGGAATTGACAAGCTTATATTTGTGACATGTCCTGCGTGGCCATTGGCGAGGGTCGCGATCACGGTGCCCCGCGCGCGCCAATTGCGCCTATCGAGACTCGCCCCGAGAAAGTTGAAAAACCAATGTTATATAGAAAATAACCGTTTAAAGCCGCACTATGGGATTGTGCCAGACAAACTCGGCCACCTGTCACAAAAAAGCGCAAATGACGCCGGCGGCGATACAAGAGGTTTCTCGCGTAAAGTGAGAGCGAAGCACATGTCTTTCGTCTATCGCGCGATTTTCCGAATCACTGCCCCCAAGGGTATCAGAGCGGTGGCGAACCCGAAGGGGGCCGCATGTCTCCACCCGGCGCCGCCCCGCGTTGCGCCCTGAGATGGATGTCAAAAGACATTGTCCGGGGGCGTCGCGACGCTCATGCGCCGGTGGCTGCCGCTTCGAGCGCCGCCCCTCACAACGCCACCGACGGGGTCCGCACCCTGGGTCAGCATGCGGATGCTCACCTCCGGGTCCGGCTACATGGAAGCACCGCGCCCGCAGCCCCGGTGAGCAAGGACACAGAAAAAACAGCGTGTCCGAAGACCGCGCAAACAGGTGCCGCATCCAAATCCCGATCGGGTGCGGTCGGTTCACGGGCCGTTCCCGCGCCCCCCGATTTGCCAGCGCCCGCAGCCCCGTTTCTCAGCCACCGAGCGCCGCGGTTGTCACGCCCTCGCGATCACGCGCAGACTGCGGCAATGGCTGAGGACCCGATGCAGGCATGACACCGCCGCCGAAAGCGACGCCCCGGAACGCCCCTTGCCGCCAGCGGCGATGTTCGGGCGCTTATTCCGCCGCGACCGCCTTGGGGTCCACGAGCGTCACGATGTCCCGCATGATCGCGTTCAACTCGAAATCCTTCGGCGTGTAGACCCGCGCAACGCCCATGGCACGCAGCCGCGCGGCATCATCCTCCGGGATGATCCCGCCGACGATCACGGGCGTCGAAAGGCCCGACGCGCGCAACCGTGCCATCACATCCTCGACCAGCGGGATGTGACTGCCTGACAGGATCGACAGCCCGATCACATGCGCGGCATCGCCTTCCTGCGCCGCCGCGACGATCTGCTCCGGAGTCAGGCGGATGCCTTCGTAATCGATCTCCATGCCGCAATCGCGGGCGCGATAGGCGATCTGCTCGGCCCCGTTGGAATGCCCGTCAAGGCCCGGCTTGCCAACAAGGAACTTCAACCGGCGTCCCAGCGCATCGCTGACCGCATCGACGGCCTCGCGGATCTCTTCGAGCCCTTCGGTGCGGTTGGAGGGCGATTTCGACACGCCCGTGGGCGCGCGGTATTCGCCATGCACGGCGCGCATCTCGCCGGCCCATTCGCCCGTGGTCACGCCTGCCTTGGCGCATTGGATCGACGCAGGCATGACGTTCTCGCCGGTCTCCGCGGCGGCGCGCAAGGCGGCCAGCGCGTCGGCCACCGCGCCCGCGTCACGCTCCGCGCGCCACGCATCAAGCCGCGCCACCTGTTCGGCCTCCACGCCGGGATCGACCACCATGATGCCGCCATCCTCGCCCATCAACGGCGACGGCTCGCTCTGGGTGAACTTGTTCACACCCACCACGACCGTCTCCGCGCGCTCGACCCGGCCCACGCGCGCGGCGTTGCTCTCCACCAGACGGTTTTTCATGTAGGCAATCGCGCCGATCGCGCCGCCCATGCTCTCGATATTGGCAAGCTCGGCGCGCGCGCCTTCCTTGAGCGCCGCAACCTTGCGGTCCACCGCCGGATTGCCATCAAACAGATCGTCATATTCCAACAGGTCGCTCTCGAAGGCCAAGATCTGCTGCATCCGCATCGACCATTGCTGATCCCACGGGCGGGGCAGGCCAAGCGCCTCATTCCACGCAGGAAGCTGCACCGCTCGCGCCCGCGCCCGCTTCGACAGCGTCACGGCAAGCATCTCGATCAGGATGCGGTAGACGTTGTTCTCCGGCTGCTGCTCCGTGAGGCCAAGCGAATTGACCTGCACGCCATAGCGGAAGCGGCGATATTTCGCCTCCTCGACGCCATAGCGCTCAAGCAGGATCTCGTCCCACAGGTCGACAAAGGCGCGCATCTTGCACATCTCGGTCACAAAGCGGATGCCGGCGTTCACAAAGAACGAAATCCGGCCGCACAGCGCCGGAAAATCCGCCGGATCGACGCGCGGTCGCAGCTCATCAAGCACGGCGATGGCGGTGGCGAGCGCAAAGGCCAGTTCCTGCTCCGGCGTCGCGCCGGCTTCCTGCAGGTGGTAGGAACACACGTTCATCGGGTTCCATTTCGGCACATGGGTATAGCAATACTCGGCCACGTCCCCGATCATCTTCAAAGACGGCTCGGGCGGGCAGATATAGGTGCCGCGCGAGAGATATTCCTTGATGAGATCGTTCTGCACCGTGCCCTGCAGCTTCGAGACATCCGCGCCCTGTTCCTCGGCCACCGCGATATAGAGTGCCAGCAACCACGGTGCCGTGGCGTTGATTGTCATCGAGGTGTTCATCTGTTCAAGCGGAATGTCCTGAAACAGCGTCCGCATGTCCCCGAGATGACAAACAGGCACGCCCACCTTGCCCACCTCGCCCCGCGCCAAGAGGTGATCGCTGTCATACCCGGTCTGTGTCGGCAGGTCGAAGGCCACCGAAAGGCCGGTCTGTCCCTTGGCGAGGTTTCCCCGGTAGAGCGCATTGGAGGCCGCGGCGGTGGAATGCCCGGCATAGGTCCGGATCAGCCAGGGGCGGTCTGCCTTGGGGCGCTCGGACTCGGGGCGGGCGGGAGCGGTCTCGGGCGGCATCTGGGTCATGGGGGCAGGAATCCTCGAGGCTTGAAATCTTGTTTCGTCTTACGCTTCATATTCGACAGATTATGTCTCTGTCAATTCGCTGCATTGCGGCAGCGCAGATGCAGCATGCTGTGCCTAGCCTGCGCAATGCCGCTGTGCAGCGCAAGGCACGACGATGCCGCAATCCCGCTCCTGCGGGCATTGCACGGGTCGCCTGGGCGCGCGGCGGAGGCCAACTCAACAAACCGGGTGTCTCTCATGCAGAAAACCGCTAGGCTCTGCTCGAACCGCAATACAAAGATCGGACCGAAACCATGAAACTGCAATCCTTTGCACTCTTCGCGTTCATGGCGGGCGCCCTGGCCGCGTGCTCCGGCCAACAAGTCGCCGAAACCGCGCTCGATGTCACCGTTGCGGCGGGCAAGATCGTCGTCAACACGGGCGTCGGCGCCACCAAACTCGCCGCGCGCGGCGGCGCTGCAGGCTACCGCGCCGTGCGCGATGCGCGCAATCCCGAGGGCCAACCCTTCCCGGAAGGCGCGGTGCTGTGCTCGCGCGGAGAGGGCGTTTTTGTGGCGGCGCGCCAGCAGGAGGACGGATCATTCACCTGTCCGTCTGCATGAGGGGCGTCGCGGATTGATGATGCCATGCGCGGTGATCGCCGCGCGAGCCCCTTGGCAATTGCCCTGACGCCTGCCACGTTCTGCCCATGACCGCCCCGGTGACGCTTCCCCTCTGGCTCTTTGTGCTGATCCTGCTGTTTGCGGCGGTCACCTTCGCATCGCATTTCCTGTTCCCGTCGGTGCGGTGGTTCCTGCGCCGCCGGATGGAGCGTGCCGTCGCACAGCTCAACACGCGCCTGCAACGCCCCATCGAACCGTTCCGCCTGCTGGGGCGCTACGACCTGATCCAACGGTTGATCTACGATCCCGACGTGACACAGGCCATTGTCGAGCATGCGCGCCGCGAAAAGGTCCGCGAAGACGTCGCCTTTCAGCGCGCGCGCGCCTACGCGCGCGAGATCGTGCCGTCCTTCTCCGCGTTCACCTATTTCTCCTGGGGCGTGCGCGCCGCGCGGATGCTGTCCAATGCGCTCTATTCCGTGCGGATCGTGCAAAGCGACGAGGCTGGCCTGGCCACGATCGGCAAGGACGCCACGGTGATCTTCGTGATGAATCACCGCTCCAACATGGATTACGTCCTCGTCACCCATCTCGCGTCTGACCGCTCCGCGCTCAGCTATGCCGCCGGTGAATGGGCGCAGGTCTGGCCGCTCTCGGCGCTCTTCAAGGCCATGGGCGCGTATTTCATCCGCCGCAAGTCCCGAAACAACCTCTACCGTCGGGTGCTGCGCCGCTACGTGCAGATGGCCACGGAAAACGGGGTGACCCAGGCCATGTATCCCGAAGGCGGCCTGTCGCTGGACGGGAGCCTGAAATCCCCCAAGCTGGGTCTGCTCACCTATATCACCGAAGACCTGAGCCTCGCGGATCGCGATGTGGTGTTTGTGCCGGTGGCGCTCAATTATGACCGCGTTCTCGAGGATCGCGTGCTGATCGCGGCCCAGGACAAGGGCCAGCGCAAATTCGACGCGCGCGTCTCAAGGGTCTCTCTGGCGGTCTTGCGGCATATCTGGTTGCGGCTCACCGGCCGGTTCAAGACATTCGGCTACGCGGCCGTCAGCTTTGGGGCGCCTGTGTCCCTGCGCGAGGAGCCGGGCCTGTCCGACGATGCCGAGGCGCTTTCGCTTGAGCTCATGCGCCGGATTGCCGCCATCGTCCCGGTGCTTCCGGTCCCGCTGGTGGCGCATGTGCTGCTGCGTGGTCCGACGACCCGAACCGCTCTGACGGCCGATGTCGCCGCGGCGCTTGCCGCTCTGGGGGACCATCCGGTGCACCTGCCACACGCGGGCATGGCGCAGGCGGTCACCACCGGGCTGCAACCGCTGATCGACAGGGGCGCCGTGATCGAAACCGAGGACGGGCAGCTGCGCATCGCACCGGAGGAAGACCGGCTGGTGCGTTTTTATGCCAATTCGATCGCGCATCTCTTTCCGTGTGCGCCGGCCGGGCTCCCGTCGTCCGCGGCAACGCCCCCGCATGACGACACGCCCGCCGAACACTGCTGACGCCGCATGCGCGGCCTGACACCAGCCCGCACGCGGTGGCGTGCGCGGCGCGGGCCGGGCACGGATCGCCGCGGAGCGGCGGCAGCCCGCACGCGGTGGCTACGCGTCATCGCGCCGGGTGCTCTCTCCGCTCTGCGCGCGTTGCGTTTTCCGCCGGGGCAGGGGGCGCGCATTCCGCAACGTCAATGTTTGGGTTTCTGCATGCGCATAAGAATTTCTGCGGTCGCTCGGTTATAAAATTTCAAAATCGGCATTTCAGTTGTTGATTTGTTGCGCAAATCGCCATATCCCTGCCGTATCACCATGAATCGACGGGTGCAGCTGCGGCATCCCCGATGCAAACCAATCCTGCGCCGAAAGGCAGACCGTCTCGAAAAGGAGGCCCTCATGGCACTCGACACCCAGCCGGGCATCGCCCAATACGACGCTCCCGAAAAAGATCTCTATGAGATCGGCGAAATGCCTCCTCTCGGCTATGTGCCGCCCAAGATGTATGCCTGGGCCATCCGCCGCGAACGGCATGGCGAACCGGAGCAGTCCTTCAAGCAGGAGGTGGTCGACACATGGGCCATCGACAGCCACGAGGTGCTGGTGCTCGTGATGGCGGCGGGCGTGAACTACAACGGCGTCTGGGCGGGTCTCGGCCAGCCAATTTCGCCCTTTGACGGCCATGGCGCGCCCTATCACATCGCGGGTTCCGACGCGTCTGGCATCGTCTGGGCCGTGGGCGAGAAGGTCACGCGCTGGAAGGTCGGCGACGAGGTTGTGATCCACTGCAACCAGGACGATGGCGACGACGAGGAGTGCAACGGCGGCGACCCGATGATGTCGCCCAGCCAGCGGATCTGGGGCTACGAGACGCCGGACGGCTCTTTCTCGCAGTTCACCAAGGTTCAGGCACAGCAGCTCATGCCGCGCCCCAAGCACCTGACATGGGAAGAAAGCGCCTGCTACACGCTGACACTTGCCACCGCCTACCGGATGCTGTTCGGCCACGCGCCGCATGACCTCAAGCCGGGCCAGAACGTGCTGGTCTGGGGCGCATCCGGTGGCCTTGGCTCCTATGCGATCCAGCTTGCCAACACCGCCGGCGCCAACGCCATCGGTGTGATCTCCGACGAGGACAAGCGCGAGTTTGTCATGGACATGGGCGCCAAGGGTGTCATCAACCGCAAGGATTTCACCTGCTGGGGTCAGCTTCCCACGGTCAACACGCCCGAATACAACACCTGGTTCAAGGAAGCGCGCCGCTTCGGCAAGGCGATCTGGGAGATCACCGGCAAGGGTGTGAACGTGGACATGGTGTTTGAACACCCGGGCGAGGCGACCTTCCCGGTCTCCAACCTTGTCTGCAAGAAGGGCGGCATGGTCGTGATCTGCGCGGGCACCACCGGGTTCAACTGCACCTTCGACGTGCGCTATACGTGGATGCACCAAAAGCGTCTTCAGGGCAGCCACTTTGCGCATCTCAAGCAGGCGGCGGCCGCCAACCACCTGATGGTGGAGCGTCGTCTGGACCCCTGCATGTCTGAAGTCTTCCCGTGGAACGAGGTGCCGCAGGCCCACACCAAGATGCTGCGCAACGAGCACAAGCCCGGCAACATGTCCGTGCTGGTTCAGGCGCCGACAACGGGCCTGCGCACGCTTGAGGATTGCCTGGACGCGCGCAAGTAAGCGCGGGCTTCACTTTGACAAAGCCTGTAGGGGTGTCGCGAGGTCGCGGCACCCCTTTTCTTGTGCCGGTTCTTGTGACGGGGCGTATCGCCGGATCGTCGCTTCCGCGCGTGGTCAAGCGGGGAGTTGGCCATGAGCCGGTCATGGCTGCTAAGTTTTTGTTCACCTTTTGTGCTTTACCCTGGAGACACCTGTCGAATCGGGCCTGGCGGGCGATGCCCGCGATCCCGAGAATCGTGATCGAGTGAAATCAAATGGCTGAATTTGACGCCCTCACTGTTTTTGGGGAGGGGAAATTCGTGAATATTAACGTCAAACGACGCATGCTATGGTTGTATTAATCAATCGTTAACCACTTCAAAGTGAGGTAAAGCCAATGGGACATGACTGGGTTCTGGACGTACTGACCGACCTGAAGACTTTCGCGCGTGCCAATGGTCTGCCGACACTTGCCGCACAGCTCGAAGACACCGCCTTCGTGGCACAGGCCGAAATCGCGTCCCAAGCCAAGGGGAACGGCTTTGGGTTACATGGAAGCAGAATTGGCGCTGGATGGGCTGATCAAAAGGCTGGAATACGCAAAGGAGCGTGACGACCTCTATGGCGCCATCTTCGAGCTCAGAGACAATATCGGGGTCGATCATCTTGTCTATCACTGGGTCAATTCAAGTGGCGATCAATACGGATGCGGAACCTATGACCAGGTGTGGGTCGATCGCTACCTGGAGAAAGGATATCTCAGGATCGATCCGGTGATACAGGGCTGTTTTCAGCGCTTTCATCCGGTGGACTGGAAGCAACTCGACTGGTCCGGCAAGGCACAGCGCGCCTTTCTTCAAGACGCCATCACGCACGGGGTCGGCAATCAGGGGTTCTCGATTCCGATCAGGGGGCCAAACGGACAGTTCGCAGCCTTCACGGCATCACATAATTGCTCGGACGAGGAATGGGGGGCGTTTACAGAAAAGAACCGGCGCGATCTCATCCTGATTGCGCATTACTTCAATCAGCGCGCGCTCGAGTTGGAACCGGGGCGCACGCCTGATCCCGCGCCCAGTCTTTCGCCGCGCGAGCTCGAAGCCATGACACTGATTGCCATAGGCATGAACCGCGCCCAGGCTGCTCAGGAGCTCTCGATCTCGGAGCACACCTTGCGGGTCTACATCGAAAGCGCACGATTCAAGCTGGGGGCCATGAATACGACCCACGCAGTTGCTCGCGCGCTCAGCCGTGGCCTGATCGTGGTCTGATCAGCCAGCGATCGAGCGCAAAGCGCCTGATCGGAGAGGATCCGGCCCCAAGCGTCCGGTCACCATGGGGCCGAACACCAAGCGTCCGGCCATCAAGCGCATGGCCAAAGGACCCTCACCGGACGGCGCTTGCGCATAAGATGCCGGACCGGGCCACGGGGTAAGATTTCGACGGTATCTGTCGCGCACAGACGATCCGTCCGCCCTGAACCGCGCAGCCACGCCGGCTGGGAGGTGTCGCAAGGACAGGGACATGCGCCTCACCCGAAGCCAAGGTTCCCGAGGGCCGGGCCACACCCGGCGGTCCTGCGGGCGCATGGCGCACCCAGAGCCGCAAGACAGTCTGGCTCGGAACAGGGTGGTCCCGGCCGATCTGCGGATCTGCCCCGACGGGCGTGCGGTCGCGCTTTGGCGCGCAACATCTGGGCTCGGCCGTCCCGGCCGCTGCTCAAACCGGCCGCCCACATCGCGCGGCCAGCCCAATTCGGCCCGCGCCCCAGCGCAATGGCCACAGAAGTCGTCCATCACTCCCGAGCCCACGCGGGACGGGGGCCAACCTGACGCGGTAATGGAATGGTTAATGCGTCGCGCGACCCTGTGGAAAAGCGTTAATCGCTCTCTTTGCAGTCTCTCCCCATCAGCTTTGGCCAATCTGGCCCGAACCCCACCGGCCTGACCCCGACCGGTATGACACGGAGAGACATGATGATCCGCTATATCTACGGCAACGACCTGCACCAGTTCCCGCTTCTGGCAACCACCATGTTCCGCGACCGCGCGGACCAGTTTCACACGCGGCTTGGGTGGGAGGTCAGCGTCGATGCCCATGGCGAAGAGCGCGACGCATACGATGATCTGAACCCGCTCTACGTGATCTGGGAAAACGAGGACGGCACCCATGGCGGCTCCATGCGCCTGCTGCCGACCACCGGACAGACCATGGTCAACGACCACTTCATTCACCTCACCGATGGCGTGCGCATCGAAAGTCCCTTCATCTGGGAATGCACCCGGTTCTGTCTTGCGCGCGGCGCGACCCCCGGCGTGGCGGCGGCACTCATGCTGGCCGGTGGCGAGGTCATGCGCGGCTTCAATGTCGAGCATTATGTCGGCGTGTTCGACGCGCGCATGGTCCGGATCTATCGCCGCATCGGCGCGTCCCCGGAAGTGCTCGGACAGGAAGGCGAAGGCCGCGCGATGATTGCCGTGGGTCTTTGGGAATTCACCGAAGAGGCCCAGGCGCTGGTCGCCAAATCCGCCGGCGTCAGCCCTGATCTCTCCCGCCGCTGGTTCGAGCGCGCCTTCAACGCCACCACGCCGCCGGAAGCGCCCTCCCACCCCGCGGCCCCCGCGCCCGGGGCGCCTGCCGCCTATGTCATCGCGGCCGAATAAGGCGGAGCCCGCAAGACACCGAACAGCCGGCGCGCGCTTTGTCATGGCACAGCCCGCGCGACCGGCATAAAGTGCCGGCATGTCCTTGCCCGCGCTCACCCTTTCCGAAGATCAGGCCACCGCTTTCGACCAGGTTTCGGAAGTGCTTCAGGGCGCCGGGATCGACCTCGACAACGGGTTGACCCGCCCGCCCAAGGAGGCGCCCGGCACGGTCATGGCGCTGATGGGCAAGGCCGGATCGGGCAAGACGCTCCTGCTTGCGGAACTGGTCAAGGCGCTCGAAAGCGCGGGGGTCGATATTGTCTCGGGCGACTATGAAGGCCGCCGCCGCAAGGACCGGCGCACCCTTGCCGTGCTCGCCCCCACCAACAAGGCCGCCTTCGTGCTGCGCATGCGCGGCGTGCCGGCGACGACGATCCACCGCATCCTCTACACGCCGGTTTACGACCCCGAATACGAGCGTATCGCCGAATGGCTGACCGGGCAGGGCGAACAGCCCGAGGTCGAAGGCCTGACCGAAGAGGCGCTCGCCCGGGCCAAGGCCAGCTACGAGAGCCACAAATCCGTGCCCGCCGCGCTCGCCGCCGCCGGTCTGCGCGGGTCGGATTTCATCACCGGCTGGAAACGCCGCGAAGAGCCGCTCGATATCGGGCTGATCGACGAAGCTTCCATGCTCGACGACCGCCAGTTCGACGACCTGAAGGAAATCTTCCCGAGCCTGTTTCTCTTTGGTGATCCGGCCCAGCTTGCGCCTGTGAACCAATCCGGCGAGATGGTCTTCGACAAGCTCAAACCGTCGCAGAAACTCGAACTGAGCCGCATCCACAGGCAGGCCGCCGACAACCCGATCCTCGACCTCGCCCATGCGCTGGCCGACCCGGCGCTGGGATTCGAGGATTTCGAGCGCATGATCGAGGACCGCGCCCGCAGCGACGACCGCGTCGTCTGGGCGCAGCGGGTGGAGGTCGATCTCATGGCTCGGTCGCCGGTGCTGGTGTGGCGCAATGCCACGCGCATCCGGCTGATCGATGCGTTCCGGGCGGTGCATGACGCGCCGGACACGGAGCTCCTGCCGGGTGAGCCGCTGATTTGTGACGGGATCGAGTTGCCGCTCAAGCATCGCAAGAAGCGGCTCGATCTGGAAGCCCGCGGCCTGATCAAGGGCGCGCAGGTGGTCTATCTCGGCCCGGGTCGCAAGCCCGGTTTTTCGCGCCTTCACGTGATCGGCGCCGAGGAGCCGCAGGTCTCGGCCGCGTCCATCGTCAAGATCGAGAAGCCGGACGAGGAAGAGCCGTTCATTCCTTTTGCCGCCCGCATGGGCGCGACCTTCCTGCATGGTGCGGCGGTCACGATTCACAAGGCGCAGGGCAGCCAATGGGATGCGGTTCAGGTGTTTGCGCCCGACCTCTATGCCGCCGCCCGTATGGGGCGCAGCGAAGCCGGGCAGCCCTTGTGGAAACGGCTCGCCTATGTGGCGATCACCCGCGCGCAATCGCGGTTGCTCTGGGTGGTGCGCAACCGGCTGGCACGGCCCACCGGACCGCTTGTGACCGATGATCTCGGCGGCAAACCGGCGCCGTTGAGCCTTGAGATGACACCACCGCAGGAGGCCGAATGAAAACCGTTCTGATCACCGGCGCAAGCAGCGGCATTGGCCGCGCCGTCGCCGAAAACCTTCTTGATGCGGGCTGGAGGGTTGGCCTTGTGGCGCGGCGGCGCGAGGCGCTCGAAGCGGTCGCGCAAGGGCGCGCAAACGCCCTTGTCCTGCCATGCGATGTGACGGACGCGGCGGCGGTGGAGGACAGCTTCACGCGCTTTGTCGCGCAGGCGGGCCGGCTGGACGTGCTGTTCAACAATGCCGGCACCTTCGGTCCGCAAGCGCCGATCGACGAGATCGCCGTGGCCGACTGGCACGCGGTGTTGAACGTGAACCTGACGGGCATGTTCCTGTGTGCCCGTGCGGCATTTGCCCGGATGCGGGCGCAATCGCCGCAAGGCGGGCGCATCATCAACAACGGGTCGATCTCTGCTGATCGCCCGCGCTCGGGCTCGGTCTGCTATACCACGACAAAACATGCGGTCACCGGCCTGACGAAATCGCTCAGCCTTGACGGGCGGCCATACGATATTGCCTGCGGTCAGATCGATATCGGCAATGCGCGCACGGATCTGCTTGATGGGTTGGTGAAACGGGCAGAAGCGGCAGGCGACGCGCCGCCGCCGACCATGGACGTGGCCGATGCCGCGCGCACCGTCCGGCTCATGGCCGAGATGCCGCCGGAGGCCAATGTGCAATTTGTCACCGTCATGGCCACCAAGATGCCCTATATCGGCCGGGGCTGATCGAGAGCGGGTTTCCCGGCGGGGGAGGCCTGGCCAAGCGGGGCAGCGCCGACCGGGGCGTATCTCGGGCGGCGAGGGCGGCAAAGGGGGCCAGCCCCCTTTGATCCCCCGGGATATTTGCGGCCCAAAGAAAAACACGCGCGCCGACAAGAGCGTGCGGCCCCTGCGATGGGGTGCGGGGGCTTGGGGGCCGGTTGGATCTGCGCGGCGTGCGGCGGTTGGCGGGTGGCGGCAGCTCGGGTCAGAGCGCGACGATCTGCTTGCCGGTATTGGCGCCCTTGAGCATGCCGATGAAGGCCTCGGGCATGGCATCCAGCCCGTGGGCGATGTCTTCGAGATAGGCAATCTCTCCGGCGGCGACCTTTGGGCCGATGGTTTCGGTGAATTCGCGAAAGCGGTGCCAGTGATCAAAGACGATCATGCCGTTGATCGACAGACGTTTGACCAGCACCGCGCGCCAGAGGCCGGGCAACTTGTCGGGTCCGGACAGATCCACGCCGCCATACCACGCGATCGTGCCGCAGACCACGATCCGGCCATGGGTGTTCATCAGCGGCAGCGTGGCCTCCAGAACCGTGCCGCCGACATTCTCCCAGTAGATGTCGATCCCATCGGGCGCGGCATCCGCCAGCGCCGCGCGCAAACCGCGGGCATCGTCGAAGCTGCGATGATCGAGCGCCGCGTCAAAGCCGAAGGTTTCCGTAAGCAGCCGGGTCTTTTCCGCGCCGCCCGCGATGCCGATGCTGCGCAGACCGGCCGCGCGGGCCAGTTGCCCGACCATGGAGCCGACCGGACCGGTGGCCGCGGCCACCGCCAGCGTTTCGCCGGCCTGCATCGCGGCGAATTCCTGCAAGCCGACCCAGGCGGTGAAGCCGGGCATGCCGAGCACGCCAAGCGCCGTGGACGGGGGCAGCCGGTCGTCGAGCGCGCGCGCCTCCTTGCCGGGCAGCCGGGCATGGCTCGCCCACCCGGTCATCCCGGTCACGAGATCGCCCTCTGAAAACCCTTCTGCACGCGAGGCGATCACCCGTCCGACGCCCTGGCCGGTCATGATGCCACCGATCTCCACCGACGGCGCGTAGCTTTTCACGTCATCCATGCGGCCGCGCATATAGGGGTCCAGCGACAGGTGGCTGCAGGCCACGACGATCTCGCCCTCCTCCGGCACGGGCACGGCGGCTTCGACAAAAGCGAAATCCTCGGAGACCGGATCCCCGTTGGGGCGGCGTGCGAGCGTGATGGCGCGCATCTGGTCGGGCATTGTGCGTGTCCTTTTGCTTCGGGCGCGGGGTGCCCCGCGGATTGCGACCGGCATATGCCCCTTTTGCCGACAAATCGGTTGCATCGCGGGCCAACAGGCGGTCACTCTGTCGCAAGACTGATGGCAAGGGAGGGCCAGATGCAAGGCATGATGATGACGATGCCGATGCGGATCATCGAGATCCTGCAGTATGGCGCGGAATTGCACCCGGGGGCAGAGATCGTCTCGGTGCGCACGGAGGGCGATATCCATCGCGAGACCTATGCGGAAGCCTATGCGCGCGCCGGGCAGCTTGCGCACGGGCTCGCCGGTCTGGGCATTGCGCCCGGTGACCGGGTCGCGACCCTGGCGTGGAATGGCTATCGCCATTTCGAGCTCTATTACGCGATCTCCGGCATGGGGGCGGTGTGTCATACGATCAACCCGCGCCTCTCTGCCGAACAGATGCTCTATATCATCACCCATGCCGAGGATCGTGTGCTCTGCCTCGATCTGACCTTTGTGCCGCTGATCGAGGCGCTGGCGGATCAGCTGCCCGCGGATCTCAAATTCGTGCTGATGACGGATCGCGCCCACATGCCCGACAGCGCCGTCGACTTCCTGTGCTACGAAGAGCTGCTGGACGGCCAGCCCGCCGCCTATGACTGGCCGATGCTAGACGAGACCGCCGCCGCCGGCCTGTGCTACACCTCCGGCACAACCGGGAACCCCAAGGGCGCGCTCTTCTCCCAGCGCTCCACGGTGCTGCATGCGCTGTGGCTGTCCATCGCGATCCCCAAGAGCCTGAACGCGCAGGCCCGCATCCTGCCCGTGGTGCCGATGTTCCACGTCAATTCCTGGGGTCTGCCCTACGCGGCACCGCTTGTGGGCGCGTCGCTCATCATGCCGGGGAGCAAGCTTGACGGAGCCTCGCTGTTCGACCTGATGGAGACCGAAGGCGTCACTGCAAGCTGGGGCGTGCCCACGGTCTGGCTTGGTCTGCGCGCCGAGATGGAAGCCCGCAACGCGGCCCCGTCAAAGCTCAAGCAGGTGGTCATCGGTGGCTCTGCTGCCCCGCGCGCGATGATCGAGTTCTTCGAACGGCAGGATATCGACGTGTGTCACGCCTGGGGCATGACGGAAATGTCGCCCGTCGGCACCCATGGACAGCTTCCGCCCACGATGGAAGGGCTCGATTTCGACACCCGCATGGCGCTCAAATCCAAGCAGGGCCGCCGGATGTTCGGTGTCGAGCTCAAGATCACCGATGAGGACGGCGCCCGCTTGCCCCATGACGGCAAGGCCGTCGGCAATCTCTATGTGCGCGGCAACGGCATCGTGTCGGGCTATTTCAACAATCCCGAAGCGACGGCCGCCGCGCTCGATGCCGAAGGCTGGTTCGGCACCGGCGATGTGGCCAGCATCGATGCCGATGGCTTTCTCTATATTCAGGACCGCGCCAAGGACCTGATCAAGTCGGGCGGCGAATGGATCAGCTCGATCGATCTCGAAAACATCGCCATGGCGCATCCTTGCGTGTCCAATTGCGCCGTGATCTCGATCCCGCACCCGAAATGGGACGAACGCCCGCTGCTCGTTGTCGTACCGAAATCCGAAAGCGAAAAACCGGCGCTCGAAGAGATCCACGCCATGATGCTCGATCATGTGGCCAAGTGGCAGCTTCCCGATGCGATGGAATTTGTCGACGCGCTGCCGCTCACCGCAACGGGCAAGGTTTCCAAGCTGACCTTGCGGCAACGCTTCGACGGCTACCAGATGCCCGATGTCGGCTGACGCGATGGCCGTGCGCTTTTCCGACTGGATCACGCTGGATGCCGCGCGCGTGCGCGCGTTTGCAGAGGTGACCGATGACTGGCAGGCGATCCATCTCGATGAGGCCTTTGCCGCCGAAACGCCGTTCGGCGGGACCGTGGCGCATGGCTTTCTGACGCTCTCGATGCTCTCTGCCATGTCTTATCAGGTCACCGCGGAGGATGCGCCCTCGGGCATGAGCGTGAATTACGGCTTTGACCGGATCCGGTTCGTCACGCCGGTGCGCGTCGGAAGCCGCATTCGCGGGCGCTTCGAGCTTGAGGATGAAACCCGCGGCGCAACGTTCACGGATCGGCACTGGGATGTGTCGGTCGAAATCGACGGGGCGGCGCGCCCGGCGCTTGTCGCGCATTGGATCACACGCATCTATGACGAGGACGCGTCCGACGCGGCGCGGGCGGGGTAGGACAGGGCCGTGCCATGACGGGCACGACGCGGCACCCCGCTGCATAACATGAAGGAGATCCCATGGATCTGGGGATGACGGAGCGGGTGCGCCCGCTCGTGGAACAGGTGCGGCGCATGATCGAGGAAGAGATCGCGCCGCTCGATGCGGAGTTTCACGCCGAGGTGGGAAAACACCCCTCCGGTGACCGCTTCAAACATACCGACCGGCAACTTGAGATCCTCGACGGGCTCAAGGCCAAGGCCCGCGAGCGCGGGCTGTGGAATTTCTGGCTCACCGACAGCGACAAGGGCTTCGGGCTCAGCACCGTGGAATACGCCTATCTCGCCGAGGAGATGGGCAAGGTCGGCATCGCCGCCGAAGTGTTCAACTGCAACGCGCCGGACACCGGCAACATGGAGGTGCTCGAACGCTACGGTGACGACTGGATGAAGGAGCGCTGGCTCAAGCCGCTTCTGGCTGGAGAGATCCGCTCCGCCTATGTGATGACCGAACCGGACGTGGCCTCCTCGGACGCGGCGCAACTGCGCTTCGAGGCGCGGCGCGATGGCGAGGATTACGTGCTCAACGGCGAGAAATGGTGGATCTCCGGCGCGGGCGATCCGCGCTGCGGGCTCTACATCCTGATGGCGATGACCGATCCGGATGCCGCCAAACACGCGCGCCACACGATGTTTGTGATGGATCCGGATCTCGACGGGATCGAGATCCTGCGCCCGATGCAGGTCTTCGGTGCCGATGACGCGCCGCATGGCCATATGCATATCCGCTTCACCGATGTGCGCGTGCCCGCAAAGAACATCGTGCTGGGTGCCGCGCGCGGCTTCGAGGTTGCGCAGGGCCGTCTCGGGCCGGGCCGCATCCACCATTGCATGCGGGCCATCGGGCAGGCGGAAAAAGCGCTCTCCATGATGTGCCGCCGCGGTCTGGAGCGCGAAGCGTTCGGCAAGCCGATCGCGGAGCTTGGCGCGAATTACGACATCATCGCCAATGCGCGGATGGAGATCGAGATGGCGCGGCTTTTGTGCCTCAAGGCGGCTTGGATGATGGACACCGCCGGCGTGCGCGCCGCCCAGCCGTGGATTTCCAAGATCAAGGTGATCGCGCCGCTGATGGCGGGCAAGGTGATCGACGAATCGATGCAGATGCACGGGGCAGGGGGCATTTCGCAGGACCACGACCTCGCGCATATGTGGACCCATGTGCGCACCTTGCGGTTTGCCGATGGGCCGGACGCTGTGCACCGCCGTCAGGTCGCGCGGGCGGAGCTGCGCAAATACACCAACGCCAAACCCTGACGGGCGCGCGCCGGACACCGGGGGTGCAGTCCCGGCGTCCGACCCGACACGACACCGGCCCCGGTCGCGCGCACCCCGTCCAGAGCGCTCCGCGCGGTCTGGATGGCCGGGCCGCACGTGCCAGCGGCGCAGGATGGCGTGAGGCAGCGACCGGGCGCGACGCAGATGGCATGCGCATGGAATGTGCATGCTTTGTGCATGGGTTGTGCATCGCCGAAAACGGCGTCATCAGAGACAACAGAGCAAAGCCTTGAGGAGCGCCATGGACGATCGTTTCCGCGAGAAGCAATACCCTTTCGCCGCCCATATCGGCATGGAGCTGACCGATTGGTCCGAGGGCTATGCCCGATGCGAAATGCCCTTGGCGGATTTCACCATGAACCGCCACGGAAACCCCCATGGCGGGGTACATGCCGCGTTGCTTGATACCGCGATGGGGTTCAGCGGCTGCTGGACCGGCGACCCGGAGCGCCGCCAGATGTGCCTGACACTGGCGCTCAACATACAATATCTGTCCCGACCGCAGGGCACACATCTCATCGCCGAAGGGCATAAGACCGGCGGCGGCAAATCCACGTTCTTTGCCGAAGCCACGCTCCGCGACGAAACCGGAGAGGTGATCGCCAAGGGGACCGGCACTTTCCGCTATCGCCGGGGCAGCTAAAGACACACGCCGCTGAAGACACAGGCCTGAGGGCGCAAAAAGCGCTGCAAGAACGGGACGTTCCGCGTGTCTTGCGACATGGTGATCAGGCGCAGAGCCTTGAGTCGGCGCGCCCGCTGCTGCCATGCCGCCAGCACCGCTCGACCGGTCCCTCGCGGGCCGGCTCGCAGCCTTTCCCGGTCGCGCGTGTTTACGACACCGCGTCGCGTATCGCCTTGATGTTGCGGCCATAAATCTCCGGCGCATCGACCGAGCCGCCCCGGAACACCGCCGATCCGGCGACCAGCACATCCGCGCCCGCCTCCACCACCAGCGGCGCGGTTTTCGGGTCCACACCACCGTCGATCTCGATATGGATATCGCGGTCTCCGATCATCGCGCGCAGCCGCCGGATCTTGGCGGTCATGTCGATGAAGCTCTGACCGCCAAAGCCGGGATTGACCGTCATCACGCAAACGAGGTCACACAGATCCAGCAGCTCCGACGCGGCCTCTGCCGGTGTGCCGGGGTTGAGCGCCAACCCGGCCTTCATACCCGCGCCGCGGATCGCCTGAAGCGTGCGGTGCGGGTGTGGCCCGGCCTCCAGATGCGCCGTCAGCACATCCGCGCCTGCCTCGGCATAGGCTTCGATATAGGGGTCCACTGGAGCGATCATCAGATGCACGTCCATGACCGTTTTCACGTGCGGGCGGAATGCCTTGACCGCTGGCGGACCGAAGGTGAGGTTCGGCACGAAATGCCCGTCCATCACGTCCACATGAACCCAGTCGGCGCCCTGATCTTCGATCGCGCGGATCTCGCGGCCGAAATCGGCAAAATCAGCGGACAGGATGGACGGGGCAATCTTGATGGGGCGGGACATGACGGAACCTCGGGGCTGAGCAGTGTTGCGCCCCCTTACCGCAGTTCGAACCGGAACTGAATTCCGAAAACGGTTGATCCGGCGCCGTTCTCGAGGCGATCAGGACGCGGCTCACGTCTTTTGAGTGACGCTCAATACCCCGCTGCGCGATCAACCAGATGCACGAAGGGTTTGCCTTTTTCGCCCCGCAGGATGTTTTCAACAATCACCGCGCTGGCCGAGCTAACGCGGGTTTCCGACGCGATATGCGGCGTCACGGTCACGCGCGGGTGGCCCCAGAAGGGGTCGCTTGCGGGCAAGGGCTCGGTGCGGAACACGTCGAGCGTGGCATGGGCGACCTGCCCGCTGTCAAGCGCGGCGAGCAGGGCGGCATCGTCGATCAGCGGTCCACGCCCGGGATTGATCACGAAAGCGCCAGGGGCAAGCCGGGCAAGCGTCGTGGCGTTCAGGATGTTCTGGGTCGCGGGCGTGTCGGGCAGCAAAAGCACAACGATCTGCGCGTCGTCCAGCGCCTTCGTGAGCCCATCTTCGCCCGCAGAACAATCGACGCCGGCCATCGTCTTGAGCGTCCGGCTCCAGCCGCGGACGGGAAACCCAAGATGCCGAAGCGCCCGCGCACAGGCCATGCCCAGCGTGCCCAGACCAAGGATGCAGACCGGGCGCTCCGCGCTCAGAGGGGGCACACCGGCCCGCCATTCACCGTCCTGCCCGAGGATATGCGCGTCCATTCCGAGATGGTGGCGCAACACGTGCCCGGTGACCCATTCGACCATGCCTTGGGTCAACCCTTCCTTGTCCACCATCCGCGCCAGCGGCACCTTGAGCGTCGGGTTGCCCACAACGTCTTCGACCCCGGCCCAAAGGTTCAGCACCGCCTTCAGGCGCCTGAACGGGGTAAAATCCTGCACGTCGGAATTGGGCGCATAGACAATGTAATCCACCTCTTGCGGCGGCAATTCCGTGGCCAGAACGTAGTCGATCCCGCTTTTGTCCAACAACCCGCGCAGGGTCGCCTCATATTGGACCCAGCGTATTTGCGCGGCGGAGAAAAGGATGTTCACGGACATGGCAGGCTCCCGAATAAGACGTCGTCCCTGACTAGACCGTCTTTGCGCCCAAGGGAATGCCTCAACCACACGCTTGGGTTGTGTGTTTTGGTCACCCCGGCGCGCGAAACGGCATCGCACAGCAAGGCCCCTGAGCCAAAACAAGACCGTCCGACACTGCGATGACCGCGGAGCGTGGGGGGAAGACCCGGTCATGCCACGGGCTCCGGAACAGGCCGCCCGGAGATCGCGTCACCGGCGCTATCGCGGCCTGTGGATATGGGCGCTCTGGACCAGTCCGAAGGCCACCATGAGCACCAGCATCGCAGAGCCGCCATAGCTCACCAGCGGCAGCGGCACACCCACAACGGGGGCCAGCCCCATGACCATCGACATGTTCACCGCAAAGAACAGGAAGAACGTCAGCCCCACCCCGAGGATGAGCAGGGACGAGAAGCGATCGCGGTTTTGCAGCGCCGCCACGACACAGAAGGCAAGCACCAGCACATAGAGCGTCAGAAGGGATATCCCGCCGATGAAACCAAACTCTTCGGCCAGGGTGTTGAACACGAAATCCGTGTGCTTTTCCGGCAGGAAGTTGAGCCGCGACTGCGTGCCTTGCATGAATCCGCGCCCTGTCCAGCCGCCCGACCCCATGGCGATCTTGGCCTGCGTGATGTGATAGCCGGCCCCCAGCGGATCGGTGGATGGATCGAGGAACGTGTCGATCCGCCGGAACTGGTAATCCTTGAGCAATTGCCAATCGGTGCCACGGGACTGGAAAACCGCCCAGATGCCACCGGCAGCCGCCGCCGCCACGGTGGCGAAATACCCCCAGTGCACACCGGCCACAAACATCATCAAGGCCCCCGCCGTCAGCAGCAGGATGGCCGTGCCAAGGTCAGGTTGGGTGATGACGAGCGCGGTCGGCGCGAGGATGATGGCAATCGGTATGAAAACCCAGACCGGCCGCGAGGTCTTTTTCAGCGGCAGCCAGTCGTAATAGGCCGCCAAAAGCATGACCAGCGTGATTTTCATCACTTCGGAGGGTTGCAAACGCATGAAACCGAGGTCGATCCAACGCTGTGCGCCCATGCCGACGCTGCCCACGAACTCCACCAGGATCAGAAGCCCGAATGCGGCGAGATAGGCCAGAAGCGCCATGTTGCGCCAGAACCAGATCGGCACCATCGCAACGATGAACATCAGCACAAGCCCCAGCGCAAAGCGCTTCATCTGGGGCTCGGCCCATGGGCTCATCGACCCGCCTGCCACCGAATAGAGCATCAGGAAACCGACACAGGCCACTGCTGTCAAAAGCACGACGAGCGGCCAGTTCAGATACAGCACCTTGCGCCATCCCGCAGGGACCGTCTTGACGTTATATTCAAGATAACTCACGCGCGGGTCCGCCCATCCGCATCGGTCGAGCGGCGTTCGCGGGCCAGCCGTTCCTGTTGTGCCTTGATGCGTTCGCGATCCTTGCGGGGATAGGCATCAAGCGGCGGGTCCTCACCGTAAAGCGCCTGAAGCGTGACGTCGCGGGCGATCGGCGCCGCGGCCAGCGAGCCGCCACCGCCGTGCTCGACGACAACGGAAACGGCGATGCTGGGGGCGTCATGCGGCGCGTAATTGACAAAGAGCGCGTGGTCCCGCTCTTCCCACGGCACGTCCTGGTTGCGCACGACCCGGTTGAGCACCTGCGCCGTGCCGGTCTTGCCGGCCATGCGCTTTCCCTCCGCAATAATGCGCGACCCATAGGCCGTCCCGCGCCGGGCGTTGGAGACTGAATACATCGCGTTGCGGACCCAGCGCAGGTGATTTTCGTTGAGCCCGAGCGGCTCTCCGGCGGTGAAGGGCTGCTCCACGCCGTTGATCGACTTGACCAGCCGGGGCCGGATCGCCCGGCCGGTCGCCAGCCGCGCGGTCATCACCGCCAGTTGCAGCGGAGAGGTCAGCACGAAGCCCTGACCGATCGAGGAGTTCACGGTATCCCCGATCACCCAACCTGCGCCGCGCTCGCGCAGTTTCCATGCCTTGTCCGGCACGAGCCCCGCGGTCACAGCCGACATCTCGATGTCAAAGGCCTCACCGAGGCCGAGCCTGCGGCTCATGGCGGCGATATTCTCGATCCCAACCTTGAGCGCGAGGTCATAGTAATAGACGTCACAGGACTGTGCGAGGGATTGCTCGAGGTTCATGTAGCCATGCCCCACGCGTTTCCAGCAATGGAACCGCCGCGAGCCAACCTCCATGTGCCCCGGGCACCAGACCGTCTCGTCCGGGCCGATGATCCCCGCCTCAAGACCGGCCAGCGCGGTCACCATCTTGAACGTGGATCCGGGTGGGTAGGCGTCCTGCACGGTTTTTGACGCAAGCGGGCGGTGATCGTTGTCGCGCAATTCGCCGTAGTCGGCCACGGAGATCCCGCGCACGAACTTGTTGGCGTCATAGGAGGGCGCGGAAGCGATCGCCAGCAGGTCGCCCTTTTCGAGATCCATCACCACGACGGACGCGCTTTCTTCGCCAAGCCGCGCCTGAATGTAGTCCTGAAGCGCGCTGTCGACCGTAAGCTGCACGTCTCCGCCCGCCGTGCCTTCCTGCCGGTCAAGTTCGCGCATGACGCGACCAACGGCATTCACCTCGACGCGCTTGGCCCCGGCATCGCCGCGCAGCACGTGTTCGAGTTTTGCCTCGACCCCGACCTTGCCGATCTGGAAGCGCGGGATACGCAACACCGGCGGAGGATCCTCGTACCGCTCCAGATCGCGTTCGGACACCGGGCCGACATAGCCGGCCGCATGTGCGAAAAGATCCTTCATCGGGTAGTATCGCGACAGTCCCACCTCCGTTGTGATACCGGGCAGGGCAGGGGCGTTGACGGCGACGCGGCTGATGTCTTCCCAGCTCACACGGTCGGCCACGGTGACCGGAAAGAACGGCGCGGTGCGTTTCATCTCGGCCAGCGCGCGGTTCAGATCCGCCTCGTCAAGCTCGATCAACTGGCTCAGCCGGGCGATGACCGCATCCACATCGCCGGCATCTTCACGCACCAGCACCACGCGATAGGTCTGTTCGTTCTCCGCGATGACCCGCCCCTCGCGGTCGAACAACCGGCCCCGTGCCGGCGGGATCAAGCGGATGTTGATCCGGTTTTCTTCGGCCAGAAGGCGGAATTCGTCGGCTTGCTCCACCTGCATGTAGCGCATCCGCGCGGCCAGAACCCCGGCAAACCCAAGCTGAAGACCGCCAAGGATCATGCCGCGGCGGCTGACGCGGCGGGCGCTCTCTGTGGTTTCTCTTGGTGTTCTCTTCATCGGCGGTCCCTGTGCGGGTCTGGTGCGGTGTGGCGTCTCTTGCGGCGTGCCGCTTGTCGGGGCGGGAGGCGGCGCATGTCCTTGGTCGCCCCTCGGGTCCGGAGTTTACAGGCTTCTGCCGACGGGGTCGAACTCTCCGGGGGCCGTGTGGCGGATCCCAAGCAAAATATGGCCGATCCCGACGACAATCGGATAGATCGCAAGCGTCATGACAAACTGGCTCAGCACCATAAACAGTGTTCCATGGGGCACGATCAAGAGCCACTGGATCACACGGTAGAGAGCGGTGAGCGTCAAAAGCACCACCGCGACCGCAAGCCATTCGGCCGCAAAGGTGTTTTCGCGCAGCCGCCCGGATTGACGTTTGAGCCACTCCGCCCCGATCAAAACCAGCGCCGCCCAAAGCCCCGGTGGCCGCATGAACAGAAAATCAGCCAGGAGCATCACGCCGGCGATCAGGATCGGCGGCACGTAATCCGGCCGCCGCAGCACCCAGGCAAAGGTCACGGCCACAAGAACATCCGGCCCCGCGATGCGCGCCGGGGTCAGGCTCAGCGGCAGCAAGTAGAGAAAGAACACGGCAAAGGCCACGGCGACATAGGTCAGCCGCATGCCCCATACCCGCGCAGCGCTCCGCTCAGCCATCGCCCTGTGGCCCGCTCTCACCCGGCAGGACCGGGCCTTCGTCATCGGGAAGCTGCTCGGGAAGGATCAACCCGGAGGGTGTCGCCACGCGCCGCGCGCCGTGATCGCGCAGCACGCGCAGGAATTCGAGCCGCTCGTAATCCGCCGCAAGCCGCGCACGCAGACGCCCGCCGGGATCTTCGGCCACCTGCCCGATCAACAGACCGGGTGGAAACACATCGCCATCGCCGGTGGTCATGATCCGGTCGCCGGGCCGCACCTGTTCGGGGTCTTCGATGAAATCGATATGCGGTGCTGCGGTGTTGTCGCCAACCACAAGCGCGCGCTGCCCGGAAGGCTGGATCACAACCGGGATCCGGCTCGTGGTGTCGGTCAGCAGAATCACCCGGCTGGTATTGGCGCCGACACCGGAAATGCGGCCCACGAGGCCGATCCCGTCCATGGTCGCCCAGCCATCGACAATGCCGTCACGGCTGCCGACATTGATCAGCACCGATTGGCGAAAGGGTGAGCCCGAATCGGCCAACACAACCCCGGTGATATAGGTCAGGCGCGGGTCGATCTGCACGTTGTTGAGGTCGCGCAGGCGGGCGTTCTCCTGTTCGAGCTGGAGCGCGGCTTCTTTCCAGGCGGTCATCTGGCGCAGTTCGCGGCGCAGCTCCTGATTCTGCTCGTAGATGCGCTGATAGCTTTGGAAATCGCGGAAGATGCCGACCGCGCCGGTGACGGGTGCCATGGCCCAGTCCATGTTGGGCACGACGCGGTCGACGACCTGCGCGCGGAACCGTTCGACGCGCGGATTGTCGATCCGCCAGAGCAGGAACAGGCCAAGCAGGCACAACACCAGGATCGCCAGAAGCAACCGCTTCAGCGGGGTAGTGAAGTCGTCGCTATTGCTCCTGTCGGCCATGGCAGCAGCCTCTTGCGCAGATCCGGTCCGATGCGTGGCACGCCACGCGTTCAATCAGGGCTCCGCGCGCGCTCCCCAACGCGCCGGTGCCCCTGTAGTCCCGGTTTAGCACGGTTTTGTGCAGGTTGCGTCAGCTGTCGTAATCAATCGCGTGACGCAGCTGTTTTTCGTATTCCAGCGCCTTGCCGGTGCCGAGTGCGACACAGTTCAGGCTTTCGTCGGCAATCGACACGGCAAGCCCGGTCTGCTCGCGCAGCGCCAGGTCGAGATCGCCCAGAAGCGCGCCGCCCCCGGTGAGCATCACGCCGCGGTCGACAATGTCGGCAGCGAGGTCGGGCGGGGTCGATTCGAGCGCCGTCATCACCGCCTCACAGATGGTCTGCACCGGCTCTGCAAGCGCTTCGGCGACCTGCGCCTGGCTGATCTCGGTTTCCTTGGGCACACCGTTCAAAAGGTCACGGCCCCGGATTTGCATCGAGGAGCCGCGCCCGTCATCGGGCATCCGCGCGGTGCCGATGGAGGTCTTGACCCGCTCGGCGGTGGATTCGCCAACCAGAAGGTTTTGCTGACGGCGCAGGTAGTTGATGATCGCCTCGTCCATCCGGTCGCCCCCGACGCGGACCGAGCGCGCATAGACGATATCGCCCAGCGACAGAACCGCCACCTCGGTGGTGCCGCCGCCGATATCCACGACCATGTTGCCCGTCGGGTCGGTGATCGGCATGCCCGCCCCGATGGCCGCGGCGATCGGCTCGGAAATCAGACCCGCCTTGCGGGCGCCCGCCGACAGCACGGATTGGCGAATGGCACGCTTTTCCACAGGCGTCGCGCCATGCGGGACGCAGACGATGATCTTCGGCTTTGAAAAGGTCGAGCGCTTGTGAACCTTGCGTATGAATTCCTTGATCATCGCCTCGGCGGTGTCGAAATCGGCGATGACCCCTTCACGCATGGGCCGGATCGCCTCGATGGAACCGGGCGTGCGCCCGAGCATCAGCTTGGCATCCTCCCCGACCGCAAGGATTTTTTTCACGCCGTCCTTGACGTGGTAGGCCACCACGGACGGTTCGGACAGCACGACACCCTTGCCTTTCACATAGACCAGCGTGTTTGCGGTCCCCAGATCGATGGCCATGTCCGAAGAGAACATGCCCATGAGTTTTTCCATTCCGAACATTGTCGTACTGCCCACTTATAAAGCCCGCGACTCTCCCAATCGGAGGCAGGCAGCTGACTTATAGAACCACCACCCTGCAGGTTAAAGGCCCGCTTCCGTGACGGACGGCAAAAGACCGCTTGGCCGGCGAGGACGCCGCTCTTGGCACCAAATGCCTGATCGCGCGCGGTTTTCGGCAGGAAATCTCCCTTTGGTTGCCGTTTTCATGCCGCTTTCGCGCGGTCTTCTGACGCAGAGGTTATTTCAGGAGCGGCGGACCCATGGCACGGATTCTTCTTTCTGCGGTGTCGATCGTGATTTTGGGCATCATCAGCCTGGGTGCGCAGGATTACATCTCGCAGGCCGTGCGGGCCGGACTGGCACCCGGCGAATTCGGATTGGCCGGGTGGACCAAGAGTTTTGTGGAACGCGGTCGCGCTGCGGCGCGCCGCGCCGAACAGGAGCTGCGTCGCGATGGCGATATGCGCGACTATCTCCCGGAGGCGCCAAGCGGATGGGTGCGGGTCGACTGGGCGCCGGAATACCGCGCCGCCCTGCGGCCCGAACCCCGTCATAGAACGCCCGATGAAGACCGCATCCTTGAAGAGATCAACCAGGTTCCGGTCATCCAGGCGGTGCGCGCGGTATCTGGCGCCAAACATGCCCTGCTGGGCGCGGACACCAAGACGGACCGCTGGGTCTATACGCGCGGTGACAGCGTGATCATTGCCGAGTTGCGATTCCTGCGGGACAAGCCTGCCTCCGGGATAGGCGGGCTGGCGGCGCAGATCGGCAGCTTCGATTCGCCGCGAATCACGCGCCAGTCGCGAATCTTCGAGGTCAACGGCGGCCACGCCTTCCGGTTGATACGCGGCACGGGCAAGCCGGGCGTTTTGCGGATGCGGGCGGTGATTGGCGACGAGATCCGGTTGACGCTGACCGGCAACGCCACCCGACCGGATTTCAAACGTCTGATTGCCTCTGTCGACATGCAGGCGCTGGCCGCGCTGACGTCGAACCCTGCGGCCAGCAGCGGTGGCGACCGTGAACAGCTTGCCGAAATGCGCCGCCGCGAACAGCAGCTGCGCCGCGAGCAAAACCAGCAACGGCGCAAGGAGATCGAAGAGCGCGAAAGCATCGAGCGCCGTCTCCAGTCGATGGCGCAGCGCGCCCGTGGCAGCGGAAAGAGCGAAGTCTGCCTGAGCCATCGCGGCAAGGAATATTGCGCATGGGTGTATTGATCTTGTGAACGGAGCAGAAGACGCAGACGCCCGCCGCGCGCAAGCGCCGACAACGCCGCCCCGACCCGCCTCTCAAGCCCATCCAATCGAGGCGCCCGACATCCACACGCGTCTGTCACCCGCCCTACAGCGTTTCGACGCCTGGGTTGAACGGCGCCTGACTGCCTTTTCCTTCAGCCGTCTGGCCAGTCGAAGCCTGTGGCGCCACGCTCCGGCGATCGTGGTGGCGCTTGGCATCGGTTTCAGCGTCCGGATGGATAATGCGCGTCTCGATCAGGCCGATCCCGACGCCTACGGTCCGTCCGATCACGTGATCACGGAGATCCACACCTTGGCGGAGCTTGTCGGCATCCGCTTGCCCGCGCGTCAGACACCCGAGCCTTTGCCACCGCGGAATTATCGCATCGACAGGCTCACGCTGCGTGAGAAGGCGCAGTTGTCGGAGCGTTTGGATTCGGCACTGCGCGAGGGCGACGGATGGCGGCTTTACCGCAGCCGCCGATCCGACTCCGTTGCCTTGCGGCCCGACATGGCCGAGTGTCTGCGGATGGCCTACTACGACTGTTATCTTCAGGCCAAACCCAATCTGGGCTGGGTCTATGTGCGCGCAGGGCACCGGATTGGCGTGCATGTGCATTATGAGCGCAAGATCGGCGAGCGGGATGACTGGATCCAAAGCCCGCGCAACCGGTGGTCGGTGATCGCGCCGCGATATTCCGAGCCCGCCTATCCCAAGTCCAACTGGCGCAAGATCGGGCGCTGGCACGGGTTCGATGTGCAGGGCATTCCCGTTGACAACGGCGCATCCTATTTCCTTCGGCTGACCGCCGCGCGGGACGGCGCCGTCACGCTCTCGGTGCTGACCGACGCGCCCCTGCACGATGTGCGTGCGTGGCTGTCGACGCTGGATCTGGCGTTTCTCAAGGCGATGATTGCGCGGCCTGCACGCTGGCGGCGTCCCGCTGCGTCCGGCGGTTGAGGCGGAGGCGGCTTTCGGATGACCCCGTTGGTCGCGATTCGAAAGGGGGCAGGGCGCTCTGTCGTTTTCCGCCCCTGACGCGTCGGACAGGCTCTGCGCCCCGCAGCGGTCCGCGCTATGCAGGGCAAAAGCAATGCCCGGCGGAGGACGCAAAATGAAATCGCATGTCAAAGCGCTCGTTGTGGGGGGCGGTGCCGTTGGCACCTCCATTGCCTACCACCTGGCCCGCGCAGGCTGGGACGACGTGATGCTGCTCGAACGCGATGAGCTGACGTCAGGGAGCACATGGCACGCGGCCGGGCTGCTGCCTTACTTCAACATGTCCTACGCGACGACCTGGATCCACGACTACTCGATCAAGTTCTACAAGACGCTTGAGGAAGAGACCGGGCTGAATGCCGGTTTTTCCGTGGTCGGCAACCTGCGTATGGCTCAGACCGATGAGCGGATGGACGAATACCGGCTCTATGCCGCAACCGCCGAAACGGTTGGCGTGCCCTATGAATGGCTCTCGCCGGCGCAGATCAAGGAGCGCTACCCGCTGGTGCACACCGACGATCTGAAGGGCGCAATTTATCATCCCACGGATGGCTACATCAATCCGGCCGACGTGACGATGGCGATGGCCAAGGGTGCGCGCCAGCGCGGCGTGGTGATCGAACGCAAATGGCAGGTCGATGGCTATCGCTGGACCGGCGATCATTGGGATGTGACCGTCACCAAGATGGTGGAAAAAGGGGGCAACCTCGTGCCCTCCGAGGAACAGGCGGTGATCCATGCGGAGCATGTGGTCACCGCCACCGGCAACCACGCGCAACGCACCGCGCGACTGCTCGGGATCAAGATCCCTGCGATCCCGGTCGAGCATCAGTTCATCGTGACCGAGCCCGACCCGGCGCTTGTGGAATGGCGCAAGACCAATGGCGAACATCCGGTTCTGCGCGACGCGGATGCCAAGTGGTACGTGCGCGAAGAGCGCGGCGGCTGGATCCTTGGCCCTTATGAGCGCAACGCGCCTGCGCGCTTCGCCTATGGTGTGCCCGACAGCTTCCGCGCGGACCTCTTCCCACTCGATCTCGAACGGATCGAAGAGGAATACATTTCGATGATCCATCGCATCCCGTCTTCCGAGGAAGTCGGCCTCAAGGACGACTTTAACGGGCCGATCTGCTACACGCCGGATGGCAACCCGTTGATCGGCCCTGCGCCCGGGCTGCGCAACATGTGGCTTGCGGAGGGTTTTTCCTTCGGGATCACCGCGGCGGGGGGCGCCGGCTATTACCTCGCGCAGATGATGGTCGAGGGCGAGGCGGAGATCGACATGGCCTCGCTCGACCCCAAGCGTTACGGCTCGTGGATGACCACCGACTATGCCTGCGCCAAGAACGAGGAAGCCTACGAACACGTCTATATTCTGCACCACCCCGACGAGGAGCGCCCGGCGGCGCGCCCGCTGCGCACCGCACCCGCCTATGACCGGCAGAAGGCGCTGGGCGCCCAGTTCGGCCAGGTCAACGGCTGGGAACGGCCCAACTATTTCGGCCCGCTCGATGCGCCGTCCAATTTCGACCATGACGCGCGCAGCTTCCGGCGCGGCGGCTGGTGGCCCTACGCCAAGGCCGAGGCCGAGGCGATCCGCAGCGGGGTCGGTGTGATCGACGCCACCGCCTTTGCCAAACACGTGGTCAAGGGGCCGGGCGCGGAAGCGTTCCTCGATTGGTTCACCACCAACAAGCTGCCGCGTGTCGGGCGCATCAACCTGACCTATGCGCTGACGTCTCACGGCACCACGCGCACCGAATACACCATCATCCGCGAGGCGGAGGACCGGTTTGTTCTGATCTCTGCGGGCGCGTGGCATGCCTATGATCGCGACTATCTGCTGAAAGCCGTGGCCGACCGCGAGGCCGATTTCGGTCGCATCGAGGTCGAGGACTGGACCACCCGGATCGGTGTCTATGCCATCGCCGGGCCAAAATCGCGCGATGTGCTGCAAAAGCTGGTGCGCGACGCGGAGCCTCAGACGGTCCTGTCAAACAAGCGCTTCCCGTGGCTGTCCCTGCGTGAGATCGAGTTGGGCATGTGCCCGGTTCATGCGGTTCGCGTGGCGTATACCGGCGAGCTTGGCTGGGAGCTGCATCACCCGATCGAGATGGGCGCTTATCTGTGGGATCAGTTGATGGCAGCGGGGGCGGAATTCGGTCTCAAACCCGTGGGCGCGCGGGCACAGAACTGGCTTCGGATGGAAAAGAGCTACCGCGCCTTCGGCACCGAGCTGGGCCGCGACGCAACGCCTCTCGAAGCGGACCTGCCGCGGTTTGTGGATCTATCGAAGGACTTTCACGGCAAGGCCAGGCTCGAAGAGACCGGGATCCGCGCGCAATGTTGCACGCTGCTGATCGACGGGCCGGAGGATGCGGACCCCTGGGGTCGCGAAGCGCTCTACACGCTCGATGGCACGCGGGTCGGTCGCCTGACCTCGGGCGGCTATTCGGTGGCGTTCGGCAAGTCCATCGGGATGGGCTATGTCAGCCCCGATCTTGCGGTTGAGGGCACAAGACTGAAGGTGCGCATGATGGGCGAGCTGTGGGACGCGGTGGTGACCTGTGACAGCCCCTATGACCCGAAAAACGAGCGCATTCGCAAGGACATCGATGGTTGACGGGCTTGTCTGACCTTTCCTGCCCGCCTGTCATCTGAAACAGTTGGGCATCCGCAAGGGAAAGGCAGCGAGATGAAGACAGACTTGGGGTTTCGCGGCAGGATCCTGTTCCCGATTGCGGTCATCGCGCTGTTGGGCGCCATGTTTTACACCCATAACCCGATGGCGCGCGGTGCGCAGGCCTATGCCCGCGATGTCGCGGCCTCAAGCGCGGGCATTTACCTGACCCTGCGATCGCTCAACGCCTTCCTGTCCACCGCACAGGAGGTCGAGGTGGGCGGCTCACTCGTCGTGCAGGGCAGCGCCCAACCTTTCAAGGTTCTTGAGCCGGTCGACGATACGGTCGAGCGCATCGCCTCCGTGGTGTTTTACGTGATGGTTGTGACCGGCGTGCTCGCTGTCGCAATGGGGCCGGTCAGCGCGGTGGGGTTCGTGATGCTGCTTGCGGCCTGCGGGATCGGCGTCTGGCGTGGGGCGCGCGGCGGCACCGGCGCGGCGCTGGCGCGGAAACTTGGCACCTATGGCGCGTTTTTTGCCATCGCGGTGCCACTGGCTTTCATACTGTCCTCCGTGCTGGCCGACCGGATGACCGCGGGCGTCTGGCAGGATCATCACGCCGTGCTGACCGAGATCACCGCCGCGGTGAGCCCGGAGGCGGAAGTCGATACCGACGGCACAAGCCTCTGGTCGATGGTCAGCGGCTCCGGTGATACCATGGACCGCTATCGCACCATGGCCGCGAACACCTACAACCGTGCCGACGAGCTGGTGGCCAGCCTGATCGCCATTCTGGCGGTGTTTCTGTTCAAGGTGCTCGTGCTGCCGCTGCTTCTGCTCGGGGGCTGCCTCTCGGTGGCACGGGTTCTGTCCGGAGCGGCGGATGCGGCGGGGGCAGGGGGGGTCGACCGGCGCGGATAAGGCCCGCCGGTTTGCCCTTGCGACCCGCATGGGCTAGGTCGCACGTCACAGATGTAACGAGAAAAGGGGCGAGACATGGGATTGAACGTTTATCTTTCCGGCGAAATCCACACCGATTGGCGCGAGCGGATCATCGAAGGGGCTCAGGGGCTCGATGTGACTTTCAACGCGCCTGTGACCGACCACGCAGCCTCTGACGATTGCGGCGTTGCAATCCTGGGCGCTGAGGAAAACAAGTTCTGGCACGATCGCAAGGGCGCGTTGATGAACAGCATCCGCACCAGCAAGGGGCTGGCGGATGCGGATGTTGTCGTGGTGCGCTTCGGCGACAAGTACAAGCAATGGAACGCCGCGTTTGACGCGGGCTATGCCGCCGCACTGGGCAAGGCCCTGATCATCCTGCAGCCGCCGGAGCACGACCACGCGCTCAAGGAAGTCAATGCCGCCGCTCAGGCCGTGGCGCGGGAACCCGAAGAGGTGGTGGCCATCCTGCGCTACACATTGACGGGAAGCCTGCCGGACTGATCCGGTCCTTGCGGAGCGGGCGCGCGTCGGGTCTTGCGCGACGCGCCCCGCAATCCTCCTCCCCTTGCCTGTCGTCCTCGGGGGAAATCCGACCAACTCTCCCCTAGGAGATCGGGTTTTTGCGTGTCAAAGCTGTCAGGGCTGCCCGGTTTCTGTGCCGGAGGCAGCCAGAAAAGCCAGCCAGATTTGGGACGCGAAGCATATGATTCAAGAATTCAAGGATTTCATCGCCAAGGGCAATGTCATGGACATGGCCGTCGGTATCATCGTCGGGGCGGCCTTCACGGCGATCGTGACGTCGCTCGTCGGGGACATCATCAATCCGGTGATCGCACTGTTTACCGGGGGGATCGACTTCACCGGATGGTTCTATGAGCTCGATTTTGACCCCGACACATCCTATGCCTCGATCGACGCGGCGACCGAAGCCGGGGTGCCCGTTTTTGCCGTCGGCAATTTCATCATGGCGGTGATCAATTTCCTGATCGTGGCCTGGGTGGTGTTCCTGCTGGTCAAGATGGTTAACCGGATCAAGGAAGCCGCCGAAAAGCCCGATGATGTGGCCCCCGAGGTGGAGACCGGCCCGTCCGAGCTCGATATCCTCATAGAGATCCGCGACCAGCTCAAGCGCTGAGCCCGGACCGGCGCGGCGCGCGCTGCGACTGACACAATCCCACAGACCCGCACCGGCCCCGGTGCGGGTCTCTTTTGTGTCTGGGGCTGCATCTCCGCGCCCGGTCAGGCGGCCTGAAGAAACTCCGCCGGGGCGGTCACGTCGATGCCGAGGGCCGATCCGACAGCTTCATAGGTCAAACGGCCCGCGTGCACGTTGAGACCGGCGAGCATGTGCCGGTCCTCGGCACAGGCGCGGCGCCAGCCCTTGTCGGCAAGCGCGAGCATGTAGGGCATGGTCGCATTGCCGAGGGCAATCGTTGCGGTCCGCGCCACCGCGCCCGGCATGTTCGCGACACAGTAATGCATGATCCCATCCACCTCGTAGATCGGATCGGCATGGGTCGTGGCGCGCGAGGTCTCGAAACATCCGCCCTGATCGATGGCCACATCGACCAGCGCCGCGCCCGGTTTCATACCGCCGAGGTCAGCACGGCTGACCAGCTTGGGAGCGGCGGCACCGGGTACAAGCACGGCACCGATCACCATATCCGCCTGCGCGAGATGCTCCTGCAGCAACCCGCGGCTGGAATAGCCGGTGCGGAAGAGGGAAGAGAACGCGTCGTCCAGGGACCGGAGCCGGGGCAGGGAGCGATCGAGCACGGTGACCTCTGCCCCCATGCCCGCTGCGATCCGCGCCGCATGGGTGCCGACCACCCCGCCCCCGATTACCAGAACGCGGGCCGGTCCGACGCCGGGCACGCCACCCATGAGCACGCCGCGCCCGCCATTGGCCTTTTGCAGCGTCCACGCGCCCATCTGTGGCGCCAGTCGACCGGCCACCTCCGACATCGGTGCGAGCAAGGGCAGGCCGCCGTGATTGTCGGTGACGGTCTCGTAGGCAATGCAGGTTGCGCCGGATGCCATCAGATCGCGGGTCTGATCCGGGTCGGGGGCAAGGTGCAGATAGGTGAACAGGATCTGGTTCTCGCGCAGCCGCGCGCGTTCGACCGGCTGTGGTTCCTTGACCTTTACGATCATCTCCGCGGTCGCAAAGACCTCCTCGGCGCTGTCGACGATGCGGGCGCCGGCGGCGCGATAGGCGTCATCGTCAAAGCCCGCGCCAAGCCCGGCACCGCGCTCCACCACGACCGTATGACCGTGGGCGATGGCCTCCTGCGCGGCATTGGGCGTCAGCCCGACGCGGAATTCCTGAGGTTTGATTTCCTTGGGGCACCCGATCTGCATGGCATCCTCCCTTGCGCCAAATGAGCTTTCCTGATCTCCATGGTGCGGCGGATCGCTTGCAATTTCTTCGCAAAGATGCAGCGTTGTTCGCGATCACAGTCACAGAAAGTTCGATCATCTGCGTTTATTTTGACAGGATCTCTCACCTCCATGAGCCTAGACGACATCGATTTGCGTTTGCTGCGAACCCTGCAACGGCGGGGGCGGATCTCCAATGCTGAACTGTCGGAGGCGGTGCACCTGTCGCCATCCGCCTGCCACCGCCGGGTGGGCCGATTGGAAAAGGAAGGCTATATCCGCGACACGGTGGCCTTGCTCGATGCGCGCAAAATGGGTCTGCCCAGCACCGTGTTTGTGGAAATCACGCTGGCCGCGCAGGCAGACGACGTTCTGGAAGCCTTTGAAAAGGCGGTTGCGCGGGTGCCGCATGTGCTGGAATGTCACCTGATGGCGGGGAGCGCGGATTACATTCTCAAGATCGTGGCCGCAGACACAGAGGATTATGCGCGGATCCACCGCCAGTATCTCACGCGGCTGCCGGGCGTGGCGCAGATGCAATCCGCCTTCGCCCTGCGCACGGTGTTCAAGACTACCGCCCTGCCGGTGTGAGATGTGAGCGCCTCTCCGGCATGCGGCGTGTGGTTGTGTGGCTTTGTATTTGAGTATTTCCGGACAGAAGAAACAGAAGGCCGGCGCATCAGGAGGCCCGCTTGGGGCGGGTTGGACTGACGCCGGGCAGTAAGAGGGGGGCGCGCACATGGAGTGGGATCATATCGTGATTGGAGCGGGCAGCGCTGGCTGCGTTGTCGCACGACGTCTGGCCGATGCAGGGCGGAAGGTCTTGTTGCTCGAGGCAGGGGGCAATGACCGCTATCACTGGGTGCATATCCCGATGGGCTATCTCTATTGCATCGGCAATCCGCGCACCGACTGGATGTTCACCACGGCGGCGGAACCGGGCCTTAACGGGCGGTCGCTGAAATACCCGCGGGGCAAGCTGCTTGGCGGCTGTTCGGCGATCAACGGGATGCTCTACCTGCGCGGGCAGGCGGCGGATTACGATGGCTGGCGGCAGAGAGGGCTGACCGGTTGGGGATGGAACGATGTGTTGCCCTATTTCAAGCGGTCCGAGGATTACGTGGACGGGCCTTCCGAGATGCACGGCGCGGGTGGCCCATGGCGGGTCGAGAACCAGCGGCTGCATTGGGAGGTGCTCGACCATTGGATGGCCGCGGCGGAAGCGGCGGGCTTGCCGCGGAGCGACGATTTCAACACCGGCGACAACGAGGGTGTGGGGTATTTCCGGGTCAACCAGAAACGTGGCTGGCGCATGACCACGGCCAAGGCGTTTCTGCGCGGCGCTCCCCCGGAGCGGCTGCGGGTGGAGACGGGCGCACATGTCACAGGGCTGCTCTTTGACGGGGCGCGGGTCAGCGGTGTCGCCTATGTTCAGAACGGCATCGCCCGAGAGGCCCGCGCGGGAGGGGAGGTCGTGCTGTGTGCCGGGGCGGTCGGCTCACCGCATATCCTGCAGCTTTCGGGCCTGGGGCCCGCGGGCTGGCTGAGCAGCGCGGGGATCACGCCGCGTGCGGATTGTCCCGGGATCGGAGCGAACCTGCAGGATCACCTGCAATTGCGGCTCAGCTGGCGGCTCAAGGGCGCGCGCACGCTGAACACGCTGGCCAACTCGATCTGGGGCAAGGCGCGGATAGCCGCGGAATACGCGCTGTTCCGGTCCGGGCCGATGTCCATGGCCCCCTCGCAGCTTGGTGCCTTTGCCCGCTCGCGGCCTGGGCTTGCCACACCCGATCTGGAATATCACGTGCAGCCGCTGTCGCTCGATGCCTTTGGCCAGCCGCTGCATGATTTTCCCGCGATCACGGCCTCTGTCTGTCACCTGCGGCCCGAAAGCCGGGGTCATGTGCGCGCCACGAGTCCCCGCCATGACGACGCGCCGGAAATCGCGCCGCAGTATCTTTCGACCGAAGGCGACCGGCGTGTGGCGATCGATGCGATCCGGCTGACGCGAAAGATCATGGAACAGGCGCCGCTTGCGCGCTACGCCCCCGAGGAGCGCGCGCCGGGTCGTGCCATGCAGAGCGATGCGGATCTGGCGCGCGCGGCGGGCGACATCGGCACCACGATCTTTCACCCGGTGGGCACGGTGCGCATGGGACCCGAAGCGGCAGCGCCGCTCGATCAGAGCCTGCGGCTCAAGGGGTTCGGAGGGCTGCGGGTTGTGGACGCCTCGGTCATGCCGACGATTACCTCGGGCAACACCAATGCGCCGACCATCATGATCGCCGAAAAAGCGGCCGATCTGATGCTGGACCGCTGACCGGTCGCGGCTCAGTCCTGCTTGGGCCGGTCGTCATAGGTGTCCGACAGGATGCGCTGGGCATCGCCCTCGGGGTCGTCATACTGGTTGGATCGCAGGGTCCAGACAAAGAAGCCAAGCCCCAGCGTGCCGAGGATCAGCGAAATCGGAATGAGATAGGCAAGGATGTTCATGACCGCTCCGGTCTGGTTGCTCAGCGCAGGCGCAGCGCGTTCAACGACACTGTAATCGAACTTGCGGACATGGCCAATGCGGCGATCAGGGGCGAGCAGAGCCCTGCCACCGCAAGCGGCACGGCGATGATGTTATACCATGTGGCAATGGTGAAGTTCTCGCGGATGCGGCGCACGGCCCGGCGGGCCGTCGACACGGCTTCAGGCAGCGGAGCCAGCGAGTTGCCAAGCAACACGATATCGGATGCGACGCGCGCAGCGTCGAGCGCCGAGGCGGGCGAAAGCGAGGCATGCGCGGCAGCAAGCGCGCCGGTATCGTTCAGCCCGTCGCCGACCATCAGAACCCGCGCGCCTTTTGTCCCGAACGCCTGTATCCGCGCGGCCTTGTCGGCGGGCAGCGCGCCGGCCTGCCAATCCTCGATGCCCAGCTCGGCCGCGCATCGGGCCACGGCAGGCGCCGTGTCACCCGAGACCAGCGCCACATGCAATCCCATCTTTTGCAGACCGGCAACGGCCTCCCGCGCGCCGTCGCGCATGGCGTCGTAAAAGGGGATCCGGAGCGGATCGCCGTCACCAATCCGGAGCCACGCTTCGGTGCCATCGCCGGCCTCCGCCCCGACCCAGCCGGCGCGGCCAAGGCGCACGGGGCGGCCTTGCCACGTGGCCTCTGCGCCAAAGCCCGGAAGCTCGCGCCGGTCGTCAAGATCTGCAACCGCCGGGATGCCCATCTCTGCGAGGCGCAGCGCCAGCGCGCGCGACAGCGGATGCGCGGAGCCTTCGGCCAGCGCGCGGGCGATGCCAAGATCGCGGCGCGTGATATGGGACAGGTCCCCCGGGGTCGGATCGCCAGCGGTGAGCGTGCCGGTCTTGTCGAACACCACGGTATCGACCTCGGCCAGACGTTCAAGCGCGGTCGCGTCCTTGATCAGCAGCCCGCGCCGGAACAGCCGCCCCGACGCCGCCGTGGTGACGGCAGGCACGGCCAGCCCAAGCGCACAGGGGCATGTGATGATCAACACCGCCGCGGCGATGTTCAGCGCCACACGCAGATCCCCGGCCCAGAGCAACCAGCCAAGGAAAGCCAGTGCCGACAGGATATGCACGCCGGGCGCATAGAGCTTGGCGGCACGATCCGCCAGCGAGGTGTAATTGGAGCGCCCCGATTCCGCGACGGCCACGAGATCCGCCATGCGCGCCAGGGAACTGTCGCGCCCGACCGCCGTTGCGCGCACGGTCATCGGGCCTGTGAGGTTGACCTCTCCGGCGCTGACCGCCATCCCCGGCGCCGCAGCGACGGGGCGGGTTTCTCCGGTCAGCAGCGAGCGATCCAGTTCGGAATGACCCTCGGTGACGATGCCATCAACGGGAAGCCGTCCACCGGGACGCACCCGGATCAGGTCGCCCGCGGCCAGTTCTGCAACGGGCACCTGCTTTTCGCCGGCATCGCTCACCCGCCACGCACGCGGCACTTCGAGCGCGGCAAGCTCTTCGGCGGCGGAGCGCGCGACGGAACGGGTCCGGTGATCGAGGTAGCGCCCCGTCAAAAGAAAGAAGGTCAGCGTGATCGCGGCATCGAAATAGGCGTGTTCACCCGACAGGGCGGTTTCCCAAAGCGATGTGCCGATCGCCAGAAGGATCGCCAGAGAGATCGGCACATCCATGTTGAGCGACCCGACACGCAAGGCGCGCCATGCGTTGCGGAAAAACGGCAGGGCGGCAAAACCCGTGGCCGGGATCACGATCGCCGCCGAAATCCAGTGGAACAAATCGCGCGTCGCGCCCTCCGCCCCTGACCAGACCGCAACCGAAAGCAGCATCACGTTCATCGCGGCAAAACCCGCCACAGCCAGCCGCATGAGCAGGTCACGCCCGGCCTGATCCGTCGTTGTGGCCGACAGGGCGGTGGCGTCGAGCTCATGCGCTTCGAACCCGGCATCCGTGATCCGGCTGATCATCTCGGCGGGGTCGGTCTCAGGGGCGGCGTCGATGGCGACGCGCTTGGCGGTGAGATTGACGCGCGCGCTCTGAACCCTTGGATCGGCGTTCAGCGCCGCCTCGACCTTGGAGAGACAGGCCGCGCAATGAATCGTCGGCAGCGACAGCATGATATGCGCATCCTTCGGCGCTGCCTCGGCCTCTGCGAGCGCTTCGGCGGCGGGGGCGGCAACACAGGCCGGACAGGCCGAAAGGGATGAGGTGGCAGTCATGGAAAAGCTCTGTCTCTAACCGTTCAAAGGGGCAGGGGATTGCATTGGCACACAGGCATCGCAAGGCGCTCAGCTTTTGACGTGGAACACGACACGCTGCTCGAAGGGGGTGCCATCCAGCGCGGTGGCCTTCATCCGGATGTTCCAGTTGCCGGGCGCGAGGCTTTCACGCGCCACATAGGCGCGGCCGTCAAAATCGAAATCGGGCGCCCGGTCATCCTTCACATGGGTGGGTCTGCCCAACACGGCGTCCAGCGTGCCGGCCTGCACCGCGCGCCCCTCCGCGTCGCGGATCTCAAGGATCAGAAGACCCCCGCTATGCCGGGCATCCACGGTCCAGCCAAGGCTTTCCTGAGCGATCCGCCGGTCTTCGAAAGTCTGGCTTGCCACGTAGGAGTTCTTCACTTCGAGGCCGGGGAAGGTTTTCACCGCGTTGTAGGCCAGCGCGAGATTGACGGAAATGATCACGGCGAAGGCACCGCCGAAGATCGCAAGCGCGTGCCAGCCGGTGAGACGGAAGCCGGAATCGGGTTTCGGAGTATGGGACATTACTGGGTTCTCCCGTTGAAGATCGTGTCGTTATAGGCGCGGTCGCCATTGGTGAGGTCCTCGACCCAGAACCGGAATTCGGTCCGTTCGGACTCCGCCGCATCCGAACTCGGCGGAGCGATGACATAGACGCGCTGCAAATGGGTCGAGCTGGAGGGCACATCGACGGCTTCGTAAGGCGTGCCTTCCAGTTGCACGCGCAGGTCGTTTGGTCCCGTCAGCGTGATCCGGAAGGGGCGTTGTTCGCCATGTTTGTTGAGCAGTCGCACATCATAGGTGTTGCGGATCGACCCGTCGGCGAGGGTCACGAAGGTCGGGTTGCGGACCGGAGCCACGGTCATTTCGATCTCCGGACGGATGAAAAGCGCAAAGACCAGCCCAACCCCGACCAGCGACCACAAGGTGGTATACAGGATCACACGCGGTCTGAAGACATGCGCCCAGACGGAACGCGGTTTCTGTCCGGCGCGTTCGCGTGGTTCGTCGCTCAGGGCGAGGTAATCCACCAGCCCACGCGGCTTGCCGATCTTTTCCATGATGTCGTCACAGGCATCGATGCACAGCCCGCAGGTGATGCAGGCCATTTGCTGCCCGTCACGGATATCGATCCCCATGGGGCAGACATTCACGCAGGCCATGCAATCGATGCAATCGCCGAGGTTTTCAGCACCGTCCCCCTTGCGATGCTTGCCACGCGGTTCCCCGCGCCACTCGCGATAACCGATGGTCAGCGTGTCCTCGTCCATCATCGCCGCCTGAATGCGCGGCCAGGGACAGGCATAGATGCAGATCTGTTCGCGGGCAAAGCCACCAAAAACAAAGGTCGTCGCCGTCAGGATCAACATGGTGGTGTAGGCCACCGGGTGCGCTTGACCGGTCACCAGATCGACCGCAAGCGTCGGCGCATCGGTGAAATAGAACACCCAGGCCCCGCCTGTTGCCAAAGCGATCAGGAACCACACCACCCATTTGGTCAGCCGCAGGCGCATCTTGCGCATATCCATCTTCTTCTGGCGGTGCAGACGCAAACGCGCGTTGCGATCCCCCTCGATCCAGCGCTCCACAAGGATAAAGAGGTCCGTCCACACGGTCTGCGGACAGGTATACCCGCACCAGACACGCCCCAGCGCGGAGGTGAACAGAAACAGCCCCAGACCGGCCATGATGAGCAGACCGGCGACGAAATAGAACTCATGCGGCCAGATCTCGATCCAGAAGAAGAAGAACCGCCGGTTCGCAAGATCCACCAGCACCGCCTGATCGGGCAATTCCGGCCCGCGATCCCAGCGCAGCCACGGCATGACGTAATAGATCCCCAGGGTGATGATCATGATGATCCACTTCAGGGACCGAAAGGGACCTTTGACGCGCCGGGGAAAGATCGGTTCGCGCGCGGCGTAAAGGGACGGGGCGGGATTGGGTTGGTCGGACAAGACGGACTCGCTCTGCGCAATAGGTGTCTGGTTTTCCCCTTTTCGCGGATCGTCGCGCGCCAGACTTTGACTTCGATCAAAAAAGGCAAGTCTGTGAGAAAGGTTTTCGAAAGACCGCACCGATGCCGGGCCCGGATGCCCGGGAGATGACCGCGCGAGGGGCACGGAGCCCCGGTCCGTCATCTGCGATGCGCATTGAAAGAATCCTGTATGTCGCGCCATTTGCCGCTAGGCTGATACCGACACCACGCAAGATGCGGCTCGTATGACAGGGGCGACACACCGCACGGGGGCACCACGCAGGACGGGCGCGGCACGCAGCACGAGGGCGGCACGCAGCACGAGGGCGGCACGCAGGACGAGGCATCATGCAGCACGGGAGCACGACTCAAGACGGGTCACCATGTATCCGTCCATGCACGCTGTGCGATCAACATCAGGCGGCAAGCACCCGGCAGCCGGGACCGGGAAACGGACGCCACCCAACCGCCACCACAGTCCGGGCACTGAACACGATAGGAACGCGCCATGGCAGTCGAGACAGAGAAACTCCGGGACTATCGCGGCATCGTGACGGACACGACCGCCTGGGATGGGCTGGATCTCCGCCCCGACGACGTGTTTGTCGTCACCCCGCCCAAATGCGGCACGACCTGGATGCTCAACATCGTCATGATGCTGATCCACGGCCTTCCGGTTCCCGACGCGGGCGGCTCGCAGCATGCGCCCTGGATCGACGCCTCCTTTCGCGACAGCGCCGAGATCATCGCTTTTCTCGACGGTCTGGACCGTCGCCGCTGCATCAAGAGCCATACCCCGCTGGACGGCGTCAAATACGGCCCTGAGCCAAGCTATATCGTGGTTTACCGTCACCCCGTCGACATGCATTTCTCGCTCCGCGCCCATGCCGCGAATATGAAACACGATTGGCTCGACTACATGTTCGAGGGCGACGACCGGGCCGGGTTCGCGCGATTCCTGACCGCACCGCTCACCGACATGGGGACCGACGACCTGAGCCTTCTGTCCCTGCACCAGCACTATACCGAATCGAAAAAACGCGTCGGCAACGGCAATGTGCATTTCTTTCACTACGCCGATCTCACGCGCGCACCCCGCGCCGAAATCGCGCGGCTCACCGATCTTCTGGGCATCACGCTCGCGCCCGGGATGCTCGACGCAATTACCCAAGCCACCAGCTTCAAGGCGATGCGCGCGGCCACCGAACGCTCTGAGCGGCGGTTCCACAAGGAAACGCCGTTTCACGATCTGGCCGATTTCTACCATTCCGGCAGCTCCGGCAAATGGGAGGGGCGGCTCACCGCCGATGACATGGAAGCCTATGAGGCCCGCATGGCCGCGCTTTTTGCGCCCGAGGATGTGCAGTGGCTCAACTGGGGCACGGGCATCGCGGACTAGGGGCCGGTCTCCGGGGACCGGCGCGGGCCATCCGCCCGGGCAGAGCGGCGCAGCCAGCGGATGAAGGCGCGCAGGGGCGGGCGCTGGAATCCGGGCGCGGTCACGATGTGATAATGCTCGTCGCGCATGCCCTGAAACAGCACCAGCAAACGCCCCGCCTCGATATCGTCGGCCACCGCAAGCCGCGTTGTCATGGCCAGCCCCTGACCGCGCAACGCCCCGTCGATCATCAGGTTGCCCGGCACGCGCGTCAGCCCTGCCTTGGGAAGGCCCGTCACACCGATCTGTTCGCGCCAATAGCGCGCCTCGTTGTTGCCGATTTCCTGAAGCCACGGGTAGTCGATCAGAGCATCGCGGCTTTGTGGCGGGCCGTCGGGAAAGAGGGAGGGCACGCCAACCACAACAATCGGCGCGGAGACCAGCGGCTCGTTCTCAAGTCCCGGCCATGGCCCCGCGCCATAGCGCAGCGCCACGTCCACCCCGCCGGGGGCCGGGTCGATGCGCTCCGGGCTTGGATTGAGCAACACTTCGATCTCTGGTTCGACCGACCGGAAATCCGCCAACCGTGGCATCAGCCACGCGCTGGCAAAACTGGGTGTGCAGGTGATGTGCAGCGCCCGGGTCGCATCCGCGCCGGTCAGCGCATCGGTGACCTGTGCAATGCGCTCAAAGCTCTCGCCGAGCACCTGCGCCAATTGCATCCCTTCCACCGTCAACGCCATCTGACGACCAGACCGGTCGAGGAGCGGAACGCCAAGATGCGCCTCGAGCTTGCGCAACTGTTGGCTGATGGCCGCATGACTGACATTGAGCGCCGCCCCCGCCGCGACAAGCGAGCCTGTCTCGGCAAAGGCCGAAAAGGCGCGCAACGCAGAGAGCGGCGGGAGCGAGGGCACGGACATATGAAAGCCTGACTTACATGACGGAATAATTGCTGAGTCGCATGAGGCGGGCGTTTGGGTCAAGCATGATGAAACAACGCCATCGCAAGGAGAGCTCAGAGATGCTGGGAATATATGCCAAATCTTTCATGATCGCGAGCCGGAATCCCATGTTGCCTGCCGCGCGCGAGGACGCCAAACCCGAAAAGGCGTCGGGCTTGTCCCACGCGGCACCGTCCGACCGGAAAGGGACGCGCCATGATTGACCCGATCCTGTTCCAACCCCATGTCGCGCAGCGCCGCGCCTGCCCGGCGGGACGGGAGACCCGCCTGCCGCGACGCGGGAAACGCTGGATCGCACCCGCGCGGATGTTCCGCGCGCGCTGACCAGCATTTGCGCCGGCGGGCCGCTCGTGCCCTCCGGCAGGCCGGTTGCACCTGCGCCTCAAAAGGGCAGGGGACACGGGGAACACGGCAGTGTCCGGAACCCCGGCGCAAACCTTCCCCACCTCTGCAGATCCCGCCGCCACTTCGCCGCGTGATACGAAAAAGGCCCCCGGAAACCGGGGGCCTTCTGTCTTGATGTGGTCACAAAGGGACGCGGGTGGTCTACTGTTCGGAGGCCTCGCCGCCGCCAAGCCCGTGGACATAGGTGGACACCGCGCGGATCTCCGCTTCGGTCAGCCGCTCCGTCCAGGGCGGCATCACGCCATAGCGCGAATAGGTCACCGTCTCGACGAGGGAGTCGTAGTCGCCGCCATAGAGCCAGATGGCGTCCGTCAGGTTCGGCGCGCCCTGCCAACGGTCGCCTTTGCCGTCCTCACCATGACAGCCGGTGCAGTTGATCTCGAACACTTCCGCACCCAGATCGAGCACCGAGCTGTCGCGCGGCTCGCCGGAATAGGCCATGACATAGTTCACAACGGCGTCGAGCTCCTCGTCCGTGATCAACTCGTCGCGCCCGAAGGCGGGCATCTCGGAGTAGCGGGCGTCAGGGTCGTCCTCGTTGCGGATGCCGTGGCTCACGGTGTAGTGGATGTCCTCGATCGTCCCACCCCAGAGCCATGCGTCATCGAGCAGGTTGGGATAGCCTTCGGCACCCGCTGCCCCCGATCCGTGACACTGGGCACACCACGTGCGGTAAACCGCGGCACCTGCATTGTTGGCGTAGCCAAGCAGCTCCGGGTCTTCCGAGATTGCCGCAAGCTCCACCGAGGCCAGCTGTGCGTTGATCTCGGCATTGCCTGCTTCGACCTCCGCAATCGCTTCGGCCACTTCGGCGCGAGTGGAGTATCCCAGAACACCGGCGGTCGCCTGATTCACCAAGGGCCAGGCCGGGTAGGCAATGGTGTAGAGCACGCCCCATACGATCGTGGCGTAGAAGGTCCACAGCCACCAGCGCGGCAAGGGTTTGTTATACTCCTTGATGCCGTCCCATTCGTGACCTGTGGTTTCATAGTCCAGATCGTCGTCATGCTTGTTCTTGTCGCTCATTGTCCCTCGCCTCCTTGAACTGCGGCGGGATGCTCCCCCGCAAGGGGAGCGGGTCTGTCGTCATGACGCAGCGGGATGTTCGCGGCGTCGTCATGCCAGGCGCGGCTGCCGGGGCGGAAGGCCCAGAAGATGATCCCCACAAAGGTCAGGAACATCACCAGAAGGCCCCAGCTGTCGGCGAGCTGACGGAGAAAGGTGTATTCTTCCATGTCTGTCAGCTACTCTTAACGGTTTGCGTCTGGCGTGAAGGTCGAGAAATCGACCAGCGTGCCAAGCATCTGAAGATAGGCAATCAGCGCGTCCGCCTCCGAAACGCCGGGCTGGCCGTCGAAGTTGCGCACGTTGACCGCGTCGCCGTAGCGCTCCAGCAGACCGTCAAAGTCGCTGTCGGGATCGGCTTGCGCCCGGAAATCCGCCTGTGCCGCGTCGATCATCTCCTCGGTGTAGGGCACGCCGACGATGCTGTTCGTGTACAGCAGATCGCCGATATACTCGCCATCGAGAAGCGTCCGTTCGAGATAGGCGTATTTCGGCATCACCGATTCCGGCACGACGGATTGCGGGTCGCGCAGGTGGTCCACGTGCCAGTCATCCGAGTAGCGACCGCCGACGCGGGCCAGATCCGGCCCGGTCCGCTTCGACCCCCACTGGAAGGGGTGGTCGTATTTGCTCTCCGCGGCGAGGCTGTAATGGCCGTAGCGCTCCACTTCGTCGCGCATCGGGCGGATCATCTGGCTGTGGCAGACATAGCAGCCTTCGCGCAGATACACCTCTCGGCCCGCCAGTTCGAGCGGCGTGTACGGGCGCATGCCCTCCACGTCTTCGATGACGTTGTCGAGATAGAAAAGCGGCACGATCTGCACCAGCCCCCCGATGGTCACGACAAGGAAAGAGAAGACCGCCAGAAGCGTGATGTTCTTCTCAAGGATCTTGTGTCTATCAAGAATACCCATGATCCGGTCTCCTTATTCGGCCGGGGTGGCGTGAGCGTTGGCGACGCTGGTTTCGACAGCGGGCGAACGTTTCACGGTCATCCAGAGGTTGTAGCACATGATGATCGCACCGGTGAGGTAGAGCACCCCGCCCAGACCACGGACCACATACATCGGGAACTTCGCGGCGACGGTGTCGGCAAAGCTGTTCACGAGGAAGCCATTGGCATCCACTTCGCGCCACATCAGGCCTTCCATGATGCCCGTGACCCACATGGCGGCGGCGTAAAGCACGATGCCGATTGTGGCGAGCCAGAAGTGCCAGGACACGAGGCTGAGCGAGTAGAGCCGCTCGCGGTTCCAGAGCTTCGGCACGAGGAAGTAGAGCGCGCCAAAGGTGATCATGCCGTTCCAGCCAAGCGCGCCGGAGTGGACGTGACCAATGGTCCAGTCGGTGTAGTGCGACAGCGCGTTGACGGCGCGGATCGACATCATCGGGCCTTCGAAGGTGGACATGCCGTAGAAGCCGAGCGAGATCACCATCATGCGGATCACCGGATCGGTGCGCAGCTTGTCCCATGCGCCCGAAAGCGTCATCAGGCCGTTGATCATGCCACCCCAGGAGGGCATCCAGAGGATGATCGAGAACACCATGCCAAGCGTCGAGGCCCAGTCAGGCAGCGCGGTGTAGTGCAGGTGGTGCGGACCGGCCCAGATATACAGGAAGATCAGCGCCCAGAAGTGGATGATCGACAGCTTGTAGCTGAAGACGGGGCGTTCGGCCTGCTTGGGGATGAAGTAATACATCATGCCGAGGAACCCGGCAGTCAGGAAGAAGCCCACGGCGTTGTGGCCATACCACCACTGCACCATCGCCGATTGCACGCCCGAGAACACCTCGACCGATTTGGAGCCCCAGATGGAGACCGGGATCGCGAGGTTGTTGAAGACATGCAGCATCGCAACCGTGACGATGAAGCTCAGGAAGAACCAGTTGGCCACGTAGATATGCGGCTCGCGGCGCTTGACGATCGTCCCGACGAACACCGCGAGATAGACCAGCCAGACTACGGTCAGCCACAGGTCGATATACCATTCCGGTTCGGCGTATTCCTTGCCATGCGTCGCGCCGAGCAGGTAGCCCGTTGCCGCGAGAACAATGAACAGATTGTATCCCCAGAACACGAACCACGCGGCGTTGCCGCCCCAGAGTCGTGCGGCGGAGGTGCGCTGAACCACGTAGAACGATGTTGCGATCAGGGCGTTGCCCCCGAAGGCGAAGATCACCGCCGATGTGTGCAGCGGACGCAGCCGTCCGAAATTGAGATAGCCCTGCGCCCAATCGAAATTGAGCACGGGAAAGGCCAGCTGGAAGGCGATGAACGTGCCGGCCAGAAAGCCGACCACGCCCCAGAAGGCGGTTGCGATGACGCCGTAGCGAATGACGCCATCCATGTATTCGTTTTGTAACCCGGCTGTGCTTGCGACCGGTTCATCAATGCGGCGGAGGACCCACAGGAACATCCCTGCTGCCACCAACATGATCAGGATCGCATGCACCATATAAGCCAGATCGCGCGCGTAGTTGGCCGCAATCATCGCAAAGAGCGCGATCAGACCAAGCGCGATGAGCTTGATGTAATTCAACATTATTCGTCCCTTCGTCGGTCCCGCACGAATCCCAGGACAGAATCCGGGCGGGCAGTTTTGTGACTGGCCCTTTTTGCGGACTTGGACAAAAAGAGGCTTTGATCTGCATCAATAGATTGCGCCGCAGCCTTTGACTCCGCTCAAGGCATGCCGGTTGAATCCAAGGTCCTATGGAGACATGACTGGCAAAGGGGGAGAAGGACCGATGTCTTACAAAACGATTTTCACCGCTGTGAGCGATACCGAGCTTCTCGGGCCGGTGCTGGACAAGGCGGTCACTCTGACGCAGGGCTTCGAGGCCCATCTCGATGTGCTGGCCGTGGGTGTCGACCGGACCCAGACGGGGTATTACTATGCCGGCGCCAATGCGATGGTGCTTCAGGAAAGCCTCAATCGCGCCAGCGACGATGCCAAGGCGCTTTCCGCAGCGGCGCGCAAACAGCTCGAAAAAACGGACTGCCGCTGGGCCATCGAGGACAGTGTCGCCCAGATCGCCGATGTGGGGCGGCATGTTGCCGCGCGGGCGCGGTATTCCGATCTCGTCGTGCTTCCACGGCCTTATGGCAAGGGGCGCGGCATCGAGATGGAGCCCATCATCGAAGGCGCGATGTTCGAAGGACAGACACCCGTGCTCGTGCTGCCGGACGAAGGAACTGTGACTGTGCCGCCGCGCCGCATCCTGATGGCCTGGAATGAAAGCCCTGAGGCGTTGCGCGCGATGCGGGCTGCGATCCCGCTGATGCAGGAGGCAGACGTGGTGCATGTGGTGGTCATCGACCCGCCGTCCCACGGTGCGGATCGCTCCGATCCCGGCGGGCGGGTCGCGCAATACCTGTCGCGCCATGGTATGCGGGTCGAGATTGACGTGCTGTCGAAATCGCTGCCGCGCGTCTCGGATGTCCTGTCGCGGCACGTGGTCGATATGGATGCGGACATGATCGTGATGGGGGCCTATGGGCATTCGCGGTTCCGCGAGGCGATCCTCGGCGGCGCGACACGCAACATGCTCGAAAAGGCAAGCGTCCCGGTCTTTATGGCCCATTAGACCGACAACCGCCCGCGCGCGACACGCGCTGGTGTCAGTCAGGGTCTGATGTTGGCGGAGCGTTCCGGCGCTCCGCTTTCACGGCTCCAAGGTATGCATGGTGTGTGACAGGCTGCGCAGGCGCCCGCGCGCGACACGGGCTGGCGTCAGGCGGGGTCTGATGTTGGTGGAGCGTTCCGGCGCTCCGCTTTCACGGCCCCAAGGCATGCATGGTGTGTGACAGGCTACGCAGGCAACTGCGCGCCAGAATGCGTGGCAAGGGCGCATATTGCTGTATTCCAGCATGCGCGGCTGCGCAGGCACCTGCGCGCGCGTTTGCGTGTCATTTGGCTGTCGGAAAGCGTGATCGGACAAACACGGCGCATCCATGCGCCTCAACCGGCGGGCACCATCACCCGACCATGAGACACGGGCACTGCGCTACCCGAGACAAAGATCGCCTCGATCTCATTGTGAGTCACGTCAACGCGCAGACCAATGCGGCTGGGCCTGCCCATCTCGTGCCCCTGATGGATGGTCAGCCGGCTTTCCCCATCGGGCCAACCAACGGTCTTTGCATATTGCGCGGCAAAAATCGCCGCCGCCGAGCCCGTGGCCGGGTCTTCGGGAATGCCCGCATTCGGCGAGAACATGCGCGCCTGCACCGTGCCATCGGATCGGGTCGCATAGAGCCAGGCGCTGTCGACCTGCGCCCCGGCGAGCATCTGGCCCCAGGCGGGCTCAAGCGGTCGCGCCCGCGCCAACGCATCCAGCGACGCCAAGGGCAAGTAGAGAAACGCAGGGCCGCCTTCAAAGACATGCGGCGCGTCAGCGCTGAAATCCGAGTCGCTCAAGTCGAGCGCGTCGGCGGCCAATCCACGGTCGGGCGGCATCGCGCCCGTGACGGAGACGGGCAAGACCGGGGCGCGAAACTCCGCGGTGATGCGCCCGTCGCGCCGTGTGACCGTCACCGGCACGTCTCCGGCCTCTTCTTCAAGCGTGATGACCTGATCGAAATCTGCCTGCCCCGGTGTGGCGGCAAGCGCCAGATGAATCGCGCAACCGATGGTCGGATGTCCGGCAAAGGGGATCTCTGCGGTTGGGAAAAAGATGCGCACCCGCGCGCTGTGCGCCGGATTGCGCGGCGGCATGACAAAGATCGTTTCGGAAAGATTGAACTCCCGCGCAATGATCTGCATCTGGTCCGCGCTCAGATCGCCCGCATCCTCGACGACCGCCAGGGGATTGCCGGCAAAGCGCTGCTCCGTGAAGACATCGAGCGTCGCAAACGGTTTGTCAGGCAAGCAGACCCCCATCGGAATCATCGCCCGCTTCTTCCATCAACCGAGCCATGTCCGGCACGATCACGTGGCGCTTGCCTTCCAGAACGATCACCCCGTCCTTCTTGAGCGCCGAAATCTGCCGGCTGACGGTTTCCAGCGTCAGACCAAGATAATCGGCCATGGCCTCGCGGGTCAGCGGCAGATCGAAGGTCAGTCCCCCGTCCGACGAGTTGAAGTTCAGCGACGCATCGCGCCGCGCGATGATGGACAGAAGCGAGGCAATCTTTTCGCGCGCGGTTTTGCGACCAAGCACCAGCATCCATTCGCGGGCCGCATCAAGCTCGTCGAGCGTCATCTGGAGCAACCGCTGCGCGATGGCCGGCGTGGTCTCCATCATGCGCTCGAACGGCTTCTTGCGGAAGCAGCACATCACGAGGTCCGTGGTGGCCACGACGTCATAGGCGGAGCCCTCGCGGCCCGGCCGTCCGACAAAATCCGACGGCAGCAACAAGCCAACCATCTGCGTGCGCCCGTCTTCCATGGTTTGCGTCAGGGTCGCGATTCCAGAGACGACGGACCCGACAAAATCCATCTTGTCACCGGACCAGATGACATGCGACCCGGCTTCGAAGCGCCTGTAATACTTGATTTCCTCGAGCAGTTGCAACTCATCGGCCTCGCAACGCGCGCAAACCGCGCGATGGCGAATAGGGCAGTCGTCACAGTCCTGATGGACAGTCATCGAGCCGAGGTTCATCATAATCGCTGCTTCCCAAAAAAAACCGGCGGCTGGTCTGCTTGATCTGCGTCAAGGCGAGGTCCGGATCTACTCCGTAACCCTAAGCCCATGACAACACGAACTCAACTCACACGGCTAGGCCTTTTCGACGCAAAGGTGCCCCGCTACACCTCCTACCCGACGGCACCGCAATTCGGCTCCGATGTTGGGCCGGACGATTTCGCCGGGTGGATTGAGGCTTTGCCTGACACTGCCCAAATATCGCTTTATCTGCATATCCCGTTCTGTAGGCGGCTTTGTTGGTTCTGCGCATGCCGGACCCAAGGCACGGCGACAGCCGCACCGGTTGCGGGCTACGTGGAAAACCTCAAGCAGGAATTGGCGATCCTGAAACGTCACCTGCCCCCGCGCGTCACACTGTCGCGACTGCATTGGGGAGGGGGCACGCCGACACTTTTGGCGCCTGACATGATACGCGATCTGGCGGGGGCGATTCGCGGGACGGTTGATTTCGCGCCGGGTGCCGAGTTCTCGGTCGAGATCGATCCCAACGAAGTTGACGGGCCACGGCTCGACGCGCTGGCCGAAAGCGGGATGAACCGCGCGTCAATCGGCGTGCAGGATTTTGATCCGAAGATCCAGGAAACGATCGGACGTCCGCAAGGCTTCGATCTGACCAAGCAAACGGTGGAAATGATCCGCGAACGCGGCGTCGAAAGCCTCAACGCCGACATCTTGTTCGGTCTGCCGTATCAGACAAGGGAGCGGATCACGAACACCGTCCAGAAGCTGCTGAGCTTTGCCCCGGATCGCGTCGCGCTTTATGGCTACGCGCATGTGCCATGGATGGCCAAGCGCCAGCAGATGATCCCCTCTGACGCTTTGCCGACCCCTGCGGAACGGCTTAAACTGTTCGAGACGGCGCGCAAGCTGTTCAAATGGGACGGGTATGACGAAATCGGGATCGATCATTTTGCCCAACCACATGACGGTCTTGCCGTGGCGGCGCGCACCGGTCGCTTGCGGCGCAATTTCCAGGGCTACACGGACGACACCGCTGTCGCTCTGGTGGGACTTGGGGCATCGTCCATCTCGAAATTCCCGCAAGGCTTTGCCCAGAACGCGCCCGCGACGTCGCGCTACGTTCAGGCCGTGCGCGATGACGGTTTCGCCACCAGCCGCGGTCACGTGTTTTCCGGTGAGGACGACATGCGCGCGCGCCTGATCGAGGCGATCATGTGCGACTTCGCGATCCAGTCAGAAGAGATCTGCACCACCTATGGCGTGCCGCGTGAGCGGCTCGACACGTGGTTCAAGGAGATCAATGCCCGGTTCGAAGGTTTGCTGGACGTGACGGAATACGGGCTTTTTGTCCCGCAGGCCGCCCGCCCGCTGACGCGTATGATCGCGCGCGAATTCGATGCCTATGCCCTGTCAAAAGCCGGTCATTCAAGCGCTATATGATCCGCCAGTCGGCACAGTTTCGAGGTTTGATGATGCTGGACCGCGCAGAAATGCGCGGTCTTTGTCTTCGGCGGGGCACTGGTCCGGCTCGAACCCCTCCGCGTGATTTCCGGTGCAAGGCGCGCGAGGCTCTGTCCTCCGCAGGACGCGGCCGGATTGCGCATTGCGCGGCTTTCCGCGCCCGCTTGCCCCACTGCGTTCCGGCGCCGGGTCAGCGGCCCCGGTGTCCTGCGGACGGGCGGGAGAGGCACGTTACAGGATCCGGGTGCAGGTCCGAGGATGCGCGCTTTGGTATCGCCGCCACGCGCGGCGCAGGGACGCCAGCCGCCATGATGCGCGCCGCTGTGGGGCGGGCAAGCCGCGGGCTTTCATCCTGCGCCTGCATGCAATCCGGACCCGATAGCGATCACCCGACAGAAACAACCGACGGGCGGCACGCTGATCACACCGCGAGGTCGAACGCGGCAGCCAAAAGTGCCTTGGTGTAGTCGGTCTCGGGCTGTTCGAACAAGGTTTGCGCGTCTCCGTATTCCACCACGTCCCCTTGCTTCATGACGATCACCTTGTGCGACATGGCCCGCACAACCTTCAGGTCATGGCTGATAAAGAGATAGGCGAGATCATATTTGCGTTGCAGGTCTCGCAAGAGGTTCACGATCTGGACCTGCACGGTCATGTCCAGCGCCGATGTCGGCTCATCAAGCACCACCAGACGGGGGCGCAGCACCATGGCGCGGGCAATGGCGATGCGCTGGCGTTGACCGCCGGAAAATTCGTGTGGGTAGCGATGCATCGTCATCGGGTCCAGGCCGACCTCGGCCATGACCTCGGCCACGGTTTCCCGCAGCGGCCGTCCATCCGGGGACCCATGCACGGTCAGCCCTTCGGCGATGATCTGTTCGCAGGTCATGCGCGGGCTGAGCGAGCCGTAGGGGTCCTGAAAAACGATCTGCATCTCCGACCGGATGGCGCGCAGCTGGCGCGTCGACCACGCCCGGGCATTCTGACCGCGATAAGTGATGCCGCCCTCGGACTGGATCAGGCGCATGATCGCAAGCGCAAGCGTCGTCTTGCCGGATCCGCTTTCGCCGACGATCCCGACGGTTTCGCCCGCGCGCACGGCAATACTGGCCTCGTTCACGGCCTTGACATAGCCGACGGTGCGCCGCATCAGCCCGCGCTGGATCGGGAACCAGATGCGCAGCTTGTCCGTGGTGGCGATCAGTTCCGCATCGGGGTCTACGGGATCGGGCACGCCGGTGCTCTCCGCCGACAGCAGCATCTGTGTGTAGGGGTGTTGCGGATTGGCAAAGATCTCCGCTGTCGGCCCGGCCTCGACGATCTCCCCGTCTTTCATCACGCAGACCTTGTCGGCGATCTTGCGCACGATCCCGAGGTCATGGGTGATGAAGAGCAGGCTCATATCCTCGTCTTGCTTGAGATCCGCCAGCAGGTCGAGGATCTGGGCCTGAATCGTGACGTCGAGCGCGGTTGTCGGCTCGTCTGCAATCAGCAGATCCGGACCGTTCGCGAGCGCCATGGCGATCATCACCCTCTGACGTTGCCCGCCGGAGAGTTGGTGGGGATAGGCGTTCAGGCGCGTCTCCGGATCACGGATGCCGACCTTGGTGAGCAGTTCGAGAATGCGCGCGCGCGCCGGCTCACCCACGAGCCCCTGATGCAGCGCGAGGCTTTCGCCCAATTGTTTTTCCAGCGTGTGCAGCGGGTTGAGCGAGGTCATCGGCTCCTGGAAGATAAAGCTGATGTCGTTGCCGCGCACCTTGCGCAACAGCCGGTCATCGGCCCCGATCATCTCCTGACCTTCATAGGTCACCGAGCCGCCCACCGTGGCGCTATCTCCGAGCAATGACACGGTGGAGAGCGCGGTGACCGATTTGCCTGATCCGGATTCGCCCACAAGCGCGACGGTCTCGCCGCGATCCACGGTGAAGCTGACCCCTTTGACCGCCTGGGTGGTCATGCCATCCTGGCGGAAAGAGACGGTGAGGTTTCTAACGTCGAGAACGGGGGTCATGGCAGGCTCGCTGATCGGATCGAGGCGCGGGGGTCGCGGACGGGAACGGGGGGCCAGCCCCCCGCACCCCCCGGAGTATTTGCGGACAGAAGAAGCAGGGGCGCCTTCCCCGTCTCGGATGCGCGAAGGGGCGGGATCACGGGGCAGGGCGCCGCGCCGGGACGGGGACCAGCGCGTGTTTCGGCGTGGGGTACGGGCATGCGCCGCATCCTGGCATCCCGGCTCACGAGAAGGTCTTTCGCGGGTCGAAGGCGTCGCGCACCCCTTCGAAGATGAAGACCAGAAGCGAGAGCATCACGGCAAAGACCGTGAAGGCGGTGAAAGCCAGCCAGGGGGCTTGCAGGTTCTGCTTTGCTTGCAGCGTCAATTCGCCGAGCGACGGGGCCGACGAGGGCAGGCCGAAACCGAGGAAGTCGAGCCCCGCGAGGGTGGAAATTGTTCCCGTGACGATGAAGGGCAGCATGGTCAGGGTCGCCACCATCGCGTTGGGCAGCATGTGGCGGAACATGATGGTCATGTTGCTCACCCCGAGCGCCTTGGCGGCGCGCACATATTCGAGGTTCCGCGCGCGCAGGAACTCCGCCCGCACCACGCCCACAAGCGCCACCCAGCCAAACAGCACCGTCAGGAAGACCAGAAGCCAGAAACTTCGCCCGAGGATCGCGAAGAGGATGATGATCACGTAAAGCGACGGCGTCGCGGACCAGATCTCGATGATCCGCTGGAAGATCAGGTCCAGCCAGCCGCCGAAATACCCCTGCACCGCGCCGGCAAAGATGCCGATGGCCGAGGCCAGCACGGTGACAATGAGCGTGAACAGGATCGACAGCCGGAACCCGTAAAGCACCCGCGCCAGAACGTCGCGCTTGGTGTCGTCGGTGCCGAGCCAGTTCTGCGCGTTGGGGGGCAGGGGCGCCGCGCCCGGGCGGTCGACGGGCGTGGTGTAGCTGTAGGGGATCGGTGGCCAGATCATCCAGCCCTTTTCGAACCCGTCGGCAAGGACCTCTCCACCGCTCCGAACGGTTTCGATCAGCTCTTCGGGCGTATCGAAGCAGTCTTCGAGCCCGCCGGTCAGGATCAGGCATTGCACCTCCGGGTCGCCATAGGCGGCCTCGGTCCGGAAGTCGCCGCCAAAGGCGGTCTCCGGATAGAAGGAGAAGATCGGAGTATAGATCTCGCCGCGGTAGTTCACCACGATCGGTTTGTCATTGGCCAAGAACTCCGCAAAGAGCGAAACTCCGAAGATGATCGCGAAGATCCACAGCGACCACAGCGCACGCCGGTTGCGCTTGAAGTTGCGCCACCGGCGCTGATTGAGCGGCGACAGCTGGAACCGTCCGCGCGGCGGCTCCGGAACCATCACGGGCGTGTCGGGGGTGGCTGGCGCGTTGGGTTCGGGGTTGGCAACCATGTTTTCAGCCCTCCCGCTTTTCGAAATCGATGCGTGGATCGACCAGCACATACATCAAATCGGACAGGATCCCGACCACCAGGCCGATCAGGCCGAAAATGAAGAGCGTTCCGAAGATCACCGGATAATCGCGTGCCACCGCGGCCTCGAACCCGAGACGTCCCAGCCCGTCGAGAGAGAAGATCGTCTCGATCAGCAGCGACCCGGTAAAGAACACGCCGATGAACACCGCCGGAAACCCCGCGATCACGATCAGCATCGCGTTGCGGAAGATGTGACCGTAAAGCACCCGGCTTTCCTTGAGACCCTTGGCGCGGGCGGTCATGACATATTGCTTCTTGATCTCGTCGAGGAAGCTGTTCTTGGTCAGCAAGGTCAGCGTCGCGAAGGCCGAAATGGTCGACGCCACAACAGGCAGCGTGATGTGCCAGAAATAATCGACGATCTTGCCCCAGAGGCTGAGGCTTTCGAAATTGTCCGAGGTCAGCCCCCTGAGCGGGAAGATCTGCAGGTAGGAGCCGCCCGCAAACAGCACCACCAGAAGGATTGCGAACAAAAAGCCGGGGATCGCATAGGCGACAATGATCAGACCAGAGGTCCATGTGTCGAAGCTCGAGCCGTCCTTCACCGCCTTGCGGATGCCCAGCGGGATCGAGATCAGGTAGGCAATCACCGTCGACCACAGCCCCAGAGAGATCGAAACGGGCATCTTTTCGAGCACCAGCTCAATCACGGAGATCGACCGGAAATAGCTCTCTCCGAAATCGAGCCGGAGATAGTTCCACAGCATGTTGAGGAACCGTTCCAGCGGGGGTTTGTCGAACCCGAATTCGCGTTCGAGCTCGGCAATGAATTCCGGCGGCAGGCCGCGCGCGCCGGCATATTCGCTGCTGCCGCCGCCCACTTCGCCCGGGCCGCCCACATCGGGCGCGCCACCGGCATCGCCGCCTGCAAACCCCCCGAACACGTCGCCCTGGCCCTCGATATTGGCAATGATCTGTTCAATCGGTCCGCCCGGCACGAACTGGACCAGCGTGAAGTTGATCACCATGATTCCCAATAGCGTGGGAATGATCAGCAACAGTCTTCGGAGGATATAGGCGCCCATATCAGTCGATGATCCCCTGATCGCGCAATGCGGCTTCCTTTTCCGGGTTTACCCACCAGAAGCTGAGATAGCCAAGGTCGAAGGGGGGCATCTGCTCGGGATGCTCGTACATGTCGTAGAATGCCACCCAGTGGTCAGCGATATAGCCGGTCGGAATGACGAAGAACTCGTAGCGCAGCGCCCGATCCAGCGCCTTGAGCGCCACATCGGTCGCCTCTTGCGTGTCTGCGACGAAGCTTGCCTCGATCACCGCGTCCACAAGCGGGCTGGCCAGACCGGCGGGGTTGAAGAGCGAGAATTCGGCCTCTTCCGATCCATACATCTGGGATAGCCCGCCACCGGTGGACAGGAAGCTGCCATAGCGGGTGGAGTAGAGGATGTCATAATCCCGGTCGCGCCGGCGCAGCGTGTATTGCGACGGGTCGACCCGCTCAAAACTGGCATCGACTCCGATCTGCTGCAGGTTCTGCACGAAGGTTTCGTGCATCCCCTCGACCGATGTCTGGATGTTGGTCGGGATCAGCATGTTGACCTTGAGCGTCTCGCCCGCCGCATTGCGCCGGATCCCGTCATCTCCGACGCTCCACCCCGCGTCTTCAAGCAGCCGTGACGCGGCGCGCAGGTTGCGCCTGTCGCCAAGCCGCGAGGGGTCGCTTTCATGCATCATCCGGGCCGGTTCGGTCAGAAGCTCCGGCGGCACCACGTCGCCCAGCGATTGCAGGAATTCGAGCTCGGCCCCTTCCGGCAACCCGTCCGCGTCCACATGGGTGCCTTCGACAAAGGAAGACCGCGGCGAGTAGACGCCGAACAGGAGCGATTCGTTGGACCATTCAAAGTTGAACGCCAGCGCGATCGCCTCGCGCACGCGCTTGTCCTTGAGCTGTTCCTTGCCAAGGTTGAACACGAACCCCGTCGGGTTGGGGGGGCTGCCATCGGGCAGTTCTTTTTTCACGACAATCCCGTTGTCTATCTTGGGAAAGTCGTAACCGGTAACCCACTGTTTCGCGTCACTTTCCACGCGGAACGTGTATTCTCCGGCAATGAAGGCCTGAAAGCTTGCGGTCTGATCCGCGAAATACTCAAGCCGGATTTCGTCGTAATTGTTGCGCCCGCGATTGAACGGAATATCCGCGCCCCAGTAATCCTCCACCCGCTCATACACGATGCGGCGATTCACGTCATAGCTGGCCAACCGGTATGGGCCGGAGCCGGGCGCGGTTTCCATGCGCGGCTCGTCGAGGCGCCGGTTCTCCGGATCCTCCTCGAACCAGGCTTTCTGAAAAATCGGTGTCGCGCCGACGGTTTCGATGCGCGAGCGTTTCGATTCTTCCGGGTTGAAGGTGAATTTCACCCGTTTTTCGTCCAGCGCCTCGGCGCCGGTAACCATGCGACCAACCGCCTGCGCGTAAGAGGGCAAACCCTGTTCAATGAAGAGCCGGTGGGAATAGACCACGTCTTCGGCGGTGATCGGGCTGCCATCCCAGAAACGCGCCTCGGGACGGATATGGAAGATCACCCAGTCGCGGCTTTCGGGATATTCCAGCTTTTCACAGACGACGCAGTAATACTGACCCACCCCATGCTCGGAGGTATCAAAGAGCCGGTCATACTGGATCGTGGTCAGTGCCCCGGCACGTCCCTTGCGCGAATAGGGGTTGAGGCTGTCGAACGTGCCCGTGGCGCCCAGGGCAAGCGACCCGCCTTTCGGGGCGTCGGGATTCACGAAATCGAAATGCTCGTAATCGGCGGGGTAATCGAGGTTCTGGAAAAAGCTGTAGCCATGCGAGGTGATCACCTCTTCATGCGCTTCGGCAAATGCGGCCTTTGCGGCCATGGCCAATGTCAGGGCGAGGGCACCGGCGGTGGCGATCCGTGGAAGCGTCGCGCGTGTCCCGTCCGCAGGCGCCGCGATGCGGGCCTCGGACAAGGGCATTCGGGACCGGGCTTTCGGCGTGAGCCGGGTCGGAATGGAATTGCGCATTGTGACGTCTCCCCTCTCGTTGTTTGGTCGCGAGCCTCACCGGTCCGGGCAAAGGCTCGATGTTCCCCGTTACAGATAACGTAGGAGCCGCGTGTGGCCACATTCAAGTCGAGATTGGCTGACTTTCTCGTGTTTTAGCGGCCTTGATCGGAGCGGCCTCCCGTTTGCGGCGCGGATTTCATGGGATTTGGGCCATTTGAGGCGTCCGGTGGTCCGCTCGCGCTTTCCGCCAGAGGTCGGCGCGTTGTGGCGCAGCGCACCAAGCCGCCTCGCACCCGCCCGGCAGACAGGCGTCCCGGGCCGCGGGGGGCTTGCCGGAGCAGGGGTCTGGATGTCCCTTGGGTTGCACATCCTATCGAGGCGCCGGGCACGGCATCGGCAAGAACCTGAAGGATGATGCCCCGGCGTCGGCCGGCTTGGAGGCGGTTTCCGCACTCTGTGGCGGATCGGCCGGGGCTTCTGCCCAATATGCGCCACGCGCCCTTGCAGGTTGACACAACCGTCATACCCCGAACCGGCGCAGGGCGCCCGCGCGCGTGGTGATGGGGTGCGCGGCGATCATGGCCTCATGGCGCTCGCCGCGTTGCCCATCGGGCCGCCGCATGAAAAAAGGCCGCCCGAAAGAGCGGCCCTTAAACAATTTTGCCAAGCGACAGGCTCAGTCGTCAAGCTGGTCGAGATACGCGATCAGGTTGGCGCGATCCTCGGCCTTGGGAAGACCGTTGAAGCTCATGGTGGTGCCCGGCGCGTAGCCGCGCGGGTTTTCAAGGAACGCGTTCAGCTCTTCCGGCGTCCAGACATCGGCGGCATCCGACAAGGCGCCGGAGTAGTTGAAGCCATCGGCGGCACCGACGTCACGACCCACAACACCATAAAGATACGGGCCCACACCGTTTGCGCCAGCTTCGAGCTTGTGGCAGGCGCGGCACTTGCCCCAGACGCGTTCGCCCTTGCCGGCATCCGCGGAAGCCAGAAGCTCGTCAAAGGAGACCTCGACGACCTCCTCCGCGGCTTCGTCGTCGCCGGTGTCGATCACATAGGCCGCCGCGTGGTCGTCGCCATGTCCTCCGCCCACATGGTAGAGCGTCTCGGCCCCCCATTTGCCGAGCAGGAAAATAAGCAGGGCACCACAGAAGGAGCCTACGATTTTAGTGAAGGTCATCGTGTCAAGCATGGAAAGCCCTGTCCGGTTACATCTCTTCGTCGCGCGGGTATCTATTGCTTCCCTTGGGAACTGGCAAGGTATAGAAACCGCGACCAAACGCCCGGGAGCCCACCCGGGCCATCGAGCAGGACGGATCTCATGCCTATGACCCAGATATTTTTCCCGATCTTGACGATCCGCGCCGATACGGATGTCTTGCTGCCGCCGTGCCAAGAGGCGATCCGCCGCAGCGCGGATTGCGCGCCATGACCGCCCGGATCGCCTTTCAGGGCGAGCCCGGCGCCTATTCTGACGAGGCCTGCCGCGATGCGCGCCCGGACCATGAACCCTTGCCCTGCCGCACTTTCGAAGACGTGATCAACGCTGTTCGCGAGGATCGCGCGGAGTTGGCGATGCTGCCGGTCGAAAACACGACCTACGGGCGCGTGGCCGATATTCACAGGCTGCTTCCGGAAAGCGGCCTGCATATCGTCGGTGAGGCTTTTGTGCGTGTGCATATCAGCCTCATGGCGCTTCCGGGCGTGACCGTGGAGGAACTGGACGAGGTGCGCGCGCATCTGGTGCTTCTGCCGCAGGCGGCGAGCTTTCTTCAACGGCACGGCATCCGCGGCGTGCCGGCGGCCGACAGCGCGGGCGCTGCCGCAGAGATCGCCGTACGCGGGGACCGCAGCGTCGGGGTTCTGGCCTCCGATCTGGCCGCGGAAATCAACGGGCTCGATATCCTTGCGCGTCACATCGAGGATCACGCGCACAACACCACGCGCTTTCTCATCATGGGGCGCGCGCCCGACCGGCGCCAGCGCGGTGAGCATGGCATGTTGACCACCTTTGTCTTTCAGGTTCGCAACATTCCGGCCGCGCTTTATAAGGCCATGGGGGGCTTTGCGACCAATGGCGTCAACATGACCAAGCTCGAAAGCTACATGGTCGGCGGCTCTTTCACGGCAACGCAGTTCTATGCCGATATCGAAGGACACCCCGACGATCCGGCCGTGGCGCGCGCGCTCGAAGAGCTCGATTACTTCACCGACACCCTCGATATCCTCGGCGTTTACCCCCGCGACCCGCGCCGCGACTGATCGACCGGTCGTGCTGCGTGCGCGGGCTTTTGTCCTGCGGCGCGGTGCCGTAGAGGAAGAGGGCCCGGCGCACCCCGCGCCATGCCGCGACATGCTTTGCCAAGAAGGGGCCGCACCATGGCCAGACGCCAGAAATCCGACGAGCTTCGCATCCTTGCCGAGATCAAACCCTCGCCGCCGCGCCGGTTTCTCGGGGTTGGCACGCTGGTCGTGCTCGGGGTCATGCTGCTTTACGTCTCGATTGTTGCGCCGCCGCAGGGGGTGCAATGGCAGCTCTTCCTCCTGGCCTGCGGCGTGTCGGCGCTGGTTCTTGCGCAGGCGATGTGGCGGGCCACCCAGCGCAAGCTGGTGCTGAGCGAAGGACCGGACGGCGTTGTGCTGGCAGATAGCGCGGGGGATGTGCTTGTGCATGCGGACAATATCGCCCGCGTGGAGCGCGGTGTGTTTGCGATGAAGCCGTCCAACGGGTTCACCATCAAGCTGGAGACTCCTGGAACACGGGTCTGGCGGCCGGGGCTGTGGTGGCGTTTCGGGCGCAGGCTTGCGGTGGGCGGCGTCACTTCGGGCGCGCAAACGCGACCTGTGGCCGATATCCTTCAATTGAAAGTGGCGCAGCGCAAACCGTCCTGATGGCAAACGCGGCCCTGTATCGGAATGTGTGCAAGGCGACGCACGGGCGAAGCGCAGCCATCCGGCGCGCCCGATGTGCTGCGGAGCGTGTCGAAAGTGGTGAAGACACGCCGCACGCCCCGCGGTCGTCACGGTGCGGAGTGGCCACGGGTCCGCACACCCTGTCCTCGGCCCGCCGGGGCGAGACCGGGCTTGCAGCGCGCCGGACGCCTTCGCCGCGATTGGGACGCAGACCGCAGCCGCCGGCATCTACAGAAGCACCAAGGCGCCAGGGTCGCAGAGCAACCGTCCCGGCATCAGAACGGTGACCACAGCGCCCGCGCCATCGGCGCTGTTCGTCGCCGAAATGCTGCCGCCGCGGCTTTCGACCATCCGCCGAATGCCGAGCAAGCCAAATCCGCTTTCCGTCTTGAACCGGCCGCTCTCCAGAAACATCGCGGCACTGGTGGAAAAGCCGCGCCCGTAATCCCGAACCGAAAAGCCAAAGAGTTCCGATCCATGCTCATGCAGGCTGATGTCGAGCCGGATGCCTGTGCCGCTTTGCTCCGGATCGGCGCAGGCGTGTTTGAGCGCGTTGTCGACAAGGTTGCGCAGCACGATCTGGACGGCCTGCGCCTCGGCCAGAACCTCGCCGGAGGAGACGTGATATTCGGCACGGCCGGCGGGGTCGAGCATCTTCATCACATCCTGGACCGCATGGCGGAAGGAAAACGCGGTCGGTTCTTCCGACACCTCGATCGCCTGCGCATGAGAGAGCACGTCGGTGATCAGTTTCTGGCTCTGGATCGCGACGGATTGGATCATTTTCACAAGCTCGCGCTTGCCATCTCCCAGATCACTGAAGTTCTCGAGCAGCAGGTCGCTCAGCGACTGGATCTGTCCCATCGGCGCGCGCAGGTCATGCGCCGCCAGCGTGATGAAATCCTGAATGGCCGAGACGCGGGTTTCGGTGCAGGTCTTGTCACTGCTGACCGGTTTGTCGAGGGTCACCTTGACCGACGTGCCGATCACGCGCCGGATCGTGCCATCCGCGCCCCGCTGCGGCACAAGTGTCGTGCGCAGCCGCACGGCCCGGCCCTTGAGCGGCAAGGTGAGTTCATAGACGGTTTCCGTGCCTGATTGCAGCGCCCTGCGATGGTTTTCCATCGCCACCCGGCCGCTCAGACCGGGATAGAGTGTCTGGGCGGTCAACCCGGAAATGAACCCCAGCGTCATGCCGAGCTCGTCCAGCGCGTGACGATTGGCAAAGATATAGCGCGGCGTTCCGTTGGTGTCGGGGTAGAGGACAAAGGCGGCATGCGCGAAGCTGTCCATCAGGGCGCGTTCGCTGGCCGGAAGGATGGCCTCGCTCTGCGCAGCCGAAAGGGTGTCGCGCTCGGCCTCCAGCGCATCAAGTCGGGACGCCGCCGAGAAAGTCGGATCGGGCTTCATGCGCGCCGGTTCCCGCCCAGCGGATGCGTGGCGGCGGAGCAAGAGGCCAGCTCTGCATCCCGGTCACGGTCTGCGACGCGGCCGCGGGCGCGCCGCCCCGCCCAATCGCGCAGAAGATCGTCCTTGGCGCGCAGACGTTCGGCACAGCCCGCGTCCTCCACTCCCGGTCTCCGCCATCGCCCGGATCGGCGCGGCATGCCGATTTGCCGCCGTCGCCAAGGATCGTTCCGCCTTTCAGGACTCATCATCGTTGAACCGCTCGCACCAGTGACATCCTGCCAACGGTATCTCGGCATCATTGCAAAAGGCTTAAGAGCCCTGCGCGTCACAAAGAGCGCACAGAAAAAGGCCCCACCGGGGATGGCGGGGCCTGTCGGGCGCGCTGCGCGCGAGCCTTTATTCGGCTGCGGCCAGCTGCGGCGCGTAGCGTGGCCGGGTGAAGCTGTAGGTGGCGAATTCCTGCGGCGTCAGCCCCACATTGAACGCCGGGGTGTAGCTGTCCCACGTCTCCACGAGGATCAACTGGTCGCCATTCTGGGCCTGTGGCAGGGCCGCGCTTTCTTCCGGGGCGCCGCCGCTGGCCATGGCGGCCTGTCCGCCGCGCGCCATCGACCATTCCACCGTCCATGCGTCGTCCCCGGAGTCGTAGCTGACGACGGTGACGCGCAGAGCGGTTTCGTCATCGGCCTGGGCGCGGGTGAGCAGGCGAAGCAAGCCATGGGCGTTGTCCATGTATGTCGGGTCGATCTCGACCGTCTCGCGCGACAGCATGTCGCCCAGCGTGTAATTGGCTTTCTGGCTCACGTTCTTTTGCTGAAGCGCGTCGAAATACACCCATGAGGCAGCAAACAGAAGGAACAACAGCGGCAGAAGGATCACCGCCTCAACGGTCACGTCGCCGCGGTCGTCACGCAAGAAACGTGTGGCGCGGGTCTTGGTGCGGGAGAGAAGCGAAACGGACATGGGGGCGGGCCTTTCGGTAAGGTCTTGGGAGGGGGCGGCGCGGGGTGTGGCATCAAGCCGGGATCACCGCGCCAGCCGGGTCTCAGAGCGGTTCGTGAACGAAGGCGGATGTGGCAACGATCGCGGTGAAGCCCTCGTTGTCGGTCGCAAGATGGGACGCGATGGTGCCAGCCGGGGTGACAGGACGATACTTGAAGCAGGCGCGCAGCAGCATCATCTCGTTCTCGGTGCCGTTCTGGAACGCCCGGTTCGGGGTCACCGGAAGGGCGGTGTCGACACAGTCGGCACTGCTTGGCGGGGCGGTCCAGTCGCGCATGTCGAGCGCAACCATCTCAAGCTGCAGGTTGTCGGTGCAATCGGGCAGCACGGCGGCGCTTTCGCAGATGGCCGCCTTGAGCGTGGCATGGTCCGTCACGGTGCCGGTGCCGATGCGCAGGTCCCGGACCGAGTCGTCCATGGCCCGTTCGAGCGCGGTGTTACGGATCGTGACCGTGCCCAGTTCAATGGTCGACAGGATCAGGATCAGCACAAGCGGGGTCCAGATGGCGAAGGGGACAAGCGAGGTGCCGTCCTCTTCGGACAGAAAGCGCCGGGCGCGGGAAACGAGAGCGGTGCACAGTGTCATTGGGTCAACCTCAGTTGGGTGAGCGAGCGGGCAATGGATTCGAAGGTCCGGGTCAGGTCCTCGCCTTGCACGTCGAAGTAATGCGATGCGGAAGAGGCGCAGTCGCGCATGGCGGTCTGACCTCGTGCGGGGGCTTCCACACCGATTGCGTAGATCACCACACCCTGATCACGGGCCGCGCCGCACTGGATCGACAGGTTGGTGTCGGCCTGCACGTAGTTCACGGTCGAAACATAGGTGTAGTAGCGGTTGTAATACTCGCTGTAGCTGATGTGACCGGCCTCGTAGGCGGGGCGGTAGAAGAGCGTCCAGGCGTCGCGCGTCGAGAACAGCGCGTAAAGCTCGGTGTTGCTCAGCTCGCGCAGCGGGCCCGCGGGTGTCCAGGGCGTGACGGTCTCGCCGTTTTCGGCGCGGGCCACGTCGACGGGACGCAGGTAGTCGCCTGTGGGCTGGCCGGCGGCGTCGAGGATCTGGAACCCGTAATCGGAAATCGTCGGGGCGCTGTCATAGGCGCTGTCGACAAAGATCCCCGATCCGCCGGTCTTGAAGCTCTCGCGCAGGTCATATTGCGTGGTGTTCTGCCCGTCGGTCATGATGACCACGAATTTCAACGTCTCGATGTCACCGTAGGGGGCCGGGCGGTCGGCGGCCTCGATGCTGGCCACCCCGTCGAGCGCCATGTCGGCGACGGTCGGGCGCGCGGAGGGGTCGAGCAGGGCCGCACCCCACTTCATGCCAAGGTCGATCGCGGTGTTGCCGCCGGCGGTGAAGGTGTCGATATGCGCCTTGAGCGCGTCGGCGTCATCGGAATGCGGGATGATGGCGCTGGTCTGGTCGGTCTGGCACCACGGGCGGGCAATGGCCTCGACCGGCTGGGTGACGTCAAGCGGGTCATAGACGTTGCGCGAATAGGGATCGAAATGCCCAAGCCGCGTCAGCATCTGTCCGTCCGGGATGCCGGTGGCGACAAAATCCGCTGTCTCGAACGTGGCGCAGTGAGAATAGGTCTGCGTGTCGTCGAGATTGTAATAGCCCGCGACATCCGGCCCGAGGTTTACGGTGGCGTTATACGGCACGATCGAAATCGTCACCGGAAGCGCGTTGCCCTCTTCGGGCAGCATCAGGTCGACAAAGCTGCGCGCCGCCTGCCGGAGCTGTTCGATCTTGGCGCCGGACATCGACCCGGACACGTCGAGCACCATGGAAATCTCGATATTGAGCAGCCCGTGCTGTGCCGCGGCATCGCCCGCGGCGCGCAGGTTCTCGACCCCGATCAGCTCCATGAAATTGGCCGGCATGACGATCTCTGCGTCCGCTGCGACGGTTTTGGCGATGTCGGTCTGTGCGACCGTAACGGTGCCGAGCGCGTCGCCCATGCCCATCGCGTCGAAATAGCTCTGGACCGTTTCACCGGGATCTGCACCGTTGTTCATGTTGGCAGCGGCCAGAACGGCGCGGTCGAGCGTGTTTTGCACTTCCGTGCGCTTGAGTTCGGCATGGATCATGTCGATACCGATGCCGCCAAACACCATCATGACCAGCGCGCCCGCAACACCCATATAGGTCATCGCGCCGTCCTGCGTCGCCCAGAAACGGCCAAGGAAATCTGCGGTGCCGCGGGAGCGCGCCGCTTGGGTCAGATCAGTCGTGTGCGCTTTGCGCAATGTCAGAAGCGGTTTCATTTGCATCCTCTCGGTCAAGGCCCCTCGGGGTCGGGGCAGTGCCAGTCAGGCGGCCCTTTGAATAAATTTTTAGGCGTCCTTCGCGGCTGAAATTGGGCGAGTTGAGGCAGGTTTGCCTAAATTTTTCAGTGGTTTTGGTGACAGTCTTGGGTGTTTGGAAAGAATTGTTTCGCCAAGCTGAACGCTGACACAGCCCTGCCGTTTTCTGGACCGTGCGGGGCCGCGAGATTCGGACAAAAAAGAGATTGGGACAAATGCCATGCCTTGTTAACGTGAGCCGAGCCCCCGAGCACGCCGCGCGGGCAAAGGGGCCAGACCATAAAAACAGTTCAAAAACCGCGCGGGCCAACGGGGGAGAAGCCAGACCATGAGCCTGATACCGGGTAATGAGCCATCATTCCGAGAATCCGTCGACCTGATGTTCAACCGCGCCGTGGCGCTGATGGACCTGCCGCCCGGGCTCGAAGAAAAGATCCGCGTCTGCAACGCGACCTATACGGTGCGTTTCGGCGTTCGCCTGCGGGGCGGCATCCAGACATTCACCGGCTATCGCTCGGTCCATTCCGAACATATGGAGCCGGTCAAGGGTGGCATCCGCTATGCGCCCAGCGTCAACCAGGACGAGGTGGAGGCCCTCGCGGCGCTGATGACCTATAAATGCGCGCTGGTTGAGGCGCCTTTTGGCGGCTCCAAGGGCGGGCTCTGCATCGATCCGCGCCAGTATGACGAGCAGGAGCTTGAGCGCATCACGCGCCGCTTTGCCTATGAGCTGGCCAAGCGCGACCTGATCCATCCCGCTCAGAACGTGCCCGCGCCCGACATGGGCACCGGCGAACGTGAAATGGCGTGGATGGCGGATCAATATGCGCGCATGAACACGACAGACATCAATGCGCGCGCCTGTGTCACCGGCAAGCCGCTCAACGCGGGCGGCATCTCCGGTCGCGTCGAAGCGACGGGGCGCGGCGTGCAATATGCGCTGCGCGAGTTCTTCCGCGACCCCCGCGACGTGGAACGGACCGGGCTTGGCGGCAAGCTCGATGGCAAGACGGTCATCGTGCAGGGGCTGGGAAATGTGGGATATCACGCCGCCAAGTTTCTGTCTTCGGAGGATGGCTGCCGCATCATCGGGATCATCGAACATGATGGCGCGCTCTATAACGAGGCTGGCCTCGATGTGGACGCGGTGCGGAACTGGATCATGACGCATGGCGGCGTCAACGGCTTTCCGGATGCCACACACACCGCCGAGGGCGCGGCGGTGCTTGAACAACCCTGTGACATCCTGATCCCTGCGGCCCTCGAAGGGGTGATCAACCTGTCTAATGCGCGCAACATCCAGGCGCCGCTCATCATCGAGGCTGCCAATGGCCCGGTGACAGCCGGGGCCGACGATATCCTGCGCGAGAGAGGGACGGTGATCATTCCGGACATGTATGCCAATGCGGGCGGTGTGACGGTGTCCTATTTCGAGTGGGTCAAGAACCTCAGCCATATCCGGTTCGGCCGGATGCAGCGCCGTCAGGAAGAAGCCCGCCATGAGCTGATCCTGGCGGAACTCGAGCGGCTGTCCGATCATCTCGGCGACCAATGGTCCATGACGCCCGACTTCAAGAAGAAGTATCTGCGCGGCGCCGATGAACTGGAACTGGTGCGCTCCGGGCTCGATGACACCATGCGGATCGCCTACCAGTCGATGCGCGACGTCTGGCACGAGCGCGAGGATGTGAACGATTTGCGCACGGCGGCCTATCTGGTCTCGATCGAAAAGGTCGCGGCCAGCTACCGCGCCAAGGGGCTTTGATCACAGGCCGGTGCCACAGGCTTTGTGGCAAAGGCCGGACGCGGTCCTGGCATTTTGCGACCGCTGGCATCAGGCGCTGCGCGGTTGCGGAGGTGTCGGGCCGCCGCGCAAGGGCGGGTCATCAATAGGCGTCCTTCTGCCAAGGTCGGCGCGTGCCGGCTTTGGCAGGCCTCAAGCGGGCAACCGGACGCAGGCCAAAAGCGGGCAACCGGGGGCGGGCCGGAAACGGCCAACCGGGGGCGGGCCGGAAACGGCCAACCGGGGGCGGGCCGGAAACGGCCAACCGGGGGCGGGCCACCAGCGGGTGACCGGGTGTTATGGCCCGGGCCCAAGGTGACGGATCGCTCCGCCAAAGGCTGCTCGGTTTTCACGACCCTTGCCCGCGACGACGGGGCGCGCGAAGGGCCGTCGATTGCCACGACCCGCGCGGGCGAAGACGGGGGCGCGCAATAGGGCCAGCGCATTCCGCAACCCGCGCCCGCGACGACGGAGCGCGCGAAGGGCTGGCGATTGCCACGACCCGTGCCCGCAACGACAGAGGCGCGAAGGGGCCGTCGCATGCCACGACCCGCGCAAAGACGAACGGTGTTCACCAACAGAGCGCAATCCATTCCCAAGCCATGCGCTTGCCAACAGGGAGCGCTCACCATTGGGCGGGCACGCGCAGGCCGTTTCGGCGCCAAAGCCCAACCCGCCGCTCGCGCATGAAAAAGGCCCCCGCCGGGGCCTTGATCGGGCATCTCGCGAACGGCGCACAAGGGGGAGGCGTCAGGCCTTGCCCTTCCACGGTACGAGGATGCGTTCGGCATAGCGCATCAGCATGTCGATCCCGAACCCGATGATCCCGATCAGGATGATGCCGAGAATCACGATATCCGTGTTCTGGAAGCGCGACGCGACCATGATCATCATGCCAGCGCCTTGCTCGGCTGCGACCAGTTCCGCGGCAACAACCGTGCCCCAGCACACGCCCATCGCAACCCGCGCCCCGGTAAAGATCTCGGGCAGCGAATTGGGCACGATCACATAGCGCATGATCTGGCTCTTGCTGGCTCCCAGCGAATAGGCCGCATGCACCTTCGAGATATTGACACCGGAAACCCCCGATCGCGCGGCAATCGCCATGATCCACAGCGCCGCGAGAAACAGCAGGATGATCTTGCCGCTTTCGCCGATGCCAAACCAGATGATGACAAGCGGAATCAAGGCAAGCGGCGGCACCGGGCGCATGAATTCGACAATCGGGTCGAACCAGCCGCGGAACCAGTTGCTCAGCCCCATCGCATAGCCCAGCGGGATCCCCACAAGCGCACCAAAGAAGAAGCCGACGACGACCCGGAACAGCGAATACCCCAGATGCTCCCACAGCGTGAAACCCCGAAAACCCTCTTTCACGACCTGAACGGTGCGGGTCCAGACCTCTTCGGGCGGCGGCAGGTAGAGCGGTTCCATCTGCCAGCCGCGGCTGGGGGCAAAATTCGGCGTGCCCTTGTCGGACAGGGTCACGGACCCGCTGTCGATCTTGACGGTTTCGCCACGGGCAATGGGCTGGCCATTGATCGCGACCACTTCGGCGCCGTCGGCCTTGGTGATCTCGTCATTGCTGTCGACCCGGATCAGGCCGGTGCGCCATTGCGCGATGGTGGCCGAATCGTTTTTGGCAAATCCGTCGCCGGGCGCGACCTCGGGCGCTTCGACGTCCTGTTCCCGCGGATGCACAAGCACGGTCACGGTGGCGTCGTCCCGCTGGCCATTGGCCTCGGCGGTGTAGGTGAATTCCGCCGTCCCGACAAATGGCGCAGGCGCATGCAGAAATTTCGGCAACAGCGCCGAGCCGGTGAACATTCCCCAGATCAGGAAGATCGTGAGGATCGATATCACGCCGGCCCAGCGATTGGGCCGCACCGCGCTTTCATCGCCAAAGGTGACGGTCTTGAGCGAAGTGAAATCGCGCACGGTCGCGCGATGCACGACCTTGGTGACAAGAAAGAACGATACAACGAAGACGCCAATATAGATGGCGAGAACAAAGAACCCGGTCATGTCGCGGCCTCCGTGCGTCCCATGATTTCTTCTTCCATGTCCCAGATCATGGCGAGGATCTCGTCGCGCTTGGAGCCGAACTCGGGATGTTTCTTCACCTCGCGCAGATCGGCACCGACGCCGAGTTCGGCAAAGGGCAGGTGGTATTCCTTGTGGATACGCCCCGGGCGCGGGGCCATCACGATCAGGCGCTCTCCCAGAAGCAGGGCTTCCTCGACCGAGTGGGTGATCAGGATGATCGTCTTGCCGGTCTCTTTCCACAATTTGAGCACGAGGCTCTGCATCTTTTCGCGGGTCAGCGCGTCCAGCGCGCCCAGCGGTTCATCCATCAGGATCACGTCGGGATCATTGGCAAGGCACCGGGCCAGGGCGACGCGCTGCTGCATCCCGCCCGACAGTTCATAGACCGCCTTTTCCTTGAAGTCCTGAAGACCGACCACGTCGAGCAGGTGATCGACGATCTGCGCCTTTTCGGCCTTGGGCATGCCCTTCATCGACGGGCCGAAGCCGACATTCTCGCGCACCGACATCCACTCGAACAAGGCGCCCTTCTGAAACACCATGCCGCGTTCCGCGTCCGGCCCGGTGATCTCGTGCCCGTTCATCACCAGCGTCCCGCTGGTCGGTGCGAGGAACCCGGCCACGATATTGAGCAACGTCGTCTTGCCGCAGCCCGAAGGCCCAAGAACACTCATCAGCTCGCCCTCCTTGAGGTCGAGCGACACGTTCTCAAGCGCCTGAACCGAACTGCCGTTCGGCAGATCGAAGCGCATGGAAAGGTCTTTAATGGATAGGCCTGACACCGTGATTGTCCCCGCTTTTTTCTGGGTTTGGTCGCGGCTATTGGCTGCCGCGTTAAGGGTGGCCCGGCGCAACTCAACGCGCCGGGCCGGGGTCATGCGCACGCGCTCACGCGGCGCGGATCACATGCCTTGTGCGGCTTCGAGCGGACCGGTGTTGATCGCCCCGTCATAGCTGTCCAGCGCGGAGTCGATGGAGCCTGCCGCGACAAACACGTCCGCCACACCTTTCATGAAGGGGGCCGCCGCGCCGCCGAACCAGCGCTCTGAGAGCTGCTCGTCGATGGAGGGGAACTTCATGGTGGAGATTGCGCTGCGCGCGGCGTCCAAATCCATGCCCGATTGCTCCGCGATCACGGCCAGCATCTCGTCGGTGGGGTTGCTGTTCCACGCGTCGTTGGCGTCCGCGGTCACCTTGAGGAACTTGGCCACCACATCACCATTCTCCGCGATGAAATCAGCCGGGGCGGAGGTCACGTCAAAGACGAGAATGCCCAGTTCTTCCTTCTCTGCGCCGGTCAGAAGGACGTTGCCGTATTCCTTCATGGAGGTCAGGCCACCGCCATAGCCGCAGGCGAAATCAACAGCTTTCTGGCCAAGCGCGTTCGCGCCTTCCGGGGGCGGCATATCGACGATGGACAGGCTGGCAAGGTCAATGCCGAAATGGTCCATCTGGCGCAGGAAGCCGTAATGCGCCGCGGTGCCGAGCGGCACGGCAACCTTCTTGCCGGCAAGCTCGTCGGCGGACATCTTGTCGATCTCCAGATCCGCGTGCACAACGCAGTTGTCATTGTCGGAATAGCTCACCGCGACGTCGACAACCTGGATGTCCTGACCGCCGGAGGAGGCCACGACGAAGGGCGGCACGCCCTGCGACACGGCAATCTGCACGTCGCCCGACGCCATCGCCGCGGACATCGCGGTGCCGGTTTCGAAGGACACCCAGTTCACCTTCATGCCAAGCGCTTCGTCATAGGCGCCCGATGCCTTGGAGGCGAGGAACGGCATGGGCCATTCCAGGAAGTATGCAACAGTGATTTCGCCATGCCCATCGGCCATGGCGGTGGTGCCGGACAGCGCCGCTGCGACGCCGAGCACTGTGCCCAAGATCGTTTTTCTCATTCTTCTCTCCCAGTTGGTAAAAAACAACGTCCTTTGACGTCTTGTTGTTTCGCATTGCAAAACTCGTCTTTCGCAAAACAAGATTATTGAGGGATCGTTCAACCCGTCAAATGATTTCTTCCTTCGCGTCCCGCGCGCCGCCGCGCATTGCGCGTTTGGCCACCGGATTGAGCAGTCGGGCCTCTGCGGACCCGTTCCATGTCCGATCTTATACATCGGGGGCGGCGAAGGTATCGCGCCAGCTTGAGACATCCGATCAGTCCAAAACGCCGGATCCGGCACTCCGGACGGGTGGGCGCGGGCGGATTCGGGCGCGGGTCAGGCCTCTTCTGTCTGCTCTGTATCCCCCGGAATCGCGTGCGGGGCGATGCCACCGATCATCCCGGTTACCCGCTGCGCCGATTGCAGGAGCGCCCCGCTCCAGCCCATCAGGTCGTCCATCGTGTTGCGGGGGTAAGTCGTCCAGATGTTCAGAACCGCGATCGGTTCGCCCAGATAGTTGAACACCGGAGCGGCGATGCCGATGAAATGCTCGTATTCCTCGCGATCATTGCGTCCGAACCCATGCGCGCGCACCCAGCGCAGCTCGTCCTTGAAGGCGCTCGGATCTGTGATGGTGCGATCCGTGAAGCGCTCGAAGCTGTAATTGTTCAGCGTATCGTCAAGGATCGCGGGGGGCAGAAACGCCAGCAGCGCCTTGCCCGAGGCCGAGCAATGCATCGGTTCGCGCATGCCGGGGCGTTGCACCCCACCCATGGCCTGCGCGGATTCAAGCATCCTGAGATACATCACTTCGCGCCCGCCGGGCACGCCGATGGTCACATTGGCGTCGAACTGCCGTTGCAGGCCTATCATCTCGTCCAGAGCGATTTCCTGGATGTCGTAGCCATTATAAGCGTTGCGCACGAGGTCAAAGACCCGCGCGCCAAGCACATAAACCTTCCTCTGTGGATCGTGGCGCAGCACGCCTTCCTCGACCCCGATGGCCAACAGGCGGTGGATCGTGCTCTTGTTGAGCCCGGTCCGGGTGACGATTTCCGAAAAGGTCAGCGGCTTTTGTGCTTCGCTCACCACGGTCAGCAGTGTCAGCAGCTTGTGAACGATCGAGCTTTGCATGGGGCAGGGGGCCTGGCGAATTGTTGTCTGGGTCCGAGCGCGCGGCCGTGCCTGTGTCGGAACGTCCAGCTTCCTATGATGGAACAAGATTTTCACAATTCAAAACACATTTCGCGTCGCGCCGCCTCTGCGCGCCGGGGGAGGGCATGCTGTGACGCGTGTCGACGCGGGCTGGTCGCGGGCTTTCTGTGCCCCGGCCTCCCCGGGGGGGGCGGCGCGGGGCGTGCCCCAAGCCGGGGTTCCCCGCCGGCGGGCCGCAGAGGGGCCTGTCCCGCGCATGACGGACACAGCGAGCACGCGTGCGGTCGCAGGATCTCGCGCGGCGCGTGGTCTGTCCCGATCCGACGGAACGCAGGGGCGTTCCCCGCGACACCGTTGACCGGGATGGGGCCGGTGTGTAGTTTTTCTTTCTAAAACATTTGTTCCGAATTTCGAAACGAGATGGTGCCAATGTCTGTCAGACAGGAGATCCACTGGGCGCGCACCGCCATCGACGCGCCCGATCTGTCCCCGCTCGACGGCGCGCAGCAGGTCGATGTTCTCGTGGTTGGCGGCGGGCTGACCGGTTGTCGCACAGCGCTCGGGCTGGTCGAAGGCGGGGCCAGCGTGGCGCTTGTCGACAGCAAGGACGTGGGCTGGGGCGCCTCCGGCCGCAGCGGTGGCCAGTGCAACCCCATCTGGCGCCAGACGCCCGACGCGCTCAAGGCCATGATGGGGGAGCGTCAGGCAGAGACCCTGATCCGGACCACACTTGGCTCCGCCGATGCGCTGTTTTCCGATATCCGCCGCTACGGCGTGGCCTGCGATCCGGTGCAGGCGGGGTGGATCCAGGCGGCGCACACGCGCAAGGCCAGGGACCGAATGCAACGGCTTGGCGCGGCCTGGGCGGCGGTCGGGGCGGACATCACCGAGCTTGACGGCGATGCGGTCCAACGCGCCAGCGGATCGCCTGCCTATCGCTGGGCGCTGCGGCACAGCGCGGGCGGACATGTCCACCCGCTTTCGCTCACGCGCGGTTACGCCCAGGCGGCCATCGCGCGCGGCGCGCGGATGTTCCGCGACACGCCGGTGACCGCGCTGGAGCGGCGCGATGGCGCGTGGCACGCCACGACGCCGCGCGGGACGGTCCGTGCCGAACAGGTGGTGCTTGCCACCAACGGATACAGCACGGATCTCTGGCCCGGACTGCGGCAGACCTTTCACCCGTTGGTCAGCGTCTCCCTCGTCACGGAGCCGCTCAGCGACGCGCAGCAGGCCACCGTGCTGCCCGGTTCGGTGACCATCTCGGATTCCCGTCTTGCGATCTTCTACGCGCGCTATGATCGTGACAAACGGCTGGTCTTTGGCTGCATCGGCAGCACCGATCACGTTGACAGGGTGTCGCTTGCGCGGCTCAGGCACGGGCTGCGCACCGTATTTCCCCAGATTGCCGACATCTCCGTTGCGCGGACATGGGCGGGGCGTATCGCCGTGACACCGCAGATGATGCCGCATCTGCATGCCCCCGCGCCGGGGGTGGTTGCCGGGCTGGGGTTCAGCGGGCGCGGGATCGCCATGACCTCGGTGATGGGGCGCGCGCTTGCCGCCAAGGTGCTGGGCGCGCCCGATGACGCCTTGCCCTTCCCGGTCACGCCGGTTGTGCCGTTGCCGTTGCATGGGGTGACGCGCCGGTTGATCCCGCTTGCGGCCCCGGCCATGTCCCTCAAGGACAGGCTCGACACGGCGATCACCCGCACATGACCCCCACGGCTGCCGCGCCGGCTTGCCACAATCGGGCCGGGACGCGCTGACCGCCACGCTCCCGCCGCTCCGGCCGGGTTGCCAAACCGGCGCGACTGGCCCGTCCAGGCCACGGGTTTTCCGGTGTCATCCTTACAATTGTAGCCAAATTTGCGTTGACCGCGCCGGTATTTTGGAAACCGGAAATGGGACGAATTATGAATGCCGCGTGCCACGTTTCTTAACACATGCGGAAATTGCGACGCATTTCAAGCGATGCGGCAAGGCCACTCAACATCCTGAAACGAAAATATAAAAATCCCTTTTGACGGGTTCTCGGCGGCATTTCAGAAGGCGTGTTTACCCTAAAATTGTCGGAGAATGACACAATTCGAGCCGTTAATCCGCCCGATTCGCTCCTTACTCCGGTTCCAAGCCTCTCTTTGCACCCATGGCGAAGTGAGCATTTAGCGAGTGGAGTTAAAAATGACCCGAGCGTGGTACGAAAGAACGATCGCCGACGAGGACGGGAATATCACGATCTTCTCGGTCTTTATGACGGTTCTGATCCTTATGATCACCGGTGCAGCTGTCGACATCATGCGGCACGAAGCAACGCGCGCCAAGCTGCAAGGTACGATGGACCGTGCCGTGCTGGCCGCTGCCGATCTCGACCAGATGCAGGACCCCGAAACGGTCGTGCGCGATTACATGGCCAAGAGCGGTCTCGAAGAAGTCCTTGCCAATGTGAGCGTGAACGGCGGGTTCAATGAACGCACCGTCTCCGCCGATGGCTCGGCGGACATGAGCACGATCTTCCTTCACATGTCCGGCTTCGACACGCTGACGGCACCCGCGGCCTCCGCCGCCGAAGAGCGGATCTCGAACGTCGAAATCTCCCTTGTGCTCGATATCTCCGGCTCCATGCGGTATAACCAGCGGATGGACCGCCTGCGCCCCGCGGCCCAGGATTTCGTTGACAAGGTCATGGATGAAACCTCGGTTGGCGTGACCACGCTCAATCTCGTGCCCTATGCCGGTCACGTGAACCCGGGCACCGAGCTTTTTGAATATTTCCGCGGGGAGCGCCCCAAGATCAAGAAGCCGCAGCAAGGCCAGAACAATGGCTGGGGTAACGGCGATCAGGACGCACCCGGCGGTTCGCTGTGCAACAACAACGCCGAAAACGCCGAGGAAGGCGCCAATGCAGAGGAATGCGGCGGCGACGGAACCGTGGCTTCGGGCGTTTCACCCTCCGGCGCGGATTATTTCGACGCCTGGGGCGCACCGATCAACAATGTCGTGTTCTATTTCGACACGGATGGCGACGATATCTACAACCGCGCGCATATGATCCGCCGCGTGCCGAACTCGGCGCCCCGCGATCTTGACGCCTGGATGGCCGGAGCCGTCAACTACATCATGTCGAAAGACCACCGCCTGACCGACCACAGCCAGTTCCTCGGCGCATCGATCAAGGGCGGCGGCGACAACCGCTACTATCAGGTCAAGACCAACCAGAACGGTCCCATGAGTGATCTTGGCCCGACCAAGAACAGCGGCAAGCTGCCGGGTGGGAAATACGACTATGACGGGATCGACTTCGACGCCTGGGCCGCTGGCTGGCAGGATCCGAACCCCGAGCCGATGACCGAGGCCCCGACGGGCACCAACGGCGAGGAAACCGACACGAATGTCAACATTCCGGGCTCCTGCGTGGAAATCTACGACAACGAATTCAGCACCACGGCGATGCCGCTATCCTCCGACTACGTGCCACACTTCCATCACTGGGCCATTGATCGCGAAGTCATGGACTGGGGCTGGTGCCCGGGCGAGGACACGGCCATCCAGTATTTCTCTGCCAACAAGCAGGCGTTGAAGGATTTCATCGGCGATATGCGGATGCATGACGGCACCGGCACGCAATACGGCATGAAATACGGCCTGGCCCTGCTGGATCCGATCAATCGCGATGAGGTCATGCACCTGATCGAGGCCGGCTTGATCGAACCGCGTTTCGCAGGTCGTCCGATCGACTGGCACGACAACGAGACCGAGAAATACATCGTGCTGATGACCGACGGCCAGACCACCGACCAGTACCGTCCGAACGACCCGGAGGCGGCCATCAACGGTGAAGTCGAACTGAAAAACCAGGACGGCAACGTCTACCATAACTGGTCCAACAAGTCGACAAACGTCTCCAACCTGCAGCAGCAATGCGCCCTGGCCCGGTCGCTCGGTGTGACGGTCTTCACCGTGGCCTTCGACACCAACAGTGCCGCGACCGAGGATATGCGCCAGTGCGCGTCGTCGGATGCCCACTTCTTCCATGTGCAAGGTGACGAGATCTACGAGGCCTTCGACACCATCGCGCGCCAAATCAACAACCTGAGGCTGATCCAATGACCCGCATGCTTCTCAAAACCCTGTCGCGGTTCCGCCGCGAGGAGGATGGCTCGGCCAGCGTCGAATTTGTCCTCTACTTCACCGTCCTGTTCATGATCCTCTCCGCCTCGGTCGAGATCGCCTATATCAACCTGCGCCACGCCATGCTGGAGCGCTCGGTGGACCTGGTGACCCGCGACATCCGGCTGAACACGGGTGACGTCCCGACCTATGAACAGATCAAGCAGGATATCTGCACCCAAGCCACGATCGTCGACGCCTGCGAGGACAACATGCGCCTCGAAATGGTGCAGATCGATCCGCGCAACCCGGTGATGCTGGATCCGGAAGCCGATTGTCAAAACGCGTCTCAGGAAGCCCGTCCCGTGCGGAATTTCGTGGCCGGCACCGACAACGACATCATGCTGATCCGGGCGTGCATGAAATACCGCACGCTGATGCCGACCACCCGCTTTGGCGCGCAGCTCAACTATGACGACGAGGGCTATGCCCAGCTCATCGTGACCTCCGCCTTCGTACAGGAGCCGAGATAAGCCATGCTGACACGAGTTCTTTCCCCGCTCCGCCGCTCCGCGTCGCGCTTTCTGCGCGACGAGGAGGGCAACCTCTCGGTCGAGGCGCTGATCTGGACCCCGCTGATCGTCACGATCCTCGGTGCCACCTTCTCGCTCTATGACGCGTTCCGCTACAAGGCGCTGAACACCAAGGCGGCGTTCACGATCTCCGACGCGATTTCGCGCGAGACCGATCCGCTCGACGCGCAATATCTCGATGGCATGGTGGATGTGCTGGAGTTCCTGACCCGCTCCGAAGGCCCGTATTCCATTCGTGTCACGCTGGTGCGGTATAATGACGATGACGACGCCTACGAGACGATCTGGACCCAGACGCGCGGTGATTTCGACGCGATGACCAATGTCGATCTCGAAGAGATGCGGAGCGGTCTTCCGACACTTCTGCACAATGAGCGCGTGATCGTCGTGGAAACGGCCACGGAATACGCACCGCCAATCCCGGTGCCCGGTCTGAACACCGAAGAGCTGTTCTACAACATGGCCTTCACCCGGCCGCGCTTTGCGCCCAATCTCGGTTGGTCCGAAGGCTGATCTGACGGACCGCTTGCCTTTGAAAGGCCCCTCGCAGCAATGCGGGGGGCTTTTTTGACGCTTTGCCGCCGCGATGTGGGCGGCGTCGATCCCATGCTCCGCAGCGCGCGAGGCGCGGGTGCTTGCGGTGCGCCGGGCCGTTTGCCCCTCGTGAAGACCCGAGCCGCGCGCGCCAGGGCGCGGAGAGGCGCTTGCGGTGCGCCGGGCCGTATGCCCCTCGTGAAGACCCGAGCCGAGCGCGCGAGGCGCGGGTGCTTTCGGTGCGCCGGGCCGTTTGCCCCTCGTGAAGACCCGAGCCGCGCGCGCAAGGGCGCGGAGAGGCGCTTGCGCCTTGGATCCGCCGTGGCACGCGCAGGCCGGAGCGTCGCCATCGGGGCGACCCGCCCGCAGACAGAACGGCGTCTGAAGCGCCGCGCGGCTTGAGACCAGCGCAATGGCGCGGTGGGACAGGCGGCCGACCACCCGAGTGGCGATCGCGGCGCCTTGTCGCGGAGAGACACGCGGATGTCGGCAACGGGACCGGCGGGCCGGGATGGGGGTTGCTACTCCTTGCAAGCGGCGCAACACTCTGCATCGCAGGCAACCGACGGGGCAGGAACGTGGCAGGTGAGTTTTCGGGCTGGCGGCTTTTCAGGGAGGGGCTGACCCGCAATCGCGGATGGACGGCGCATTGGCGCGATCCCGACCCGAAAGACAGCTATGATGTCCTGATCATCGGCGGCGGCGGGCACGGGCTGGCCACGGCCTTCTATCTTGCCCAGGAACACGGGATCACCAACGTGGCCGTGCTCGAGAAAGGCTATCTCGGCGGCGGCAATATCGGGCGCAACACAACCATCGTGCGCGCCAATTACAACATGCCCGGCAACTCCGAGTTCTATTCCCATTCGCTCAAGCTTTGGGAAGGCATGGAACAGGCGCTCAACTTCAACACGATGATGAGCCAGCGCGGCGTGCTGAACCTGTTTCACTCCGATGGCCAGCGCGACTATGCCGCGCGCCGCGGCAACACCATGGCCGGTCAGGGGGACGATGCGGTGCTGCTGGACCGCGACGGCGTGCGGGCCATGGTCCCCGCGCTCGACTTCGACAATGGCCGCTTCCCGATCTATGGCGGGCTGTTTCACCCGCGCGGCGGCACCGCCCGGCACGATGCGGTGGCCTGGGGCTACGCGCGCGGCGCCGACAGCCGCGGCGTCGATCTGATCCAGAATTGTGAAGTCACTGGCATCGACATCGAAAACGGCCATGTCACGGGCGTGCAGACATCGCGCGGGCCGATCCGCGCCAGAAAGGTGGGGATCGTTGTGGCTGGCCGATCAAGCCAGGTGGCGGCCATGGCCGGCATGCGCCTGCCGATCGAAAGCCACGTCTTGCAGGCCTTCGTCACCGAAGGGCTCAAGCCCTGCATCGATCATGTGGTGACCTTCGGGATGGGCCATTTCTACATCAGCCAGTCCGACAAGGGCGGGCTTGTCTTTGGCGGCGACCTCGATTTCTACGCCTCCTACGCGGCGCGGGGCAACCTTCCGATGGCCGAACACGTGGTCGAGGCTGCGATGACCCTGATGCCGGCAATCGGCAAGGCCCGCGTCTTGCGCAGCTGGGGCGGGATCATGGACATGTCACCCGACGGATCGCCGATCATCGACAAGACGCCGGTCGAGGGGCTCTATCTCAATTGCGGCTGGTGTTACGGCGGGTTCAAGGCGGTGCCGGGGTCGGGCTTTTCCTTTGCCCATCTGCTGGCCACCGACCGCCCGCACGGACCCGCCGCGCGGTTCCGGCTGGATCGCTTCGAAACCGGGCGCGGGCTCATGGACGAGGAGGGCACCGGTGCGCAACACAACCTTCACTGATCGCGGCCGGACAGCCCGGCGCCCGCTGCCGTCGCCGCGGCGCGGCTCTGGCACAGGTCATGCGCATGGACTGTGCATGGTTTGTGCATGGATTGTGCATGCCGCAAAACGCCGTGAAACGGGAGAGACGCCATGCGGTTGACATGCCCGCTCTGCGGTGAGCGCGACCGGCGCGAATTCTACTATCAGGGCGCCGCCGAGGCGCTCCAACGCCCCGACCCACAGGCTCCGGCGCAGGTCTGGTCCGACTGGGTGCACCTGCGCGACAACCCGGCCGGACGGACCCGGGATCTGTGGTTTCACGAGGCCGGCTGTGGCGCGTGGCTCGCGGTCGAGCGCGACACGGTCACACACGAGATCTTTTCCGTGGAGCGTATCGATGCGGGTTGAGGGATATGGACGCGAGATCGACCGTGCGCAGCCTGTTGGCTACCGGTTTGACGGTGTCTCGCGGCGCGGGCTTTTGGGCGATACGCTGGCCTCTGCGCTCCTCGCCGAAGACGTGCGCCTCGTGGGCCGGTCCTTCAAGTATCATCGCCCGCGCGGCGTGCTGACCGCCGGGTCGGAGGAGCCCAACGCCCTCGTGACCGTGGGGCGCGGCGCGCGGCAGGACCCCAACGTGCGCGCCACCACCCTGCCGCTTTTCGACGGGCTGGAGGCGGTAAGCCAGAACCGCTGGCCCTCGCTTGACTTCGATGCCATGGCGCTGACCGATCTTGCCGCGCCGTTTCTGGGGGCAGGGTTTTATTACAAGACCTTCATGTGGCCCAAGGCCTTCTGGGAAAAGCTATACGAGCCGCTGATCCGGCGCGCCGCGGGGCTTGGCGCCTTGTCCGGGGAGCCGATAGAGGAACAATACGAAAAAGCGTTCGGGTTTTGTGACCTGCTGGTGATCGGGGGCGGCCCGGCAGGGATCATGGCGGCTCTGGCTGCCGCCGCATCCGGGCTCGATGTGATCCTCGCGGATGAACAGGATCGGCTCGGCGGGCGCTTGCTGTCGGAAGACGAGCAGATCGACGGACAGCCTGCGCATCTCTGGGTCGCGGCCCAGGCGCAGGCGCTTGCGGGCGCGGGTGTGCGGGTGATGACCGGCACGACCGTGACCGGCGTCTATGATCAAGGCAGCTTCGGGGCGCTGGAACGCATCTCCGCCACACAGGATCCAGCGGACGCGACGCCGGTGGCCTGTTTCTGGCGCATTGCGGCGCGGCGGGCGGTGCTGGCGGCGGGGGCGCTCGAACGGCCCATCGCCTTTGAAAACAACGACCGGCCGGGTGTCATGCTGGCAGGCGCCTTGCGCAGCTACCTGCACCGTTGGGGCGTGGCCCCGGGCCGGCGGGTGGCGGTGTTCGGCAACAATGACGATGCGCACCGCACGGCGCGGGATCTGGCCGCCGCCGGGGTGCGGGTGAGCGCGCTTGTGGATGCGCGGCCCGATGCGCAAAACCTTGCGGGGGACGTGCCGTTCTACCCCGGCGCCGTTGTGACCGGCACGACTGGTCGCAAGGGCCTGACCGGGATTATGTTGCGCAAGCAGGGCGGCGCACAGATCCGCGTTGAGGCGCAGGCGCTGGGCGTCTCTGGCGGATGGAACCCGACGCTTCACCTGGCCTGTCATCTGGGGCGCAAGCCGGTTTGGAATCCCGGCCTTGCGGCCTTTGTTCCCGGTGACGGCATGGTGCCGGGGATGCGCGTCGTCGGTGCGGCGCGCGGCGCGTTCGACACGGCAAGCGCGCTGGCCGAAGGCGCCGAGGCCGGGTTGGCCATGGCGGAGGCCCTTGGCCGGCGCCGTGCCGATGTGGCGGTGCCACAGGCGGTCGCGGCCGGTTACGGGATACACGCGCTTTGGGCGGTGCCCGGGGGTGGGCGCGCCTGGCTCGACTTCCAGAACGACGTGACCGTGAAGGACGTCACGCAAGCCGCCGCGGAGAATTACCGCTCCGTCGAACATATGAAGCGCTATACCACCCAAGGCATGGCAACCGATCAGGGCAAATCCTCGAATGTCGGGGCGCTTGCGGTCCTTGCCGATGCCACGGCGCGCAGCATCGCGGAAACCGGTGTCACCACGTTCCGGCCGCCCTTCGTTCCGGTGCCGATTGCCGCGATGGGCGCCGGCGCGCAGGGCAAGGGCTTTGCCCCCGAACGGCGCACCACCTCTGATGCGGCGAGCCGCGCCCGCGGTGCTCCGATGATCGAGGCAGGGCTTTGGTATCGTCCGTCCTATTTCCCGCGCGCGGGCGAGACCACATGGCGCGACGCCTGCGACCGGGAGGTGCGCATGGTCCGGGAAAGCGTCGGGATCTGCGATGTCTCCACGCTGGGCAAGATTGCCCTGCAGGGGCCGGATACCGGGGCGTTTCTGGATCTTGTCTATGCCAACATGTTCTCGACGCTGAAGCCCGGGCGCGTGCGCTACGGGCTGATGCTGCGCGAAGACGGGCACGTGATGGATGACGGCACCACGGCGCGGCTGTCGGAGCAGGAATGGGTGATGACCACGACAACCGCGGCGGCGGGGCAGGTCATGCGCCATCTCGAATTCGTGCAACAGGCCTATGCGCCCGACAAGGCAGTGCGCCTTACCTCGGTCACGGAGCATTGGGCGCAGTTCGCCGTGGCCGGCCCGAAGGCGCGCGCGTTGCTGAATACGCTGCTCGATGCACCCCTCGACGACACCCGCTGGCCCTTCATGGCCTGCGGCCCGGTCACGGTCTGCGGCATCGCGGGCCGGTTGTTCCGGATTTCGTTCTCCGGCGAGCATGCCTACGAAGTTGCGGTGCCGGCGCGCTATGGCGCGGCCCTTTTCGAGCGTCTCGTGGCGCAGGCGGAGGCGATGGGCGGCGGCGCTTACGGGATGGAAGCCCTCAACGTTCTCAGGATCGAGAAAGGGCACATCACCCATGCAGAGATCCACGGCCGCACCACCGCATTCGATATCGGCTTCGGGCGGATGGTGTCTGCGAAAAAGGATTGTATCGGCAAGGTGCTGAGCCAGCGCCCGGGGCTCACCGGGGACAGCCGCGCACAGTTTGTGGGCCTGCGCTCGCTCGGAGGGGAGATCCCGGCGGGCGGGCATCTTTTTGCCGAAGAGGCAAAGCCCGTCGCGGCGCATGACGAGGGCTATGTCACATCGACCTGCTATTCGCCGACCCTCGGCGAGGTGCGCGCGCTCGGCTTTCTGACAAACGGCCGTGCGCGGCATGGCGAGCGGATCAAGATGGTGGATCACATGCGCGGGATCACGACGCTCTGCGAGGTGACCGATCCGGTGGCTTTTGATCCTGAAGGAGGGCGTGTGCGTGGCTGAGCTTGAAGCACGGACACCGGCGCACGGGCTGGTCCCGGTGTCGCACGGACCTTGGACATTGACCGAGGAGACGCCAGACCCGATCTGGACGCTGGCCCCCTATCCCGGTCAGGCGGACGTGCTTTCGACCGCGCTCTTGCGCGCCGGTCTGGACTGGCCGTCACCGGGCATGGCGGTGTCGACGGATGACGGTCGCGTGCTGTGGTCGGGGCGCGATCAGGCGTTTCTTCTGGGTCGGGAGCCGGAGCCGGACTGGGCCGCGCACACGGCGCTCACGGATGTGTCCGACGCGTGGTGCGTGTTGCGCTTGCACGGCGTCGGCGCAGAAGAGGTTCTGGCGCGCCTGGTGCCGGTGGACCTGCGCATGAAGGCCTTCCCGAACAACGCGGTGGCGCGCACGTTGTGCGGACACATGACCGTCCTCGTGACCCGGTATGGGCCGGCCTTCGAGATTTACGCCTTTCGCTCGATGGCGGGAACGCTGGTGCATGAGCTGGAAACCGCCATGGCTGCGCTTGCCGCACGGCGCGCAGGCCGTTAGGGTCTGCGCCGAAATGGCCCGGAGCCGGGCGTCAGAAGAGTTTGATCTGTCATGCGCGCACTTGTCTTTGCTATTTTCTTTGCAGCCCCCGCGGGCATCGCTTTTGCCGATGAAGCCAAGGAACAGGCCTGTGATAAACAGGTAGCTCTGGTGATGCAGGCGGTGAACGCGCGCGCCGAGGGGCAATCCATGCGCAAGACCCGCACCATGCTGCGCAAAGAGCTGGACCGCACCGCCGGCGACGCGCTTGCGGAATGGATCTACGCGCTGCCAGAGGCGCAGCTGACCGATGCGGTGGGCGATGCGTGGAAAACCCAGTGCATGGCCGCGCTCTGATCACGGGACCACGCGCCGCTAGGATGCGCCGGGATCGCGCCGGGCGCACCCCGGCGCCGTAAGCACCGGCACGGGGCATCATCGCGGCCGCTTCTTGTGTCGGGATCAAAATGATCGCCCCCCACCTCTTGGATTCGGGCAAGGGACAGGCGATATTGTCAGCCATGGCGCTGCCTCCCGGATTCCTCGATGAACTGCGAACCCGAACGTCCCTGACCCAGGTGGTCGGGCGCAAGGTGATGTGGGATCAGCGCAAATCCAACCAGGGCAAAGGCGACATGTGGGCGCCATGCCCGTTTCATCACGAGAAAACCGCGTCTTTTCATGTCGATGACCGCAAGGGCTTTTATCATTGCTTCGGCTGTCAGGCGTCTGGAGACGCGATCAAGTTCATCCGCGAGACCGAGAATGTCGGCTTTATGGAAGCGGTCGAGATCCTCGCCACGGAAGCAGGCATGGAGATGCCCGCCGCCGATCCACGCGCCAAGGAAAAAACCGACCGGCTGAGCGTTCTGGCAGGGGTGATGGAAAAGGCGCTCGGGTTTTACCGAATGTCGCTCAAGCAGCAAGGCGGGGCCGCGGCGCGCGCCTATCTCTCCAAGCGCGGTCTGTCAGCCGAAGCAGTGGATCGATGGGAGCTGGGTTTTGCGCCGGATGCGTGGGAAGCCTTGCGCGAGCATCTGACAGCGTCGGGCGTGCCCGTGGAGGACATGCTTGAATGCGGTCTGCTCAAGGCGTCGAACAAGGGGCGTGCGCCCTATGACGTGTTCCGCAATCGCATTCTTTTTCCGATCCGGGACGGGCAGGGGCGCTTGGTTGGCTTCGGCGGTCGGGCGATGGACCCGGACGACAACGCCAAGTATCTCAACTCGCCCGAGACGCCGCTCTTTGACAAGTCGCGGATGCTCTACAACCTCAAGCCTGCGCGTGCCGCCGCCGGACGTCAGGGGCCCTTGATCGTTGCGGAGGGTTACATGGACGTCATCGCGCTCAGCGAGGCCGGGTTCCCGGCGGCGGTGGCGCCGCTTGGCACGGCGGTGACAGAACAGCAATTACAGCTCATGTGGCGCGTCTCGCCGGAACCGGTGGTGATGCTCGACGGCGACAGCGCCGGGCTGCGCGCGGCCTATCGCGTGATTGGCCGGGCGCTGCCGCTTCTGGAGGCGGGAAAGTCGCTGCGGTTTGCGATCCTGCCCGATGGCAAGGATCCGGATGACCTGTTGCGCGACGAAGGGCCCGACGCCTTGCAGGCGGTGCTTGATGCGGCGATCCCGATGGTAAAGCTCTTGTGGCGCGAAGAAACCGAGGGCCGTGTTTTCGACAGCCCCGAGCGCCGGGCCGCGCTCGACAAGACCCTGCGCGAGCGGTTGAAATCCATCAAGGATCCGTCTCTGCGTCATCACTACGGCGAGGCGCTCAAGGAGCTGCGCCATGCCTTGTTCCGTCCCGCGTCAGCGGCTGGCAGACCGTCCGGCGGCGGCGCGTTCACACCCCGCCGCTGGGGAGAGAAGGGCTGGCGTATGGCCCCGGTCGCGCCCACGCCGGGGGCCAAGACATCCGTGCTTGTCACACAAGAGGCGCCGGAGGCGGCGCTCCGCGAGGCGGTCGTGCTCGCGGCGATCCTGTCTGCGCCCGATATCGCGATGGATTTCGAAGCGGACCTCGAAGCGCTGGACTGCTCCGCACCCGGTCACGCGGCGCTGCGCGATGCGATCCTTGATGCCATCGGCGCGGAAGAAGCCATGCACAGCTGTGTCGCCGAAAGAATCGGAGCCTCCGCCCTTGAAAGTTTCCTGTCCCAGCGCCACCTGCTGGTGATCCCGTGTCTTCGGCGCCGCGGCGATGCGGAGCTTGCCCGCAGCACGGTGACCGAAGCCCTGGCGAAACTGGCCTCTGACCGGGGTTGGCAGGCCGAACTCGAAGAGGCAGAGGAAGACCTTGCAGACGCCGCGCCCGAGACCAGCGAGGCGCTGACCTGGCGCCTTGGACAGGCCGCTCAGGCGCGCAACCGGGCCGGGCGTCGCGAAGGCGAGGATGATACGGATTACGAGATCGGGCCCAACGGAGCCCCTATCGACAAGTCAGAGCGCAGCGCATTTGATTCGCTGCTGGAACAGATCCGCTTCGAAAAAGGGCGGAAATAACGGTGCATTCAGGCCGCGTGGCTTGAAAAACAAGGAAGTCTAACCGGTCATTGAGTCGCGAATCACTGGCAAACGTGATTGATTCGTCTAAATCGAATCATGGATCGCGTTTGATCGTGGTCGAACCGCTTGAGCCCGTCAGGAGAGCCCCGCATGGCAGCCAAGGACAACACCGACGAAAAGCCGCAACATGGCGACGAGGAAATGAGCCTCGACATGAGCCAGACCGCGGTCAAGAAGATGATCGCTGAGGCGCGAGAACGCGGCTACATCACATACGATCAGCTCAACGCCGTGTTGCCCCCCGATCAGGTCAGTTCGGACCAGATCGAAGATGTGATGTCGATGCTTTCCGAGATGGGTATCCAGGTCACCGAGGACGACGAGGAAGCCGAGGACGAGGAACAGAAGGGCTCGACCGATCTTGTCGAGACCAAGAAGGGCGGCGAGGTCACGCTCGGCTCCGGCACCACTGAAAAGCTCGACCGCACCGATGATCCCGTCCGCATGTATCTGCGCGAAATGGGCTCGGTCGAACTTCTGAGCCGCGAGGGCGAGATCGCCATTGCCAAGCGCATCGAGGCCGGCCGCAACACGATGATTGCCGGGCTCTGCGAAAGCCCGCTGACCTTTCAGGCGATCACCATCTGGCGTGAGGAACTGCTCAGCGAGGACATCCTGCTGCGCGATGTGATCGACCTTGAAACCACCTTCTCCGGGCAGCTGGGCGAAGATGGCGAGGTCGAAGAGCCGGTTGTGCCGGGCGCCGAGGCCGCGGCGGTGAAGCCGGAGGCGAGATCCGATGAGCAGGAGCTCGATGCCGACGGCAATCCCATCGCCAAGGATGACGATGACGATGATGACGAGCAGGCCAACATGTCGCTCGCCGCGATGGAGGCTGCGCTCAAGCCGCGCGTGCTCGAAACGCTCGACACGATTGCGCGGGACTACGAAGAACTGGCCGAAATGCAGGACAGCCGGATTTCTGCAACGCTCAACGAGGACGGGTCGTTCTCCTCGGCAGACGAAGGCCGGTACCAGACGCTGCGCGGCGAGATTGTCGAGCTGGTGAACGAGCTGCACCTGCACAACAACCGGATCGAGGCGCTGATCGACCAGCTTTACGGCATCAACAAGCGCATCATGTCGATCGACAGCGCCATGGTGAAACTCGCCGATCAGGCGCGGATCAACCGTCGCGAATTCGTCGAGGAATACCGCAACCACGAGCTCGATCCGAACTGGATGGAGCGGATGGCCGAGAAGCCCGGTCGCGGCTGGCAGATGTTCATCGAGCGGTCGTCTGACAAGGTCGAAGAGTTGCGCGCGGACATGGCGCAGGTCGGCCAGTATGTGGGCCTCGACATTTCGGAATTCCGCCGCATCGTCAACCAGGTCCAGAAGGGCGAAAAAGAAGCCCGTCAGGCCAAGAAGGAAATGGTCGAGGCAAACCTGCGCCTCGTGATTTCCATCGCCAAGAAATACACCAACCGCGGCCTGCAATTCCTTGATCTCATTCAGGAAGGCAATATCGGCCTCATGAAGGCGGTCGACAAGTTCGAATACCGCCGCGGCTACAAGTTCTCGACCTATGCGACGTGGTGGATCCGTCAGGCGATCACCCGCTCGATTGCCGACCAGGCGCGCACGATCCGGATCCCGGTGCACATGATCGAGACGATCAACAAGCTCGTGCGCACAGGCCGTCAGATGCTGCACGAGATCGGCCGCGAGCCGACCCCGGAAGAACTGGCCGAAAAGCTGCAGATGCCGCTCGAGAAGGTGCGCAAGGTGATGAAAATCGCCAAGGAGCCGATCTCGCTCGAAACGCCGATCGGCGACGAGGAAGACAGCCAGCTTGGCGATTTCATCGAGGACAAAAACGCGATCCTGCCGCTCGACAGCGCCATTCAGGAAAACCTGAAGGAAACGACGACGCGCGTTCTGTCGTCGCTCACGCCGCGCGAAGAGCGCGTGCTGCGCATGCGGTTCGGCATCGGGATGAACACCGATCACACGCTCGAAGAGGTCGGTCAGCAGTTCAGCGTGACCCGCGAACGCATCCGTCAGATCGAGGCGAAGGCGCTGCGCAAGCTCAAGCACCCGTCACGCTCGCGCAAGCTGCGCAGCTTCCTCGATCAATAACCCCGTCATGATCGGGCGCGCCGGGTTCTCGGCGCGCCGTTTTCAGGCGCGGCCTCGGGGATGCCTAGGGCATTCTTGTTGCGCCCACGGCGTGATCGTCACAATCAAGAAGAAAGGCGTGGAATGTCCTGGCTTTCAAAGATTTTCGGCGGCGGGTCCGGCGACAGCGCTTCTGCTCAACCGGAGGCGCAAGCCACGGAATACAAGGGTTTCCGGATCATACCTGCGCCGATGAAGGCGGATGGCGGCTATCGCATTGCCGCCCGGATCGAACAGGATGCGGATGGCGGGCCAAAGGTGCATCAGCTGGTCCGCGCCGATGTGATTAACGATTACGACATGGCGGTCGAGGCCTCGCTCGGCAAGGCGCGTCAGATGATCGACGAACAGGGCGCGGGCATCTTTTCCTGACGTCCCTCGAGCCGGCGCAAGGCCGCGTGCCGGGCCGGGTTCGTCCGGGCCTGCATGGCAGGACAGGGCTGGCACGGCCCCGGATCACGGTCTTTCACGCCGGATCACACAAATCGACACACGCTCTCACGGCTGCGCGCCTGGCCCTTACAAATGGGCCATGGCGCCCGATCTTGAAGACTACGACAGTGGCTCACCCGAGCCGCTCCCCTCTTCAAGAAAGGAGCCTGCAATGACCCGTTTCCTCGCGATGGCCCTGGCACTCTCCCTCATCGTGGCCACGCCCGTGGCTGCATGGGATTTGTCCGTGGCTTTCGAACCATTGAACGATGACACGATCCCGTCGCCCTATGATCCCGTCGAGCCAACCATGTTCGTGCTGCATCACTGATCCGTCAGGGGCAACGCTGCGCCGTCCGGTTCCAGAATGCGCGCGGCGCAGCGCGGACAGCCCAGCGGCGTGGAGACGCTTTGACACAGGCTTCGTGTCTGCGCCGCGCGCGTCTTGATCAGGCCGGTCCCGGCGATCATGATCGCGACCAACGTGGCGGTCATCGACGACTGACTGGCAATCCCGCCGGTTCCCCTGTCCATGGGGCCGGCTTTCCGACGCGCTGATTGAATCGAAAGGGCCGGCATGCAGACACGCTTTGAGGTCGAGACACGTGGGGTCGGGTTTTATGACATGACCGACACGATCCGGGCATGGGTTGCTGCGGAAAACCCTGACATCGGACTTCTGACCCTGTTCATTCAGCACACGTCTGCCAGCCTGCTCATTCAGGAGAACGCCGATGCCGATGTCCAAACGGATCTGCTGGCCTATCTCGATCGGCTCGTTCCGCCCTCCAGCCATCCATCGATGGCTTACCTGCGGCATACCTACGAAGGCCCGGATGACATGCCCGCGCATATCAAGGCGGCGTTCCTTCCGACGAGCCTGAGCATCCCGGTTTCGGACGGGCGTCTGGCGCTGGGCACATGGCAAGGGATTTTCCTTGTGGAACACCGGACCAATCCGCATCGGCGCCATGTGCGGGCGCATCTTGCGTAAGCCGTTGATCCCTGCCTTTGTTGGGCCTGGCCATTCGGTGTGGGCAGGCTCAGGAGAATGAGGGAATCCCGGACTTGGCCTCTTACGGGGGCTTGGCTACTGTCGTCATGCGGGCCTCAAGGGCTGCGCATCATGGTGCCACACAGGGGAGACCGTTTTCGTGCGTCGCAGATGGATCATGGCTGCTGGGTTGGTTGCCATTGGCGCGCTTGCCTATGCGGTGCCGGAACTGATCGCCATGCGGTCGACAAACAGCGCAGAGACCTGTCTCACGCTTGAGGATCCCGGTCCCCGGTGCAAGTTCAGCGGAACGCCCCTCGAAATGGCGGGCACGCCGGTCTTTGTTGAAAAGTTCAAGCATGCCTTCATGCCCACGACAAAGCCGCTCAGCTTTATTGATGCGCGGGGGATGGACTGGACCGCGCCGCCCAAGACGCTGACCGATGGCGCGTCGATCCCGTCAGTGTTCGAACCCCTGGTCGGGGACCGTCAAAGCCGCGAATACCTCCTCGCTGCGGCCTTGCACGATGCCTATACCGGCGTGGGAAACGAACAGCTTGAAACCTACCAGACGCGGCGCTGGCAAGACGTGCATGCCATGTTTTACGACGCGCTGCTTGTGGCGGGCACGCCGCCGACGCGGGCCAAACTGCTCTATGCGGCGGTCTATCTGGGCGGGCCGCGCTGGAACGATCCCGACCGGATGCTTGACGCCGTGAGCGAGGCCGCCCTCTTGCAGGAAATGCGCTGGTGTCTCGATTGGATCCGCGCAGAGGACCCACCCCGCTCGGAGATCGACGCCTGGATGGAGACGCGCGAGGAAGCGCTGCGCACCGGCACCAATACCCGACCGGATTACTTCAAGGGCCTGCCAAGTGGGCTCTGATCCGGTTGCCACGGCAGAGGCGCTGATCCGGGCGCGGGCCAGTGCGTTTTCGGAGTGGTGTGCGACGATCTTTGAGCATGCCGAACCCGCTTGGCGCGAATACCGCTCCGCGGCGTGGTATGTGGCGCGGTTGCGCGAGGAAGGCTTCACCGTCGAAGAAGGCAGCGGCGGGATGCCCACGGCCTTTTGTGCCCGCTGGCAAAGCCCGGCAGGGGACGGGCCTGTGATCGGGTTTTATGCGGAATACGACGCCGTTCCCGGCAATTGCCAGGCAGCGCGGCCGGAGCGGGCGCCACGCGACGGGCTCGGTTTTGGTGCGGCAGGGCACACGGATCCACATTCGGCGCTGGGCATCGGCGCACTGGCAGGTGCCCTGGCGACGAAGGCCGCCATGACCGAGCACCGCATACCGGGCGGCATCCAGATCACCGGAGAGCCAGCCGAAAAACTGCGCGGGTCCAAGCCCCTGCACGCGGCCAAAGGCTATTACGATGGTCTGACGGCGATGTTGTCCTTTCATCCGTTCTACATGCTGCCGCTGTGCAACACGGTGCGGTGGGATACCCAATGCGGCGCAGCCTATGCGTTTGTCTACCGGTTCCGCTGTGACACGCCGCAGGTCTGGGGCGCGATCGATGGCGCGCCAATCCCGCAAAGCCATTCGGATATCCGGGCTCCCGGCGCCAATGACGCGCTGCTGCTGATGCTGCAATCCGGGCGCACGTTGCGGGACAGCTTCCTGCCGCATCGCGGGGGCTGGTCCGTGTCGGAGGCAATCCTCTCGGCGGGGCAGGCGACGGCGGACAACCTGCCGGCACAGGCGACAGATCTTCAATATATGCTGCGTATGCCGGATCTTGCGATGGCCGAGGCGTTCTCCAAGCGGCTCGATACGCTCGCGGAACACGCGGCGGCGATGAGCGGCTGCACCGTGCAGAAGGTCTGGGTGTCGAAATCGCGTCCGGGCATCACCAATCATGTCATGGCGGAGGTCGTCTGGCGCGCCTTTCAGGCCGTCGGGCCACCGGACTGGACGGAGGCGGCACGGGATCAGGCGCGCGCGGTGCAGGCGGCCTGCGGTCTGCCGGTCGATACCGGGGACCCGTTGATTGCGGAATGCGTCAGCCTGATTGACCCAAGGGAGGCGGAAGCCGTCTTGCGGCAGGATCTGCCGCCCGCGCAGATCAACAGCACGTCGGATGACTATACCGACATGACCTGGCATTGCCCGACCGCCCGCTTCTATGTGGCGCGTCCGGCATTGCGGGGCGGCCCATACCCGCCTTGGGCGATGAATGCGCTCGGTGGCATCCCGGCGCTTATTGACCCGACCGTGACAACGGCGGCGCGGGTTCTGGCCCGCAGTGCGCTGGAGCTCCTCTGCGATCCAGAGCGGCGCGCGGCGGCTTGGCGCGAATTCGAGACGCGCCGCGCGGAGGCGGGCGCCTTGCCGCCGCTGGCCGATTACGACCCGCCCATCGCGCTGCCGTGGCCCGAATACGTGGAGACGGTGCGCGGACGCCATTGGCACATTCCGTATTGAGCGCGGCCGACGGCGCGCATGGTGCCTTGCCGCGCCTGCCTTGCGGATCTCAAGCCATCAACGGAGCGGTCCGCTTCGTGGCAAGGGGGAAACGCGCCAAGAAATTCCCATCCCGTATCTTGTTGTTCCATTTCGCCTCTACCCAAAGTGTGGCGGCTCACCTATAGTGGCTGTGGATAAGTGCGGAGCAACCGCGCGATCAGGCATGTGACAGAGCAGATCAGACATGAGGGGGACGGCCCATGCGCTGCCCGTTTTGCGGAAATATCGATACGCAGGTTAAGGATTCCCGGCCGGCGGAGGACCATGTGTCCATCAGGCGGCGGCGGTTTTGTCCGGCTTGCGGCGGGCGGTTCACCACCTATGAGCGCGTGCAGCTGCGCGATCTTGTGGTGATCAAGTCGAATGGCCGGCGCGAGGATTTCGATCGCGACAAGCTGGAACGGTCCATTCGCATGGCGATGCAAAAGCGCCCGATCGAGCCGGAGCGCATCGACCAGATGATTTCCGGCATCGTGCGGCGGCTCGAAAGCATGGGTGAAACGGACATCAATTCCAAGCAGATCGGCGAGATCGTGATGGAAACACTGGCCCGGATCGACACCGTTGCCTACGTGCGTTTTGCCAGCGTCTACAAGAACTTCCAGGCGGCTGACGATTTCGACAAATTCGTGAGCGAACTGCGCCCGGATGCGCCGAAACCCGCTCCAGAGAAGTGATCTCTCAGGGAGGTCTTGAGGCGGATCGGCGTGCCATGGTGCATGCGCTGGCGCTGGGGCGACGGGGGATGGGGCAGACATGGCCCAACCCGGCCGTTGGCTGCGTGCTGGTGCGCGAGGGTCGTATCGTCGGACGCGGCTGGACCCAGCCGGGCGGGCGTCCTCACGCGGAAACCCAGGCACTGGCCATGGCAGGCGACGCCGCGCGGGGGGCGACGGCCTATGTCACGCTGGAGCCCTGCGCGCATCACGGCCAGACCCCGCCCTGTGTTGATGCGCTGATCGATGCCGGTATCGCCCGGGTTGTCGCGCCCCTGGCGGACAGCGATCCGCGGGTGTCCGGGCAGGGTTTTGACCGCTTGCGCGCGGCGGGCATCGCGGTTGAAACCGGGGTTATGGCGGATGTGGCGATGCGCGATCACGCTGGTTTCTTCCTGCGCATCGAACAGGGCCGCCCGTTTGTGACGCTCAAACTTGCGCTCAGCCTTGACGGCCGCATCGCGACCGCGACCGGCGAAAGCCGCTGGATCACGGGACCGGCGGCGCGTCGGGCGGTGCATGCGCTGCGCGCGCGGCATGATGCGGTCATGGTGGGCGGCGGTACGGCTCGGGCCGACAACCCCGCACTGACGGTGCGCGGCTTGGGCGTGGCCCGGCAACCGGTGCGCGTGGTGGCGACCCGCTTTCTGGATGTGCCGCTGATGGGGCAACTTGCGCAGACTGCGCGGGACATTCCGGTGTGGCTTCTGCACGGTCCGGGCGTGCGGGCTGAAACGGCACGCGCGTGGGAGGGCCTTGGCGCCACGCTTTTGCCGGTGGCCAAGGCTGGCGGTCGCATCGACCCGTCCGATATGCTTCAGGCTCTGGGCGCGCAGGGGCTGACGCGGGTATTCTGTGAAGGCGGCGGGCAGCTTGCCGCGTCATTGCTCGCCGCAGACCTTGTGGATGAGCTGCATGTCTTCACGGCCGGGGTTGCCCTTGGCGCGGAGGGGGTGCCGGGTCTTGGCGCTCTGGGAGTTGAAAAGCTGTCGCTTGCGCCGCGGTTGACCCTTGTGGATAGCTCTGTGGAGGGCGGTGATCTGCACCATGTCTGGCGGCGCAGGACCGGCGACTGAGGCTTCGCTCTATCAATGACTTAGGTGCTGTAAGCCGAGTCAAAAAGGCACCTTTGCACGATGTGCATGAGACCGGTCTGTTTTTGCGCGTATAGGCTGTTTGAATGGCGCCGCCCGCAGTGCCTTCGGGTGGCTCACCGGCGCCAGAGATGGGCCTGCGAGGCAAATAATCCCTGAAGCTTGGACAGAATACGATTGAACCGGCCGGGTTGTGGCAGCGTGCCGGTGGCAAGCCGCTCCACGATGACTTCGACCGGGCAGGCGAGCCCCGTGACCGGATCGTGATAGCGCGGGTAGTCGATCAGTGCTGCATGAACCAACGCTTCGAGCGAGGGGCGCGGTCCTGACAGCCGCCGCGCGGGGATCGGCCCGATGTCCCGCGTGAGCCCCCAGCCGGCGTAAAACGGCGCGCCCAAGGTTGTGACCGGCACACCCCGCAGCAATGCCTCGAAGCCGGCCAGCGAAGTCCATGTCCAGAGCTCGGACACCTGTTCAAAAAGCGGTGCAAGGGCGGTGTCCGCAAGGATGACATCCGCTGCGTTCGGTGACCCGAGCGCGCCGGGCCGCAGACCGGCCTCTACATCGGGATGGGGTTTGTAGAGAATGGTCGCACCGGGCCGTTCTGCGCGAACCCTGTCGAGAAGGGCGTCATTGGTCGCACCTGTGGGGGCGCCAAGCCGGATCGAAGCATCGTCCTCCACCTGCCCGGGCACCAAGATGACCGCTCGCGCGCTGTCCTGAGGTTTTGGGAAGCGGGGCTGGGCGGCATTGAGGTTGTACTTGGTCACGCCGCTGGTGCAGAGCGCGCGGATCAGCGCCCGGGCGCGCAGCGCCTGATCCGGGCGCAGGTCTTCGGCGCGCCGGGCAATGAGCTGTTCGAGCCGCGACGGGCGGGTGGGGTCGTAGTAAATCCCGAGGTCATCGCAAACCAGGCTCAACGGCGGCACAAGCGCCGCACCAAGGCCCGCTGACCGCAAGAACCCGTCTTCGACGCGATGCAAGGCCGGTTCGCTTGCCGCGTCGCCGGGCGCCTTGTTTGCCCAAACCATCACGGAGCGCCCGCTGTCAGCGGCAAGGCGCCGCGCGTCGCTGAGCGGATCGGCGAAGCGGACCGGTTTTTCTGTGCCGAACACCGTTTGCAACGGGCGTCGCTTCCACAGACGCATACCGCTCGCAACCCAGCCGCCGCGGTCTTCGCGCCATGCGCGTGTCTGGGCGTCCAGCGTGTCCAGAACGTCTTCGAAACGGGCCAGGCGGTCGCGATACGGGTCGTACCAGGTCGGATAGAGGATCATGGCCGCGGCGAAGAGCTGGCTGCGGGTGAGCGTGCGGCGGCGGCGGGGCAGGGGCTCTTCATCTTCTGTCAGGCCCCAACCCGCATAAAACGGATGGCCGAAGACGCGCGGTCTGTGTCCCGCGATGATGGCCTCGAAGCCGAGCTGGGAACTCAGCGTATAGACTGCGATTGCCCCGTCGAGCACTGATTTCGGGCTGGCCGGGCCGTCATAGATCGACACGAGGCCCTCGGCGTCCTCGGGACGAAAGTGGCCGGGCCTGTGACCGGCGCGGGTTTCGGGATGCGTCTTGATGAGGATGCGCGCATGCGGATTTTCCAACCGCGCGGTGGTCAGCATTTCGAGAAACCGCGCGCGGTCGCCGCGGGACGCGGTCACCGAGGCGTCACCTTGCGTCTGATCGACCACCAGCACATAGCCCGGCTCGGGCGTTTCGGCATCGAGCCGGGTTGCGCTGTATTTCGACAGATGGGTGGCTGCCATGCGCGCCATGCCGCCGCGCGCGCGGTCGAGCAGCGCGCTGTCATCCAGCGGATGTGTGGCAAGGAGCGTCTCGAGATCGCTCGGGCGGGTCGGGTCGAAATGCAGCCCCGTCTCGTCGATGAGCAATCCGAGAGGCTCGGAGCCGTTGCGGCCCGGATGCAACGACCTCAAGAACGGGTCTTCGATGCGGATTACGGGGACGGCGCGGCTTTCGCTGACGGTTTCTCCGCGGGCCGCGGTCGGAGCCGCGCCCCAGACGCCGATGGCGTCCGTGCTGTTGCCGGCAGGCAATCCCAACGTCACATGCCACCCGGCGAGATGCAGGATCCGGCGGATCCGCGTCTGTGTCAGGAAGCCGCCATTATAGACAAAAAGACGCCGGGACGTTTCCGCCCCGGCGCGACCCTGTCCCTCGGGTGTCAATGACATGGGCGCGTCAACCGCCCGTGCTGCTGCCGCCGTCGAGCGCATCTGCGGCACCGGTGATCGTGGTCACCGCGCCCAGAGAGCCGGTCAACGCGGCGATGGTCTTGTCCCATTGCGTGAAAGGCGCTTCGGTGACGTAGAGTGTATCTTCATCCCGCACCACGAAATCCCGGGCGATGAACATGCCGTTCGGACGCGTCAGGTCGAGAACATAGATCAGGCGCTGCGCACCGATCAGGTCATTGCGTCCGAGAACCTGATTGGCGATCTCGGCCGGTTCGTTGCGGAAGATGAACACGCCCGTGGGGTCGGACGCGGTCGCGATCAGGCCGCCGACCTGGGCAATGGCTTCCACCGCCGAAAGCGTCTGGGATTCGAAAGGCACACGGGCCTGCGTTCCGGTCGCGCCAAGCGCGGTAAAGGCGCGCGTGTCCTCTTCGACAAGGATGCGATCCCCGCCGCGCAGGGCAATATCGAACGCCGGGTTCTCGTAGAGATCCTGAAACCAGATCTCGCCGCGATGGGTGCCGCGCAACACGGTGATCTGAGCGATTTCCGGCTCGATGGTCAGGCCACCGGCCCGGGCAAGCATGGCAGAAAGCGTGCGGGTGGGACGTTCGATGGCATACACGCCCTGTCCACCAACCGCGCCGACAAGACTGACGGTCGAGCCGTCTCCCGCCAGCCGTCGCACCTCGACCTGTGGGTCTGGGGTCTGGTCTTCGAGGCGGCGCGTGATGATGCGCCGCACCGCTTCGGGGGAATTGCCCGCGGCCTTGATCCGCCCGGCATAGGGCACGAAGATGAACCCGGAGCCATCGACCTGAACCTCTTCGAGGATCGTGGCGTTTGACGTTTCGCTGGCGAGCAGGCCGTCATCGACGTTTTCCCAGATTGTCAGGCCGAGCGTATCGCCGGGATTGATGATGTCGGATCCAACCACGCCTGCGTTGACAAACCCTTCGGCAAATCCGAGCGCGGGCACAACGGCGGTGGCCCGTGTCACCCGGTCATTCACGGACACTACGAAGGCATCGCCCTGTTGCTGAACCGAACCCGCGTAGATTTCTTTCTTGGTCGGGCCGACTCGCGGCAACCCGCAAGACGCCACGAGCGATGCGGCAAGAACAAGCGCGACGGATCGCGCCCACCTTTTGGATGGGGTGTGTTTCACGGCTCGGTCTCCTCGACCTTTTCGGTCGTCTGCCTCAGAGAGTCTTTTTATTTGGTCGTCATTTTTTTTAGCTCTTTGTCGGGCGGCCTGACGCCCCGAGATGATCCCGCATGACGGAATTCACCTGAGCTTTGACTGTCAAGCTATCGTCGATACGTGCAAAAAGCCAGTTCGTCGCGCTCTCGGCGCGTTTGGCTGGCTTGCAAGTGTTGCGGACAGGCCGCGATTGGGCCGGGCCGCAGGCCGAATTGGCTACATATGGGGGATAGCGGTTTTGACGCCCCTAGAGACTGCCGGGGTGATCTGTGGGCGAGCGGGTGTTCTGGCGCCCCGCAGAACCGTTGCCTGGATCAGGCAGGGCGCATGGACCGGGGTGCCTCCGGCGCCGGGAAGGGCACCAGCACCGGCGCATGTCTACAGGAGCCCGGGCGCGCTAGGACTTGGCCACCGACACGCGCGCGCCGCCGACAAGCGTGAGATGCCGCGCGGTCGTGCCCGGTTCGCCGACCAGCGCATCGTAGGGATCTTCGGCCCGCAGCATGAGATCGACGACATCCCGCAACAGCTGTCGTCTGCCTCGGGCCGAATAGAATCCGCCCGGCCGTTGACTGGTCTCCAGCAGGTAACGCCGATAGTCGCGATAGGCGCTCATGTCCGGCGGATCGGGATGGGCGAAGAAATTCGCGAGCGGCTGCGCGGAGACAAGCTCCGGTTTCCCGTAGACCGCGCGGCCGAAGATCTTGAGCGGCAGGCCGCGCCAGAGCACTTGCTGCCCGGCTGTGGAGTTGATTGTCACGGCTCCATGCGCGCTGTCGAGAAGGGCGGCGAGTTTGCCGCCGCGCAGGTAATGCACGCGGTCGGCGATCCCGCAGGCACGCGCCGCGCGCTTGATGGCGCGGCGCTGATTGATGCGCCCATCCTCAAGCGGGTGAGCCTTGAAGACAAGGTGGTGATGCGCCGGAGCGCCCCGCGCGAACCCGTCCACCACGGTCTCGATGAACGCGTTCATCGAGCCAAAGGGCGAGTGACGCTGCACGCTTGGGTCGTGTTCGAGCTGCAGCAGGGCGACGTGGTAGGGATAGCCACCCCGGTGGATGCGGAACGTTGCGGCGACCCGCAGAATCCACATCGCCGGCATGGTCAGGATCGTCCGCAGATAAAGCAGGAATTCGCGGAACACGGACAGGTCGCGATGCGGTTTGAAGTTGCGATAGCTTCCGTTCAGAGCCATCACAAACCAATGATAGAGCGCGCCGTAAAAGATGTGCTCGCGCATATCGCCCCAATGTGCCGGGGGCAGCGGCGCTTCCTCGTCGGACTGCGCAAGTGCTGCGCGCATCTCGGTGATCTGCGTTCGCATCAGCCGGGAGTGCCCGTTTGAGCCGTTCCGCTCATAGGTCACCCAGTACGGGCGCATATAGCCTTCTTCAAAGACGTGGATTGTAAGCCCACGCGCCTTGGCGCGCGCAATCGCCGTGGCATGGATCGGGCGGACATCGCCGTATAGCACCAGATCGGTCGCGCCGGTTTCCGTGATGATCTGCGTGAAGCGGTCAGGCCATTCCTCTGCGCGGCCTTGAAAGGGAATATACCGGGACTTCCGACGCCAGAACATGGCGTCTCCGGCATTGAACCCAACCCGCCAGACGTCACACCCGCCCTGACGCAGCATCGCGCCAAGTTGGTCGAAAAACGGGCCATGCGGCCCTTGCAGCAAGAGAAAGCACCGTCTTTCGCGCGAAGGCATGCGCCGTGTGCAGGCCGTTGGCCACGGCATATCAACGGGCACGGCATCGGACAGACAGGGAGAGGCGGTTGCGTCATCCATACCGCCGGTCTACATCGAACTGGTTACCGAAATGCTACCTGCGCAAGGGCAGGCAGCCGGTTCACGCCTCGGGATTGCCGATCTCGACACCCAGAACACGCGCCACGCTGGAGGAATGCCACGCCATGTTTACCGGTATTGTCACCGATATGGGCGAAATCCGCGCCCTTGAGAAGCGGGGCGATCTGCGCGCACGCATTGCCACAGGCTACGACACGGCCACGATCGATATCGGTGCCTCCATCGCGTGTGACGGTGTCTGCCTGACGGCGGTGGCCTTGGGGCCGGATTGGTTCGAGGTCGAAATCAGCGCGGAAACCGTTTCAAAGACCAATCTGGACAGTTGGGCGGAGGGCCGCAGGGTCAATCTTGAACGGGCACTCAAGGTCGGCGACGAGCTTGGCGGTCACATCGTTTCTGGTCATGTGGATGGCGTCGCCGCGCTGGTTGCCATGCAGGATGAAGGCGACAGCACGCGGGTCACGCTGGAGGCGCCGGAGGCCTTGGCGAGGTATATCGCGCCGAAAGGATCGGTGGCGCTCAACGGCACCTCTTTGACAGTGAACGAGGTGGATGGGTGCCGGTTTGGGATCAATTTCATTCCGCACACCAAGGCTGTGACCACCTGGGGGCAAAGCGTCGTTGGGGACCGTGTCAATCTCGAGATCGATACGTTGGCCCGCTATGTGGCCCGACTGCGCGCGTTTGATTGATCCAATTTTCGCGACAGGTCCACGACCGGCGCGATGGGTGACAATGTGTCCGCAGCGCGGGGCAGCAGCGCGGGGCAGCAAGGGGCCGGAAGAGAGCATTGTGAACCACCGCATGCGCGCCCGCGGCTGCTCATTCCGCCGGCAGGAAGCCCTCGATCAACTGACGCAATCCAAGCGCGGCCCCGGCAAAGATGGCCAGAAACGTGAGCGGTGCGGAGAACGCGAGCACCGAAAAAGCGGTCAGCCCCTGACCGATTGAGCAGCCGATCGCAATAACGGCGCCGCCCCCCATGAGGGCCGCTCCGATGATCTGGCGGCGCAGTTCGCGGGGGTCTTCGCAGGCCTCCCAGCGGAAATGGCCCTTGATCAGCGAGCCGATGAACGCGCCGAACCAGACGCCCGCCACTGATCCGACGGCAAAGGAGATCGGACGCGCGGAGCCGGTCATCCACCACAGGATCGATTCTCCGAGCGGTGCCGCGAAGGAATGTGAAACCACCGGCAGCGCGTCGAATCCGGTGCGTGCGACCCAGGCCGTTCCGGCCCAGCCAACCAGCACGCCAAGCCCGACGACCACCCCCCAGAACACGGTCTGAGGCTTTTTCCAGAGCGGGCGATGCATGCCGACCACGGCAAGGATCAGGAGCCCGATGCCAATCCCGATGGGGTAGGGGGAGAGCCCCGTCACCGCCGCGATCTGGTGGGCGATGCCGGGCGGGACCGGGCTTGTCATGGGCTCTTGTGGAAACACCGCCGCGCGCAGCGGGGCCAAAGGACCGGAGAGCACCACAAAGGTGGACACGCCCATCACGAGAACGATGACGAAGCTGCGCAGGTCTCCGCCGCCGAGCCGAGCAATCGCGCCATAGCCACAATTGCCCGCCAGCGCCATGCCATAGCCAAACACCAAACCTCCCACGACCGAGGCCAGCGGCACCCATCCGATTGACAGATAGTAGGTTTCCGCACTGTCGAGGAACCCGGTTGCCATCAGGGAGAAGGCGCCCGTCACGGCGGTGCCGATTGCGATGCCCCACATCCTGAGCCGGACGCTGGAGCCGCCGTAAAGCGCGTCTTCAATGGCGCCAAGGGTGCAAAACCGTCCCAATCTCGCGGCCAGCCCAAGAAGAACCCCGCCCATCAGGCCAAACAGCGCGACCCAGTGGTGTTCGGACAATGCGTCGATCATGGTTTATCCCCCCAACGATTGCGCCACTCCCAGACAGCAACCGTATCCCGATGATGCGCAAGCATTCGGCATTTGGCAACTGTTTGCGATGAAGGGAGGCAGAATTGCCCGATGCTGGCGTCGGTGTCGTTGCGTTGGAGTGCCTGTGATCCGTCGCGATGCGTCAAGCAGGGGCGTCAAGCGCATCAGCGTTGCCGGGCGGACCCGACCCTGTTCGAGACACGAAAAAGATGCCTCCGCTGCGCGCCCTCTGCATCGTGAGCCTTAGTCAGCGTCCTTGCAGAAGAGCTCGTAAACGCATTCGAGCATCTTGCGCGGGCGGTCATCGGCCAACCGGTAGTAAATCGCCTTGCCCTCCCTGCGCGGCACCACCAATCCTTCGAGCCGCAGGCGCGACAATTGCTGACTCACCGCCGCCTGACGGGCGGACAGCAGATCTTCAAGCTCGGTGACCGATTTCTCCCCGGTCACGAGGTGACACAGGATCATGAGCCGGCCTTCATGGCTGATCGCCTTGAGAAAGCCGGAGGCCACTGTTGCCTTGTCCACGATCTTGTCGAGTTCCGCGTCGGTCATGTCCGACGTGATCACCGGCAGCGTCGAGCGCTCGTCTGTTTGCGCCTCAGTCCGCATTGGCGCTCTCATCCTGTGAGAAATCGGTGTGTTTGGAAAGCAGAGACGCATAGACCGGCCAGAAGAAATCCTGTCCGACATAGCCTTCCATGCGGGCGATTTCCTGTCCGTCCTCAACGAGGATAAAGGTGGGTGTGAACGATACGCGCCGGTCATATGTCACACCGTCAGGCGGCCCGTCCCGCAGGTCGGCCTTGAGCAGCGGGGCAAAGCGGCCTTCGGCCGTGTTGGGGTAGGCGGGCCCAATTTCGTCTTCCCACGCGATACAATAGGAGCAGCCGGGCTGGTCGACCATCACCAAGCGGATCTCGGCCATGGCCATATCGGCCAGTGCGGCGGCAAGACTTGCGGCAATCATGATCGGGCGAAAGGCCGGCATGGTCCAACGACTCCTCGGATTGGTGGCCGCCAAGAGGCTGAAACACCGGGTGGTCAAAGCGCTGCGGCAATCGGCGATTGACGCGCTCGTTACGAACAACCTAATCTGAATATGTGAATGATACAAGGAAAGCGCCCGACTCATGTTCGACATTTCCTTTGCGGGGGCGTTTTTTGCCGGGCTTCTAAGCTTTTTGACCCCGTGTATCCTGCCAATGGTCCCGTTTTACCTCTGTTACATGGCCGGTTTGTCGATGCAGGAGCTGCGCGATGATTCTGGCGTGGCACCCGGTGCGCAGAAACGGCTGGTCCTGTCGTCGATCTTCTTTGCGCTTGGTGTCACCACGATCTTCGTGCTGCTGGGCATGGGGGCGACCGCCGTGGGGCGCGTCTTTGCCGATTACATCGACAATCTGCGCTGGGTCGCAGCGGCGATCCTGACCCTGTTCGGTTTGCATTTCCTCGGTGTCGTCAAGGTTCCGCTGTTGTATCGAGAGGCGCGACTAGACGGACCGGCCGAGCCGAAAACCGCGTTTGGCGCCTACCTGATGGGGCTTGCGTTCGGCTTTGGCTGGACGCCCTGCGTTGGGCCCGCGCTCGCGTCGATCCTGATGATCGCGTCGGGCATGGGAGACATTTCGCGCGGCGGGCTGCTGCTGGCGTTCTACGGCATCGGGATGACTGCACCGTTTGTCTTGGCGGCGCTGTTTTCAGGGCCGTTTCTGCGTTGGACCGCGCGTCATCGGTCCAAGCTGCAATATGCCGAGAAAGTCATGGGCGTCATGTTGATCCTGTTTGCCGTTCTGATCGTGACCGGGTCCGTCAACGCGATCGGGCAATGGATGTTGGAGACATTTCCGGGATGGGTGTCTCTGAGTTAAGCTTGCGATGGGCGGTTGGGGCTCGGTGCCGTTTTGCGGCAGGATCATGGGATGGCGGCCCATCTGCCGGACCGGCGTTTGATCGTGACAGACAGACAGTCACACACACAGATGGAAGGGGAGACAAGATGAGATACTGGATCGGTGCGGCCTTGGCCGCTGTGATGGCTTTGCCCGCCGCGGCGCAGGAGCTTGGCGATGATGGTCTGCACAAGCAACCGTGGATGCGCGACACGTTCCTCGACCTGTCCGAAGACCTCGCGGAGGCCAATGACGAAGGCAAGCGGCTTGTCCTGTTTTTCGAACAGCGGGGCTGCATCTATTGTGACAAGATGCACAAGGAGGTGTTCTCTGATCCGGCGATATCCGACTATATCGCCGAGAACTTCTTTGTGGTGCAACTCAATCTCTACGGAGACCTGGAGGTCACCGATTTCGACGGGGAATCGCTGCCGGAAAAAGAGATGGCACAGCGCTGGCGCGTGATGTTCACACCCACCATCGTCTTTATGCCCACCAAGGTCGAAGAAGGCATGAGCGCTGCAGAGGCCGCTGTGGCAACGATGCCCGGGGCGTTTGGCAAGGGCACCACGATCGACATGTTCACCTGGGTCGCGGAAGAGCGCTACGCGCTTGATAACGGGGAGGATTTCCAACGATATCACGCCCGCCGCATTCAAGAGCGCAACAACGGATCATTCGATTGAACAGGGCTGCCGGGCCGTTCGCCTGCGACCGATTGGAGCAATAATTCATTTCTGTGAATTTGTTGTTGCGTCCGGCAGGGGCAGTCGACTACGGTATGCACAAGCTTATACGCTGAGACCCCTGCAAGAGGGTCATCAAGCCAAGGGAGGGACTATGAAGATCAAAGCATTCACGGCCATCGCGGCCCTGATGGTGGCGGGCACGGCGCATGCCGAGGCTGTTTCGCCCAACGATGTGCAATATGGCGAGTATGGCACGATCGAAGCGTCGTTGTCGGGTGCACCCGGAGACGCTGAGAACGGTCGCGCGGTGATGATCTCCCGCGGGAAGGGCAATTGCATTGCCTGTCACGCGGTCACGGCGCTGAACGATGCGCCGTTTCACGGCGAGGTGGGGCCTACCCTTGACGGGATTGGCGAATACCGCACCGCAGAAGAGCTTCGTGGCATTGTTGCGAACGCCAAGATGACCTTTGAAGGCACGGTGATGCCGGCTTTCTACAAGACCAGCGGATTTACCCGTCCGGGCAACGGATACACGGGCAAGGCCGCGAAGGAAGAGGACCTGTCGCCGATCCTGAGCGCGCAGGAAGTCGAGGATGTGGTTGCCTACCTGATGACGTTGAAGGACGGCTGACCAACACCAACCGGATTGTCCGGCCGGCGTGAACGCGCCGCCACGGATCATCGCAAACAAGGAGAAGACGTATGGAATTCACACGTCGTGAAACGCTGGCTATCGGTGGGGCCGCTGCGCTTACCGTGATGATGCCGATCAAGGCATCCGCGGCCATCGACAGCTATATCGAAGAGTTTACCGGTGGCGCTGACATGGGCGATGCCGGGCTCGAGCTGACCGCGCCTGAAATCGCTGAAAACGGCAACACGGTGCCGATCGAGGTCTCCGCGCCGGGCGCGTCCGCGATCATGGTTCTGGCCGCTGGCAATCCGACGCCGCCGGTCGCCACGTTCAACTTCGGTCCGCTGGCCGCGGCACAGCGCGCATCCACCCGGATCCGCCTTGCAGGCACGCAGGACATCATTGCAATCGCCAAGCTCGCCGACGGCAGCTTTGCCCGCACCTCGAAGACCGTGAAGGTCACCATCGGCGGCTGCGGCGGCTAATCAGAGGAGAATTCAACCATGGCATCTGGTGTCAAACCCCGCGTCAAGGTCCCGAAATCCGCATCCGCTGGCGAAGCGATCACAATCAAGACGTTGATCAGCCACAAGATGGAAAGCGGTCAGCGCAAGGACGGCGACGGCAACACGATCCCGCGTTCGATCATCAATCGCTTCACCGCCGACTTCAACGGCCAGAACGTGATCGACGTGACGCTTGAACCGGCGATTTCCACGAACCCGTATTTCGAGTTCGAAGCCACGGTCCCGGAAGCCGGTGAATTCAAGTTCACCTGGTACGATGACGACGGGTCCGTCTACGAAGATTCAAAGTCGATCGCCATCGCCTGAGCCTGGCGAGGCACGATCAAACCTTGCCCCAGAGACCGTGACGGTGACCGGGGCAGGGCTTTCCAGGGAGGGACAATCTATGAAATTCAAGGCATTGACGGCAACGGCCGCATTGCTTGCCGCCACCACGGTCTATGCGGGTGGGGCAGATGACGACACGCTTGTCATCAATGGCGAGATCGAGATGACCACCAAGGTCGCCGCGCCGCCACACATGGCTGATACCGGCATTTCCGAACTGATTTCGGGCTGGCATTTCCGGTCGGATGAGACGCAGCAGCTCCAGACCGATGACTTCGAAAACCAGGGTATGATCTTTGTCGATCAGGCGCTTGAAGCCTGGGAAACGGCAGAAGGCACCGAGGGCAAGAGCTGCGCCTCCTGCCACGAAAGCCCAGACAGCATGGCGGGCGTCGCCGCGACCTATCCCAAGTGGAACGAGGAAGCCGGCGAGTTGCGCACCGTTCAGATGCAGATGAACGATTGCCGCACCAATCGCATGGGCGCCGAGGCATGGAAATATGACGCCGCGGCGGCCATCAACATGGAATCGATGATCGCGTCGCAGTCGCGTGGCATGCCCGTGAATGTCGCCATTGACGGTCCGGCTGCCGAAGCGTGGGAAATGGGCAAAGAGCTCTATTACACCCGCACTGGGCAACTCGAACTGAGCTGCGCATCCTGCCATGAAGAAAACTATGGCAACTATATCCGCGCTGACCATCTCAGCCAGGGCCAGATCAACGGCTTTCCGACATACCGTCTCAAGAATGCAAAGCTGAACGGCGTGCATTCGCGGTTCCGGGGCTGCGTGCGTGACACACGCGCCGAGACCTACAGCACCGGGAGCCCGGAATTCGTGGCGCTTGAGCTGTATGTCAAGTCGCGCGGCAACGGCCTCAGCGTCGAAGGTCCGTCGGTCCGCAACTGATCCAGTGACCCGTTCCGGACACCCGGAGCGGGTCATTTTCCAGCCATATCATTCACACATGCGAATGTGATGAGTGATAGGCGAGAGGTGCCGCCCGGCCCGCCGCCGGTTCACTCCCTCTGGCAGCGGCTCGTGCAACGCCCGCACATGCAGCGCGGGCAGGCCCGGCGTCCCTCGCCGCTTACACTTTCGGCAATGCGTGCATGATACCCGCGTTGCGACAACCAGATCGAAAGGCCTATCCGATGATTTCGAGACGCGATTTCCTGCAAGCTTCCATGGCGGCCTCGGCGATGCTCGGCGCATCGGGCTTTGGCCAGTGGTCGCGTTTGGCCGCGCAACAGGCGCTCACCCAGGATCAGCTGCTGCAGTTCGATACCTTCGGCAATGTCTCGCTGATCCATGTCACGGACATTCACGCGCAGCTCAAGCCGATCTTCTTCCGCGAGCCGTCGGTGAATATCGGTGTGGGCGATAATCGCGGTGCGGTTCCGCATGTCACCGGCGCGGAATTCCGGCGCCTATACGGCATCGAAGACAATTCCTACTCGCATTACGCGCTGAGTTCGGGCGATTTCGAAGCCTTGGCGCGCAGCTATGGCAAGATGGGCGGTCTTGATCGCGTTTCGACCGTGGTCAACGCGATCCGCGCCGACCGGCCCGATGCGATCCTTCTCGATGGGGGTGACACGTGGCATGGCTCCTACACCTGCTATCACACGCAGGGGCAGGACATGGTCAACGTGATGAACGGGCTCAAGCCGGACGCCATGACGTTCCATTGGGAGTTCACCCTTGGATCGGACCGGGTTGCCGAACTGGTCGAGAGCCTGCCCTATGCCGCGCTGGGCCAGAACATCTTTGATGCCGAATGGGACGAACCCGCGGAGCTTTTCCCGCCCTACACGTTCTTTGAGCGCGGCGGGACCAAGATTGCGGTGATCGGACAGGCCTTCCCGTATATGCCGATTGCCAATCCGCGCTGGATGTTCCCGGAATACAGCTTTGGTATCCGGGATGAGAACATGCAGGCGATGGTTGACGAGGTGCGTCAGCAGGGCGCCGAGCTTGTCGTCTGCCTCAGTCACAACGGCTTTGACGTCGACAAGAAGATGGCCAGCATCGTGACAGGGATCGACGTGATCCTGTCGGGTCACACCCATGACGCGCTGCCCGAGCCGGTCCTCGTGGGCGAGACGATCATCGTCGCCTCGGGCAGCAACGGCAAATTCGTCAGCCGCGTGGATCTCGATGTGCGCAACGGACAGATGCTCGGGTTCCGCCACAAGCTGATCCCGATCTTCTCCGATGTGATCGAACCGGATCCGGCCATTGCCTCGCTGATCGACGAACAGCGTGCCCCCTTCGAGGCACAGCTTTCGGAGGTCATCGGCCAGACCGACTCGCTGCTCTACCGGCGTGGCAATTTCAACGGAACGTGGGACGATCTGATCTGCGACGCGCTGCTTTCCGAGCGTGATGCGGAGATCGCTCTTTCGCCGGGTGTACGGTGGGGGCCGAGCCTCATTCCGGGACAAGACATCACCCGCGAGGATATCTGGAACGTCACGTCCATGACCTATGGTCAGGCCTATCGCACCGAGATGACGGGTGAGTTCCTCAAGATCGTGCTCGAGGACGTTGCTGACAACATCTTCAACCCCGACCCCTATTACCAGCAGGGGGGGGACATGGTGCGGACCGGCGGGCTTGGCTACCGGGTGGATGTGTCCAAGCCACAGGGCGAGCGGATCTCGGAGATGGTGCTGACCAGCACCGGCGAGGCCATCGATCCTGCGCGCAATTACGTTGTCGCCGGATGGGCGAGCGTGAACGAAGGCACCGAAGGCCCCCAGATCTGGGATGTGGTGGAGAGCCACATTGCCAAGCAGGGCACCGTGACGGTGAGCCAGAACGACAGCGTCACCGTAACCGGGCTTTGACCCTCAATTCGAAGGAAACGCCATGTTGAAATCGAGTCTGACCGCCGCTGCGCTGAGTGTAGCCTTTGCCTCCGCCGTTCTTGCAGAAGGCGTGACCCATCACGTGGCCGTGCATGTCAATGACGGCGACCCAAAGGTCATGAACATGGCGCTCAACAACGTGCAGAACCTCACGCGCTATTACGAAAGCCAGGGCGACAGCGTTGTCGTGGAGCTTGTGGCCTATGGGCCGGGGCTCAACATGCTGCTGGACGGACGTAGCCCGGTGGCGGATCGGATATCTGTGATGTCGCTGGAAATGGACAACCTGTCCTTTGCGGCCTGCGGCAACACGCATCGCAAGATGAGCGAGAAAGCCGGCGAAACGCTCGCGCTGCTTGACGACTTGGCGATTGTCCCGTCGGGCGTTGTCCGGCTCATCGAGCTTCAGGAAGAAGGCTACGCCTATATCCGGCCCTGACCGGGCCCGTAGGCACGCTGACACGAAAGAAAGGAAAGAGCCATGAGCCGGAGAAAAGGCCCCTCGCGCCGCCAGTTCCTGACCAGTGCCGCCGCCCTCGGGGCGACGGCCACCGCAGCCAAGGCCGCCGGGCCGGACCCGCTGATTACCGAGACCCAGGATTGGGCGATGGGATTGGGCGACGGTGTCGACGCGACGCCATATGGCCTGCCGATCGAGTATGAAAGCGATGTGGTGCGCCGCAATGTTGAATGGCTGACCGCCGACACGATCAGTTCGATCAACTTCACACCGATCCACGCGCTGGACGGGACCATCACGCCGCAGGGCTGTGCGTTCGAACGGCATCATTCCGGCGCCATTGAGATGCGCAAGCAGGACTATCGGCTCATGATCAACGGTCTGGTGGACCGGCCGTTGATTTTCTCATACGAGGATCTCGAACGCTTTCCGCGCGAAAACCACGTGTATTTCTGCGAATGTGCGGCAAATACGGGCATGGAATGGGCCGGTGCCCAGCTCAACGGCGCGCAGTTCACCCATGGCATGATCCACAACATGGAATATACCGGCGTGCCGTTGCGCACGATCCTGGCCGAGGCCGGGCTCGACGCGGCGGGCGACTTCAAGGACAAATGGGTCTATGTCGAAGGCGCGGACGCGTCTTCCAATGGCCGGTCGATCCCGATGGAAAAGGCCATGGACGACGTGCTCGTGGCGTTCAAGGCCAATGGCGAAGCGCTGCGCAAGGAGCATGGCTACCCGGTGCGCCTCGTGGTGCCAGGCTGGGAAGGCAACATGTGGGTCAAGTGGCTGCGCCGCGTGGAGGTTATGGACGGCCCTGTGGAAAGCCGCGAGGAAACCTCGAAATACACCGACGTGCTGGCCGATGGCGTGGCGCGCAAGTGGACATGGGTCATGGACGCCAAGTCGGTCGTCACCTCCCCAAGCCCGCAGGCGCCGATCACCCACGGTCCCGGTCCCGTGGTCATCACCGGCCTGGCCTGGACCGGCCATGGCAAGATCACCCGTGTCGATGTCTCCAAGGACGGTGGCAAGACATGGGAAACCGCGCGGCTCGCCCGCGAGGGAGAGGACAAGGCGCTCACACGGTTCTATCTCGACACGGTCTGGGACGGCGAGGACTGGCTCCTGCAATCCCGCGCGATGGATGAAACGGGCTACGTGCAGCCAACCAAGGCACAGCTGCGCGACGTACGGGGCGAAAACTCCATCTATCACAACAACTGCATCCAGACATGGCATGTGAAACCCAACGGGGAGGCCGAAAATGTCGAAGTCTCTTAAGCTCTACGGCGGCTCCGCGCTGGCCATCACCATCATGCTGGTCGGAGCAGCGAATTTCGCTGACCGCAACATCACCGATATGCCGGAACGCGCGGCGAAGCTGACGGCCTTGCCCGCGCCGATCCCGCAACCCGAGGCGCCCGTCGTCGTTGCCGAGGCTCCGGCCGCGGCCGAAGTGGCCGCCCCCGCCGCCGATGCGGGGTCGGGTCTTCTCGTGGCCGCTGCCGTGGCCGATGAGGCCGCAACGGGGATGCGGTTCGGTTTGGGCCGCGAGGCCATGGCCGAAGAAATCGCAGCCTGGGACGTGGACGTGCGGCCCGATGGCACAGGCCTGCCAGAAGGGTCTGGCAATGCCTGGGACGGCGAGGCGCTGTTCGAGGAGAATTGCGCGGTCTGCCACGGATCATTCGCGGAAGGTGTCGACAACTGGCCGGCGCTGGCAGGCGGGTTCGGCACGCTGGCGGACAAGGATCCGGTCAAGACGGTGGGCAGCTACTGGCCCTATGTCTCGACGGTCTGGGACTACGTGCACCGCTCCATGCCGTTTGGCAACGCGCAGTCGCTCAGCGATGACGATGTCTATGCCATCGTGGCCTATATTCTGTATTCGAACGATCTGATCGAGGATGATTTCGAACTGTCGCGCGACACGATCCTCGATGTGGAAATGCCGAATGCGGAAGGGTTCATCGTCGATGACCGCGCCGAGACGGAATACACCATCTGGCGCACCGAGCCCTGCATGGAAAACTGCAAGGACAGCGTTGAAATCACCATGCGCGCCACCGTTCTCGACGTGACGCCGGAAGAAGACGGCGCGGATGACGCGGCCGGCCATTCCGACGCCATGGCGCCGGCGGCAGAAACCGAGGCAGAAGCCGAGACGGTGGTTGCGGCGGTCGCAGCAGACACCGACGCACAAGCAGACGCTGTGGTCGAAACCGTCAGCGCGGCGATCGATCCGGCGCTTGTGGCCGAGGGCGAGAAAGTGTTCCGCAAGTGCAAGGCATGCCACCAGGTGGGAGAAGGCGCCAAGAACCGGTCCGGCCCGCATCTCAACGGTGTTGTCGGGCGCACGATCGGCAGCGTCGATGGCTTCAAGTATTCCGGTGCCATGGCCGATAAGGGTGGGATCTGGGATGCTGAAACGCTTGCCGCGTTCCTCGCCGACCCGCGCGGCAGCGTCAAAGGCACCAAGATGGCTTTTGCCGGGCTCAAGAGTGATGCGGATATCGCGGCTGTGACCGCCTATCTGGCGAGCTTTGACGAGTGATGCCATGAGGCGGATCGGAACCAGCACGCTCGGGATGATCGGAGCGCTCGGGATGTTGGTCATCGGCGGGGCTGCCTTCGCCGATGAGACCGCCGAGGCGATTGGTGATGCGGAGCGCGGCGCGGAGATCTACCGCAAATGCTCCGGTTGCCATCAGGTCGGACCGGGCGCCAGCAATCGTGCGGGTCCGCATCTCAACGGGGTTTTCGACCGTCGTGCCGGAAGCATCGCCGATTTCGATTATTCCCGCGGCATGGAGCGGGCGTTTGCCGATGGCCTGGTCTGGGATCTGGAGACGCTCGACGCCTATCTCGAGAACCCCCGGGCCCTTGTTTCGGGGACGCGCATGTCGTTCCGGGGGCTGCGCGAGCCACAGGACCGTCGGGATGTGCTCGCCTATCTTCGGAGCTATTCGGACAATCCCGCCAACCTGCCGGAAGCGGCGCCGACCGCGATTGCGCGGGAGGTTGAGCTGCCTGCGGAAATTCTCGCTCTCGAAGGTGACGTTGCCTATGGGGAATACCTCGCGTCGGAATGCCTCACCTGTCACCAAAGAGATGGCGGCGACGATGGCATTCCCTCGATCACCAACTGGTATGAGGAAGATTTTGTCGTGGCGATGCACGCCTATAAGCGCAAGATCCGGCCCCATCCGGTGATGCAGATGATGGCGGGGCGGTTAAACGCGGAAGAAATTGCCGCTCTGGCGGCATTCTTTGCAAAAATCGAGTAAGAAACCAAAGGGGGCGAATGTTCGTTTCGCCCCCTTTTTTGTTTTGCGATGGGAGAAGAGAGGCCGTCTTGGTCATCCTTGAGCGGGTGTTTGGGGTCGTGTCTCGACGAAAGTGGCGCCTGCCAGTAGGGCGAAAGCGCGCGGCCCCTGCCATGGGTCTCCCGAAGTATCGCCGATAAGGGGCTGCGCCATGGCATGCTCGGGATCGCGCGGCGCGCAACCTTCCAGACCGCACTATGTGACTGGGGGCCAACGCCCTTGGGCTTGAGGGCCAAGGCGCGGCAGATCGGCCGTCTGGGCCCGGGCCGAGCGAAGGAATTTTCGCCTGATGCGTGACATGGTTTTGAGGGTGATTGGAACAAACAGAGATTCGACGGAGCGGGCCGCGCGAGGCGGGGAGGGCGGGACAGGCCTGAGGTGACAAGGACAGCGGGGCAAAACCGTCCGTGTAGTGCGCCCAAACGCGGCCTGCGCGCGAGAGATCGGTTTCAGCGCGACACAAGGCGGTCCCGCGGGGCCGGAGCTTCGGGGTGGTTTCGCCAAAAAGGGTTCCGCATGTCATTTCATCGACGCATACTCGTTTTGCGTGCATTGCGGGACAGACCGGCAGACCCTTTTCGGATCCCGGCGTGGGCGGGGGCAAACCGCACGGTGCAGGTAGTCGCGTCTTTCGGGGCGCAAGGATTTGAGCGTTTGACCTGAGACGGTGGCCTGCCGTCTCGGCTTTTCTGCTCCGAATTTATTGATGGTCCAATCAGGGAGGATAGTGGACATGATACACAAGTCACAGACCAGACGGAGCTTTCTCGGCACTGGCGCCGCGTTGACCGCAACGGCGCTTTCCGCGCCGATGCTGGGTGCGCAAGCCAAGCCGCGCGCCGTTGTGATCGGAGGCGGTGCCGGCGGCGCCACCGCTGCACGCTATATTGCAAAGGACAGCCAGGGTGCGGTTGACGTGACCCTGATCGAGCCAAGCCGGTCCTATTACACCTGCTTCTTCTCCAACCTCTATATCGGCGGGTTCCGCAGCCTCGACAGCCTTGAGCACCGCTACGGCACCCTGGCGTCGGAGTTCGGCGTCAATGTCGTGCATGACTGGGCCGTCGGGGTGGATCGCGACGCCAAGACGGTCTCGCTCGCTGGTGGCGGCGCGGTGCAATACGATCGCCTGATCCTGTCGCCGGGCATTGATTTTGTCGATGGTTCGGTGCCGGGCTGGGATCTCACGACCCAGAACGCCATGCCTCATGCCTACAAGGCCGGCACGCAGACCGCGCTGCTCAAGGCGCAAATCGAAGCGATGCCGGAGGGCGGCACCTATGTCATGGTGGCCCCGCCCAATCCCTATCGCTGCCCGCCGGGTCCCTACGAGCGGATCTCGATGGTGGCGCATTACCTCAAGGCCAATAACCCGACCGCCAAGATCATCATCGCCGACCCCAAGGAAAAATTCTCCAAGCAGGCGCTTTTCGAGGAGGGGTGGCAGAAGCATTACGGTGGTATGATCGAACGGATCGGCCCCGATTTCGGCGGCGAGAACACCACCGTCAACGCGGCCGACATGACGGTCGATATCGATGGCGAGGTGATCAAGGCCGATGTGGTCAACGTCATTCCGGCACAGAAGGCCGGTGCGATTTGTGACGCCGCGGGGCTGACAGAGGGCAACTGGGCACCGGTGGTCGCCCACACGATGCAATCCAAACTCGACGAGAATATCCATATCCTCGGGGATGCCTCGTCGCAAGGTGACATGCCAAAATCCGGCTACTCCGCCAACAGCCAGGCCAAGGTTGCGGCCATGGCGGTGCGCGGGGCCTTAACCGGCAGCCGCGTTTTCCCGGCGAAATTCTCCAACACGTGCTGGTCGCTGATCGACACCGAAGACGGGGTAAAAGTTGGGGCTTCTTATGAAGCAACCGACGAAAAAATCGCCAAGGTGGATGGGTTTGTGAGCCAGACGGGCGAGGATGCCGCGCTGCGCAAGGCGACCTACGAGGAGAGCATCGGTTGGTACGCGGGGATCACCTCGGACATGTTCGGCACAACGTAACCGTCCCGATTGGCTCTTGAGGGCCGGTCTTGGTGAACGCGGTCGGCGCGCAGGGGTGATACCCTGCGCGCCGGTTTTCGTCGCGATGTGTGGGCAAGCGGCTCAGGCCGCGCGCAGCCCTTGGAGCGCGCCGATAATCTGCGGGATCTTTTCGCGAAACTTGAAAAAGCCGGCCGTTGCATGGGGCCATGCCACTTGGTCGAGCGTGCGCATCGGTTGCAGCACGGGGATCCCCGCCATCTCTGACAGGACTTCCGAAACCGCCCCAACGGGCGCGCGCGCCGTGACGATCTGTTCGGCGCCGAGATCCCGCGCCCACGCGGCTATCGCTGCGCCGTCGGAGAGACCGGTGGCCACGGGACCAAGACGGTCCTTCCATCGCTCTGCGGCTTCCCGGGTTGCCGCTTCACGGAATGCCAAGACCTGTGGCGCCATGGTCAGCGGGGTGAGCCGTTCCGAAGGGGTCACCAGAGCCGTGCCCAGCGGGGTGATCGACTTGTCCAGAATCCATCCCGGCGAGAGGTCGTCTTCATGCAGCACGAAGGCCGTCGGTTTGGAGGGGTCGACGCTGTCGGACTGCGGTGCTGCCATCCGCGGCGGAAGGTCCGGTCCCTGAACTGGCGGCGCGTCGGGGGCGAGGCTGGTTTCCGGCAGGGAAAAGCGGCCTTCGGTGAATTTCTCGATATTGGAGGGACGGGCGAGATAGGTCTTGCCGCGCGTTTGCAGCCCCGCAACCCACCGCCACCCCAGCGTGTTGGACGCCGGATCGCCGTCGAGCAGGTGGCGCAGGAAGAAATCGGCGCCCAGCTCCCATGGCAGCCGAAGCGTGAAAACCCAGATGGAGGCAAACCACATCCGCGCATGGTTGTGCAGATAGCCCGTATCCACCAGCTCCTGCGCCCAATGGTCGAAGGGCTCGATCCCGGTTTGCCCGGTGCATGCGGCTTCCCAATTGCGGCGCAAGCCGGACTGGGTTTGCACCGCGTCAAGCGCGCGCCGCAGATCGGACTGGTAGCGGGTCCAGACCTGCGGGCGCATCTCCAGCCATCCTTTCCAGTAGGTCCGCCAGAGCACTTCCTGAATGAATTTTTCGGCTCCGTTGCGCGTGTGTCGGCCCAGAACGGCGTCGATCACTTCCGCTTCCGTCACGATGCGGTGGCGCAGATACGGCGACAGTGTCGAGACAAATTCATGGCCGCCGGGGCCACGGTCGTAATTGCGCTTCGAGGCATAGGTTTTGCCCGCCTTCGGGACGAACCGCGCCAGACGCGCCAAGCCGTCCGCGCGGGTGGGAGAAAAATCGCTCACGACGCCGCTTCCTTTCGATCTGGCGCCTTGAGCTAGAGTGCGGGACGCCGGCATCAAGCCGCGACGTCCCGGAACATGCGCCGAAGACAAACCCATGCCCTGATCGAGCAATCGTGACGGCACGCATATTGCCTGAAAACCCCTCCGCCCCTTGCAGCCCCCTTGGGGCAATACTAAGACTCTCTCAATCTTCCAGCGTTATGCACAATCCCAAACATCGACAGGCAGGCCAGCATGAAAGACCCGATCGAGACATACATGAACCTCGTCCCCATGGTGGTCGAGCAAACGAGTCGTGGCGAGCGCGCGTATGACATCTTCTCGCGCCTGCTCAAGGAGCGGATCATTTTCCTGAATGGCCCGGTGCATGATGGCATGTCGTCGCTTGTGGTGGCGCAGCTTCTGCACCTCGAAGCGGAGAACCCGTCCAAGGAAATCTCCATGTACATCAACAGCCCCGGCGGCGTCGTGACCTCCGGTCTGTCGATCTACGACACGATGCAATACATCAAGCCCAAGGTTTCGACCCTTGTGATCGGCCAGGCGGCGTCGATGGGGTCGCTGCTCCTCACGGCGGGCGCGCCGGGCATGCGCTTCTCGCTCCCCAACAGCCGGATCATGGTGCATCAGCCCTCCGGCGGCTATCAGGGGCAGGCGACAGACATCATGATTCATGCCGAAGAAACCCTCAAGCTGAAGAAGCGTCTGAACGAGATCTATGTCCATCACACCGGCCAGTCCTACGAGACGGTCGAGTCCGCGCTTGAACGCGACAACTTCATGGATCCCGAGCAGGCCCGGGATTGGGGCCTGATTGACGAAATCGTGACGAACCGTGTGCCGGACGGCGAAGAGGGCAGCGATACCTGACGCGCGATTGCGACTTGGACAGGCAAGTGATCCCTGTCGGGTGGGGTGCGGGCGATTTTCGCATTGTCGCGCCCCAGAGCCTGTCCTAAGCTGACCCGAACTTGGGTGGGCCAGAAGAGAAGATGGCCCGCGGCGGGTTGTTGCCCGCCGCGCCCGACCGAGCATAACCGGCTGACGACGAGGCCCTGCAGCGGGCCGAGAAAGGTGCGAAATGGCTAATAATTCCGGCGGCGACAGCAAGAATACGCTCTATTGCAGCTTCTGTGGCAAGAGCCAGCATGAGGTGCGTAAGCTGATTGCGGGTCCGACGGTGTTCATCTGCGACGAATGCGTCGAACTGTGTATGGACATTATCCGCGAGGAGACCAAGGGCGCCGGGCTCAAGTCTTCGGAGGGGGTTCCCACCCCGCGCGAGATCTGCGACGTGCTCGACGATTACGTGATTGGGCAGGCTACGGCAAAACGGGTTTTGTCGGTGGCGGTGCACAACCATTACAAGCGTCTCAACCACGCGCAGAAATCCGGCGATATCGAACTGGCAAAGTCGAATATCCTGCTGATCGGTCCGACAGGCTGCGGCAAGACCCTGCTGGCCCAGACATTGGCGCGTATCCTCGATGTGCCGTTCACGATGGCGGATGCAACCACGCTGACCGAAGCGGGTTACGTGGGCGAGGATGTGGAGAACATCATTCTCAAGCTGTTGCAGTCGAGCGAATACAATGTCGAACGGGCGCAGCGCGGCATCGTCTACATCGACGAGGTCGACAAGATCACCCGCAAGTCCGAAAACCCGTCGATCACGCGCGACGTGTCGGGTGAGGGCGTGCAGCAGGCTCTGCTCAAGTTGATGGAGGGCACGGTTGCTTCCGTGCCACCGCAGGGCGGGCGCAAGCATCCGCAGCAGGAATTCCTTCAGGTGGATACCACCAACATCCTGTTTATCTGCGGCGGAGCGTTTGCAGGGCTCGACAAGATCATTGCGCAGCGTGGCAAAGGCTCCGCGATGGGCTTTGGTGCCGATGTGCGGGACAATGACGAGCGCGGTGTGGGCGAGGTCTTCAAGGATCTCGAGCCGGAAGATCTGTTGAAATTCGGTCTGATCCCGGAATTCGTCGGTCGTCTGCCGGTTGTGGCAACGCTCGAGGATCTGGACGAAGATGCGCTCATCACCATTCTCACGCAGCCCAAGAACGCGCTGGTCAAGCAATATCAGCGCCTGTTCGAGATGGAAGAGACAGAGCTGAACTTCACCGAGGATGCGCTGTCTGCGATCGCCAAGAAGGCCATCGAGCGCAAGACCGGGGCCCGCGGCCTGCGGTCGATCCTTGAAGGCATCCTGCTCGACACCATGTTCGAACTTCCCGGCATGGACGAAGTCTCCGAGATTGTCGTGAACGAAGAAGCGGTGACGTCTGATGCGAAACCGCTCATGATCTATGCGGACCAGAAGAAAGAGCCCGCGTCCGCAAGCTGACCTGCGCGCATGAATGCCGGGTAAACGAGACAAAAGGCAGGGGGCGCCCCTGCCTTTTTTTGTGTGCGACCTGGAGTGACCCGGTCGCGCCCGTGTTCCGGAATGCGCAAATCCCCTCATGCCATGCGGACAGGGGGGAGCATGATTTCGCAGGTGGTCACGGTGCCTTGGGGGATCAAAGACCAGCGAGTGGCGTCCTGCCCTTTGGGCGTGGCGCCCGAGACAGGCACGGCACCCATTTCAAAGCCATCAACCATCCCAAGCGCCAGAAACGCTTTCATATGCGGGCTTATCCATCGCCGACCCGGTCTTCTGCCTCCCGCAAATTGGCGCCCCGCCGCAACCGGTTTTCAGCCTGCCATCCCTTGAGAGTGCCAGGGAAATTCGTGCGCTTCGCGTCGCCAAATATCAGCGCGGCGGTATTCCGCGACAGGCCGTCACTGGACGTTGGCTGGGCGATGGCCTATCACGCGGGTGAGTTTAGATCGGAGAGAGCCATGGCTATCCTGGATACCCTTCTGCGTGCCGTGACCTGGTGGAACGGGCAGACCCTGAATACCCAGTGGTACACGGCCCGTCATGGCCAGAAAGTTGGCGAAGACGAGCAGGGCAATGTCTTTTACCAGACATCGGATGGCGAACGCCGCTGGGTCATTTACAATGGCGAGGCTGAGCCGAGTCGCGTCAGTCCCGCGTGGCATGGCTGGCTGCATCACACCTATCAGGATCCGCCGACGGAACGTCCCTTGCCACGCAAGGAGTGGGAAAAGCCGCATCTCGAGAACCTGACCGGCACGGCCCAGGCCTACGCCCCGGCCGGGTCGCTGCGTCGCGCCGAACCGATCGAGCGCAAAGACTACGAGGCATGGAGCCCGGAATGAGCCATTCCAAGGCGGAGGTCTTGGTCGGCGGTGCTGTTCTCGCTGCGGCGCTGGCTTTTGGTGTCTACACGGTTCAGACCACGGGCTTCGCGCTTGGCGCGGATGGCTATGAATTGACGGCCTCTTTCCGGTCCGCTGAAGGGGTGAGCGTCGGAACCGATGTGCGCCTTGCCGGGGTCAAGGTGGGTACCGTCACAGGGCTCGACCTGAACACCGAGACCTTTCGCGCCGATGCCACGGTGACCATCCGCGACGGCATCCAGATCCCCGATGACAGCGCCATCGTTGTCGCGTCTGAAGGTCTTCTGGGCGGCAATTTCATTGAAATCAGCCCGGGCGGCTCGCTGTTCTATTATGCGGAAGGCGACGAAGTCCTCGACACTCAGGGGGCGGTGAGCCTGATCTCTCTCTTGATGAAGTTCGTGGCCGGGGATGACGAGGGATGAGCCGGTTTTTCAGAACCTTGGGGACCGTCGCGGCGTTCTGTCTGGCTGCCGCGCCCGCTTTCCCTCAAGAGAGCGTCCGCGAAGGCACGGGCGCGGTGCTCCGCGGCCTGGACAAGCTCAATGCGGTGGTGACGGATTTCAATCTCCCGACAGGCTTTCGAGCCACGGTGGGATCGCTGGAAATCACGATGGAGCAGTGCCGGTATCCAGAAAACAACCCGTCCGGGGATGCCTTTGCCTTTATCACTGTCCGTGAAGAGGGCGTCGCGGAACCTGTCTTCCGGGGATGGATGGTTGCCTCCTCACCGGCATTGAACCCGCTGGATCACCCACGCTATGACGTGTGGGTGATGCGCTGCACAACCTCCTGACCGCTCCGCGCCAATGGTGTGGCGGGCAGATCGATCTCCGCTTTGAGCGCCTCTGACAACCGCGCGCGATAGTCGGACCGCGTGATCTCGATCGCCCCGAGTGTGGCGAGATGCGGTGTGATGAACTGCGTGTCGAACAGCGTGCCACCTGACCGTTTCAGGAGATCCACAAGCCACGCGAGCGCGATCTTGGAGGCGTCGCGGCGGCGCGAAAACATCGACTCACCGCAAAAGGCCCGCCCCACCACAACGCCATAGACACCGCCTACAAGCGTGTCATCCATCCAGACTTCAAGGGAATGGGCGTGGCCGAGATAGAAGAGCTCGTCATAAAGCGCCCGGATCGGTTCGTTGATCCAGGTCTCCGGACGGTCTGCGCAGCCGTTGAGCACCCCGTCGAATGCGTGGTTCAGCGTGATGTGGTAATCGTCGCGCCGCAGCCTTTTGGCAAGGCTGCGCGACAGGTGAAACCCGTCCAGCGGCAGGATCCCCCGTTTGCGCGGATCGACCCAGAAGATCTCCGGGTCGTCATGCCTTTCGGCCATCGGAAAGATGCCCGAGCGATAGGCATGCATGAGAAGATCGGCGTCGAGGCTCAGATCTTTCATATCACACCCGCGGCCCAGCGAAAGGGCGCCACGAACGGGTCGGGCAGGGAAGGGGGAAGAGGGCGGTTCCGCATGGGCGTGAGATTATCGCTCCAGCCCGCCTGCCTCCAACCATTTTTCGAGCCAATGGATGTTGTAAGCCCCGGTGTGGATGTCCCGCTCCTGCAAAAGCGCATGAAAAAGCGGCACGGTCGTATCGATCCCGTCCACGATCAATTCGCCCAAAGCGCGATTCAGCCGTGCCAATGCTTCCGTGCGGTCGCGCCCATGCACGATGAGTTTGCCGATGAGACTGTCGTAATAGGGCGGGATCCGGTAGCCATCGTAGAGCGCGCTGTCGATGCGAACGCCCAGCCCGCCGGGGGCATGGTATTGCGTGATGGTCCCCGGGGAGGGCGAGAAATTCGGCAGTTTTTCCGCGTTGATCCGCACCTCGATGGCGTGGCCATTGATTTGAAGCGCGTCCTGCGAAAAAGAAAGGGGCAGGCCGGCGGCAACCCGGATCTGTTCGCGCACGAGATCGACGCCAAAGATGGCTTCGGTTACCGGGTGTTCCACTTGAAGACGCGTGTTCATCTCGATGAAATAGAATTCACCGTCTTCATAGAGAAATTCGATAGTCCCGGCGCCGCGATAGCCCATCTTGGCGATAGCATTGGCACAGATTGCCCCGATTTCCGCGCGGCTTTCAGGGCTGATGGAGGGGCCGGGGGCTTCTTCGAAGACCTTCTGGTGACGTCTCTGGAGCGAACAATCCCGTTCGCCAAGATGCACACCACCGCCCTGACCATCCCCAAAGACCTGGATCTCGATATGGCGCGGACGTTGCAGATATTTCTCGATATAGACCTCGTCATTGCCGAACGCGGCCTTCGCTTCGGAGCGCGCGGTCTGATAGGCGCGCTCCATGCCGGCTTCGTCGGCGGCAACCTTCATGCCGCGCCCGCCGCCGCCAGCGGTGGCCTTGACGATCACGGGGTAGCCGAAATCCCTGCCGATCTTCTTGGCGTCTTCCACGGAGTTCACGCCGCCTTCGGACCCGGGCACAACCGGAATGCCAAGCGTTGCTGCCGTCTCCTTTGCGGTGATCTTATCGCCCATCATGGAGATGTGCTTGGCCGAGGGGCCGATAAAGGTCAGGCCGTGGTCCTCGACCGCCTGCACGAACCGCGCGTTCTCGCTCAAAAAGCCATAGCCCGGGTGAATGGCCTGCGCGCCGGTAACTTCGCAGGCAGACATCACCGCGGCGACGTTGAGATAGCTGTCAGCCGAGGGAGCAGGCCCAATGCAGATCGTCTCGTCGGCCATGCGCACATGCATCGCATCGGCATCGGCGGTCGAGTGAACGGCAACGGAGCGGATGCCCATTTCGCGGCAGGCGCGGACAACCCGCAACGCGATTTCGCCGCGATTGGCGATCAGGATCTTGTCGAACATGCGCGCGCCCTTATTCGAGGATCACAAGAGGGGCGCCGAATTCCACGGGCGAGCCGTCTTCGATCAGGATCCGTTTGACTGTCCCGGCTCGCGGGGCCGGGATGTGGTTCATCGTTTTCATGGCTTCGACGATAAGCAGGGTGTCGCCTTCCTTGACCGCGGTGCCGACCGCAATGAACGGGTCGGAACCCGGCTCAGCCTGCATGTAGACGGTGCCCACCATCGGAGAGGTCACGGCGCCGGGATGGGCGGCGGGATCTTCGGGCATCGTTGTTTCAATGGGTGCCGATGCTGCGGGCGCAGGCGCGGAGGCCGGCGCGGCGAGGACCTGTGCCTGCGGCGCCATCTGTGTCACGGGTGCGGTTTGGCGGCTGACGCGGACATTCAGACTGTCGTCGGGGCCGTAGTCTCGCTTGACCTGAAGCTCTGTCAGATCGTTTTTGCGCAGCAATTCGGCCAGCGCTTCGATGAAGGCCACGTCGGTATCGTGGGTTTTGTTGCTCATGCGATCCTCGCCCATTCATTTTGCCTGCGCGCAGAAGTTCGACTCTGCCTTCGGTGGTTTCGAATTGACGCGCGGGCATGCATTGGTCTGGCCGCTTATAGGCCAACCCTCAGGGCAAGAAAAGCGAGGAGACGCAGCTTTTCTTTCCGGCAGAGCGCGGATGCCGGTTCATTGCTCCTGTGGCGCGATACCGCGGGCCGGCCAGTGCTGCACGTTGGGCAGTTCCGCGGGCAGATGAGCGTAGGGCCGTGCGATGTTCGTGCCGTCCGTCTCCCGCGGTTTGGCCATGGTCACGGGCAGGGCGGTTGCGGTGGTGCTTGGGGGCGCGGCATTCGTTCCGGCGTTGATCCGGCGCGTATCGCCATAACCCGGGAGCCGGTTGTCGAGAAGAGGGGCCTTTGCAGGCAAGGTCTGCGGCGCGGTGGACCGGGCCTCGGCATTTGCTGTCTGGCTTGCATCCGGCAGGGCCTGGACTGTGCGCTGGTGGGGGGATTGGTCCGTTTCGGCTATCCGGGACGCGAGCCGGTTCAGGATCTCCTTCTGCATTCGGGTCGGGGGTGGCGCGGTGTCTTGCCGATCAGGCCGAACAGCGGTCGGGAATGGCGAGCGATCATCGCGCAGCGCGTCATCCGCAAGCGCGCTCTTGTCGGTTTCGCGCAGCGCTTCCACCCGCTGTGTGGCGGGTCGGGGGCGTTTGGGGTCCGGAAGGCCAAGTGGGTGGCCCGTGGTGACCGGTGCCAGCGTCATGGGAACAAATGGAACGTGCATAACCGGGCTGCCTTTCTCCTTTGTGCGGCTGCGGCACGTCATGTGCCAGAGGATCGAGGTTACCACGACGTCAAGGATTTGTCCGTAAGTTGTTAAAATTCATGAAACTTTTGGTGATCTTGGTTAAGATCGCCATAACCGGTGCGACTGCCGACGGTTTCGTTGGTGCAGGCGCTGACGCCGCGTCGCTCCACTTGCGGGCCCAGCATCGTGACCGTCGATGTGAATGGCCGTCACCAGCCGAAGCACAGCGTCGTCGTTGCCCGCGGTCATACCCCACCATGGACCATGCGGACCGCGCTGGTCTCCCGGTGGCATGAGGGGCAAAGGGTTGGATGATGCACAAAAAAAGCGCGCCCGAGAGCGCGCTTTTTCGACTGTTTTCGAGGGCGTTTACGACCGGTTCATGCGATTCTCGATCAGGTCGTCGACCACAGATGGATCCGCCAGCGTCGAGGTATCACCCAACGCGCCGAAATCGTTCTCTGCGATCTTGCGCAGGATGCGGCGCATGATCTTGCCGGACCGTGTCTTGGGCAGGCCGGGCGCCCATTGGATCAGGTCAGGCGAGGCGATGGGGCCAATCTCTGTGCGGACCCATGTACGCAGTTCCTTGTAGAGCGCGTCGCTGGGCTCGATCCCGTTCATCAGCGTGACATAGCAATAGATGCCCTGTCCCTTGATCTCATGCGGATAGCCGACCACGGCGGCTTCGGCGACTTTTTCATGCGCCACAAGCGCCGATTCGACTTCCGCCGTACCCATACGATGGCCCGAGACGTTGATCACGTCGTCGACACGTCCGGTGATCCAGTAATCGCCGTCTTCATCGCGCTTGCAGCCGTCTCCGGAGAAGTAATACCCCTTGTAGTCGGAGAAATAGGTCTTTTCGAAGCGCTCATGGTCGCCCCAGACGGTGCGCATCTGCGCAGGCCAGCTTGCCTTGATCGCGAGCACGCCTTCGGTTGGCACCTCGTGGATCTCGGCGCCGGACGTCGGCTCAAGCACAACCGGCTGCACGCCGAAAAACGGCTTCATCGCCGCGCCGGGTTTGGTGGCATGGGCGCCGGGCAGGGGGGTCAGCAAGTGGCCACCGGTTTCAGTCTGCCACCAGGTATCGACGATGGGGCATTTGCCCTTGCCGATCACGTCATTGTACCAGTTCCACGCTTCGGGATTGATCGGCTCACCGACCGTTCCGAGGATGCGCAGGCTCGACAGGTCACATTTCTCGGCAAACTCGTTGCCCTGGCCCATCAGCGCGCGAATGGCGGTGGGAGCGGTGTAGAACTGGTTGACCTTGTGCTTTTCGCAGACTTGCCAGAAGCGTGAGGCGTCCGGATAGGTCGGAACGCCCTCGAACATCAGGGTCGTGGCACCATTGGCCAGCGGCCCGTAGACGATGTAGCTGTGCCCGGTCACCCAGCCGACATCGGCGGTGCACCAGTAGATATCGCCATCGTGGTAGTCGAAGACAACTTCGTGGGTCAGGCTGGCATAGAGCAAATAGCCCCCGGTGCTGTGCACAACGCCCTTGGGCTGTCCGGTGGAGCCGGAGGTGTAGAGAATGAAGAGCGGATCTTCCGCGTTCATCGCCTCGGCAGGGCAATCGTCGGCGACTTTCGCCGCCTCTTCATGCAGCCAGAAGTCCAGCCCCTCGCGCCACGCGATCTGGTCTCCGGTGCGCTTGACCACGAGGCATTTCACGTCATCGGTATCGTGGAGCAGGGCTTTGTTGACGTTGTCCTTGAGCTTGGTCACGCGTCCGCCGCGCGGTGCGCTATCGGCGGTGATCACCACCTTGGCGTCGCAGCCATTGACCCGCGCCCCGAGCGCATCGGGCGAGAAGCCGGCGAACACGATGGAGTGGATGGCGCCGATCCGCGCGCAGGCCAGCATCGCATAGGCCGCCTCGGGGATCATTGGCAGGTAGATCACGACGCGGTCACCGCGTCCGACACCCAGCGCCTTGAGCACGTTTGCCATCCGGCAAACTTCGGAATGCAATTGCGCGTAGGTGATGTGCTGCGCCGGTTCATCGGGGTTGTCCGGCTCGAATAGGATCGCGGTCTTGTCGCCACGCGTTTCGAGGTGGCGATCGATGCAATTCGCTGAGACGTTCAACTCGCCATCGGCAAACCACTCGATCTTGACCTGACCGAGCGTGAAATCGACGTTGCTGATCTGGGTCGGCGTCTTGATCCAGTCGAGGCGCTTGGCCTGCTCTGCCCAAAACGCGTCCGGGTCGTTGATGGAGGCGGCGTACATCTCGTCATATCTGGCCGCGTCCACATGGGCCTTTGCGACGAGCGCGTCCGAAGGGGCATAAGTCTCAGTCATCAAGTGTCCTCCTGTCCTTGAAAATGGGTAGTCCAGGAACCGGAACAGGGAAAGGCGTTCTTAGGTCGCAAGAGCCTGCCGTGACTGTCCGATCCGGCGCGCAATCTTGGGAAGGGGCGCGCGGCCTGTCTGGTGGCGTGATGCGGCGCCCCAGGCCGCCTGCAGTGCGGTTTGCATGTCTCGCGCGGCGTCCGTCCAAACGGCGCGACGGCGCCCCCCTGAAATCCACGATCCGAGGGGCGCCGCAGGCAATCTGGTGTCAGATCGCCAGGTATTCCGCCCGGAGGCTTTCGTTTTCGAGCACTTCTTCGGCGGTGCCGTCAAAGACGATCGATCCGGTGTCGAGGATGACCGCCCGGTCGGCAAGCTGCAACGCGCGGACCGCGTTCTGCTCCACGATGATCGTGGTCATGCCCTGTTGCTTGATGACGCGGAGCGTCTTTTCGATCTCGTCCACGATCACCGGCGCAAGCCCCTCGTAAGGCTCGTCCAGAAGCAGGACCTTGATGTCGCGCGCCAGAGCGCGGGCGATCGAGAGCATCTGCTGCTCGCCCCCGGACAGCGTCACACCTTCCTGGTTGCGGCGCTCGCCGAGGCGCGGGAACAGGTCGTAGAGACGTTCGATGGACCAGCCGATCGGGGGCGCGATCTGAGCGAGCTTGAGGTTTTCCTCCACGGTGAGACCGGGAATGATGCGGCGATCTTCCGGCACCAGGCCAAGCCCGACCGTTGCGGCTTCGTAGCTCTTCATGTTGTGCAGCGGCTGGTGATCGAGCCAGATCTCGCCGTGGTTGACCTGCGGATCGTCAAGCCGTGCAATTGAGCGCAGCGTGGTGGTCTTGCCTGCGCCGTTGCGGCCGAGAAGGGCGAGGATCTCTCCTTCGTGGACGTTGAAAGAAATGCCCTGCACGATGTAGCTTTCACCGTAGTAGGAATGCATGTCCCAGACCGACAGGAAAGCGGGCGCTGTTTCGGCCTTGTTGCCGTGCTTGGAGAAATCGGGGCGGACGTTCATGGCTGTAGCCTCGCGATGTTGCGTGGGGCGGAGCGGGAGACGGCGTCTGAAGCGCCGCGCGGCTCCTGTTCAAAGGGAAGGCGGGGCAGGCCGGTGTCGGCGCACCCCGCGCTAGGGCTCAGACGCTTTCGCCCAGATAGGCTTCCTGCACCTTGGGGTGACCCTTGATGTTCTCAGGCGTGTCTTCCACCAGCGGCGTGCCTTGGGCAAGCACCGTGATCCGGTCGGCCAGGCTGAACACCACGTGCATGTCGTGCTCGATAATGGCGATGGTGATGTCGCGCTTCTCCTTGATCTCCTTGAGAAGATCGATCGTGTTGTTGGTATCCGCGCGGGCCATGCCGGCCGTGGGCTCGTCGAGCAACAGCAGCTTGGGGTTCTGCACCAGACACATCGCCATCTCGAGGCGGCGCTTGTCGCCGCGAGACATCGACGCTGCATGCATGTCCTGCTTTTCGAGCATTCCGACCTCGGAGAGCATCTCCTCCGCCTCGGCGCGCAACGCCCGTTCGTTGAAGACGCTTTCGATCGCATGCAGGCGGAACGCGCCGTCACGCTTGGCAAACAGCGGGATCATCATGTTTTCCATCACCGACAGATCGCCAAAGATCTCCGGAGTCTGGAACACGCGGGAAATGCCCATCTGGTTGATCTCGTGCGGGCTGCGCCCGAGCACGGACTGGCCGTCGAACATCACCGACCCGGTGTCGGGGATCAGCTTGCCCACGAGGCAGTTGAGCAGCGTGGACTTGCCCGCCCCATTGGGGCCGATGATCGCGTGGCAGGTGTTCTCCTTCACGGAGAGGTTCACATCGCCGAGGGCTTGCAGACCGCCGAAGCGTTTGCCCACGTCTTTGACGTCGAGAATTCCCATCTCAGTCTCTCCTTATTCCGCGGGGTCCTGTCCGGGGGCAACGGTCTTGCCACCGGAGGCTGCGTCGGTCTTCTTGGCGCGGCCCTTGAACATGCTACCGATCCTGCGTCCGCCTTCGACAATGCCGCCAGGCAGGAAGATCACCACGGCCATGAAGATCAGGCCAAGTGTCAGGTGCCAGCCTTTGCCGATGAACGGGTAGATGATCGCAACCACGAAATCCTCGAGCCCGTCGGGCAGAAACGCAAACCAGGTATGCAGGATGTCGGAATTGATCTTGGACAGGATGTTTTCCATGTACTTGATCGCACCCGCACCGAGCACCGGACCGATCAACGTGCCCGCACCGCCAAGAATTGTCATCAGAACCACTTCGCCAGACGCCGTCCAGAACATCCGTTCAGGCCCTGCCAGCGGGTCCATTGAGGCCATCAGGCCGCCCGCGAGACCGGCATACATCCCCGAGATCACGAAGGCCGCGAGCGTGTAGGGCTTGGGGTTCAGACCGGTATAGTTCAACCGTTGCTGGTTTGACTTGATCGCGCGCAGCATCATCCCGAAAGGCGACCGGAAGATGCGGATCGACAGGTAGAAGGCGATCAGCATGACAACGGCGCTGAAGTAGTAGCCCACCGAGAAGGTAAAGACCCAGTCACCGACGGAGAGTTCCGTGGCGCTGCGCATTTCGAGGCCAAAGAAGCTCGGCACGGGCAGGTTGCCGTCATCCGTGGCTTGCTGGCCAAGAATACGCGGGTCCGACAGCGTCAGCTGCAGCCCGGTTTCGCCACCCGTCAGACCCTTCTGCAAGAGACCCTGCTTGTCCGGGCCATCCATATCCGTGGCGAGCACGGAGTAGGCGAGGGCGTAGGACATCATCGCGAAGGCGAGCGTCAGAATCGAGAAGTAGATCCCCGAGCGCCGCAACGACACATAGCCGATGAGCACCGCGAAGAGACCGGACATGACCACCGAAAGGCCTAGCGCCGGCAGCACGTTCATGCCGAAGAGCTTGAACATCCACATTGCGGCATAGGAGCCGATCCCGAGAAACGCGGCATGGCCGAAGGACAGATACCCGGTGAGGCCGAAGAGGATATTGAAGCCGATGGCGAAGATCCCGAAGATCACGAACCGTTGCATCAGGTCGGGATACCCGGCGTTGAACTGTGCCCAGCCGGAGCTTTCAGGGAACGGGTTCAGGATGAAGGGGGCCAGCATCGTCAAGCCGATAACGATCAGCAGCAGCTTTGCGTCTTGTTTTTGCAAACCAAACATGGGTCAGTCCTCCATCACGCCCTTGCGGCCCATGAGGCCCCTCGGACGGGTCAGCAGAATGATGATGGCGACCAGATAGATGATGACCTGGTTGATGCCGGGAATGATGTCGATGACTTCGCGCATCGAGGCGAAGCTTTCGAGGATGCCAAGCAGGAACCCTGCAAGCACGGCGCCGGGCAGGGACCCCATGCCGCCGACGACGACCACCACGAAGCTCAGCACGAGAAAGTCCATGCCCATGTGGTAATTCGGCGAGTTGATCGGCGTGTACATGACACCTGCGAGGCCCGCGACCGCGGCGGCAAGGCCAAACATGATGGTAAACCGCTTGTCGATGTTGATGCCAAGAAGGCCGACGGTTTCGCGATCAGCCATGCCCGCGCGCACCACCATACCGAATGTGGTGAATTGCAGGAAGGCGAAGACCGCACCGATGATGACGGCAGCGAAGCCGAAATAGATGATCCGCCAATAAGGGTAGATGATCGATCCGGGTTCGAAACCGAGTATGGCGCCAAAGTCGAAAGACCCGGTGAAGGCGGAGGGCGCCGGCGTCGGGATCGGGTTTGCACCGTAGTAATACTTGATGACTTCCTGAAGCACGATGGCAAGACCGAAGGTCACGAGGATCTGGTCCGCGTGGGGGCGCTTGTAGAAGTGCTTGATCAGCCCACGTTCCATGACCACACCGATGAGGATCATGACGGGGATCGCGAAGAGGATCGAGAGCGGCACGGCCCAATCGATGATCGCAGCCCCCATGGTTTCGCCGAAGATATCGTAGGCGTAAGGCACGTCGACCTTGAGCGGGTTGCCCAGGAAGTCGGTGCGGGTTTCATCGACAACCTGATGGCTCAGCGACAACAACCGGCTCAGCGTCACGGCACAGAAGGCCCCGATCATGAACAGGGCGCCATGGGCGAAGTTGACGACGCCGAGCGTGCCGAAAATAAGTGTCAGCCCGAGAGCGATCAGCGCATAGGCCGAGCCCTTGTCGAGGCCGTTGAGAAGTTGAAGGATAAACCAGTCCATTGTCCCACCCTTTGAGATCGGAGTTCGGAAAGCACGAGAGCCCCATGAGAAGGGCCGACAGGGAGAGTGTGCAGCAGCGGTGGCTGGCGGCCTGTCCCGTCCGCGTTGGACGACAGGCCGCCAGCGCGGCGCGCGTTACGCGCCGTTGTTGCAGGTGCCCAAGCTGCCGCCCGCGAATTGCGGGTGATCGGGGGCATATGTAACCTGCGAGACCGGCGTGACTTCGACGATCTCGAGAAGGTCGAATTCAGAGGTCGGGTTCTCTTTACCTTTCACAACCAGCACGTCCTTGAAGCACTGGTGATCTTCGGCACGATACAGGGTCGGGCCGTTGCCAAGCCCGTCGAACTCGAAGCCTTCGAGGGCTTCGGCAACCGCGCAAGGCGCGAAGGAGCCGGCACGCTGGACCGCGTCTGCATAAAGCAGGGTCTGAACGTAGCAGGTATGCGCAGCCTGCGACGGCGGGAAGCCGTACTTGGTGCCGAAGGATTTCACGAATGCCTTGGAGCCTTCGTCCTGCAGCGACCAGTGCCAGTTGGTGGATCCGAAGATGCCCTTCACGTTTGCGCCGGCACCGCGGGCCATCAGGCGCGAGTAGAGCGGCACGACGATCTCGAAGTTCTTGCCGTTGACCACACGGTCACGCAGGCCGAACTGCACAGCGTTGGTCAGCGAGTTGACCATGTTTCCGCCGTAGTGGTTCAGCACGAGCACGTCCGCGTCGGATTGCAGAACCGGCGTGATGTAGGAGCTGAAGTCGGTCTGGGTCAGCGGCGTCAGCACCTGGCCCACGGTTTCCCAACCCATGGCTTCTGTCGAGGAGCGCACGGCTTCCTCTGTCGTGTAGCCCCAGTTGTAGTCTGCGGTCAGGTGGTAGGCCTTGCGGTCCGTGCCGTAGTTGTCGGCGAGGATCGGCGCGAGGGCGGCACCGGACATGTAGGAGTTGAAGAAGTGGCGGAAGCCATTGGCCTTCTTGTCCTTGCCCGTGGTGTCGTTCGAGTGGGTCAGACCCGCCATGAAGATGACGCCGGCTTCCTGGCAGAGCGCCTGCACGGCAACGGCCACACCGGAGGACGAGCCGCCCGTGATCATGATGGCGCCGTCTTTCTCGATCATCGACTTGGCCGATGCGCGCGCCGCGTCGGATTTCGTCTGCGTGTCGCCGGTCACATACTCGACCTTGCGGCCAAGGATGCCCGCCCCTTCAAGCGCCTTGGAGCTGAAGGTCGGCAGCATGCCGCCATCGCCTTCGCCATTCAGGTGCTCGACGGCCAGTTCATATGCGCGCAGCTCGTCGGCGCCTTCGTCCGCGTAGGGGCCGGACTGCGGTACGTTGAAGCCCAGTGTTACCGACGAGTCGCCGGGGGCGTTGGTGAAGCCCGAATGGCTTGCAGCGCTCAGGTATGTCGGAAGCGCGAGGCCCGCGCCGGCTACCGCGCCGGTCTGGAGCACGCCACGGCGTGTCAGGTTGGTCTTGGACATTGAAATCCTCCCAGTGTCGAAAAAGTGCCGCGGAACTCCTCTTCCCGCGGACGGCACAGAGATGTGCAAATTCAATATGACAGCGGCCAAGAAAACAAATCAACAAGCGCTTTCTTTCTAACGCTTTTTTTGTCAATATCTGAAAAGAAGCCCCGGGCAATCTGTAAATAACTTTATGTCGCGCTGCGGCATGACTTTGAAACATCACGAAAAAGGGAGCGGCGAGCGGTGGAACGCGACACGCTGACCGGCAGTCGGATCCGCGAAAGGCGGGTCGCACGCGGCATTCGACAGTCCGATCTGGCCCGGCAGGCGGGAATCTCGGCCTCCTATCTCAACCTGATCGAACACAATCGGCGCAGAATCGGCGGCAAACTGCTGATCAACATTGCAAGCGCGCTCGACGTCGATCCTGTGATGCTGTCCGAAGGTGTCGGTGCGACACTGGTGGCGGCTTTGCGCGAGGCGGCGGGCCATTCGCCCGAGATCCCTGCCGAGATGGACCGGGTGGATGAATTTGCCGGGCGCTTTCCGGGCTGGGCGCAGCTGTTGTCCCATATGGAAAGGCGGGTCGCGTCGCTCGAACGCACGGTCGAAGCCCTGACCGACCGGATGACCCACGACCCGCATCTGGCCACGTCGCTCCACGAGGTTCTTTCGACGGTCACGGCGATCCGGTCGTCCGCCTCGATCCTGGCTGAACCCGGCGAAATCGAACCGGAATGGCAGGCCCGGTTTCACCGGAACATCTACGAAGACAGCCAGCGCCTCGCGGAAACCTCGCGCGCGCTCGCCGCCTATCTCGAGGCGGAGGGCGATGCAGAGTCCGAGACGGGCAGCCCGCAGGAAGAACTCGACGCCATCCTCGAAGCGGCAGAGCACCGTATCCCCGCGCTGGAGGTCGCCGAAGGCAGTCTTGATCAGGTCTGCGAGACGCTCGGCGGTGGCGCCTCCAGCGCCGCGCGCAGCCTTTTGCGGGATTGGCTGGCGCGCTACGCGGCCGATGCGCGCGCGCTTCCGATCCCGACCATGGAAGCCGCAATCGCCACATGCGGGACCGACCCGGCCGGGTTGAGCGCAGCCCTAGGCGAAGACGCCGCGCGCATCATGCGCCGGCTGGCGGCCATGCCCGACGCGGTCCTGCCAGAGCCGGTTGGTCTTGCGGTCTGTGATGCGTCCGGGGTTCTCTCCTATCGCAAGCCGCTCCCCGGTTTTCCGATGCCGCGTTTCGGGGCGGCATGCCCGCTCTGGCCGCTCTATCGCGCTCTGAGCCGGCCCGTCATGCTGATTGCGGATACAGTGGAGCAGAAAGGGCAGGGCGATGCCCCGCATCGCGCCATTGCGGTGGCCTTGCCCAAAGGGCCGATGCCGCTCGGGCGCGAGCCGCTGTTCGAGGCGGTGATGATGGTCCAGCGGGACGCGTATGCCACCCAGTCCCGTGTGTCTGACGGAGCAGCATCGGGCAGGGAAATCCTGTCGGTCGGGGTTGCCTGCCGGATTTGCTCCAAGATCCAATGCGAGGGACGGCGCGAGCCATCAATTCTTTCCGGCCCGGCGTAAGAGTTTTGACACTGCGGCGACATTGGTCGTAAAGTCTTGCGACGTGCCGAAAAAGAAGGCGCTCGGATGATGCATGCGGCCCGGTTGCCCGGGGTCGGCCTCGCATGGACCGCAGGGGGGATGGAATGGCAGGCAATGTTCTGGTTATCGAGGACGAGCCGAATATCATCGAGGCGATCAGCTTTGTTCTCAAGCGCGCCGGCTGGAATGTGGAGACGCATTCAACCGGCTCAACGGCAGCAGAGGCGGTGCGCGCCAAAGCGCCGGACGTTCTGATCCTCGATGTGATGCTCCCGGGACGGTCGGGTTATGATATCCTCCGGGAGCTTCGTGAAGATCCCTCCACGAGCAATTTGCCGGTTCTGATGCTGACGGCGCGCGGACAAACCCGCGACCGAGAGCTTGCCGAAAAGGCGGGTGTGAACCGCTACATGACCAAGCCGTTTTCCAATGCCGAGATGCTCGAAGCCGTGCGGGAGCTGAGCAACGCATGATGCCAGGACAGCAGGTTGTCGAAACAGACATGCAGGCGGCGGGCGCGCGTATGACGCGCCGCAGCTTTGCGCCGGTTTCGACAACGGGCTCCCTGGACGATCGTCCGGGCAGGCATCGACCCGCGGTGTTTCTTGAGCGGCAGACCTATCGCCGCCGCCGTCTTGCCGATGGCGCGCGCGCCTTGCCAGTTCTGGGGCTTTTGCTGTGGTTCTTGCCGATGGTGTGGTCGGCCAAGGAAAACGGGGTGCAAGCGACCCATGCGCTGATCTATATCTTCCTGATCTGGACGGGTCTCGTGGCACTGAGCGCCGGTGTGTTGCTTGCCTTGCGTCACACGGAGCGGCAGGATGCGGAGGTTCTGATGGGCCCGGACCAGACGGTCCAGCCGCGGCGATCCAAGGCCCGCCCTGACAGCCCGCAAGAGGCGGGAGAGCGCGGGTGACAACGCTCAATGCGCTGGCGGCGATTTCGATTGCCTATGTGTTCTTCCTGTTTGCCGTGGCGTTCGTGGCAGATCGGGCGGCGCAGCGTGGGCGTGGAAAATGGTTGCGCTCGCCCATTGTCTACACCTTGTCATTGTCGATCTACTGCACTGGATGGACGTTTTACGGCGCCGTCGGATCGGCGGCACGCGACGGTCTGGAATATCTCACCATCTATCTCGGGCCGTCGCTCGTCCTCATCGGCTGGTGGTGGGGCTTGCACAAGCTGGTGCGTGTGGGCCGCGCACAGCGGGCCACCTCGATCGCAGATCTGATTTCGTCGCGCTACGGGAAATCCACGGCGCTGGGCATCGGTGTCACCTTGCTCGCCGTGATCGGCACCACCCCTTACATCGCTTTGCAGTTGCAGTCCGTGACCCTCAGCGTTTCGGTCTTTGCACCGCCCGATGCCACCAGTAGCGGCGAGTTGACGGCCTTCTGGGTTGCGGTGGGGCTTGCGGCTTTCACGGTGATTTTCGGCACGCGCAATCTCGATTCAAACGAGCGCCATCACGGGGTCGTCATGGCCATTGCCGTGGAGGCCGTCGTGAAGCTGGCTGCGCTTGTCACTGTGGGGGCTTTCGTGGTCTGGGGGCTGTCCGGCGGCGTGGTGGAGACCATGGCACGCATCGATGCGTCGGATCTGGGCCGCTGGGAAGTGGATGGCGCGCGTTGGGCGGGCGTGACGCTGTTGGCGGCGGCGGCGTTTCTGTGCTTGCCGCGCATGTTTCAGGTCATGGTCGTCGAGAACGACAACGACGAACAACTGCGCACGGCGGCCTGGGCGTTTCCACTATATCTCATGGCGATGAGCCTCTTCATCGTGCCGATCGCGGTTGTCGGACTAGAGTTCCTGCCCGAAGGCTCCAATCCGGATCTCTTCGTGCTGACCGTGCCTCTGGCCTACGGGCAAGAAGAGTTGGCCGTGTTTTCCTTTCTTGGCGGGTTCAGCTCCGCCACATCGATGGTGATCGTTGCGGCGATCGCGCTGTCCACGATGGTGTCGAACCACATCGTCATGCCGATCTGGCTGCGGCTTCGCACCGGCAGCGCCAGCGTCTCGGGCGACGTGCGGCATGTGGTCTTGCTGTCCCGGCGGCTATCCATCGCGGGCGTGGTGTCGCTTGGGTATCTCTATTACCAATTTTCTGGCGGTGGTGCGGCACTGTCGGTTTTCGGCCTGGTGTCTTTTGCGGGTGTCTCGCAGGTGCTGCCCGCGATGCTGGGTGGGCTGTTCTGGCGTGGGGCCACACGCTCCGGTGCGATAGCATCGATTGGGGTGGGCTTTGCCATTTGGCTCTACACGCTCTACCTGCCCAGCTTTGGCGAAGGGCGTGTCTTCAGCGACAGTTTCCTGCAAGACGGTCCGTTTGGCATCGATTGGCTGCGCCCGCAGGCGCTGTTTGGTGCCGAGGGGTTGGACCCGCTCATCCATTCGGTTTTCTGGTCTCTGTCGCTCAACACGCTTGTCTTCTTTGCGGTATCGCTCATCAGCTTTCCAAGCCCGCTGGAGCGGTTGCAGGGCGCGCAGTTTGTCACGGCCGATGGCGGCAGTGCCGGCGGCACCGGGAGCTGGGCCGGGGGGCGCGCACAGGCCGAGGACCTGATGGTCATGGCCCAACGCATCCTTGGCGCACCGGAGGCGCGGGCCTTGTTCCGGCGCGAAGCGATGCGCCAAGGGTCTTCGGAGATGTTGCCCGTCCCGTCGCCCGATTTCCTTGAGACGCTCGAACGGGAGCTGTCCGGCTCTGTCGGAGCGGCCACGGCGCATGCGATGATCGGGCAGATCGTCGGTGGCACGTCCGTGTCGGTCGAAGACCTGATGGCGGTAGCCGACGAGACGGCGCAAATCATGGAGTATTCCGCCGAGCTTGAAGCCAAGCAGGCAGAGCTGACCCGCACCGCGCATGAGCTGCGCCGCGCCAATGAAAAACTCACGCGCCTGTCGGTTCAGAAAGACGCGTTCCTGAGCCAGATCAGCCACGAATTGCGCACCCCGATGACCTCGATCCGGGCGTTTTCGGAGATCTTGCGGGACAGTGCGGAAATGGCGCCAGAGGACAAGAGCCGGTATTCTTCGATCATTCACGACGAGGCGGTGCGTCTGACGCGGTTGCTCGACGACTTGCTTGATCTGAGCGTGCTTGAAAACGGGCAGGTGAGCCTGAACCTGCGCGAAGGCACTCTGGACACATTGATGGATCGGGCGATTTCCGCCGCGGCGGCGGATGAGGCGGGCACCCGGATGACCATCCGACGGAACCGGGATCGCGAGGACATTGCGCTGCATACGGATCTGGACCGCCTGTCGCAGGTCTTCATCAACCTGATCGCCAATGCCCGCAAGTATTGTGACGCCGACGCGCCGGTGCTCGACATTGTTGTGACGCGCGAAAACGGCTTCCTGCACGTGGATTTCATCGACAATGGTTCGGGGATCGGCCCGGAAGCGCAAGACGTGATTTTCGAGAAATTCGCGCGGGTGAGCGATCGCGAAGCCGGCGGCGCGGGGCTTGGGCTCGCCATTTCACGCCAGATCATGGCGCGGCTTGGCGGCACGATCTCCTACCTCCCGGATCATGACGGGGCAGCTTTCCGTGTGAGCTTGCCAGAGGCCCAGGCGGTGGCCGCGCAGTAATTTTCCGATGGCTTTCAAGTCTTGGTAACCAAATCGCGGCATAACCATTCCGACACAGAGGCGGGAGCACGGATCCAGACCGATGGCGGGTGGTGGTAGCGGACAGGATATACTCGGACAAAAGGCGCGTGCCGCGCAGCGTGCACTTGAAGCGCGTGGCATGTCCCCGGCCAAGGCGCTCCGCCGGGCCCTGTCGCGCAGTGCCGATCTGCTCTGGGGACTTGCCGTGGTGAGCCAGGGTGTCCAGATCGAGATGCTCGATCAGGACGGTGTGATCGAGACGATCGAACCGGGCATGTTGCTGGTTTTGCTGGATGGGCCGGATGGGGCCCTCGGGCTGGCGGCGATGGATCGCGAGGTTCTGACGGCGATCATCGAGGTGCAGACCATTCAACAAGTGACCACCATTGCCGCCGAAGACCGCCCGCTGACGGCGACGGATGCGGCTATGGTGGCGCCCCTGATGGACGCGACGCTTGCCCGATTTGCCGACAACCTTGCCGATCATCCGCTCAAGCCACAGCTGGAAGGGTTTCGGTTTGGCGCGATGATCGAGGATTCGCGCACTGCGAGCCTTTTGCTCGATGCCGCCGGTTACCGGAGTTTCGAGATTCGCCTCGATATCGCGTTGGGCCGGCGCAAGGGCATCGTGCGTCTGATCCTGCCAGAGCGGACCGCGACCGATCACGCAAACAGAGACACGTCCGACGCGGCCACACAGGGCAAATATAATGAGACTTTCAGCAGTGTGCCGGTCCGTCTCGATACGGTGATGACCAAGGTCACCATGTCGCTGGCGCAGGCGCAAAAGCTCCGCGTCGGCGATTTGATCAACCTGCCGGGCGATGTGACGGAGACCCTGACGCTGGTCGCAGGCAAGGGGCAGGTCGTGGCACGCGGCAAGCTCGGTCAGTTGAACGGGATGCGCGCCATTCGCCTTGACGGCCCCCATGGCAGAGCCGCTGGTGCTGGCGCCGCGAGACACGCCGGGTCCGCTTCGCAAGCAGGACCGATGGACGCCATGGCAGTGTCCGGTCACACCGCCGAACCGCCGATAACTGACGCCGAGACGTCTGAACCGCAGACCGAAACGAGCCTGCCGGACCTGCCCGCGCTCAATGCACAAGCCGACGAAGATGCTCTGCCGGACTTGCCGCCCCTCGATCCGGACGGCATGGGGGATTTCGATTTCAGTGCGGCCTCCATGGGCATTGAAGACGCCGGAGAGAGCGATGGCGCCGTTCCGATGGATTTCGACTTCAATTCGTGAGACGCGGCGCGCCTGTCCTGCCTGCCGCCGTGGCAAGGCTGCCGTCGAGATCACCTCTGCCGCGGCGGGTGTGCCGTCACCGATCTTGGCGCCCGTGCAGGAAAACACATCGCAACGGGTGGCGAAAACCTGCGACGTCTTCGACCTTACCGGCCGCCGATGGCGTCCAGCGTCCCCCGCATCCCTTCGAGATCGTAGCCCCCGGCAGCGGCCGCGCGCAGAATGTCGTCCGTGCTCATCTTGCCCGCCTGACCGAGCGCCCAGACCACGGTCGATCGCGTTCCCGATGCGCAATAGGCCAGTACGGCGCCATCGGCCTCCTCGATCAACTGTGCCTGCTTCGCGACGTTGTCTGGCGTCATCGTCTGATGCGTCAGGGGCAACTCAATGAATTCGAGCCCGGCGGCGCGCACCGCATCGCCAATCGCAGCCGCCTGAAGCCCGGGCGGCACCTCTGCATCCGGTCGGTTGCAGATGACACGCGTTACCCCGGATGCCGCCAGTTCCTCGGCAAAAGATGGCTCGATCTGCGGCGACACAAAGTAGGTTTCCGTGATTTGGCGCATACTGCGTTCTCCTTGCCCCGCTCTTCAGGGCGACCAGCTTGGTTGCATTCGCTTGCCGGACGGGACCGGCCCTATGCGGGCATGGCGCGTTCCATCCGATCGATGATTTTCGGCGCGACGCCCATCCCGGCGATCATTGCAGCAAGGAATATCCAAACACCAGCCCCGCCATAGCTGAGCGCCGCAAGGACGGGACCAGGGCACAATCCGACAAGCCCCCAACCTGTGCCGAAGAACACCGACCCCAGCACAAGCCGCATGTCGATGGTCGTTGACGGTGGCGGCGGAAAGGCCGTGCCGCTCAGCGCACTCTTGCGATACCGCGTTGCAAGCCACGCCAATCCCATCGGAATCATTGCGCCACCCATCACGAAGGCCAGTGTCGGGTCCCAATCCCCAAAGACATCGAGCCACCCTTGCACCTTGGCCGTGTTGGTCATCCCGGACAGATGGAGGCCAGCGCCAAACAGCCCCCCGGCAAGAAAGGAAATCACAAGTCGCATCAGATCACTCCGAGTACGTGGCGGAAAATCAGGAGGCTGATCCCACCCGCAAGAATGTAGACCGCCGTTGCGGCAAAGCCGCGGAGCGACAGGCGAGACATGCCGCAGACCCCGTGTCCCGAGGTGCAGCCATTGGCAATACGGGTGCCCACACCGACCAACAGGCCTGCGATGAGCAACAGCGGCCAGTTTGCGGTAAGGTTCGTGTCCACCCGTCCAAAGATCAGCGACAGAACAGCCGGAATCGCGATCACGCCGGCCAGGAAAACCAGGCGCTCTTTGCGCGTGCTTCGTCCCGAGCCGTCAACAAGCCCGCCGATGATTCCCGACGCGCCCATGATCCAGCCATTTCCCAACAGATAGACGGCCCCTCCGGTGCCTATGAGCAGGCCGCCGATCAGGCCCCAAATCCAGTCCATTTCCATTCCGCGAATATTCCTTGTTTCTGGTGTCTCAGTCGCCCGATCTGCGGCGCACTCAGAGTTTGTTGATCGGCACCTTGAGGAAAACATGGCCCTGCGCATCCGCTTCGGGCATCTGACCCGCGCGCATGTTCACCTGAAGTGAGGGCAGGATGAGCCGCGGCATCCCAAGCGTGGCGTCGCGCGCGTCGCGCATTTCCACAAAGTGCTCTCGGGTGGCGCCGCCACCGACATGGACATTGGACGCCTTCTGCTCGCCGACCGTGGTTTCCCACGCGAAATCGTCCCGTCCCGGAGCCTTGTAATCATGCCCGACAAAAAGCCGCGTCTCATCCGGAAGCGCGAGAATCCGTTGCACCGAGTCGTAGAGATCGGATGAGGAGCCGCCGGGGAAATCGCACCGGGCGGTGCCGAAGTCAGGCATGAACAGCGTGTCGCCGACGAAAGCCGCATCGCCCGCCACATAGGTGAGGCAGGCCGGGGTATGACCGGGCGTGTGCATCACATCGACCCGCAACTGTCCGATATGCAGGCTGTCGCCCTCCTTGAGAAGGGCATCGAATTGCGACCCGTCGCGTTGAAAGGCCGTGCCTTCATTGAAGACCTTGCCGAAAACATCCTGCACAACCGTGATCCGGTCGCCGATGCCAACCTTGCCCCCGATCTGCTCTTGCAGATAGGGTGCTGCCGAGAGGTGGTCGGCATGAACATGCGTTTCAAGCAGCCACTGCACGTCGAGGTCGTTCTCGCGCACGAAGGCGATGATCGCATCCGCTGAGCGCGTGTCCGTCCGTCCGGACGGGTAGTCGAAATCCAGAACGCTGTCGATCACCGCCGCGCCACGCCCCTCGGGTTCCCGAACCACATAAGACACGGTGTTTGTTGCATTGTCGAAAAAGGCCGTCACGTCAGGTGTCATGGTCGTCTCCAGCATGCTTGACCGGTCAACAGAGTCCCCTCATGACCGGCTTCCGTCATATAGTGAAAGATGAATGCGTTTGCAAGCCAAGCCCGTCGCGATGCCACTTGCCGCGCGATGATGCATTCATGGCCATTGCGAAACAAGACAAAGTCGCGCCGACAACCGACCCCGTCTCTGAGTCTTCACAGGTCCTGGCTTGTGGCCAGGATACGCATGAATGTCGGGCGTAAGATCGCGAAGCGTCTACCCGAAGAATATGCCAAGCACGATCATCATCAGGCCAATGACCGAGCCGAAAAGGGACGCCATGTTGATCGGCACCACGCTCTGGACGATGGCGCGCAGCGTCTCATCGTCGTGCCCGGCATTGCGCGCGCGCCAGACCTTGACGATGCACCAGACCAACCCGGTCAACCCAGCCAGTGAAATCGCGGCCCCGCCCCAGATCAGCCATTCCATGTCGTTCACCCTTTGCAGTCTGTTGCGGCGTCGTTCACGTGGCTTTAGCGCGCCGCGCTTCCTGCGGCAAGGTGATGGCTGGACACTTGCGACCGCCCCTGCGCCGCTTTAGGGACGAGCTATCAGGCAAAAAAGCGACAAGAGGACGACTATGCAGGATCAATCCCCAGAATCCGGATCGGACGCCTACGGTGTGGCCGCAGGCGAGTTGCGCAGCTTTGTCGAGCGCTACGAACGGTTGGAAGCCGAAAAGCAGGAAATCGCGGATCAGCAGAAAGAGGTCATGGCCGAGGCCAAGGGGCGGGGCTATGACACGAAGGTGTTGCGCAAAATCGTGGCGTTGCGCAAGCGCGACAAGGACGACATCGCCGAAGAAGAGGCCGTCCTTGAAATGTACAAGGCCGCGTTGGGGATGGCCTGACCACGGGAGCGGGCGCGCGACATCGCGTCTGCGCCCGCGCGGGGCGGGTCGCATGGCTTTGCCAGTCAGGCCGTCTTGAGGCGCAATGTTGGTTGGATCATGCCAGTGTTGAACGCCAGGCGGTGCGTGCGCACGGTCCGTCAGGCCCGAAATCCGCACCCGGGCCTATTGGGGCCGGGGGCAACCCCAAGCGCCCTTGGCACCCGTGGAAAGGGGTCGCCACCAGCCTTGTCAGTGTTCCGGCCTTCAAGGCGTCAAAACGGTGACCCCGTCCATCCTGGCGATGGTCTTGAGATCGTCGAGATACAGGGAACTCAGGGCGTTGACGTAGTCGCTGTCCCAGCCCGGGACGTCCACCTCTTCATGTAAGGCCCCCGGCAACGCACAGCGCGCCAGAACTGCGCTCATGGCCCGCCTTTTCCCGGCTTCGGAGAGGGTCGGGTTTTCCTTCAGGAAATGCCGCAAACGCTTCATCCCCTCGTCGCAGATCAGTTCTGAAAGAAGCGCGAATGCTCCCTTGATTTTCTGGTCCGGCGCCATGCCGGCCATGTGGCGCAGGATCATGCCGGTCAGAAGAGGGGCGTCTTCATTACACCACAATACCACGGGGACATCAGGAACCGTTTCGCGGATACGGAATATCAGGTTTGACCACCGTATATGCAACGGATTCAAGCCGCGCAGAAGGTCGTTCATGTCGCGATGCGGCGTATTTTTCAGAACGGCAGGGAGAAAACTCGCAGGATCACGGATTGCGAGATAGAGCGTAAGACTGTCCGGACGAAAGACGTCGCGCAGTTGCACGAGACGCTGCTCGGCCAGCCCGTAAAACATGCGTTTCGCGCACAGAAGCTTGGGGACACCGAAGATGGTTTCGTGGCTCAGAACCAATCGCAGCGGTCGCTCCATGTCGGGCGCATGATCCAGTATGACGTCGAACAGCGCTTCGCGTTCTTCTGCCGGCTGCAAACCGCTTGGCCGCTTGTTCAGCGTGTTTGACAGTTGGATGCGATACTGCCGAGGGGCCGGGATCAGGACCTGCTCGTTTCGCAAGGCAGAGCAATTTCGGCGGAGCTGAGCAAACAGGTGACCGTTGTCAGTCTGATGGGCGCCGCAATGAATTGCGATCTCCATGAAGGAACCAGTTCTCCCGGTGTCGTGGGGCCACAGGTGTCGCGACGGAGCCCGACTATTGTGACACGATCCGTAGATCGCAGTCATGGGCCACCCGTCGACACGCGCAGGGACTGTGCGATGCTTGCCGCGTCTTTGGGAAGGACATGTTAAGTGTTGGTATCCTGATGTTTCCGGTCTGCTTGGGCCGTGAGTCATCATGCGCTCTTAGCCGTAGTGAATACTGTGCGGGTCCCTTCGCATGTGGTGCACGTCCGCAAGGAGTGATCCACGTCCATGGCTAACAGTGATTTGCTACCATTTCCTGAACGAACCCGAGATTAGCGACGCCTGCGCCGTCGGCTGTGCCGGACAGTCAAAACCGACAGTGAATTTGTGCGATTTGCGCTTGCAAGCGCCGGGAGGCCATGTATACCCCTTCGTCCCAAGGCCCCTATAGCTCAGCTGGTAGAGCAACTGATTTGTAATCAGTAGGTCCGCGGTTCGAGTCCGTGTGGGGGCACCACTTCTTCATTTAACTCATTGGTATTACTTCAGCTTTTAGCCAATGCTAGGAGCCATAGGCCATTTTGCGCCCGTTCACTTTCCCAAAGCGAACGGGTGCCACAGGACTGGTCCGTCCGCCGCGCCGAAAACCGTCGCGGCAGGACAAGGAGGCGCAATTTCGCGGCTCGATCCGCCAAGGTGCAGGCGTGTACATGCCCACAGACGCCGCTCAGGGCGCAAAGCGCCAGCTCAACTGGTAGAGTCCGGCAATCTTGACGTCAGACGGCAAGCTTCTTGAGCAATGCCGGATCTATCCAATAGAGATGGCGGTATGCAGAAAAGCATTGTGATGCCGTCAATGACAGGACGTCTCGAATGACAACGGCCACTTACCTTTACTCCTACACGATCGATTCCAACGTTGGCGGTGGTAACCTTGTGTTGGGAGGTCGGGCCAATTCCAACCCTATCCTGACGGAAAACAATGCAGATTCCGATGGGGACAACGGACAAACACCGTTTGCGACACCCTGAATGTCAACACTTTTGGCAGCGTCAACTTCCCCGGTACGGTCGAGGGCATTACCGCTGTAGGCGATCCGCTTATCAACGATGGCACCTCAACCTTCGTGTTCTCCAACGATCCAAACCTTGCTGGCACGACTGTCAGCACCACGCAGGGAACCTATGTCTTTTGCTTCGCGATCGGCACCCGAATCGCTACGCCCGATGGCGCTCGCCCGGTGGAGACATTGGCCATCGGCGATCCCGTCCTCACTGCCGAGGGCCGCGAAGTGCCGGTGACTTGGGTCGGACGGCAGACTGTCCACAAGCTCTTTACCCCCGCCGAGCGGTTCGAGCCAGTGCGCGTGCATGCCGGTGCGCTGGGCAATGGCCTACCCCACTCAGACCTTGTGCCGACCACCGACCACACGCTGATCCTCGACGGGCTGGCCATTTGTGCCGGCGCGCTCGTCAACGGCACCACGATCACCCGTGTGTCCAAGGCCGACCTGCCAGAGCGGGTCACCTACTACCACGTCGAAACCGAAGGCCACGAGATCATCCTCGCCGAGGGCGCGCCCGCGGAGACCTTCATCGACTATGTGGCGCGCCGCGGCTTTGAAAACTATGCCGAATATGTCGAACTTTACGGCGAGGAGCGCACCATCCCTGAGAAGCGCCTGCCCAGGATCTCCGCCGCACGCTTGGTGCCTCCCGCAATCAGGGAGCGACTGAGTGGAAAAGCAGCTGCCTGATCTGCGGTCTCTATCGACCTCAAGAGCGGCGTCCAGCAGGGCGCCGTTTTGCATTTGGTGCGACCGATCACCCAGCCAAGCGGGTTCGCTGGGAAATGCGGGCAGAAGCCAATACAAATTGACGCTCACAGTGAACAGTATTGTCAGATTTCTGGTGAGGAGTGGGGCGAATTGGATAGAGATGAAGTTTATGGTCACAGCCTGTCTGGAACGGCATAGTGCCACTTACACTCCTTTTGCATGGGGTTAGCGTCACTTTTCTTCACCGCTCCGCCCACCCCCCCGGATTCCACATTGCCAACGACAGCTTGCCCGCCGCTTTCAACGGTTACGCGTTCGACGCGCACGGTCTGTTGTCCCTTCGAGCGGTCGCGCTTGAGCGTGTCCATCTGCGCCGCATAGCTGCGCGCCAGCTTGCTTGCGGCCCGTTCGGCGGCATCTTGTTGCGGGATGGTTGTTCCATGGGTCAGGCGGCGTGCCATCATCATCATGGCTTGGTGTGTTGCCGCCAATCGTGTGCGCAACAGGGCCTCGGCAGCGTCGCGTGGCTCTTTGGCGTCCACGAAGCCTAACGCAAAACTGGTCGCGCCTTTGTCAGCGCGCCTGCCATGAGACCCAAGGCGCCAAATTTTGCCGGTCAAGCCCTTCGCGACTGGCTCTCCGATGGCGTCGTTCAATATCCGCGCGTGATCTCCCTTGACCTCAATCCGCAGCGTCTAGGTGTCATCTTCAAAAACCGTGAGGCTCGGCGGGGTGCGCTCTGTCGGGTCTGGGCTGTCAGGCGCGCTTGGCGCACTGACGTTTTTAGTGTCACGTCCCTTTCGACGTCGTCCAAGTATGGGAGACCATGCATCAAAAGCTGCAGGTGCAATGGGCGGCTTCCTACCGGTGGCGGACGCAAATTGGACGCTCATCAAGTCGCAGGCGCATTTACAGGACGGGCCGACCAAAGAAGTGCGCCGCTTCTCGCCGGGAAAGCGGCACTCTAGGGACAATTGGTCATACGGTGACGTGACTTGGGAGCCCATCAACCGTCTTTGGGTCAGTTAAGAAATGGAGACGGCGCTCGCCTGCGGTCTGCAGGTCCAGACCCCTGGACTGCGCAGTCATAGATGGCAGGCTGACACTTGGGGAGATGCTGTCAAAGACTTGGGGAACTGCCGTTCTTGCGGCGCGATTGATCGTTGCGCCTGCGCTCGGTCATCGCCGCCACAACGCCCCTCAATTCTGCAAGGCCGCGCAGGCGTCCGACGAGCGTGTAGCCCGGTTGGAAGCTCCGTTCGGTGTCCGTCAGAAGCGCATGCCCGTGATCGGCGCGAAATGGCAGGTCGGCGCCGCGACTGGCTTCCGTTTCGAGAAGCGCATCGATTACGGCGACAAGATCGACATCGCCGTCGAGGTGGGCGCTTTCGGAAAATGAACCGTCAATCCGTTTTGTCACGTTGCGCAGATGCGCAAAGTGGATGCGCGCGCCGAATGCGCGGGCGATAGCGGGGAGGTGGTTTTTGGGACGCGATCCCAGGGAACCGGTACAGAGTGTCAGGCCATTGGCCGGATCATCAGCGGCCTGCATGATCCAGCGGATATCGGTTTCAGTCGAAACGATGCGTGGCAGTCCGAGGATGTCGCGCGGCGGATCGTCGGGGTGGATGCACAGGTTTACGCCAAGCTCGGCAGCGGTTGGGACAACTTCGTGCAGGAACCGGGCGAGATTGGCGCGCAGATCATCGTGGCTCAGGTCCCGATAGGTTTCGAGAGCGGTCAGCAAACCTTGAATGTCGTAGGTTTCGACCGCACCGGGAAGGCCGGACATCACGGCATGCAAAAGCGCCTTGCGATCCGCCTCCCGGCTGTCTTGATACCACTGCGCGCCTTTGTGGATCGCGTCGGGATGGTAGTCATCGTGGGCAGATTCGCGACCCAGCATGTGGATTTCGAAGGCCGCCATTTTGGCCGCTGAAAACGTCAGGCATGTGCCGCCGCCCGGGGCAGGGGCCGCAAGGTCGGTCCGGGTCCAGTCGAGGATCGGCATGAAATTGTAGCAGACCGTCTTGATGCCTTCTCGGGCAAGACTGGCAAGCGATGCGCGGTAGTTGGCAAAAAGGCGCCGCAGGTCGCCGGTTCCACGCTTGATGTCTTCGTGAACGGGCAGGCTTTCCACCACGTCCCAGGTGAACCCCGCCGCCTCGATCTCGGCTTTTCTGGCGGCAATGGCCGCTTGTGGCCAGACCTCGCCATAGGGCACGGCGTGGAGCGCGCTGACGATGCCCCGAGCGCCTGTTTGTGCCACTTCGGCGAGTGTGATCGGGTCGTATTCCCCGAACCAGCGCCACGTCTCACGCATCCTTTGCGGCCTTCCATGCCTCGAAAGCCTCCAGGGTTTCCGGGTTGGTGGGAGGGTAGAGGCCCCGGATCGACGCGCCGTCCTGGACCTGTTCCAGAACAAAGGCTTCGAAAAGCTCCATGCCTTCGGTTTCCGCCGCGATTTCGTCGGCCAAATGACGCGGAATGACCATGACGCCATCCGCATCGCCCATCATGATGTCACCGGGATAGACGGCAACACCGCCGCAGGCGATTGGCAGGCCGATATCGACGGCATGGTGTTTTGTCAGGTTTGTCGGCGCGGAGGGTTTTGCGGCAAAAACCGGCATGTCGAGCGCCGCAGCCCCTTTTGCATCGCGGATGCCGCCATCGCTGACCACGCCCGCAACGCCGCGGACCTGGCAGCGGGTCAGCAGGATCGACCCGGCCGAAGCTGCGGAAGCGTCACCGCGGCAGTCCATGACAAGAACGGCACCTTCCGGGCAGTGCTCGACCGCGACACGCTGCGGATGATCCGGTTCGCGGAACGCATCGAGCGGGTCGGTATCCGGACGGGTCGGAATGTAGCGCAGCGTGTAGGCGGGCCCAACCATCGTCGCCGTGTCCGCCGCCAGGGGCAAAACGCCTTGCACATAGGCGTTGTGATAGCCTCGCTTGAAAAGCAGCGTTGCGACGCTCGCCGTGCCGGCCTTCGCCAGAAGGTCCAGTGTTCCGGGCGCGAGGTCAATTTCGGTTGCGGGAGGCGGGTTGGGCATCTTCAGCGCTCCTGTTCGTCACGGTTGTGGGGCAGGCGGGCCAGATCGACCGGCACCAGCGCCCCGCGTTGCTGCACAACCGCGCGTGACAGGGCGCAGGCGTAAGCAATGCCTTCTGTGATGCTGTCTCCCGCAGCATGGCGTGCGAATACCCCTGCATTGAAGCTGTCACCGGCCGCGGTTGTATCGACGAGCGCGTCGACGGGCGTCACGGGCACCTCTCCGCTGGTGTTGCCTTGCGCGTAGAGCACCGGGTCGGCGCCGTTCTTGACGATGACCGTGCTGGCGCCCGCGTCCAGATACCGTTGCGCCGTTGCAGCGGGGTTTTTATCGTCGAACCAATCGGCCTCATCCTCGAACGATGGCAGAACGAGGTCGCTGACAGCGGCTCCGTCCATGATCGCGCGTTTCATGTCCTCCGCGGAACTCCAGAGCCTTGGGCGCAGGTTCGGATCGAAGGCAACAGAGTTTCCGCCGGCCTGCGCTTTGCGGAGCGCGCCCAGAAGGGCCGTGCGTCGTTCGGGGGGCAGGATGGCCAGCGTGATGCCCGAAAAGTAGATCAAATCCGCCTCAGCCATCGCTTGGTTCAGCGCGTCTGCGTCGTCGGCCAGGCTTCGTGCCGCAGATTGTCCCCGCCAATAGGAAAAGCTCCGTTCGCCCTGATCCAGTGAAATCAAGTAGAGCCCGATCGTGCGCGTTGAGGACGTCTGCACGAACCGATCGTCGATCCCGCTTGTCGCCATGAAACCGCGCATCTTTAACGAGATGGCATCGTCTCCCACGACGGTCAGGTAGGACACCTGCAAGTCGGGCGCGCAGCGGGCCAGATACCATGCCGTGTTGAACGTATCGCCCGCGAACCCGAGGCGGAATTCGCCTTCGGCCTCGGTCGGGGCCAGTTCCGCCATACATTCGCCAATCGCCAGAACGCGCATCTTCAAGGCCCTTTACGAGAACAGCATGCCGCCGTTGATGTCGATATTGGTTCCGGTCATGAAGGCGCTGTCGTCGCAGGCGAGAAACAGCACGAGGTTGGCCGCGTCATCCACATGGCCCTGGCGTTTGAGAGGGGCATTCGCCTCGAACCCTTTGCGCCCGGCGTCTGGCGTGTGAATGTTGTGAAACTCGGTGTCGATCATGCCCGGGCACAGGGCATTGACACGGATATCGGGGCCGAGCTCCTTGGCAAGGCCGCGCGTCATGGTCATCACCGCGCCTTTGGAGGTCGCGTAGGCCACAGCACCGGCGCCGCCACCATCGCGGCCTGCCTGGCTTGCCAGATTGACGATCGCCCCGCTCTTCATGTGCGCAAGGCACGCCTTCGTCATCATGAAGGTGCTGGTCACGTTCAAGGTCATCACCGCGTCCCAGTGGGCCAGTTCCATCTCGGCAATGGTCTTGCGGGCGATCAGGCCACCGGCGTTGTTCACAAGCACATCGACGCCGCCAAACCGGTCGACCGCGGCATCGACCAGCTTGTCCACCCCCTCCTGGGTGTTGAGGTCAGCCTGCACGGCAATGGCCTTGCCGCCGGCGTCCGCGATCTCGGCCACGACCGAATCCGCCCCTTTCGAGCTTTCGAAATAGCTGATCGCGACATTGGCGCCCTCGGATGCCAGCTTCTTTGCTGCGGCCGCGCCGATATCTCGCCCGCCACCGGTGATGATGGCTGTTTTTCCTGCAAGTTTCATGGTCGGTCTTCCTGTCTGTCGGTCCGCATTGGCCTAGCGTTCGAGCTTCATGAAATAGTCGAAGATCTCCGGCACGTTGCCATTGCCCAGACCGGCATCGACTGCGGCCTGAAGGTTGTGCGAGGTGCCCTCGGCAATCTCGGCGCGGGTGCCCATGTCCTCGGCCATCTTCAGGAAGTAGCTCAAATCCTTGTTGGCATTGTTGATCGAGAAGCCCAGATCGCTGACCCCGTCCACGGCGTAGTTCTTGCAAAACGCCATGAACGGCGAATTGGAGGGACCGGTCGACATGATGTCGTAAAGCTGCTGGCGGTCGACACCGGCGCGGTCCGCCACTGCGAAAGCCTGGCTCATGGTGCAAACGGTGGTCATGCCCATGAAATTGTTGATCAGTTTGGTCACATGGCCCGCGCCCAGTGCGCCAAGGTAGAAGATGTTTTCGCCTTGGTCTTCGAGAACCGGCCTGACCTTTTCAAAGGTCTCGCGGTCGCCTGCGGCCATGATGTTGAGCAAGCCGTCCTTGGCATGCGCCGGGGTTCGGCCCAGCGGTGCGTCGACCATGCCTGCCCCCTTCGCGGCGAGATCCGCACCGATCTTGCGGGTGGACGCGGGGATCGAGGTGCCAAAGTCGACGAGGACGGACCCTTCCCGGATGCCTTCGAGAATGCCGTCATCCCCATAGACGATCTTTTCGACCACTTCGGATGTGGTCAGGCAGAGCATGACGATGGCGCTTTTCTCGGCCAGTTCTTTCGGGGTGGCAGCCTCTTGTGCGTTGCCACGGTCCAGAACGGTCGCGACCGCGTCCTTGTTGAGATCCATCACGACAAGCTCGTAGCCGCGCTTCTGGAGGTTCTCCACCATATTGCCGCCCATCAGGCCGAGGCCGATGAAGCCGATTACAGGTTTGGTCATGCGACAGTCCTCGATTGAATTGATCTGATTGGCATCACAGGAAATCTTCGCGGTGAGGGGTGAAGACATCCAGCAGCGTGCCGGCCTCTAGGCAGGTCGCGCCGTGTTCGATGTTGGGTTGTTTGTAGAGGGAGTCCCCGGCAGACACGGTGTAGGTCTGGTCGCCGATGGTGAATTCGAACTTGCCAGACATCACGTAGGTGATCTGTTCGTGCACATGATGGTGCATCGGAGCCGTCGTGCCCGCCTCGAAGTGCACCTCGACGACCATCAGGTTGTCGTTAAATGCGCCGACGCGCCGAGCCAGCCCATCCGCGACTGTCTCACGCTTGGCCTCGGTGCCGGGGAAGTAGTTCTTTACGGTCATGTGAGTCTCCGCGTCCTTAGCTGTTGGCAAGTTTCTTCATCACAACCTTGAACGTGTGTTCGTCGGGGTCGGTGAAGTAGAGATCGGCGTCATAGCCCTGATCGTCCATGAAGTTGAAAATCCGCTTCGGCGCGTCGAGCCTGTAAGGCACCAGCAGCGTGGCGATCCGGTGGCGGGTCGCGGCGGGGTACTGCGCTGTCAGACAGGTGCTGACCGGCAGGCCCTCGTAGTCGGCCGGATCCACGCCCGGGAAACCGGTCTCCTGCGTGATCTGCGGCTTGCCGGCCTCCGACCAGACGACCTGACCGTAGAAACCCGACCGTTGCTGCGTGTTGCGGAACGAGGATTTGCCAAGCTCGAACGGATTGTTCGCGTGCAGCAGCCATTCGACGGTGACGGGCGTTTCTGCGTCCACTTTGTCGATGATGACGAAGTAGGCGTTTCGCACGAAGTAGATTTCGCGCGCAGCGCGGGTCACTTCGGGACTGAGGCTTTGGTAGGCCGGGGTCGCGTCGCCGTGGATATAGATGTGATCGTCGCGCTGTTCGGCGGCCACGATACGGCCATTTGCGGCAAGCGCCTTGGCCTTGTCCTTTTCCGCATATTGCCCTTTGCCATTGATGAGGATCGCATTTTTGGAACGGGTCTGGCGGCGCCAGTTGCGGTGCATGGACGAGTTGAAGGCGACGTAGTGCCCTGACTGGATTGCCTGATCTTCGCCGAATGCCGCGAGGCAAAACGCATTCTGGTCACCGTGGCTGTGGCTGATCGAGCCGTAGGAGGAGGACTTGAACACGAACTGGATGTGTTCGTCCGGATCTGCCATGGCGTGTTGGATGCCGACCCAGCCGACACCTTTGAAGTGGCGGAACCCGCTTTCGGGTGGCGTAGCCGCCACCGCGGGCCAGTCGGTCCGGAAGGCCAACTCGTCAAAGCGGGTGTCCCACCAGCCCCAGTTGTAAAAATCGCCTTCGGTGCCGGGGTTCAGGCGGTGGTTTTCATCGCAATACCACTGGTAGGCGCCATTGCCTGTCACACCGCCGAACTGGCGCAGGTTCATGCCGATCTTGATGCAGGTCAGATCGCCCATGGTGCTGTCGTCGCCAAAGGTCGCGCGGCGGGTGTTCGGGGCCTTGGTATAGAGCGGGAAATCGCCGGTGTTCTGAAAGAACGGGCGTTCGTAGATGTTGAGGCCCGTGTAGGATTTCAGCCAGTTGGCGGCGTCCAGCAGGTATGAGATGCCGGTCATCCAGTAATGCGGCCCCTCGGCCCAGCCGCCTTCTGCGTCGCCCCAGGGCGAGTAGACGGTATAGAGGAATTCGATCGAGTAGTTCAGCCAGTCGCGGGCCTGCCCCGTTTCATCGTCATGCAGCAGGGCAATACATGCCGGGATGATGCAGGACGACACGGACCGGACCGCGTGGCTGTCATAGGGGAACAGGTGGATCTTGGCGTTCAGGATCGCGTGTTCGGCGATGTCGCGCGTCCGTTCCAGCAGCGCTGCGCGCACCGTCTCGCGCTCGTCTTCCGACAGGTCGTCATGGAGCCAATCGTAGCCCCAGGTGAGCGCATTGCAGACCCGGTAGGCCCATTCGTCGGTATAGGCGCGGGAGGTGACGCCCATCGGGTCCCAGCTTGCCGCTTCCAGCAGCCATTCCTTGGCGCGCGCCGTCATCGCGGCATCCTCCGTCACCTTGCCGCCTATTGCGAGGTGGCGGATCGCATACCAGACCTCTTGCAGGTCGATATAGGTCTTCCGCCAGATCGGGGCGGTGCGCTGGTGGTTGGGGTAGCCCTCCGGCTCGCGGATGATGTCGCGCTCCATCCACGGGAGGACGGATTTTTCGTAGAACGTTGACCACGTGCAGTGTTCCGGATCAGCCTTCACGGCTGTCTTGAATGCGGCAAGCCGGTCCGGTGTCATCCACAAACGCGGATGCTCCGTTGTGACCTTTTCCAGCCGGTCCTTGCGGGAGGGCAGGGGCGTTTTGGCCAGACCCTGGGGTATGGTGACGCTGCGTGTCGTGCTCCAGTCGCTCGACGGAGCGCCCTTGTCGTGATCCCAGGTGGCGTAGGACCAGTGATAGTGACCGGGTTCCAGCACCGTGTCGGGGGTATGGAAATTCAGGGGCAGGTCTTCGAAAACCTGTGTCTTTCCTTTCGGGAACTTTGGATCGGCCGAGAGACGCAGCACGTAGCGCGCATCGTCGTCGATGACCGGGATCCACATGAAGCGGGGCGGGTTCTCCGTCTGCTCGGTTTCAGCCGTCGGGCTGTACTGGATCGTCAGACGTCCGGCTTTGGGTTCATCGAGCATAGGAAGTTTGGTGGCCGACATCGGTCAGGGATCCCGCTTAAGAAGAAATGGATGAAGGGTCCGGGGCGGCAAGACGCGCCGCCCCGGGTGGGAGGAGTCAGTTGGTGCCGTATTGACGGTCGTAGGCGGACTGCATGACGGCGAGCAGGTCCTGCATGCCCATGTCGTCCAACTGGGCGAGATAGGCGTCCCAATCGGCCATCACGTCCCCATTGCCGAGGATCCAGCCCTGTTGACGCTCCAGCATGTAGTCACGGATGCTGCCCCAGGTGCGGTCGTAGACTTTCTGTTCGTCCGCCGTGAACGCCACGCCAAGGAAGTCAGGGATCAGGTAGTCGCCCTGCTCATAGAGCTCGATTCCGGCCAGGGCGAATTCGTTCGTCCACTGGATTTCGTAGTTGTAATCCTGGAAATACCCGCGCGCCTGAAGCTGGGCGCCGTCCTGATAGAGCGAACGGTTGACCGGCCCGCGTGCGAGGAATTCCTCGGTGAAGATCGGTTCGCCGTCGACCATCTCGTAGTGGTTGCCCTCTACGCCGAAATTCGCCAGACGACGCCCTTCTTCCGTGAACCAGAAGTCGAAATACTTGATGGTTTCGACAACGTGCTCGTTGGTGTAGCCGATGGCCCAGCCGTCGGGCTTCACAAGAATGCGGCGGTGCTCTTCGATGCGCTTGCCGCTGACGGATGCGGGCGGTGCCATGGCCTCGAACGCAAACCCTTCGATCTCGGAGGACAGGCTGTTGTAGCCACCTGTCGAGGCGAACCAGTCATGGGTCGACCCGCCAAGGTTTTCAGACAGAAGGAAGTCACGAGCCGAGGAACCGCGGGTGAAGATTTCCGCGTCGATCAGGCCATCCGCATACCAGCGGGCCAGGTTGCTGATGCCGTCGCGGTAACCTGCGCCGATATAGCCGTGGCTGATCTTGCCGTCTTCGACAAGGAAGTCGTGATAGGTGTCCGACCCATGCGCGCGTCCGTCCCAAAGGGTGACGAGGCGGATGAGTTCCGGCCACTGGCGGGCAAAGAACGGCACTTCGTCCGCTTCACCATTGCCGTTGGGGTCTTGGGTCTTGAAGGCGCGCAGGACCGCTTCGTACTCTTCCACGGTCTGTGGCATCTCGAGGCCGAGCGCATCCAGCCAGTCCGTGCGGATCCAATAGGCGCGGCCGTATTTGCCATCGGGCAGGTAGGGCACGTAATACATCTGCCCATCGGCGGCCTTCACGGCGGCTTCGATATCGGGACGTTGGGCGTAGTAGGCCGCGATGTTGGGGGCGTGCTCGGCGATCAGGTCGTTGAGCGGGAGAAACGCGCCTTCGGGGCCATACTGGTTCACGAAATCCCTGATCCGGCTGGAGCCGACGATGTCGGGGATGGTGCCCGATGCCAGCATCAGGTTCAGCGCTTCGGTGCGGCCCGTGTTTTCGTCGGTCCGCATGTTGGCGCCGACCGTGTCGTTGAGCAGGTGGATCCCCGTCATCTCGCGGGCGGCCTGTTCGACCGGCCAATCCTCTTCGTAGATCGGGTAACGGGCGTGGTTCATCTGGATCGTCAGTTCCAGAGGCTCTTCCACGATCCGGAGATGGCCATCCGCGAAAGCGGGTGTCGTGATGGCACTGCCTGCAAGCAAGGCCGCCGCTAGGCTCAGTTTACGCATAAGATTTCCTCCCATTTGCGATTTCGTGATTATTCTTTGACGCCTCCGAGCAGGATGCCCTTCTCGAAGTATTTCTGGATGAACGGGTAGACGATCAGCACCGGGATGATCGAACAGACGATGATGGCCGCGGTCACGGTTTCGGCGCTGAAACCGGCGGCGGTCTGGACGATGGCGAACTCGTCATCGTCGCTGAGGTTGCTGATCGTGTGGCGCAGGAACACCTGCAGCGGGATCTTGCTTTCGGATTGCAGCAGCACCATGGCCCAGAAGAAGCCGTTCCAGCGGGCGACGATCAGGAACAGGGTTATCGTGGCGATGGCGGGCTTGCTGAGCGGAATGAACACCTTCCACAGCACCTGAAAGTCATTGGCCCCGTCCATGCGTGCGGCCTCTTCAAAGCTTTGTGGAATGGATTCGAAGAAGTTGCGCAGCAGGATGATATTGAAGGCGTTGATCGCGAAGCCAAGGATGATGCCGAACATGCTGTCCAGAAGCCCCAGATCGCGCATGTTCAGGAAGAACGGGATCAGACCGGCATTGAACCACATCGTGAACGCGATGAAGAGGTTGAAGAACCGCCGTCCCTTGAGCTGCGGACGCGACAGGGCGTAGGCGCAGGGGATGATGAACAGCAGCGACATGACCGTGCCACCGATCGTGTAGATGAAGGTGTTGCGGTAGCTGATCCAGAACTGCGGATCCTTCAGGATATAGCCATAGGCTTCAAGCGTGGCATCGATGGGCGTCAGCACCACCTTGCCTGCCTGCGCCGCAAAGCCCGAACTGAACGATACCGCCGCGATGTAGATAAACGGATAGAGCGTCGCGGCGGTGAACATGCCGATCAGGACAGAGACGATGATGGCGAAGAACTTGTCGCCACGCGAATAGAGGTTCCAATTCATCATTGCCTGATCCTCCTACCAGAGCGACGTGCGCGAGAAGCGGCGCGACAGGGTGTTGGCAGTCATCACCAAGACGAAGGCGACAACAGCGTTGAAGAGGCCGGCGGCGGCAGCGAGGTCATACTGACCGGACTGGAGGCCCTGGCGGTAAACCCATGTGTTGACCACATCCGCCGTTTCATAGGTGGACGGCTGGTAAAGCAGGATCACAAGCTCGAACGAAACTTCCATGACGTTGCCGATCCGGATGATCAGCATGATCAGAATGGTCGGCAGGATGGACGGAATGGTGATCTTCCACATCATCTGCCAGCGGTTCGCCCCATCGACCACGGCGCTTTCATAGAGCGACGGGTTCACACCGGCGATCGCGGCAAGGAACACGATGGAGCCAAAGCCGGCCTCCTGCCAAATCCCCGTTCCGACAAAGATCGGGCGGAACCATTGTGGCTGTGTCAGGAAGTAGACAGGATCATAGCCGAGCCAGCTGATGAAGGTGTTGATGATCCCGGCAGTTGGCGAAAAGGCCGTGATGACGATACCCGCAATGATCACCGACGAGATGAAGTGCGGCAGGTACACGATGGTCTGTGCAGTCCGCTTGTAAGAGGCGTGCAAGACTTCGTTGAACATCAAGGCAAGGATGATCGGAGCCGGAAAGCCGAAGATCAGATTGTAAAAGCTGATGGTGATCGTGTTGCGCACCGCGCGAATGAACTGATCGTTCGAGAAGAGCGTCTGGAAATGTTCCCAGCCGATCCATGGGCTGCCCGCGACACCCCGGAAGATTGAGTAATCCTTGAAGGCGATCTGGAGCCCGTACATGGGCTTGTAAAGAAAGACGAGAAACCAGATGATTGTCGGCAGAAGCATCGCGTAGATCTGCCATTCCCGTCGGAAGTGATCCAAGACCGTCACCCACTTCTTGTCGGGTGTGCGCGTCTGCCTGCGGTCGCGGAGCGCCTCGGAGGCCTCGACAACGACCTCTTCTACCGGAATGCCGCCGACGTCGGAGTTGCGATCTGACATGGTCTCAGCCCCCCACGTTCAGGGCGCGGCCGGTTTCGGCATCAAACAGTTTTACGAGGTGGTGCGGCACATGCACGGCGCTGACCCCCTGCAAATGCGTGATGTCGCCATTCGTGTCGGCCTTGAACACAAGGTGATCTTCGCCATGGCGGGCATGCAGCAATGCCTCGGAGCCAAGTGGCTCGACCAGATCGAGGTTGATGGGCAGTGTGGATGATGCGCTCTCGGCTTTCAGCGTCACATGTTCGGGGCGGATGCCCACGATAACATCGCGCCCCGCATGTGCTGCAACCGATCCATTGATCGCAATTTCCGCGTCACCGACCCGTGCACCCGTTTCCGTCAGTGTGCCTTTCATCTGGTTCATCGGCGGAGAGCCAAGAAAGCCCGCAACGAAGGTATTTGCTGGGTGGTTGAACAGTTCCATCGGTGTTCCGATCTGCTCGATCCGGCCGTCATTCATCACGACGATGCGGTCGGCCAGGGTCATCGCCTCGACCTGGTCGTGGGTCACATAAACGGATGTGACGCCCAACCGGTTGTGCAACCGTTTGATCTCGGCCCGCATCTGCGTGCGCAGCTTTGCATCGAGGTTCGAAAGCGGCTCGTCGAACAGGAACACCTTGGGGTGGCGCACGATCGCGCGGCCCATGGCGACGCGTTGGCGCTGACCGCCTGACAGGTCGGCGGGACGACGGTCAAGGTAGGGGGTCAATCCGAGGATTTCGGCGACATCGTCGATCGTTGTCTTGATCTCGTCCTTTGGCATTTTGCGAATGCGCAGGCCGAAGGCCATGTTGTCGGCCACGTTGAGGTGCGGGTAAAGAGCGTAGTTCTGGAAGACCATGGCCACATCGCGGTCTTTCGGCGCGACCCGGTTCATCCGGCGCCCGTCGATCATGAGGTCGCCATCGGTGATTTCTTCCAGCCCGGCGATCATGCGCAACGTTGTGGATTTGCCGCATCCGGAAGGACCGACCAGCACCACAAATTCCTTTTCCGCTACGTCCAGATCAATGCCGTGGACGACTTGCAAAGCTCCGTACGCCTTGACGATCCCACTCAGATTCACACCGGCCATCGTGTCCTCCCTATGGCGCATTGGCGACGGGTGAACCGTTTCCGGCGAATCACACGTCTGCAACTGGTATACTAGTAAAAAAACTGCAATACTAGTCTGGTATACTAGTTTGCCATTCTGTATACGTTGTCTAGCTATTGCCTCGAGGAGGAGGTTCACGATGGTCAGAACACTTGCGCTGTCAGAGCGCCGCACGAGCGTGGATGACATCTTTGATGCCCTTCACGAGCAGATCGTCACGCTGCAACTCAAACCCGGTGACCGCATTTCAGAGGCAGACATCGCGGCCCAGTTCGGCGTCTCGCGCCAGCCGGTGCGCGATGCGTTCAGCCGCCTAGCGAACCTTGACCTTTTGCTGATCCGGCCACAGCGGGCGACCGAAGTGCGCCGCTTCTCCATGCGCCAGATCGAGAAGTCCCGTTTCATCCGCGCGGCAATCGAGACCGAGGTGCTGCGACGCAGTGCGGCGCAATGCGACGACACCGGCGCCGAGATGTTGAACGCCGCGCTCGACGCGCAGGAAGCCGCCGTTGCGGCCTCGGACGTCGAGACGTTTGGCACTCTGGATTACGAGTTCCATAAGACACTCTGCGTCATTGGAGGGGTCGAATATGCTTACGATGTGATCTTGGAGGAAAAAGCCAAGGTCGATCGGCTCTGCATGCTTGGACTCGAGAAAGAACAGCGGATGCCCGAACTGGTCGAGGACCATCGCGCCATTGCCCATGCGGTGGTCAACCATGACACCGATGCAGCCATCGCCGCCGGCATGAAGCACCTGTCGCGCCTTGACGCCACGATCGAGCGGATCAGTGCGACCAATGCCAATTATTTTGAACGCGCTGACACCTGACACCTGACAACAACGGGACCGGTTCGCCGGCTGACAGATTCAGGGCGCGCAGTTACGGAACCGGTCGATGACCACGACGACAGATCAGACAGGGAGCGAGTCGGCCCCCGGGGCGCGGCATGTGTTTGCCCTTGCGTGGCCCATGACGCTCAAGGCGATCTTTTTGCACGGAACGGTCGTTATCGACGGTTTCCTGTTGTCGTCGCTGGGTGAATCGGCCTTGGCCGCCATGGGGTTGGCGGCGGCTCTTGGCGGGATCGTCCTCGGCGTGATCTTTGCCTTCTCCCATGCCATGCAAATCCGCACCGCGCAGGCCTATGGCAGCGGCGATCAGTTGTTCCTCAAATCGGTCCTCGCTTCGGGTCTCACCGTCAGCCTGAGTATCGGCATCCTTGGCGTCGGGCTCATCTTCACCTTTGGTGGCATCCTGATCGCGAGCCTTGCCCCCACTGCCGAGGTCGCAGAGCAGGCACAGCTCTACCTGTCGATCTTCTCGATCGTCATTCTTGGAGAGGCCATCGGTCAGTGCATTGCGAGTTTCTTTAACGGATGCAGCCGCACCAAACTGCCGCTCTATGGCTATCTTCTGTCGGTGCCGATCAACGTCGGCAGCAGCATTGTTCTGATCCACGGCCTTTTTGGCATGCCGGCGCTGGGCGTGGCCGGCGCGGCGCTGGGCAGCGCCATCGCGATCACGGTTCAAACCACGTTCTGGACTGTGCTTCTGCTGCGCAGCAGCGGCCATCTGCGCCGCGTCGCGGGCTGGCATAACACCCGCTTCGCGCCAACCATCAAGCGGCACATCCGCTTCTCCCTTCCGATTGCGGCAACCTTTGTCAGTGCCACGTTGGCCACCCATGTTTGTTCGCTGATCTACGCGAACATGTCGCTCAACGGCTTCGCGGCCATGACCCTGATCGCGCCGTGGAACCTGCTGGCCGGACAGGTCGCGATGCAATGGACACAGGCGACGGGAATTCTCGTGGCGCAGCTTCTGGGCAAACGCACGCCGGAGGCCGTGCTGGATCGCTTCCTGTCTCGCGCCTGGATGGGGGCCTTCATCGCGGCGGGAGTGGTCTCGATGATTTTTCTGGCCATGTGCCTCTCGCTCGACTGGATCTATCCGAACCTCGAGCCCGAAACCCGCGCGATCTTGTTCGGCTTCCTGCCAATTCTGCTGATCATCCAGTTCCCTCGCGCCACGAATGCGATCTGTGGCAACACGCTGCGCGCGGCAGGCGACACAATCTATGTCATGCACATTTTCATCTGGGCGCAATGGGCGTTCCGCGTGCCCGCCACAGCGCTCTTCGTGCTGTATCTCGACCTTTCGCCGTTCTGGATCCTCTCCCTGTTCCTTTGGGAAGAGATCCTGAAATTCCCTGCCTTCCATCGTCGCCTCTGGCGCGGCGATTGGAAACGGTCCGACGTCGCGGCCTGACCGTTGCACGCCATCCATGCATCACGAGGAGAAAACGATGCTCAAGACCAACCTTCGCCGGGCCATTGATCCGCGTCATGCCAAGACATTCGACACCACACAGCTGCGGGACGAATTCCTGATCAGCACCCTGTGGGCCGACGATGAAGTCTGCCTGACCTATTCGCAATACGACCGAATGATCGTCGGCGGCGCCACGCCCAAGTCCGCTCCCCTTGTCATCGATGGCGTCGACCAGACAGGCACGCCATCCTGGCTCGACCGGCGCGAAGCGGTTCTGGTCAACCTCGGCAGCTCCGGCACGGTCGAGGCTGCCGGCGAAACCTATGACATGGGGCGCTGCGACACGCTCTATCTTGGCATGGGGTCCGGTGCCGTGACGGTTTCGGGGCCGGATGCGCATTTCTACATCATCTCGGCGCCCGCCCACCGCGCGATCCCCGCGCGACTGATCACGATCGACGACGCGGCACAGGTGCCCTTGGGCGACCGGGACACCTCCAATGAGCGGGTGATCTATCAGTTCGTGCATCCGGCAGTGATGGAAAGCTGCCAGATCGTGATGGGAATGACCAAGCTTGGCAAAGGGTCCGTCTGGAACACCATGCCCGCCCATTACCATGAGCGCCGGTCAGAGGCGTATCTCTACCTCGACCTCGATGAAGGGCAAAACATCGTTCACCTGATGGGCGAACCCGACGAGACGCGCCACTTGATCGTGCGCAACGAACAGGCGGTTTTGTCGCCGCCATGGTCGATCCACTGCGGCGCGGGCACGGCGTCCTACGCGTTCATCTGGGCGATGGCGGGCGACAATGTGGACTATACCGATGTGGACATGGTCGCGATGGAGACCCTGCGATGAACCGGTTTTCCCTCGATGGCACCCGTGCCTTCGTGACGGGGGCAAACACCGGCATCGGGCAGGCTATCGCGATTGATCTGGCGGCCCATGGCTGCCACGTCATCGCTGTGGGCCGGTCGTCGATGGACGACACGCTGGCCAAGGTCGCACGGGCGGGCGGGAAAGCCGACGCGCTGAAAGCGGACCTTGGCACGGTTGCCGCTGCGCGGGCTGCTTTCGCAGAAGCGGAAAAGGCGTTCGGCCAGATCGACACGCTGGTCAACAACGCCGGCATCATCCGTCGCGCAGACAGCCTCGAATTCTCGGAAGAGGACTGGGATGCGGTGATGGATATCAACCTCAAGGTCGTGTTCTTCCTGTCCCAGGCCTTCGCCAAATCCCGGGTCGGGGCAGGGCAGGGTGGCAGCATCATCAACATCGCCTCGCTTCTGTCGTTTCAGGGCGGTATCCGCGTGCCATCCTACACAGCGTCAAAAAGCGGCGTGGGGGGGCTGACCCGGATCCTGTCCAACGAGTGGTCCGCCAAGGGGATCACGGTCAACGCCGTGGCGCCCGGATATGTCGTCAGCAACAACACAACCGACCTGCGCAATGACCCTGAGCGCAACAAGGCGATCCTCGACCGCATCCCGCTGGGCCGCTGGGCGGACCCGGAGGATATCGCCGGAGCCGTAACCTACCTTGCCTCTCCGGCTTCGCGCTATGTGACGGGGATCACCCTGCCGGTTGACGGGGGCTGGCTCGGCAGATGAGTGGGCTCCGGGTTCTTGTCGCCGGCACCGGCTTTGCCGGAAAAGGCCATGCCCAGGCGTTCCGCGCCGCAGGGGCGGAGATTGTCGGCATGGTCGGGCGGACGGATCATGTGGTGCGTGACGTGTCGGCGGAGCTTTCCATCCCCTGTGCAGGGACCGATTGGCCGGCGGCCCTTGCGGCTCTCAAGCCTGATGTCGTGTCCATTGCGACCCCCGGCGGGGCGCATTACGAGCAGATCAAAGAGGCCATCGCGGCCGGTTGCCATGTCTTCTGCGACAAACCGATGACGACCGATGGGGCCAGCGCCACCGCGCTTCACGAACTGGCACAGGCGAAGGGCGTCAAGACGGCCTATGCCGCAAGCTTTCAATACACGCCCAGCGTTCAGCACGCCAAACGCCTCATCGCCACGGGCGCAATAGGCGAGCCGACCGAGATCGAGAGCATCTCGCATTTCAACCTCGAGCGCGGAATTCCCTTTGGCTGGTCGCACCGCGCGGAAGAGGGCGGCGGGCGGCTCAACAACAATTTCACGCATTCCCTTGCCATCGCGCAGACCCTGATCGAGGGCGACATCCTGCAAATCGCCGGCGACGTCCGCGACGATCTGGGCCGCGCGCCCAAGGTCGAGGGTGTCCACGATTTTACCAAACGCCGCGCCTTCATCCCGGAAAACCTTGACGATCCCGCGCTGGAATGGGGCGAGAGCAATGTCGAATGGTCCTACACGGTCATGGCGCGGTTGCGCAGCCCTTTGGCCAGAAAACCCGTCTCGGTCCTGTTCAAGCACGGCGGATTGGTGCCGCGCTTCCATGACGATCATATCGCGATCTACGGGACCAAAGGCGCGATCTTCCTGACGGGGCATTATGGCGCCGGCACGCTTTACTGGCATGACGGGAGCAGCTGGATCGAAACTCCGACACCCGATGACATCGCGCAGAGCGTGCCGGCAGGGCTCGGCGAAACCGAACAGTGCTGGCATGTGCTGACCGCAATTTTTGTCCGGGATATCGATGGACAGGATGTGCCCGCCTATCCGACCTTTGCCCAAGGCGCGCTCTATCAGCGTCTCATCGACCACATCCGGGCATCCGGCAACTGGACCGACGTGAACGGAGGATGCGCATGAAAATCACCGATGCAAAGGTCTTTGTGGGTGGCCCCGGGAAGAACTACGTCACGCTCAAGATCATGACCGACCAAGGCGTCTACGGGCTTGGCGACGCGACGCTGAACAATCGCGAAACGCTGCCCGCGGCCTATCTTCGCGATTATCTGATCCCCAACCTCATCGGCATGGATCCGCGTCGCAGCGAGGATATCTGGCAGTTCTTCTATCGCGGGGCCTATTTTCGGCGCGGTCCGATCGCCATGGCTGCGTTCGGCGCCATTGACATGGCGCTTTGGGACATCAAGGGCAAGCTGGCAAACATGCCCGTCTATGACCTTCTTGGCGGCAAAAGCCGCGAGGCCGCGCTGGTTTACGCCCACGCCACCGGTGCCGATTTGCCAGACCTGATGGACAGCATCGCGCGCTATATCGAGCAGGGCTACAAAGCCGTACGTGTGCAATGCGGCATTCCCGGAATGCCCACTGCCAGCTACGCCGTGCCCGACGAGACAGGATCGACGGGCGACTACATCACCGATTTCAGCGGCATCCGCCCCAAGGTCGAGATTTGGGACACCGACCGCTACCTGCGCTTCATGCCCGCTGCCTTGGCAGACATCCGTGACCGCTTCGGGCCGGATCTGAAAATCCTGCACGATGTGCATCACCGCCTGCTCCCGCGCGAGGCCGCCGCTTTTGCAAAGGCGGTCGAACCCGTCGGGCTTTATTGGCTCGAAGACCCGACGCCGGGGGAGGATCAGGAGGCGCTGCGGCTGATCCGGCAGCACGCGACCACCCCCATTGCCATCGGCGAGGTCTTCAACTCGATCTTCGACTGCAATCGCCTGATCGAGAACGAGCTGATCGACTTCATCCGCATCGCCGTGACCTATGCGGGGGGCATCACCCATGCACGTCGTATCGTCGATCTGGCTGGTCTGCATCACGTGCGCACAGGCTTCCATGGCGCGCCCAGCCACTCACCCATCTCGATGGCGGCGCAGCATCACATCAATGCATGGGCACCGAATTTCGGCATTCAGGAATACCTCGTCCTTGGCACGCCGGAATGCGATGCCTTGTTCCCGTCGGAGCATCGGCTGGAGGATGGCTTGTTTCATGTCAGCGACGCCCCCGGTCTGGGCGTCGATTTCGATGAGGCCGAGGCAGCACGATACGCATACCAGCCGGGCAGTCATCCCGTCGTCAGGCTCGAAGATGGGACGCTTTGGAATTACTGATGAGCAAGACCGGCAACCCGATACCCACAGGCGTCGCATTGATCGGCGCGGGCATGATCGCCAGGACCCATGTTGAAGCGCTCTCGGCCATGGGCGACGCTGTGCGGCTCGTGGCAATCGTCTCTCGAAACCCGGATCGTGCGCGGCCGCTGGCCGGGTTCTATGCCGGAGACGCGCCAGTCTTCACGTCCGACCTGGCCGCGGTGGCTGCCGACCCGGAGATCGACATTGCCATTGTCGCGACACCGCCCAGCGTGCGCGAGGCGGTGATCGGCCCGCTGGCACGGGCGGGCAAGCACATTCTGCTGGAAAAGCCCGTTGCGCGGACAGTGCAGGAAGCCGAAGAGGTGATCGGGATCTGCGATCGTGCCGGTGTCTCCCTCGGTGTCTTGTTCCAGCACCGCAAACGGGCACCGTCCATCGCCGCCGCGCGCCTTGTCCAGAGCGGCACCCTCGGCGCGCTTGGGCTGGTCGAAATCGCCGTGCCGCTTTGGCGCGACCAGTCCTACTACGACGCGCTGGGCCGTGGCACCTATGCCCGCGACGGCGGTGGCGTGATGCTGACCAACGCGATCCATTCCATTGACCTCGCTCTCAGCCTTGCCGGACCGGTGACGCGTGTTCAGGCCATGACGGCGACAACCGTTCTGCACCGGATGGAGGCGGAAGATTTTGCCGTCGCGGGGTTGCATTTTGCCAACGGGGCGGTCGGATCGCTCATCGCCGGAACGGCGATGTTCCCCCACCGCACCGAAGTGATCCGGCTTCATTTCCAGCGGGCCTCGCTGCGCATCGACAAGACCGCCCTCACCGTCGATTGGCGGGATGGCAGGCAAGATGTCGATGAAGGGCCTGCGATGTCCCCGACGGGCGGCAAGCATGTATGGCATCAGGCCGTGATCGAGGATTTCATCGACGCGCTCCGAACCGGCAAGCCGCCGATGGTCACAGGCCGTGAAGCACAGCGGTCGCACCGGGTTATCGAAGCGATCGAAGCCTCGTCCAGAACGGGACGCACGGTCGACCTGCCAAGGAACATCTGAACAAAGAGGGATATCACCGAGCGCCTCGGTGATCTGGCAGGCCGACCACATCGCCCGCGCCATATCTGCGGGCGCTATCGATCCCCCAAGCGGGCGCTCTGTTCGGAAAGCCTGCATTATTCACGGGGTTCACGTCCTGGTCTTGTGGAAGTTTACGTTCCTCTGAACGATCCACTTGGGCAGAATGAGGGCGGAGAGTTTCCCTTCGCCGCGCCTGGACCCAACGACGGATTTGCGGGACAAAGCCGACCTTCGCCGCAATGTCCGTTTTCAGTTTATTTCCGGCCTTATGTATCAAACGCACCAAGAACATATCTGAACAAACGGCCCGCGTGAATCCATAGTGCGGGGATGCAGAACACGATACACGGACTGATCAAAAAGCGCGGCGAAATAGCGGGCCAGCACAAGGCCGCAGCAAAGGCGCTGGACGCCCTCAAAGCCGATCTGGACGCCATAGACCGCGCACTGGTGCTGTGTGGCTATGAGGACGACCCAAAGGCCATTGCGCCACGCGGGAAGTACAAGCAGCTATTCGGGCGCAATGAGTTGAAGCTGACGATCATCAACATGCTACGGGAAGCGCCTGCGGATGATGAAGCGATAGCGGCGCAGATCATCGCGTCGAAGGGCTGGGGCGATGATGTTCATGCCGATGTACTAAAGCGGGTGCGTCACGCCATCCAGCGGCAGCAGAAAGACGGGCATGTGGTGCAAGACTTTGGGCCAGATGGGTGTTTGTGGAAGCTGGCCCCGTAGGGCCAGCAAGGGCGCTAAGCTGCGTCAGGTTTCGGCAGCAAGAACGGCAAGTACTCTAGAGCCTTTGGGTCTTTAGTTTCAAAGTACCCTTGCGCTTTGTTGGGCAGCCACACCTCGAAAAAGTGAGCACGAAACGCCGGAAGCAGTTCGTTAGGGTACGCTTTCGGATAGACAACACGACCGTCTTCGAAGTCATGGCGATAAGTTGGCAACGCATCGGTGTTTATGTGCAACTCCTCTCTGAGGAACTTGCAGAACATCCGTCCTTCAGAAATGTCGGGCAGCATGTTCTCTGGCAGAACATAGCCGCGTGATTCCATCGGCCCGATTAGGCCGATCATCATTTCCTGAAGCATTGACCAATGACCATACGGAACGTTTTGCAGATTGGTTGTATAGCGCTTCAGGTGGTAGCTGTAACCGCTTTGTGTGCCTTGGCCGCTGAGCCAGTCGTATACCCACTTGCTGACCTTCACTGCGAACTCTGGCGACAACCATTGCGCGAGGTGGATTGCGACCTGCGGATGAACCCAAGTGCCTTGGATTCGAGGATCGCCACCTTTTACCGACTTAATCAGTTCCGATATGGGGATTCCCATATCGGCCTCTAGAGCGGCCAAGAAGGCTTTTGTGTGTGCAAGGCGGTTATAATCAGCCCATAGCTTCCCTGCGATACGACACATTGCGGTAGCGTTGATGTAGCCATCGGTGGCCCTTTGCTGGACCGGGCTACCTTGAACTTTATGCTCGATAAGTTTCATCGAGTACTGCATAGCGTTGCGCCTCCTAGCGCGCCGCGCCGCAGCAATTCCGCTTGACGAGCCTTGATTCCAAGGACTATTGCAAGCATACTGTGAATGGGAGGAAGCGCTGCGGCGCTGATTTTCAGAATATATGGGCCGGGACGATCTGTGGTGGTGAATCCCGGTCCAACCCATTAAATCCCGACAATACACTGCGGCAATCTGTCGTTCAAGCGTAGCGAGTTCTCGTTGCGTTCTTCTCGCTACGCCGCGCGCTGCCAGTAACCTTTCCACTGCCGGGAAACAGGTGCAGCCATGGAACTGCTGACCACGATCTGCGCCAGCGTGCCGTTGTCAGTGCGGCGGTTGTCCTCAAGCCACGCGGCGTGGTTTGCGTACTGGTAGAGGTACTGGGGGCTAACGTGGTGGTGCTGGCCCGATACCATGCGGCGCAGGCGGGAGAAGTAGCTTTCTACCATGTTAGGTCATGTTGACAAAAGACGCAGCCAGAGGCGGATGGACGTGATGTCTATGAAGCCGAGGAAACTTTCAGCGGTCTTGTCGTAGCGGGTT
>NZ_JAFMPQ010000050.1 GCF_020667845.1 Cognatishimia sp. F0-27
TGTCACGATGCTCTCCGACCAGCAGATCGACAGCCTCATCGCCGTGCTCAACTCCGGCCGCAGCGAAAGCGAAAAGCGCGCCTATGCACAGAGCTATTTCGAGTAAATCTCGACAGGGGCATCCCGATCCGGACCCCCGGCGGTCCGGATCGCGCCAAAAGGGCGTCACCATCGCGGTGACGTCCTTTTTTCATGCGGTATGCACGGACAGCTGTCGGGATCGTGTGGGCGGCCTGTGCCGACACCGTCACCCGGACCCGGGCCAGGGCAGGCGCCGCCTGTCCCAGGTCACGCCTTCGCGCATCACCCGCGCCGGGGCACCCGCTGCAAGACTGCCCGCAGGCAGCGTGCCGGTCACCAGCGCGCGCGCGCCAATCACGCAGTCCGAACCGATCACCGCGCCCTTGAGAATCTGAACCCCTTGCGCGATCCAGACATGGTCGCCGATCTCGATATCCGCAGGCGGGTTGATCCGCGCGCCGCTGGCAGCGTCGAGAATCGAGTGCATGTCGGAGACATCCATCACGATATTGCCCGACAGCATGCAGTCGCGCCCCAGCGTGATCCGGCCGCGTTCGTGCAGCGTGATATGCGCCCCCATCATCGTGGTCTCATCCCCGATCGCCAAAGCGGTGTCATCGGCCCTGAGCCGCAGCTGACCGGAGATCACGCAGGCCGCGCCGATGTCGATCCGCGAGCGGTCATTGCGGATCTCGATCAGGCCGGCCGCGAGCTTTGTCCGCGGCCCAATGGCCAAATGATTGTTATTGCCCGTGATTTCGATACGCATTGGCCCGGTGCGCGTGACGTCCGAGGCAATCTCGACGGTGTTGTTCCGGCCGGTATCGCGGATGTCGATCTCCATGCCCGCTCCTTGTCGCTTTGCTCGATCCGGCGCGACTAGACCGTGTCCGGGATGCGGGCGCAAGGGCATGTGCCATCGCAGCCGGGCCGGGCGAACCGTTCCCCAAACCCGACAGACCGGCTGAAAGCGGCCCGCAAAGGCGCAAAAACCGGCTTTTTGCTTGCAAGCCGACGGTCCACATGGTGGTAAGAGCGGCGCCGCGCCCCGTTTGCCGGCCCCCTGCCCGATCTCCGCCGGAGTGTTGATGTTTCGCCGCCTCAAAGCCTTGTATGCGCGTTACGCGGCCCTGCACCTTGCCGCTTCTCTGCCCGGACCGGAATTGCGCGACAGTGATGGGGCAACCGTGGGCTATGTCGACCGGATCCATCTCGGCAAGGGCCGGTTGCAGGTGTCCGGCTGGACCCTGGCCGCCCGGGTGCGGCTGGTTCTGGGAGACGCCGAAATCGAGGCCGAACCGATGCTGCCGCGCACCGATGTGGCGCGCAAGCTCGGCATTCCCGAACATGTGGGATTCGATCTGACAATCCCCGTGGGGCTGTCGGATCTTCTGGCCGCCGAGGCTCCGGGACTTGTGCTTTTTGCCCGCGAAGGGCGCTCGACGATCCCTGCCGTGCCGCTCCCGGTGCGGGTGCCCAAACGGGCCCGCCTCGCGGTGCTGGGCCAGTTTGTCCGCGACATGACCGCCTCGGTGCCGTCGGTGCTGGGGTGGTTGCGGACCGGCGATCCGATCTACCGCGCGCGCATCAAGGAGCGGCTCAAATTCGGCATGACCATGGTGTCCGCAGGCCCGCTGGAGCGGTTCCTGTTCCAGCGGCCGGACGATCCGGCCGACCCGCCCCTGCCGCGCCCGCGCATCACCATCCTCTTGCCGGTCTACAACGCCTACGATCTCTTACAGGAATGTCTCGACCGGGTGGCGGCGCATACGGACCTGCCCTGGCGGCTGATCGTGATCGAGGACGGCTCGCCCGATCCGCGCATCAAGCCCTTTCTCAAGGAGCGGCTCGCGGTGATGGCCGCGGAGGGCCATGACGTCACGCTGTTGGAGAACCCCGAAAATCTCGGTTTCATCCGGTCGGTCAATCGCGGGTTTCAGGCCACGCGCAACCGGGTCGACGGCCCGATGCTCGAAGGCCCGCGCCCGCTCGCGCCCATGGAAGAGACCCCCGAAGGCCCCGTGGTGCTGCTCAATTCGGATGCCTTCGTGCCCGAGGGCTGGGCCAGCCGCCTGATCCGGCCCTTCCTGATGTATGACGACGTGGCCACCGTCACGCCGATGTCCAACGATGCGGAGATCTTCACCGCGCCGGTGATCTGCGCGCGCACCCTGCTCACCCCCGGTCAGGGCGACGCGATCGACCGCACAGCGCAGACCTTCCGCCCCGATGGGCTGGTGTCGCTGGCGCCCACCGGCGTGGGGTTCTGCATGGCGATGGGGCGCGAGTGGCTGGCGCAGGTGCCCCGGCTCGATACCGCCTTCGGGCGCGGCTATGGCGAAGAGGTCGACTGGTGCCAGAAGGTCGCGCGCAAGGGCGGCAAGCATCTCGGGCTGCCCGGGCTCTTTGTCGAGCACCGCGGCGGCGAGAGCTTCGGGTCGGACGAGAAGCTGGCGCTGGTGGCGAAGAACAACGAGATCGTCGCCCGCCGGTACCCCGGTTATGACCAGTCCGTGCAGGATTTCATCGCCGCCGACCCGATGGTGACCGCGCGGCTGGCGCTGGGGATGGCCTGGGCGGGCAGTCTCGATCCGGACCGCGCGGTGCCGGTCTATCTGGCCCATACCATGGGCGGCGGGGCCGATCACTGGCTCGAACACCGGATCGCGGCGGATCTCGAAGACGGTCTGCCTTCGGTGATCCTGCGGGTCGGGGGGCCGTCACGCTGGCGGCTGGAACTGGTCACGCCGATGGGGCGCAGCCACGGGCAGTCCGATCACGGCGATATCATCCGGCAGCTGCTCGCGGTTCTGCCAAAACGGCGCGTGGTGTATTCCTGCGGTGTCGGCGACAGCGACCCGGTGAGCCTGCCGGCGATGCTCACCGCGCTGATGCAGGAGGGCGACGAGGCCGAAATCCTGTTTCACGATTTCTTCCCGCTCTCGCCCGCCTACACGCTGCTGGAAAGCGACGGGGTCTATCACGGCGCGCCGATCCCCGGCCAGACCGACGATCCCGCCCATACCATCCTCACCCGGGACGGCGACACGGTGGATCTCGCCACATGGCAGGCCGCCTGGCATGGTTTTGCCGCGCAAGCCCGGCTGATCACCTTTTCCGCGGCCTCGGCGCGCGATGTGGGCGCGGTCTGGCCCGATCTGGCCGATCGGATCGTCATCCGCCCCCACACGTTGCGCCACGCGGTGCCGCGCCTGCCCGCCCCGGGCGCCGATGCGCCGCCGGTGCTGACGGTGCTGGGCAATATCGGCCTGCAGAAAGGCGCGGCGGTGCTGCAGGCGCTGGCGGCCAAGCTGGCCGACCGGCCCGACGGGCCGCGCCTCGTGCTGATCGGCAATATCGATCCGGCCTATGCCCTGCCCGCCTCCGTCACGGTGCATGGATCCTACGCGGTCGAGAACCTGCCCGCGCTGGCAGCACGCTATGGGGTCACCCATTGGCTGATCCCCTCGATCTGGCCCGAGACCTTCTGCTACACCGCGCATGAGACCCTTGCCACGGGGCTGCCGGTGCTGGCCTTCGACATCGGCGCACAGGGTGAGGCGGTGACGCGGGCGCCCAACGGGCACCAGATGCCCTTTGACCCCGGCGCCGATCTGGCGCAAACGATCCTGACGCAGGTCGACGCGCTCATGGAGCGTGCCGCATCGGCATCCGGGGATCTTCCCGGCACCCCTGTGCCGGGCTTGAACAAGAACGAGAAAGCGACGTCATGAGTGGACCTGTTTCCCTGTCCTGGTTGAAAGCCCGCGGTGTCGAGGTGCTGGACCGCCCCGGTGGCAAGATCGCCCTGCCCAAGCACACGGTGCTCGAGGCGCCCTCGAGCCTGAAATGGACGCAATACGAGTATCTGGTCGAGCTTGGCGCCTTTTCCTACCAGGTGTCGGGCTATTGCTTCGGTGCAAAGATCGGCCGGTATTGCTCCTTTGGCGAAAACGTCCAGATCGGGCGGCAGAACCATCCGATGAGCTGGGTCTCGACCTCGCCGGCCTTCTATCTCGGTGACAAGCTCTTTGGCCTCGAAGGCGGGTTTCAGGGAGCGGAGGCGTATCACAACTACAAGTTCAGCTTTGACGGCCCGGCCACCAAGGCGCAGATCACCACAATCGGCAACGATGTCTGGATCGGTCACGGCGCCTATATCGCGGCGGGCGTCAAGATCGGGGACGGGGCGGTGGTTGCCGCCCATTCGGTTGTCACCAAGGACGTGCCCCCCTACGCGGTGGTCGCGGGCAATCCGGCGGTGATCAAGAAATGGCGCGTGCCGCCACAATATGTCTCGACCTTCCTGCGCCTGAAATGGTGGCGCTATGCGCCGTGGCAGCTGACCCATCTCGATCCGTCCAACGTGCAAGCCTTCCTGCAGGGCGTTCAGAAGATGGGGCATGAGCCGCTTTTCGAGCCCGAAGTCGTCGATTTGCGAAAGATCTGAGATGAAAGCGATCCCGAACCCGATCCGCAGGGCCCTTGGGCAGAGCGACGCGGGCCGCGGGCGCGGTGTGGACCGCTCCACCACGGTGGTGTTCCTGCACATTCCCAAGACCGCCGGGCAGACCATCCATGCCGAGCTGACCCGCGTGATGGGCACCGATGCCGCCTCGCCGATCCGGGTCCACAGCCAGGCCAAGACGCCGGAGGCACAGATGCCGCCCGGATACAGGCTCTATTCGGGCCATATCGACTGGGGTGCGCTGGAAACCCTGCCCGAGCCGCGCTTTGTCTTTACCGTGCTGCGCGACCCGCTGGAGCGGATGGCCTCGTTCTATTTCTACCTGCGCAAGGAGGCCGAGCGGCTGGGTCCGGCCGAGCTGGAAAACCCCGGTCGCGTGGGCATGCGCAAGGTCAGCCGCGAGAGCGCGGATGACTATTTCTTTGGCGGTGACCCGATGTGGCAGCGCTTCATCTACGACCATTACCACTCCACCTACTGCACCTATCTGGTGACGCGGCGGATGCGCGGCTACGGGCAGATCGCCGGGATGGCGCCCGCCGATCTGGTGGATCAGGCCGAAGCGGTGGCGCGCGGGCTCGACGGGGTCTATTCGGTGGACGGGCTGGGGCTTCTGGAGCACGATCTCAAGGTGCGGCTGGGGTTCGAGGTGGACCTGCGCGGGCGGGTGGTGAATGCCGGGCCGCAGGACCGCTCCAAGCGCCGCTGGCCCGCGCTGGAGGCGCTTTTGTCGGAGGCCAGCGTGGTCAAGCTCAAGCGGTTTGTCTGGGCCGACCAGATGCTGATGGCGCGGCTCGGCCTGGGCGCGGATCCCGGAGCCCGACCCTGAGAGCGCCCTGCCCCGCTCTGTGAGGTGCGCGGGCCACGGCCAACACGTCCACATGGTTCGTCACAGCAAACAGGCGGATGCTAGCCGCTCGTCTGCCTGGCCAAGAGCTTGGCGAGAACCGAGGCCACTCCAAGACCAACGCCCCCGGCGATCCATGCGGCGCTCACACCTCCGGCGTCGCCGATCCAGCCCAAGACAAGCAAACCCAACATCGCGCCCAACTGCTTGAGAAGAGATTGCACCGACAGGATCGTAGACCGGCGATTGTCCGGCACATGGGCGTGCAGGATCGCTGCGGCAGGCGATTCCGAAAGCCCCAACACAACGGAAAAGAGTAGGAATGCTCCGATGAACCCGATGAGCGCGCCTTGCAGAGCCAATGCGATCTGACAGAGGAAGAGCGCGCCAAGAACCGCCGCAAGGGTCAGCGCATGGCGGCGCCGAAAGAGGCGGCTTACGTGCCCGGCAAGGCTTGCGCCCACTGCAATCGCCAGGAAATACCCGGCGGTCAGAATACCCACCACGGCGGCCGCGCGGTCCGGGTCGAGCATGGTCTGCACCACCGTGGGCCAGAGCACTTCAACGGGGTTGGTGGCGAAAAGCATGAGCGCCAAGATCGCAAGCAGCAAAAGAAGGGCTCGGTTCGAGACTGCGAACTGCGCTCCGCCGCGGATCGTCCCCGGCACGGATCGTATTTCGCGCAATACAACTGCCCCGTTGAGAGCGCGGCTCGGTTCCCTGATCAGAAATATCGTATAGGTGAGCACAACGAACGTCAGTCCAAGCCCGGCCGCATAAGACACGTCGAAGACCGTCTGGCCAATAATTGGGTCCGAAGGGTCGTTGCCCGCGAAGAGGCCGGGAAGGAACCCGCCGACAATTGCCCCAAATCCAAGTCCCGCGAAATTTGCCGTTTGAGCACGCGCCAGAAGGGGTTGAATGTCGACACCCGGCGCGCGCGCACGCAGTTCTTCAACATACCAAGCGTCCAGCGTTCCCGACCGCAATGCGCGACCGAGACCGACCAGTCCGAACGACGCGGCAAGCGGCCAGAACGCATCGGACAAGATAAAGACGATGGACGCCATCACGGTTGCCACTGTCGCAATCAGAAAGATCGGTTTGCGGCCCACCCCGTCCGCCAGACCGCCGAAGGGCAGTTCGGTGGTCAGTGTCACAGCGGCATAGACCGCAAACAGCGCTCCAATCTCGCCAACACCCAGCCCGCGACCCTGGAGGGCCAGAGCCGTAACGGCAACCATCACCCCCATGGCAAAACGGTCCAGGAATTGGTGCCCTTGAAAAACATACACGTGCTTACGCGCCGTGCTTGGCAGCTTTGAAAACGGGATCTCTGTGTCAGACAGCATGCGGGGTCGCTTTGTTCAGAAATGCATAAGGTGTAACATACGTCGCGAGATCATTCGCCAAACCGCTCATCCGCCGCGTGCACAGCATACGGTCGGTATGGGCTCTTTCCCGACAGTCTTCGCAGCGCGGGATGCGCCAAAGCTCATATGTTGCTGTCATCGGCCAAAAATAACCGCTTCTGGCGCAGAGGCATCGGCAAGGGGGGCGTCAGGATGTCCGCGTCTCGGGATGGCGGCTCGACCGCAAGGTTTTGCCCAACAGCATTTTGCTCTACACATGGACCATGCTGAAATTCGACGAAGCGACAAGCAAACGCCTTGAGATTGCCTATCAAGGCGGTGATGTCAGTCGTCGCAGACGGCTGGCCTTCGATGCCTTGCATCTGTCGGAGGGAGATGTGGTTGCTGATATCGGTTGTGGCAATGGACTTCTGACCGAAGAGATTGCCCGCGCCGTCGGGTCGTCAGGACGGGTCGTCGGGATCGATCCCAGTGCAGATATGCGTTCTCCGGCCTCCGTTCGTTGCGCGGCGTTCCCGAACGTCCGGATCGTGGATGGTTCGGCGGACAGCCTCCCTCTTGAAGACGGTGAAGCAGATAAGGCCGTGGCGGTTCAAGTTCTTGAATACCTCTCTGATATTCCAGCCGCCATTGCGGAGGCACATCGCGTTCTAAGGACGGGTGGACGGTTCGTTGCCGTCGATACGGGCTGCAGGACACTGGATTGGTTCTCGGAGGATGCAGAGCGGATGCGCCGGGTTCTGGAGGCATGGGATCATCACTACATTGAACCACGGGTCGCGGCGCTCTGGCCGCGTCTCGTACGGGATGCGGGGTTCGGTGCCGTCGAAGTCGAACCCTGCACCTTTTGTGACGTCACACTGCGCCCTGATGGCATAGCATGCATGCTTTTGCACCTGATGTCGCGATATGCCGCGGAGAATGGACATATGAGCACTTCGGAAACCAAAGCCTGGTTCGATGAACAGCATGACCTCGCACGGCAGGGACGGTTCTTCTTCTCGCTGACATATTACCGGATGGGCGCGATCAAGACGTAGCCGGCCAAAACGCATACCTTTCTGTCACAGACAAACCCCACGGCTTTTGTCCTGACCCCAAAGCGGCCATTGGTGCGGCTGCAGTGGATGGCCCCCGCCGCTCTAGAGCCGGCCCGTGCGGGCCATCATCCGCACCAGCCGGTCGCCCTGCGCGGTCTGGCGGTAGATCCCGAGCCGGGGCAGAGCGGCAGCAAGGAAGGGGCCGCCTTTCTGGCGCGCGCGCCGGAACCCCTTGAGCAGACGCCGCGCCTCGGGTGTGAACGCGCCCGACACTTCCGACAGCGCGGCCAGATTGGCGTCGAGCCAGCCCGAATACTCCCGCCGCGCCACCGTGCCGAACCGTTTCAGCCGCCCCACCAGCGGGCCGTGATGGCCCAGATGGTTGCCGTCATGCTGGCGGTAGAGCACGAGCGGGCGGGCCTCCATCCCGATCTCGGCGCCGATCCCCGACAGCACGAGATAGACCCACCAATCGTGATAGGGCACATCCGCGCGCAGCGCCGCGGGCACGGTGCGCGCCACCGCCCGGGCTGCCGCCGGGTTGAGCACGATGGTGTTGCCCGCAAGGATGTTCTGCACCAGCGCGTTGCCAAAACCCACCGGGCGCGCGAAGTGGCGGCTCTCGCCCACCGGGCGGAGCGCGGTGTCGGTGAGCACCGTCCGGCAGACCCAGGCCGCCGGGCGGGCGGAATCGGGCCGCGCGCCAAACCACGCCACCGCCTGCGTCAGCTTGTCCGGGAGCCAGACGTCATCCTGATCGGAAAAGGCCAGCGCCCTGTCCGGACCGGCCTGCACCGCGATCGCCAGCGCCGAGAGAAAATTGGCCGCCGAACCCTGCCGGGGGCCCGAAACGCAGGTGATGTCCCGCTCGGGATGGGCGGCGGCAAAGCTGTCGAGAATGGCCTGCGTGTTGTCCTGCGAGCCATCATCGGAGGCCACCAAGGCCCAGTCCTCGTGGGTCTGGTCAACATAGCTTTGCAATTGCTCGGGCAGGTAGGCCGCCCCGTTCCGGGTGGCCAGCACGATACAGACCGGCATCCCCGGCGCGGCGCGCCGCGGGGGACGGGCCGCGCTGTCGGCGCCTGTCGCGGGGTCGGAAAACGGTCTGGACGGCACGGGGTCTGGCTCCGGATGGCGGGCACCCGGCACAATGCGCGGACCCTGTCTCATGCGCTGGCCTTGGCTCTCGAAAGAGGATAGGCTGCGCTTCAATTGTAGTCACGGTCGAGGCTTTTTCGTGAGCGCAAAGACCCCCTCGCCGCGCGCGGCCCTGTCACCGGTCGATACAGAAGACTCCAGAACCGGTTCAGGCGATGCTGCGGCCTCCGATACCGCCCCGCAAGCGGCCACGTCAACGGACAAACCCGGCGCCGCGCCGCCCCAGGGCGGGGCGCGCAACAATGAGACCGCCAAGGCGCTGGCCATCGAACGGCGCCAGATCGCCGAGCGCATGGAGGCGATCAAGAACGAAAAGCTCCGCCGGCAGCTCGAGCAGATGGAAGCCGAGATCGCCGAGCCGAAGCAGGCCGCCGGAGAAGACGGGGCGGCCACGACGGAAGACGGGATGCGCATCCCCGAGGCGGTGCCCCCCGCCCGAACGCGCGCGCGCCACTGGTTGGCGCTGGCCAGCCTGCTGGTGATGGTGCTCGGGCCGATCCTCGTATCGGCGTGGTATCTTTGGAGCCGAGCGCATGACCGCTACGTGTCCTATGCGGGCTTTTCGGTGCGCACCGAGGAAATCGGATCCGCCTTCGAGCTGCTCGGCGGGGTGGCGGAGCTGTCGGGCTCATCGTCTTCGGATACCGACATTCTCTACAAGTTCATCCAGAGCCCCGATCTCGTGGCGCGCATCGATGCGGACCTGGATCTGCGCGCGCTGTGGTCCAAGCCGGGGCGCGACTGGTCCAATCCGGAGCATGACCCGATTTTTGCCTACAAGCCGGACGGGGCGCTGACCGGGCTGTTCGGAGGCCTTTTCGGACGCGACACCGGCGGGCCGGGCGCAATCGAGGATCTGACCACCTACTGGAGCCGCATGGTCAAGGTCTATTCCGACAGTGGCACCGGGCTGATCGACCTTGAGGTGCAGGCCTTTGCGCCGGAAGACGCCCAGCTTATCGCGCAGCGGATCTATGACGAGAGCACGGCGATGATCAACCGCCTCTCGGCCATCGCCCGCAATGACACCACGCGCTATGCCCGCGAGGAGCTCGACCAGGCCGTGGAGCGGCTCAAGACCGCCCGCGAGGCGCTGACCCGGTTCCGCAACGAGACCCAGATCGTGGACCCCTCGGCCTCGATCTCGGGCCAGATGGGCATCCTGACCTCGCTGCAAAGCCAGCTCGCCGCGGCCCTGATCGAACTCGATATCCAGCGACAGACCGCAACCGACGGCGATCCGCGCATCGCGCCGCTGGAGCGCCGCGTCGAGGTGATCGAGGAGCGCATCGAAGCCGAGCGGCAGAAACTGGGTCTTGGCGAAGGCTCCGCCCCGACCGGGGAGCGGCGCGCCTTTGCCGATCTGGTCGGTGAATACGAGCGGCTTGCGGTCGATCAGGAATTCGCGCAGCAAAGCTACACCTCGGCCCTGGCCAATTATGACAGCGCCCTGGCCGAGGCGCAGCGCCAGAGCCGCTATCTTGCCGCACATGTCAGCCCGACCCTGCCGGAATCCCCGACCCGGCCCGACCGGATGCAGGTTCTGGGGCTGGTGGGGCTTTTTGCCTTCCTGATCTGGGCCACGACGATCCTGGCGGTCTATGCGCTGCGGGACAGGCGCTGAGAGCCGCGCCAATGCCTTGTCCGTTTCCGTCAGACCGGCACGCAAGGACGCGGTTCCGCGGCACGCCGCGCCCCCGCGCGCGCACGGCTCCGGCACCGGGGCCTGCGCCCCGCGCGGCTCCTGTCCATGCCCTGCGCCCGGATGGCCCCCGACGCACACCGAGCGCCGCCGCGGGGCCATTGCGCGCCGCCGCGGGGCCATTGCCCGGGGCCCTGCTCTTTCCGAATTCGCCACACACCACCAGCCACGAGCGCCTGTGATGATCGTTCTGCGCAACCTCACCAAGACCTTCGAATTCAACGGCACCCGCAAGACCGTCGCCGACAACATCAACGCGGTCTTTCCAACCGGCGTTTCCGTCGGCCTTCTGGGGCGCAACGGCGCCGGAAAATCGACCCTGCTCAAAGTCATTGCGGGCACCTCCGCGCCGACCTCCGGCGAGGTGCTGACCGATGGCAACATCTCCTTCCCCGTGGGGTTGGCAAGCTCCATGCATCCCGACATGACCGGCGCGCAGAACACGCGCTTTGTCGCCCGGATCTATGGCGCGGAAACCGAGGAGATGATCCGCTTCGTGCAGGCCTTTGCCGAGCTTGGCGATCACTTCGAGCTGCCGGTGCGGACCTATTCCTCGGGCATGCGCTCGCGGCTGAGCTTCGGCATCAACATGGCGCTGCAATTCGACACCTACCTGATCGACGAGATCACCGCCGCGGGCGACGCGGCCTTCATCGAGAAGTCGCGCCGGGTCTTCATGGCACGGATGGAAAGGGCCGGGGCGATCTTCGTCAGCCACTCGATGCCGCAGATGCGCAACATGTGTCAGGCCGGCGCCGTGCTTGAGAATGGCAAGCTCAGCTATTACGACGACATCAACGAAGCCATCGCCGTGCATGAGCGCAATCTCAAGCAGCACCGCGAGGCCTCCTGAAACCGGCCGGCGCGGCCCGGCCCCTGGTGAGAACGGGCGCGCATCGCGCCGGAAAGGACCGTTGTTGATGGGCCAAACGCCCCCCTGCCCGCTTCCCGGCTTCCGCCGCGTCTGTCCGGCCCGGACCGGATATGGCCGCCCGGACGGCCCGCCCAGACCCCGGTGATCCGATGAATGATGACGAGATGATCCGCGCCTCCATGGTGCCCGATGACATGACCCACGCGCGCATGGCCTCCGACCGCGAGGATGACGCGATAGACCCGCTCGCGCGCGGCCCCCTGCCCACCTTCGAGCCGACCCCCTTTCCGCAGGGCGCGCGGATGATGTTCTGCATCGGCGCGCAGAAAGGCGGGACAAGCTGGCTGCATGACTACCTTCTGCCATCGCCGGAGGTGCATTTCTCGCCCAACAAGGAGCTGCATTACTTCGATGTGCGTGCAGGCCGCGCGGAGATGGCGCTGCGGCTGCGGATCAAGCAGATGCAGACGCTGGCGGGCCGGCTCGCAGCGGGCAAGAGCGCGCTGCATCCCCAGCACACCCGCGTGGTGCGCGAGGCGCTCGACCTGCTGGAGATCTATACCGGCCCCAAGGCCGGGCCGAACCGGCACGACCCGTATCTCGACTATCTCCTGGCGGGCTACGATGCGCAGCCCTGGGTCGCCGACATCACCCCCTCCTACGCGGTGCTCGACGCGCGCCATTTTGCCGATATGGCCATGGTCGGCGAGGCGCGCTTCATCTTCATCCTGCGCGACCCGGTGGCGCGCATGTGGAGCCATATCCGCATGATGGAGCGGGTGAACCACGGCGAGGACACGCCCACCGAGGAGATGATCGGGCATTGCGCCGCCCGGGCGCAGATCCTGATCGACAGCGGCAAGCTGGGCCGGCTGGAGCGGGTGAACTACCGCCGCACGATGATCGAGCTGGAAGCCGCCGTCCCGGCGGAGCGGATCAAATACGTCTTCTTCGAGGATCTGTTCTCCGGCGCGGCGACACGGGAGATCTGTGATTTCCTCGGCATCGCGCATCGCCAGCCCGAAGGCGGCCGCCGCGTGAACGAGGGCAAACCGGTGCCGATGCCCGAGGAGATCCGGGCCGCCTTCCGCGACGCGTTCGATCCGCAATACCGGTTTGTGCGGGAGCGGTTCGGCGACCGCGTCCCGGAGAAATGGGCGGTGTGAGGGTCGGGATCGGTGAAGCAGGCGCGTATAGGACGCGGATGCGTAGAGACTGAACAGCCGCGAGGTCATGCGCCTTGTCGCGCGCCGCGGCACCAGTGATGCCGATGGCAGCTCAGAGCCACTACCTCACAAATGCTGCGCTCGCCGCGCATGACCGCTATTGGACACTCTGTGACCAGCGCTGTTAAAGTCTGCGCAGAGCCCAACCAGCACCCGATACCGAAGAAAGTCATTCATGCACCCTACAGAGAAGATTGTCCGCCGGTTTCACGAGTCATGGGGCATGCGCGATCCTGACCGCGGGGCAGAAGTGATTTCGGATGATTGCGATTTTGAAGATATCGCGCGTCAGGAAAAACTGACCGGAAAGCAGGCGTATAAAGACGACTACTATCGTTGGCGGGAAGCGTTTCCGGATGGTCTTTGCGAAGTCGAGAACGTTATCGTCAGCCAATGCGGAGAATGGGCCACCGTCGAGTTCCGCAATACCGGCATTCACGCAGGCGTGCTGCGGTCCAGTCTCGGGGATTTTCAACCTACGGGAAAGAAAGCCGAAGTGCGCTATTGCTCCGTGATGAGAGTCAAGGATGGGATGGTGGTCGAAGGCCGCGATTACTATGACAGCGCAACGATTGCCCGCCAATTGGGGTTGGTTGACTGACACAACGGGGTCTTGCTGGCGGGCAGGTCTGGCAGCCTTCCAAGGAAAGCGGACATTCAAGAGCCTGACAGACATGTCGGCAAAACCCCCGAAGAAGACCCCGACGTGGCAGACATCCCGTGACACCGCGGTGTTCTGCACCGGCGGCGATGTTGGTCACGATGGGTGGCGCGCCGCGATGGGCGTCGCCCCAGCGCATGCAATGCGCAAATGCGCAGGCTGTCGGCCCCGATGGACAGCCAACACCGACAAACCGGCGCGCTTGGCGTGCAGACCGGTCGACCGGGGCGCGCGCTCCGGCCTGCGCCGATGCTGGCCTCACATTGGTTTGCCAACGGAAAGGCATGCTGCTGCAAAATGGCCCCGCTACAGGACGCGCCGCCGCCCCATCTGGACGCCATGCGCGCATTGTCGTAACGGGAACCCCTGTAAAATAAGCTGTCAGCAGGCACTCTCGGTATGGCCTGGGACAGACCGGTGAGACCGGGGCGGTTTGGTCCACACAGGACCCATGACAGGGGCCGCTTCACCGGATGACCACCGCAAGGAGCCACGCCGCGATGAGCCACACCATCAAAGTCCTGAGCGTTTTTGGCACCCGCCCCGAAGCGATCAAGATGGCGCCCGTGGTGCGCGGGCTGGCGGCAGCCGAGGGCATCGACGCCCGCGTCTGCGTCACCGCCCAGCATCGCGAGATGCTCGACCAGGTGCTGGCACTGTTCGGGATCACGCCGGACTACGATCTCGACCTGATGAAACCCGGACAGGGGCTGCACGACATCACCGCCGCCGTGCTCACCGGGCTGAAACCCGTGCTGGAGGATTTTGCCCCCGATCTGGTGCTGGTGCATGGTGATACGACCACCACGCTGGCGACCTCCCTGGCCGCCTATTACGCACAGATCCCGGTGGGCCATGTGGAGGCCGGGCTGCGCACCGGGGACATCTATGCGCCCTGGCCCGAAGAGGTGAACCGCAAGGTCACGGGTGCGATCACGGCTTTGCATTTTGCCCCCACAAAAGCCGCGCGCGCCAACCTTCTGGCCGAGAACGTGCCGCCTGCGCATGTGCATGTGACCGGCAACACGGTGATCGACGCGCTGGGAACGGTCGCCGAGAGGCTCGAGAGCGATACCGCGCTGGCCGCGGAGATGGCCGCGCGTCTGCCCTTGCCCGATGACCGCCGCATCGTGCTGGTCACCGGGCATCGCCGCGAAAGCTTCGGCGGCGGGTTCGAGCGGATCTGCGAGGCGCTGGCGCAGCTGGCCGCGCGCGCGGACACGCAGATCGTCTACCCGGTGCATCTCAACCCCAACGTCAAGGGCCCGGTCGAGCGGCTTCTCTCCGGACATGACCGCATCACGCTGATGCCACCGCAGGAATACCTGCCCTTTGTCTACCTGATGCGCCGGGCCGATCTGATCCTCACCGACAGCGGCGGCGTGCAGGAAGAGGCCCCCTCGCTCGGCAAGCCGGTGCTGGTGATGCGCGACACCACCGAACGCCCCGAAGCGGTGGATGCGGGCACCGTGCGGCTCGTGGGCACCGACCCCGCGCTGATCGTGTCGGAGGTGACGCGGCTGCTCGATGATGGCGCGGCCTATGAGGCGATGAGCGTGGCGCATAACCCTTATGGCGACGGACAGGCCACCGGGCGGATCCTCGCGGCAATCCGCGACTGGCACGCCACGCGCGGAAGCTGATATGCGCGATACGACCCCGGAGACAGACCCGCCCGCGCAGGCGCGGCGTCACACCATGAAAGGCACCGCGATGGACAAGCCCGTGTTCGAAAAGATATCCGTGATCGGCATGGGCTATATCGGCCTGCCCACCGCGGCGATGTTTGCAGCGCGCAAGATCCATGTGCTGGGCGTCGACATCAACCAGACCGCCGTCGACACCATCAACCGCGGCGGGATCCACATCGTCGAGCCCGATCTCGACATGGTGGTGCATGCGGCGGTCACCGGCGGCTATCTGCGCGCCGCCACCGAACCGGAAGCCGCCGAGGCCTTCCTGATCGCGGTGCCGACCCCGTTCACGGGCGACAATCACGAGCCCGACCTGAGCTATATCGAAGCCGCATCCCGCGCCATCGCGCCGGTGCTGGAGCCCGGCAACCTCGTGATCCTCGAAAGCACTTCGCCGGTGGGCGCCACCGAGCAGATGGCCGGCTGGCTGGCCGAGGCGCGGCCCGATCTGAGCTTTCCCCAGACCCATGGCGAAGAGAGCGACATCCGCATCGCGCATTGCCCCGAGCGCGTGCTGCCCGGCAAGGTGATGCAGGAGCTGATCCAGAACGACCGGGTGATCGGCGGCATGACCGCGCGCTGCTCGGCGCTGGCCACGGCGCTCTACCGCAGCTTCGTGACCGGCGATTGCGTGATCACCGATGTGCGCTCGGCCGAGATGGCCAAGCTCACCGAAAACAGCTTTCGCGATGTGAACATCGCCTTTGCCAACGAGCTCTCGCTGATCTGCGATCGTCTGGGCATGGATGTCTGGGAGGTGATCCGGCTGGCCAACCGCCACCCGCGGGTGTCAATCCTCAACCCCGGGCCGGGCGTGGGCGGGCATTGCATCGCGGTCGATCCGTGGTTCATCGTGGCCTCCGCCCCCGAAGAGGCACGCATGATCCGCATGGCGCGCGCAGTCAATGACGGCAAGCCCGACTGGGTGCTCGACAAGGTCGCCGCCGCCACCAAGGCGTTTCTGGCGCAATATCCCAAGCTTGGCCCGGAAGACGTGACCGTGGCCTGCTACGGGCTGGCCTTCAAACCCGATATCGACGATCTGCGCGAAAGCCCGGCCTTGCGCATCGTCGAGCGGCTGGCGGCGCGCCACCCCGGCCCGGTTCTGGCGGTGGAGCCCAATATCGATACGCTGCCGGATGGGTTGGCCGAGGCCGGGCAGACCGTCGCGCTTGTCAGCCTGCCCGAAGCCCATCACCGCGCCGATATCCATGTCTATCTCGTGGGGCACCGCGCGTTCCACGCCGCCCCCCGGCCGGTGCGCTACTGCATCGACACGGTGGGGCTGTTCTCCTCCACGACGCCGCAGGGCTGACCCGTGCGGGCAAGCCATGGCTCCCCGGCGCCTCTGCGCGACGCCCGCACGACCGGCGGCCAGCGACGGCCCGCCCGGCAGAGGCCCCAGAGCCCCCCCGCGCGCGGTCCGGGGGCATGCGCCTGCGCGATCGGCCTGTCCGGCGAGAGCCGGTCATGAGCGGCGGGGCCGGCACGGCTGACCGCCAGGGCCCTGCACGGCGCGGCTTGATCCGCGATATCGGCTGGAGCGCGGTGCTCAAGATCGGCTACCTGGCGCTGCAGACGAGCGTCAATATCGTGCTGGCGCGCCTGCTCGGCGTCGAGAGTTTCGGCTTCTACGCGCTGGTCATGGCCTGGGTTCAGCTCCTGCTGGTGCCGGTGCTGCTCGGGTTTCCCGCCTCTCTGGTGCGCCATATGGGGCAGCATGCGGCGGCCGGGACCGGGTTTGCCGCGCGCAGGCTGATGCGGGTGGCGGCGGCGGCGGTGCTGGGCACGGCGATGCTGGCCGCCGGGCTCTGGGCGGCCACCGGGTTTCTGCTGGACCCCGGCCACGGGATCGCGGTGGCCGTGCTGGTGGTGGCCCTGTCCCAGACGGAGATCGCGGGCGCCGCCTTGCGCGGCCTGGGCCATGTGGTCGCAAGCCAGCTCGCCCAGCAGATCCTGCGCCCGGCGATGTTCCTGATGCTGCTCGGTTTCGCGGTGCTGACGGGGGTCACGATGGCGCCGGGCACGGCCTTTGCCTTTCATGCGGGCGCCGCGGCGCTGGCGGCCGGGATCGCGATGGCGCTGCTGCAGCGCCCGCTGGCGCGCCTGCCCGATCACGGTGACCGGCAAAACGCGCCGCAGATCCTCTTTGCAAGCCTGCCCTTCCTGCTGCTGGCAAGCATCCAGGCCCTGAACTACCAGATCGACCTTGTGGTGGTGGGGATGCTCATGCAGCCCGCGGATGTGGGGCTTTACCGCGCGGCGGTGCAGGTGGTCGATGGGCTGGGCGTTGTGCTCTTTGCCTTCTCTATGGCGCTTGGCCCGCGCATCGTGCGGCTCCAGGCGGAGAAGGACCCTGACGCGCTGGGGCGGTTGCTGCTGCGGGCGCATCTGACCGCCGGGGCGATCATGCTGGTTGCGGCGGGGACGGTTGCCGCCCTTGCCGCGCCGATCGTGACGCTGCTTTTCGGGGCGGCGTTTGCGCCCGCCGCCGCGCCGCTGATCTTGCTTGCGCTTGGCAAGATCCTTTATGCCTGTGTCGGGTTCTCCGGGCTCGGGCTGAGCATGCTGGGCCGTCCGGGGCGCTCGACCTGGGCGCTGTCCTTCGGGCTGGTGCTCAATGTCGTGCTGACAGTCTGGCTGATTCCGCTTTACGGATTGATCGGCGCGGCCATGGCGACGGTGATCGCGGCGTTTGCGGGCAACCTTCTGGCGGCGGTGCTTCTGGCCCGCGCCATCCGGGCGCTGCGCTGATGGGACAGCCGCGATGAAACAGGAACCGGGGATCATGACCGCCTCGCGCAAATGGCTTGTGCTGCTTTTCGGCGACATCACCTTTGACGGGCGGGTGCGGCGGATGATCGATATCGCCTCGGAGTCCGGCACGGTGCATCTTCTCGATTGCAGCACGGCGCCGCTGGCGGACCGGGTCGCGGGCGACAGCCATGCGCGCTGCGTCGTGGCGCCGGGCATGTCACAACCGCACCCGCACCTGGCCTTCCTGCGGCAGGCCCTTGTCACCGCGCGCCGGTTGCGCCCGGACGTGGTGCTGGCGGAGGATTTCTTTACCGCCATGCCGGGGCGTCTGGCCGCGGGGGTGAGCGGGGCGCGGCTGGTTTATGACGCCCATGAGCTGATCATTCCCGGCCCCGGCGAGCACCCGTCGCGGCGCGACCGGTTCTGGGCCCGGCTGGAGCGCCACGCCGCACCCGCTGCCGATCTGGTGATCGCCGCCAATGCCGAGCGCGCCGCGATCATGACCGAAAGCTATCCGCTGCGCCGCCCGGCCACCCATATGCGCAACATCCCCACGGTGCCGCGGCCCGCGCAAGACCGGCTTGCCGAGAAACGCGCAGCCTATCCCGCGCTGGAACGCCGCGCCGATGACGAGGTGCTGGTGCTCTATCAGGGGGCGGTCGTTCTGGATCGCGGTCTGCCGCGGATCATCGAGGCCATGGCGCATCTTCCCGACCGCATCCGGCTGATCGTGGCCGGTGACGGCTTTATGCGATGTGGGGATCGTGACCTATGGCTATGCGACCCGAAACACGCAGCTTTGCGCCCCCAACAAGGTGTTCGAATACGCCCAGGCCGGGCTGTCGGTGCTGGCCAGCGACCAGCTGCCCTTGCGCACCCTGCTTGCAGGGCGCCCCTGGGCGCGGTTCATCGGTCCGGCGGACAGTGCCGGCACGGTGGCGGAGCGGCTGATGGCGTTGAGCGGCACCGTGCGGCGCAACGCCGCCGATATCGACGCGTTCCTGGCCAGCAACACCCCCGAGGCCGAGAAGGCGCGCGTGAGCGCGGCCCTGCGGGAGGCGCTGGGATGATCACCTTTGATCCCTTCATCCTGTTCTTCGTGGCGGTCTTCCTGATGATTGCGCTGCCGATCTCCTGGCTGGTCTGCAATGGGTCCACCCAACGCCTGCTTCTCCTGCCGATGATCATCGGGTTTAGCCTGTTCAACGGGTTTGCCATCTCGACGACCCTGGCGCCGGGTTACATGATCATCAGCTATTTCGTGTTCATCATTACCCTGGTTTTTGGATTCCGGCTCGGCGCGGTACTGAGCTACCCGCTGGGTGTGACAATTGCATCCAATGCCACAGCCGTGCTGGCGGATTTCGCCGAGGGCCGAATGGCCAAGAAAGTGCTCATCCTCTATTTGATCCTGATCTTTGTCACCCTGGTGGTGCCGACATTCAGGGTTCATCTCCTGTTTGCACCACCCTCCCCGGATTTGCGCTCATTTTTCGATGCTCAGTTCACCACGCAGCGCGGCGCTATTGGCGCCCTGATCAGCATTCTCACCACGCTGGTCACGCCCCTCTATTATCTTGCGCTTTATCGCTATCGGGACCGCAGCCGGATTCTGTTCTTTCTCTTGTTAGCCCCGCTTTACATGGAATATGTGCGCGACGCCTATATCGGGCGGTATGAAATCCTGTTTGCGCTGATCTTCTTCTTCATAATGAGCTGGGTTTTCAAACCCAGATGGCGGCTCGGCCTGATCATCAGCGCCCTGGCGCTGACACCGATCCTCGCAAGTCTCGCCAACGCGTACACCTACGTGCGTCTGGGTAATGCGGTTTCGAGCGACGGGATTCTACAGGGCTTCTTCACGCTCCTGGAAGGGGAAGTCATGCTGCCCATCGAGATTGGCCGGCCGTTGATTGCATCTGGTGAGCAGGCCGATCTGGTGTCCTATGTCATCTGGATCGCGACATTGCCGATCCCGGGTTTTCTCAAGGGCGGTTTGCCGATCATCCGGCTGAATTTCGAAATCTCCGAAATCGTTCTGGGCGTGCCCCGGGGCTCTCCGGGTTTCTACATCGTCTTGCCCGGCTTGATCAGCGAATCGATTTTTCTTTACGGCAAGGCGCTGTTCGCGCTTCATCCGTTGACGATCGGCATGCTGATGGGGTTTTTCGCCGCGATCCTGCAGAATATTCCACGCATGAACGCGCTGGTCTATTTTCTGTCGATCCTCGTCTTCTTCAACCTCAACCGGGGTGGGGTCTCTTCCGTACTACCCATCCTCATCAACGGCTTTTTGCTTTTCGCGATCATCGTGTTCTTCACCATTCTGCGCGAGCAGGCCCGCCGCAAGAGACAGTCAGGTCACCACCCGAATGGCTGAAACCGTTCTGATCCTTTTGCGCCACTACCTGCCGGGGTTCCGGTTTGGCGGGCCGTTGCGGAGCGTGGCCAACCTTGTCGATCATCTCGGGGACGCGGTGGATTTTCGCATCGTGACACTGGATCACGACATGGGCGACCCCGCGCCCTATTCCGCGATACGGACGGACCGGTGGCAGGCGGTCGGCAAGGCGCAGGTGCTCTACCTGTCGCGCCCTCCCGGCATCGGGGCGCTGCGCCGGATCATGGACGACACCGCGCATGATCTGCTCTATCTGCAAAGCGCCTTCGATCCCGCCTTTTCGCTGCGCCCGCTGCTGGCCAACCGGCGGCGCGCCAGCCCTGTCCTGATCGCCCCGCGCGGGGAGTTTTCTCCCGGGGCGCTTGCCCTCAAGGCCCGCAAGAAATCCGTCTTCCTGACGGCGGCGGCGCTGACCGGGTTGTGGCGGGGCGTCACATGGCACGCCACCGCGGAGCCGGAGAAAGCCGACATCATCGCCCGCATCGGCGCGTCCGCATCCATCGCCGTGGCGGCCAACCTGCCCTCCGTGGGCATGACCGCCCCGCCAGCCGCGCCCGCCTCCGAGGTGCTGCGCGGCGTGTTCCTGTCGCGCATTTCACCGAAAAAGAACCTCATGGGCGCGCTGGACATTCTGGCGCAGGTCTCGGCGCCGATGCGGTTCACCATCTACGGCCCGGAGGAAGACGCCGCGTACTGGGCGGCGTGCAAGGCGCGCATTGCACGGCTGCCGGCCCATATCGAGGTGATCCATGGCGGCACCCTGCCCCCGGATACGGTGCGGGACACGCTTGCCGGGCATGACGTGTTCCTGTTTCCCACGTTGGGAGAGAATTACGGCCATGCCATCGTGGATGCGCTGTCTGCCGGGTTGCCGCTTGTGATCTCGGACCGGACTCCCTGGCGCGGTCTCGCCGCAAAGGGGGTCGGTGCGGACCTGTCGCTGGACGATCCCGGCGCCTTCGCGCGCGAGATCGACCGCATTGCCGGGCTGGATGCATCCGGGCGCGCGGCCATGAGACAGGCGGCGCTCGACATGGCCCGCGAGATCGCCAACCCCTCCGAAACGCTGACGGCCACCCGCGCCATGTTCCGGGCCGCGCTTGCCCGGGGAGCCCCCGGCGCGCGTCGCTGAAAGGGCGCGGACGCCGCTTGGGAGATCACCGGCGTTGCGGTGCGGGGACCCGCGGCGCGCGCCGGGCTGTCAGATCTTCAGCACGATATCCGTCGAGGACCCGGCATCCGGATCCCACACGACAAGACCGTTTGCCCCGAAATCCACCGAGAACGCGGTGCGCGCATCCGTCTTCAGCGCCTGCCAGCTCTTGTTCATGCTGTCGGACCAGTTGATGTCATCGACAAAGACAATGGCCGGAGAGGCCAGATAAGGCACCGATTGCTCGAAATACTGCAGCACCGCCGCACCGTCGTGATGGCCGTCGTTGAACAGGAAATCGATCCGCCCGATGCCCTGCATTTCGGCAAGAAGCGTCTCGTGGAACGGGCCCGTTACCACGTCCGCATTGTCAAGCTGATTGATTTCGAGCGTCTTGCGGGCGATCCTTGCGACCTCCTGCGCCCCCTCGAGCGTTTTCAGCCGACCCCGGCCGTTCTTCTTCAGCGCCGCCGCCTGATACGATGCGGAGATCCCCACGCAGGTTCCCATTTCAAGAACGGTATCGGGTTCGAGATGGCGGATCAGCTTGTAGAGCAGCAGGCAGTAGCGCGGTGACTTGCTGGCCTGCGCCACCTGTTGCACGGTCACCCGCGTTGCATGGCCATGCGCCGCCTCTTCGAGGCTTCGGGTGTTGTCCGCCTTGCCGGCGCCGAAATCCATGAATTCGATGAGGCTCTCATCAGCACCGAGCGCGGCGCGCCTTTGCTCTATCCTGTCGATCAGCGCGGCCTCGTCGCGGCTGATATCGCCGTCAATCGTCTCCCGGACCGCTTGTGCAATCGGCTTTGCAAAAGGGTGAGGGAGGCGTTCGAGCGCAGGCAGGGCGCGCCGGGTCGCCGCATGTGTGACATGGTCGGCCACCGGCCGAACGACCTTCTTGAGCGCCGCTCTGATACGCATGGATGACCTTTCCCGACTGTGCTTGGATCGCGTGTGTGTCGCAACCGTTCCATATCTTGATCTTGAGACAGGCCTTTGCGGTTCGAGATCCGCGGCCTGCCCCGTGTCACGCCATATCCCGGGCTCTGGCGCATCGCACCGCAAGCCCGTGACGCTTGTGCTGTATTGCAAATTTTTTCGCCCAGAGCCACAGGCTCCGGGCCCGTGGGCGGTTTCAAGACCCGCATTGGCGGATACATCCCCCTCCCCCGCACGTGCAGGCGGCGGCATGGCTGTCTGGTCAGACCGGATCAGGGCAGGCAGGCAGGCCGGAGCGACCTTGCGATGGGATGCCAGGACGGTCAGACAATATAAGCATTTGGGTTTTTGCACCAAACTGGATATCTGCGACGAGCAGAAATGCGAACGGAAACCCCGGATGGTCCAGACCGCGCCCCACCACACCGATCCCGCACCGTCGATGCGGTTTTCCCGTGCCGACGGGCTGCGCAAGATCTGGCGGTTCCTGCGGCTCTACGGGCTTGGGCGCACGTGGTTCAAGGTGGCCGCGCGCAAACGCGGCAGCCTGCCGGTGACGTGGCGCGCGCGGGACCGCGCCGATATCGCCATGGTGGGGTGCGGGCAGTATGCCTTTGCCACCATCGGGTATGTCATCGCGCGGGCGCATGGCGCGCGCTTTCGGTGGTGTTACGACCCGGACAGGGCCGCGGCCGACGGGTTCCGGCGCGGGTTCCGGGTGCGCCACAGGGCGGACGCCCCCGATGCATGGCTGGCCGATGACGCCGTGCGCACGGTCTATGTCGCTTCCAATCACGCCAGCCACGCCGATTACGCCTGCGCCGCGCTGGACAGCGGGCGGGCGGTCTATCTCGAAAAACCCGTCGCCGTGAGCGAGACCCAGCTCGCCCGGCTGGAGGCCGCGCGCCTGCGCGCCGAGGCCGACGGCACGACGCGGCTCTTTGCGGGCTACAACCGGCCCTTTTCCGGCGCGATCGCCGATATCAAGGCCGCGATCACACCCGGCAAGGACCAACCGCTGTCGGTGTCCTGCTTTGTCTCGGGCCATGTGATCGGCCCCGACCACTGGTATCGCCACCCCGGGGAAGGCACCCGCATCTGTGGCAATGCCGGGCACTGGATCGATCTCTTCGTGCATCTCTGCGCCCGGCGCGACGGCGGCGCCGACACCCATCGCCTCACGCTGCTGTCGGCCGATCCCGCCAATCCGGATGACGATTTCGCGCTGTCGATCGCCACCGACCGCGGCGATGTCTTCTCCCTGATGCTGACCGCGCGCAGCGAGCCCTTCGAGGGCATCAACGAGACCATCAACGTCCAGCAGGGCGATGTCATCGCCAAGATCGACGATTTTTGCCGCATGACGCTCTGGCAGGGCACGACGCGCCGCCGCCACCGCTACTGGCCCAAGGATCCCGGCCATGCGCGTGCGATCCTGCAACCCTTTGCCGAGGGCCCCGCGCGGGACTGGAACGAGGTTCTGTCCTCCAGCCTCCTCATGCTTGCCGTGGCCGACATGGTGCGCAGGGGCGAGACCGAACGGACCCTTTCCCTCTCGCGCGAACGCGCCCGCCTTCTCCGCGCGCCCGACAGCGGCCGCGCGCCTTCAGACCAAACCAGGATGATCCCGTGAAACAGCTTCTCCAGTCTCTCAAGGACGGGTCCACATCCCTTGCGGATGTTCCCGCCCCGCGCGCCGGGCGCGGGCAGCTGCTGATCCAGACCACCACCACGCTTGTCTCCGCCGGGACCGAGCGGATGCTTGTGGAATTCGGCAAGGGCAGCCTGATCCAGAAGGCCCGCAGCCAGCCCGACAAGGTGAAGATGGTGCTGGAAAAGGCCCGCACGGATGGGGTTGCCGCGACCTATGACGCGGTGCGCTCCAAGCTCGATCAGCCGCTGGCCCTTGGGTATTGCAACGTGGGCCGGGTGCTGGAGACAGGCGCGGATGTCGACGGGTTCGCACCCGGCGACCGCGTGGTCTCCAACGGCAAACATGCCGAGCTCGTGGCGGTGCCGAAACATCTTTGCGCAAAGATCCCCGAGGGCGTCTCCGACGATGCCGCCGCCTTCACCGTGCTGGGCGCCATCGGGTTGCAGGGGATCCGGCTCGCGGCGCCGAGCCTGGGCGAATGCGTGGTGGTCACGGGGCTGGGGCTGATCGGGCTGTTGACGGTGCAGATGCTGCGCGCGCAGGGCTGCCGCGTCATGGGCATCGATTACGACCCCGCGCGGCTGGCCCTGGCGGCGCAGTTCGGCGCCGAGACGGTCAATCCCGGCGCCGGCGGGGACGTGCTGGCCGCGGCGGACCGCTTCTCGCGCGGGGCGGGCGTGGATGCGGTCATCATCACCGCCTCGACCAGGAGCAACGCGCCCATGCACGAGGCCGCCACCATGTGCCGCAAGCGCGGGCGCATCGTGCTGGTGGGGGTTGTCGGGCTGGAGCTGAGCCGCGCGGATTTCTACGAAAAGGAGCTCACCTTTCAGGTCTCGTGCTCCTACGGGCCGGGGCGCTACGATCCGGCCTACGAGGAACAGGGGCAGGACTATCCCCGCGCCTTCGTGCGCTGGACCGAACAGCGCAATTTCGAGGCGATCCTCGACATGATGGCGTCCGGCGCGCTCGATCTCGCGCCGCTGATCACCCACCGTTTCGAGATCGCACAAGGCGCGCAGGCGATGGCGCTGCTCACCGCCGAGGAGCCGTCCATGGGCATCCTGCTGGACTATCCCGCGCCCGCCGACCCCGGCGACCTGCGCGCGCGGCAGGTCGCGCTTGGTGACACACAGACCGGTGCCCCATCCAAAGCCCCATCCACCCCCCGGTCCGAGACCACGCCGGGCCGCGCCGGGCGCGTGACATTCCTTGGCGCGGGCAATTACGCGGGCCGCGTGCTGATCCCCGCCTTCAAGGCGGCCGGGGCGACGCTCGACACGGTTGTCAGCAGCGGCGGCGTGAGTGCGGCGCATTTCGGCACAAAGTTCGGCTTTGCCACCGCCAGCACCGACAGCGACGCCGCCATTGCCGATCCGCAAACCGACACCATCGTGATCGCCACCCGCCACGACGCCCATGCCCGCCAGACGCTTGCGGCCCTGCGCGCGGGCAAACACGTGTTCTGTGAAAAACCGCTCTGCCTGACGCTGGAGGAGATCGGGGAGATCGAGGCCGAGGCCCGCGCCCGGCCCGGTCAGCACCTGATGGTCGGGTTCAACCGCCGCTTCGCGCCGCATGTGGTGCGGATGAAGGCCCTGCTCGACACGCTGAAAAGCCCCAAGACCTTCGTCATGACGGTGAATGCGGGCGCAATCCCCGCCGATCACTGGACCCAGGATCGCGCCGTGGGCGGCGGGCGGATCATCGGCGAGGGCTGTCATTTCATCGACCTGTTGCGCCATCTCGCGGGCGCCGCCATCACCGGTCACAGCGCCATGGCGCTCGCGGAGAGCCCCGCGCTCGGCGACAAGGCGTCGATCCTGCTCGGCTTCGCCGATGGCTCGGTCGGGACGGTTCATTATCTCGCCAACGGGCACAAGGCGCTGCCCAAGGAGCGGCTCGAGGTCTTTGCCGGGGGCCGCGTGTTGCAACTCGACAATTTCCGGGCGCTGCGCGGGCATGGCTGGCCGGGGTTCCGCACCATGCGCAGCCTGTCGCAGGACAAGGGCAACGCGGCCTGTGCGGCGGCCTTCCTCAAGGCCGTGCGCGCGGGCGCCGCCCCGGTGATCCCGCTTGACGAGGTGATCGAGGTCAGCCGCGCCGCCATCGAGATCGACGCCACGCTGCGCTGACCCGAGGGTCTTCCGCCCCGCCTTTCACGCCTGTTCAGGACCCGTCATGCCAAGCCGTGTTGCCCTTTACTACCACACGCTGAAACACCTGCGCCCGGTCCAGCTCCGGGGCCGGCTGCGCTTCCGGCTGGCCCGTCCGAAACCCGATCTGGCCCCTGCCCCGGGTCTCGCCGTCCCGACCGGAGCGTGGGTCACGCCCGCCGCGCGCACCGCCAGCATGACCGGACCGGAGGCGTTTGTCTTTCTCGGACAGGCCGGGTCGCTGGATGCCGATGGCTGGGACAATCCCGCCCGCGACAAGCTCTGGCGCTACAACCTGCATTACTGCGACGATCTGAACGCCGAAGGGGCCGCGGCCCGTCGCGACTGGCACGCGGGGCTGATCGCGCGCTGGATCGCCGAAAACCCGCCCGGTCCGGTATCCGGGGCAGGCTCGGGCTGGGAGCCCTATCCCACATCGTTGCGGATCGTGAACTGGATCAAGGCCGCGCTTGGCGGCATGGCGCTGCCCGATGCGGCGCATCACAGCCTCGCGGTGCAGGCACGCTGGCTCACGCAACGGCTCGAATGGCATCTGCTGGGCAATCATCTGTTTGCCAATGCCAAGGCGCTGATGTTTGCCGGGCTCTATTTCGACGGCCCGGAGGCGCGGGGATGGCGCGCCGTGGCCCGGCGCATCCTCGAGACCGAGATCGACGAACAGATCCTGCCCGATGGCGGTCATTTCGAGCTGAGCCCGATGTATCACGCGCTGGCCTTCGAAGACATGCTCGACCTTGCCAACCTGATGCGCGCGCGCGGCACCCCCGAAGAGGACGCGTTGCGCGCGACCGTCGAAACCCGGCTCGCGGCCATGGCCCGGTGGCTGGTGGCGATGTCCCATCCCGATGGCGGCATCGGGTTCTTCAACGACGCGGCCCTTGGCATCGCCCCCGAAACGGATGCGCTGCTGTCCTATGCCGGGCGGCTGGGGGGCGCGCGCCCGGCCCGCGAACCCGGCAGTCTTTCGCTGCCACAGAGCGGCTATCACCGGCTGGTCAGCGGCCGGGCAGTGCTTCTGGCCGATACCGCGGCGGTGGGGCCGGATTATCTGCCCGGGCATGCCCATGCGGACACGCTCAGCTTCGAGCTGTCATTGGCGGGCCAGCGGGTGATCGTAAATGGCGGCACCTCCGAATACGGCACCGGCCCGGCGCGGCAGCAGCAGCGCGGCACAGCGGCCCATGCCACCGTGACCGTCGCCGGGCAGGACAGCTCCGAAGTCTGGGCGGGCTTCCGCGTCGCCCGGCGCGCCCGCGTCCACGATGTCGCGCGCGACGGCACCCGGCTTGCGGCGCGCCATGACGGCTACCAAAGGCTCACCCCGGGCACCGATCACCACAGGCTCTGGCAGCTTGACCCCGATGGGCTCACCGTCACCGACCGGATCGATCCCGCCCAGTGCGGCGTGGCGCGCTACCCGCTGCATCCCGGAATTGCCGCCGAAATCACCGCAACCGGCTCCGCGACCCTGACCCTGCCGGACGGAACCCGGCTCACCGCGCGCGCCGAGGCCGGGGGCCCGCTGACGCGCACCTCCGCCCCGTGGCATCCCCGCTTCGGCGAAAGCCGGCCCGCGCCCTGCCTGGTCCTGCCCCTGATCGCGGGCCGTGCCGTGCTGCGGCTCGACTGGGCATAGGGGCAAGGATCAACAGACCCCATGCATATCCTCTTTCTGACCGACAATTTCCCGCCCGAAACCAACGCGCCCGCCTCGCGCACTTTCGAACATGCGCGCGAATGGGTGGCCCTCGGGCACCGCGTCACGGTGATCACCTGCGCGCCGAACTTCCCCACGGGCCGGGTGTTCGGCGGCTATCGCAACCGGCTGTGGCAAAGCGAGCAGATGGACGGCATCCGCGTCATCCGCGTCTGGAGCTACATGACCGGCAATGCGGGCTTTGCGCGCCGCATCCTCGATTTCCTGAGCTTCATGGTCATGGGGTTTTTCGCGGCGCTGTTCGTGCGCCGCCCGGATGTGGTGGTGGGCACCTCGCCGCAGTTCTTCACCGCGGTGGCCGCCTGGGGCGTGGCGGCGCTCAAGCGGCGGCCTTTCGTGTTCGAGCTGCGCGACATCTGGCCGGATTCGATCCGCGCGGTGAGCGCGATGAAAACCTCGCGCCTGCTGGATCTGCTCGAACGGCTGGAGCTGTTCCTGTATCGCCGCGCGACCCTCGTGGTGGCCGTCACGCAGGCGTTCCGGCGCAACCTTGTCGCGCGCGGCATCCCGGCCGACAAGATCGTCGTGGTCACCAACGGGGTCGACGCGACACGCTTTTCACCGCGCCCCAAGGATGCCGCGCTGGTGCGGGAACTGGATCTGCGGGGGCGCTTCGTGGCGGGCTATATCGGCACGCTCGGCATGGCCCATGCGCTCGAGACGGTGATCGAGGCCGGGCGCATCCTTGCCGCCGACCCGGCCACGCGCGACATGCGGCTGCTGATCCTCGGGGACGGCGCGCAGCGCACCGCGCTGATGGCACGGGCCGCAGGGCTGGAGACGGTGCGCTTTCTGGATCCGGTCTCCAAGGAGGCGGTGGTGCGCTACTGGTCCATTCTCGACGTGGCCATCATCCATCTGCGCCGCACCCCGCTCTTCACCACCGTGATCCCGTCGAAGATGTTCGAATGCATGGGCATGGGGCTGCCGATCCTGCACGGGGTTGAAGGCGAGAGCGCACAGATCCTGACCCGTCACGACGCCGGGCTGATCTTCACACCCGAAGACGCGGCGGATCTGGCGCGCAAGCTCATTGCCTTGCGCGACGATCCCGCCTTGCGCGCCCGGCTGCGCGCAAACGGCCTGGTGGCGGCCGCAGCCTATGACCGCAAGGCGCTGGCAGCAGGGATGCTGGCGCATCTCGAAGCCGTGGCGCGGGCGCGATAGGCAGGCCCCCGGAGGCAAGGGCACCCGCCAAGCCGGGCCCTGCGTACGGAGGCCGGAAACGGCGCCCCCCCCCGCGGCGCACGCCACCCCGGCCAAGCCGGCACGCGGCGCACGCGAGAGAGACACACCAGGCCCGCCAGGCGCACCGGGCACGACCACGCGCGATCAGCTCGGCGTCACCGTGGCCGACCCATCCGCGACCGCCCAGGCCCCGGCAGGGGTGTCGCCCAGGGCAACCAGGATCCGCCCGTTGGTGGCGTCAAAGACGATCCGGCCGGGATACTTGTCCTGTTGGTTCACGTCCGAGCCGGTATCGGCGATCTCGGCAGCGGTCCATATGCGCTCCGGCAGGCTCAGCGCGTCAAGCGCACGGGTGCGGCGCTGGCGGTTCTGGATATCGTCGAAATTGCCCGCATATGTGTTCCCCGCCAGCGCACCGACCGCATCGACGCCATTGGCACTGGTGACAAAGCGCAGCCCGTAGCCGCAGTTGAAGATGTCGTTGTTCACGATCCGCGTGCGGCGGTGATCGCCGGTATTGCTGAGCCATATCGCTGCGCGCCAGCCATCAAGGAAGCTGTCGCTGACATGCACCGACGCGTCAGGATCGGTGTGATACAAGAACAGCTTGTCGGACGACTTGTTGTTGGTTGCCACAACCCCCGCGCTCGGCCCCAGCGCGGTCACGTTGCGGATCGTGGTCTTGATCCGGGCCGGCAGAAGGAAGGTGATCCCGGACGTGATCTCATTGATCCGGCTGGCATCCACCGACAGATCGATCAGGTCGAGAAAATCGAGCGCCCGCCCACCGACCGTCTCGATGGTGGTGTTGGCAAGGCTGCCACCATAGAAACCGAGCCGCGTCGCATTGGCCAGCATCCGCTCGGCGCGGTTGTCGATCTCGCAATTGTAAAACAGCTTCTCGATCCGCCGCCCGATCCGGGTCTGGTAATCGAACGCCGTCGTGAGACCGATATCGGCATAGGCCTCGAGCCCGGCAATGAAGCGGCAGTCATAGGCCACATCACGCCGGCCGCGCAGCTTGGAGCGCCCGATGCCATTGTGATCGACACATCCGACAAAGGTGCTGTCATAGGCGGTCTCGTGGCTGTCGAAGCCACCGTGATTGTCGCGCGCCTCGGAGCGGTGCACCGAGCAGTTATGCGAGCCAATACCAAAATTGTTGGCATGGCGGTTGAAGGCGCTGAGCGCGTCGCGCAACTGGCAATCGGCGGATCCTTCCTGCGCCAGAAACCCGTAGACCAGATGGCACAGCGTGACATCGCTGGCCGTCACCCGGCGGGAGCGGAAGGCCTTGATCCCGTTGGCCAGATCCTCGCCGCCCCCAAAGCTCGGCGTGCGCAGGTCCGGCTCGCCGACGGTGCCGATAAAGGCATCGCGCACCGAAACATCGCCCGCATAAAGGCAATCGACCACCGCCGGGAAGGCCGGGCTCGCGGTGCCGCGCATCTCCATGCAGCTGATCGAGATCGGCGCCGTCGCAAAGGCGCGGATCGTCACCGTCTCGCCGGCGACCGCGAAATTGCCCGGCGCCCGGTGGCGCAGGGTGATCCCGGTCGGGCCATCCACGCTCTTGACCTCGGAGACATATTGCTTGGCATAGGTGCGGCTGGTCTCCTCCATGGTCTCGGTGGAGCGGATATAGACCAGCTGCCCGGTGGCAAAGCCGCTGCTGTCGGCAACGGTCAGGGTCGTGTCCTCAAAGTCGATATCGGCGGTGAGCGTCGTGGTGGCCACCGCGTCGGCATCCTGCTGCTGGATCACAAACACCCCGCGCGTCGCGGTGAGCCGCGTGCCGCGCCCCTGCCCCACGATCTGGATCGGGCGGGTCGGATCGACGGGCACACCCGGCGCGCCGCCGGTCTCGAGCGCAAAGCTGCCGCCGCCAAGCACCAGCGTGGCACCGGCATCCTGCGCCACCGCAACCGCCCGGCTCAGGCTGACAAAATTCTCTGCGCCCGAGGAGGTCGGTGCAAACCCGAAAGCCGCCGCCGCCAACTGCCCCGACGCCCCGGGCTGCACATAAAGCTTCACGCCCCCGTCGGTCACCAGATGGTGGTCCGTCGCATCAAACGGCGCCACAAGATAGAGATGCGGGCCATCATCGGCGAGGATCTTCGCGCCGGGCGCCGCGTAGCGCGTCTTGGAGCCAAAATCATAAGACAGGATTTCATCGCCGATCAGTGCCGCAACCGTGTCGAACCGCTCGACAATGCCGAGGGTTCCGCTGGCGCGGATATGCACGTTGTCCTCTTCCCAGAGCACCCGCCGCCCGGCCCCGATCAGGCGCAGCTTGTAGAAGCCTTCGGAGAGGTAGCCGATATCGAACTGGCCAGCCGCATCGGCCTCCATCGGGTTGGGCCAGGTGTCGGTCTGATGGACTTCCTTGTAGATCGGCACCTTGATATCCGTGCCCGCCTTGAAGACATAGAGCCGCGCATCCGCGATGGAGCCCGCGAGCCCCGCAAAGCTCTCGCTTTCGCTCAGAAAGTTCATCAGTCCCATTCTCGACCCCTTCACGCAAAATGCCGCCGGACGAATCCGGCCGTGGGGGCCGACACTCCGCGAGACGCGTTAACAGGGTTCTGCCGCGCCGCGCGCTGGGTCGGTCCTGTCGCAACAGGCGCGCGGCGACGTGGAAACGTGGAAACGTGGAAACGTGGAAACGTGGAAACGTGGAAACGTGGAAACGTGGAAACGTGGAAACGTGGAA
>NZ_JAFMPQ010000051.1 GCF_020667845.1 Cognatishimia sp. F0-27
TATCGGGATATCGGGATATCGGGATATCGGGATATCGGGATATCGGGATATCGGGTGACAAGATCACCTTGGTTGTTGAGGTCAACCGCTGAGCGGTTCGGAACGCGTGTTTCTTGAAATTCATGGCGCAAGCGCGCGTCAATTGGGGCGCCGGGTTCTGGCCCGACAACATGCCGCGCATCAGTTCTTCGGGCGCCGCGCGCATCGGACGCTGGAGGCGTCGCCTCCCGCGGCACAGCGTAACACGCGAAATCCTGCCCGAAGCTGGCCGGCTCAGCCTTCCGATGCCTTGAAAGCCGGGTCGACGGGCACCTGAAGCGCGGTCACCAGGCCGTTTGTCATCATCGCCATGCCGATAACCGCGATCAGCTCGTCATGTTGCGCCTCGGTCATGCCGCGTGCCTTGGCCGCCGCCGTATGGGAATGGATGCAATAACTGCATCCGTTCGCCGTCGAAACGGCCACATAGAGCATTTCCTTGACCACCGGATCGAGCGCGCCGGGTGCCATGACTGTTTTGAGCCGGGACCACAGCGCTTCGAGCGTGTCGGGATCATGAGCGAGCGCGCGCCAGAAATTGTTGACGAAATCCGAACCTCGTGTGGCGCGGATATCGTCGAAGACGGCTTGCGCACGGGGGTCGAGCGCGTCGTCCTGCAGAAGGGTGCGGGTCGCCAAGGGTCAGACCATCGCAAAGATGCGTGCCGGACCGCCGGTGCCGCCCACATGGTTTGGCGCGCCCACGACCAGCGTCGCTCCGGCGGCAGGCACGTCCTTGAGCCCGGCGAGGTTTTCGATCCCGTATCGGCCCGCGGGAAGCCAAGCGTAGTGTGTCGCGAAATCCGCCGATGGCCCGTGGTCCAGCGACAGCGTGTCGACGGCAATCGAGGCAGCGGAGGTTTCTTCCAGCAGCATCTGCGCGGCCTCGACGTGAAAACCCGGAAAATGCAGCCCGCCAGCCTCATCGCGACCTGCGTAGTCATCGGAGGCGGTCTTGTCGGCCCAGCCCGAATGCATGGCGACACAGGCCCGGTCCGGGATATCGCCATGCGTCGAGATCCATGCCCGCAGATCATCGGGGGTCACCTGCGCGTCACGATCCTCTGCCGCGCGTGCGGCAATGTCGATCACGCAGAGCGGCACGACAAGATCCCCGATGGGGATCTCGTCAACCGAGGCCCCATCCGCAGAGAAGTGCAGCGGTGCGTCGAGATGGGTGGCCGTGTGTTCGCGGATCGTCAAATCCAGCAGGTTGAAGCCGTGTTCGGCGAAATTGAAGACCTGCTGCGCCGCGATCCCGGGCTCGTTGAAGAAGGTCGGAAACTCTGCGCTCAGCTTGTGCGTCATGTCCCGCACGCTGCCATGGCCCGCAGCCATTGCCGGGGGCGCAGATGCCGTCGCGCCCAGCGCCAGTCCGGCTGCCGCCGTGGCCGAAGCGGTGAAGAAGTCTCGGCGTGAGAGCATCCGCTCCTTGACCGAATTGATGACGCAAATATCGCACATGGGGCTTGCCTTCCCTGTTGGTGATCCTGCTGCCCGTCTCCGGCCGTCTGCCGCTTGCCTGCGTGTGGGCGAGCCTAGCACGAGATCTCCCGCAACGGGCAAGCCTTTGTTGCCGGAGTCGTCACTGGCGCGGGGTGGTGCACCGAATGCAGCGCCGCACCTCTGGAGCGGTCGGATTGAGGGGCCAGCCCCTCAAACTCCCCGGGATATTTCGAGCCCAAAGAAAACAGGGGCGGCGTGTTTGATTGGCGGTTGGGCCGGGCGAGAGGGTGGAATCAGGGCAAGAGAGGGGGGGGGGTGGCCCCTGTGCGGCGCGCTGCGGGGGTGCCTGTCCCGTGCCCTCTTGTGGGGCGGGACGCCGCTGTGTCATGTGCCTGCGCCCGGCTTGGGTTTGGCCAGCGGTGCGTAGTCGCAGCGGCTGGGCTTGATATCGAGCAAGGGCGTGCCGTTGAGGCAATCGAGGCCACGCACCGAAAGCGTTGTCTCCGTGCGACCGCGCAGGCGGACAATCGCGGTTCCGATCGGGTTGGGGCGCACCGGCGAGCGCAGCGAAAACGTGCCACGGGTCGCACCCGGTGACTTCGGCGATTGCGTCAGCAGATCACGGCGCGCGTGGTGCAGCCAGTACAGCAGCTCGATATGATCGAAACGCTCGATTTCCCTCAGCGCCGATGCCAATTCCGGCAGCAGATGCACGGTGCAATCCGGACCGTTTTCCGGATCACCTTGGCGCGGGCAAAGCGCGCGGGTGGTAAACGGCGTTTCGATATGGCCAATGAACACAAGCTCGGCCGCCGCCGGCAGGGGTTTTTCGAGAAGGGTTTCACCGGGGCGCGGTGCATCGGAGGGGGCTGGCGTCTGGCTCATGCCGCCAGTCTGGCGCGGCGTGGCGCCGTCGGCAAGGCCCCTCGGGCGTCAGATCGCCACGCGCAGGACTCCAGCGGCGGGCACCGGACCATCGGGGCTGTCGATCTCAGCGTTTGTATGATTAAACCAGAACCGTTCCGCACCGGTGTCGCGGCATCGCAGCCCTTCGGGCATAGGGGTGACCGACAAATCCGCGCGCTTTGCCACGCAGGCAACCAAACGGTCGAGCCCGCTTTCGTCCAGCCAGGCGGCACAGTAGAAACATGCCTGCGAGCCGACGAGAACGGGTGTGCCATCTTCCAGCGTCAGGATCGGGTCCGCGCGCGTTTCCAGCGTTTCGAGCCAATGCACCGCAGCGCCTCCCCCGTCGAGGGGGCGCGGCATGTCGGACCGAAATGTCTCCAGCCGCGACACGGTGACGTCCAGGCCGGGCCAATCCGGCGGCAATGGCACGGGAAGGCAGAAATCGACATCACGCGCCGCGCTGCGTGGCCCGATCAGCACCGAAGCCTTGGCCGCGCTCAGGGTTGCTTTGAGCGCGTCGGGTACATGGACAAGGCCCGGCGCAAAAACCGCGCGATATCCGTCGAGTTGTCGCGTGGTCGGCGGCAGGATGTCGACCGACAGACCCGCGCGGCGCAAGGCCCGGTAATGCTCGAACACCAGATCGAAATACCGCAATCCATCCCCTTGAGGCTGTGTGTTCCAAGCCCATTCGGCGTCATAGTCATAGATCAGCGCAACGGGGGCTTGCGCAGGCGCCACTTCCGGGGCATCGGCCAGTTCGCGGGCGACCGTCTCGGCCTCCGCAAAACCCTCCGCCGCTACACTGTCGGGGCGCAAAAGCCCGGCGTGAAGCTGTTCTTGCGCGAAAGGGGCTTGCCGCCAGCGGAAATAGAGCACGGCCTCGGCGCCATGGGCGAAGGCTTCCCATGTCCAGAGCCGGACCATCCCGGGCAGCGGCGCGGGGTTGACCGGTGCCCAGTTCACCGGACCGGGTTGTTGCTCCATCACCCACCAGCGCGGAATCGCCGGGGCCCCCGGAGCCTCGCCCGCAACAGCGCGGTAGAGGTCATGGTGAAAGGCCTGGAAATCCGGATCGCCTTGTCGCGCATAGGCGCGCTGGCGGGCAGGCGTGGCACCCACGCGGTCTTCCAGAAAGCCAAGCGGGTAGCTGTCCCAGCTCGCGATATCGAGGTCGGCTCCGGTGGCGTAATGATCGAACTCGGTCACGCGCCCCATGTAGTTATGGGCGACCGGGGCCGCGCTGTGAGCCCGCAGGATCTCCACCTGTGCACGGTTGAAGGCCACCACCTGATCGGAGGAAAAGCGTCGGAAGGCTTGTACATGGGCCGGGTTCGGCTCGGTCACGGTGAGGTTGGGCAGGTCGATTTCGTCGAAGTCGCCATATTCCATTGACCAGAAGACAGTGCCCCACGCGGCATTCAGCCTGGCAACATCGCCGTATCGCGCGGCGCACCAGCGACGAAACCCGGCGCGCGCGGCGTCGGAATAGCTCAGCACCGTATCGTGGCAGCCATATTCATTGTCGGTCTGCCACGCGGCGACATGCGGGTTGCGCCCGAAGCGGTCGGCGAGAATGCGTGTGATGCGGACCGCCTCATCGCGGTAGGGCATGTGTGAAAAGCAATAATGCCGCCGCGACCCGAACCCGCGGGGCCGCCCCTCGGCATCGCAGGCCAGCATGTCGGGATGGCGTGACAGCATCCAGCGCGGCGGCGTCGCCGTGGGGGTGCCAAGCACGACCTTGAGCCCGGCCGCCCCCAAGGTCTCGATCGCCCGCTCCAGCCAATCGAGTTGAAGATCCCCGGGACGGGGTTCGATCCGAGACCAGGCGAACTCGCCGATCCGCACCCAGGTGAGCCCAAGCGCCGCCATGCGGTCAGCATCCTGGGCCCAGATTTCCTCGGGCCAGTGTTCGGGATAATAACAGCACCCCAATGTGCGTTTCATGGCGGCACCTTCAATCGGTTTCGGTTCGGGCCCGGGGGAGAAGTTCGGAGCCTCACGGGTATGGATCAGACAACCGGTTCGACAGCGGCTTCGGGCGGGAGGGTGACACGATGTTCGCGCTGCCCGCAATGCGCTGTTGGCACGGCAAAGGTTTGACCCGCGCGCGTGTCATCCGCCGGCGCGTCCTGCAGAGCGGAGGTTGCAAAAAGCGTTGCGTAATCGGGGCCGCCAAAGGCCGGACAGCTGATATGCGCCGCTGGCATTTCGACAGCGTCGCGGAATGCGCCGGCCCTGTCATAGCAGGCCACGCGGGATGCGCCCCATTGCGCGACCCAGAGCTGCCCTGCGGCGTCGATCACCGCGCCGTCCGGGTTCAATCCGGCTTCGCGCAGATCCACGTAAGGCTCCGGTGTGCCGACCGGCCAGCCCTCCGCATCCAGCGCGACACGATGAATGATCCGGGTGGGCGTATCGGTGAAACAGGCACTGCGCCCGTCGGGTGCAAAGCAAATCGCGTTCGAGATCGTGATCGCGTCAAACAGTTTGCGCAACGCCCCGTCGTGGTAGCGATAGATCGCGCCGGCGCCCGGCTCTGCGTGAAACCCCATGGTCCCGATCCAGAACCCGCCGAAGGGATCGGCGCGCCCGTCATTGGACCGGGTGACGGGATTGTCAGCCTCCAGAGCGACAAGGCGTTGTTCGGCACCGGTCATCAGGTCAAACCGGATCAGGTCGCGCTCGGTGGCCACAAGCAACGTCTTGTCATCCACCCATCCGGCTGCGGAGACGGCGCGGTCGAACTGCCAGCTGCGTTGGCTCTTCCCATCATGTTCGTAGAGCCGGTGGGACAGGATGTCGAACCAGAACAGGCTCTCGCGCGTCGGGTGCCACAGCGGCCCCTCGCCAAGAGTGCAGGCAGTGTCGGACAGGATCGAAACGGTCATGGGCAGGTCCGGTCTGAGGATCAAGCGCCTGGGCGCGTCAGGGGGCGTTCGCGGCAATACGCGGGAAACCCGGGGGCCGTCAGGCACACCCGTCAAAGGCAGCGACCAGATCGCGCGCCCGCGCGGCGGTGTCGGCAACGCTTCGGCCGGGTGTATAGAGCGCGGTGCCAATGCCGAAGCCGGTCGCGCCAGCGGCCATCCATTCGGCGAAATTGTCGGGCCCCGCGCCACCCACGGCAAAGGTCTGGGTTTCGGCGGGCAGCACGGCCGCCATGGCCTTGAGCCCCGCGGGGCCGATCAGGGACGCGGGAAACAGCTTGAGCCCGTCGGCGCCGTTACGCAGGGCCGCAAAGGCTTCGGTCGGGGTCATGACACCGGGATAACTCAGCATGCCGGCCTGCTTGGTGGCCACGATCACGCGCGGGTTCATATCGGGAGAAACGACCATCCCTGCACCCAATTGACCGAGCCGAAGCACGTCGTCGGGGTTGAGCACGGTGCCCGCCCCTATGGTGCCGCGCCCCTGTGCCGCGTCGAGCATGCGTGCGATGCTGTCAAAGGGCTCGGGTGAGTTCAGCGGCACCTCGATCCGGTCGATACCGGCATCCAGCAACGCCTCGGTCATCGCTGCGGCGTCTGCGGGGGTGATGCCACGCAGGATGGCGATCAGGGGACGGCTCATGGCAAGCACTCCAGGAATGAGACCACCGCAATTGCTGCGTCGTGGCGTGCATGGGACATCGGGCAAAGCGGATCTGCCCACGAGGGCGCTCCGCACCCGGTGTCGATCCTGCCCTGCGCAGCAAAGCCGATGGCGCGTGCTGGCGCAGGACACATGGTGCGGCTCACGAACCGGTCCTCGCATCCGCGTCCTGCTCGGCGAAATAGGCCGCCTTGAGGCCTTCGAGCGTCATGCGTTCCGCATCTGCGATCATCACCGGCAAACCCTGATCCTCAAGGCTGATCCGGTAAGCGTTGGCCAAGCCCTTTGCGCCCAGAACGGCAACCTGCTGCCCAAGCCAATACGGCTTTGCCGCAGCCAGTTCCATGCCGACAAGCAGCCCCGACAGCCGCGACCGCGCCACCACCGGCGGCAGGTCGTTCAACAAGGCTTCGGCGCGCAGGGCGAAGAGGTCAGAGCCCAGAGAGGCCGGGCGGGAAAGCCCACGCGACATGGCCGACAGGAACACGTCCTCGTCGAGCCCGTCCACGGCCATGGAATGGCGCAGCACCGATTGCGTCGACAGGAGCGAGAACAGCTCCCCGGTCATGAAGGTGCGGAAGGATACAACCTCCCCGGCGCTCACATGCACCCATTTGCTATGCGTGCCAGGCAGGCACACAATGCCGTCATAGCCGGGGTTGAGCGCGAGAAACCCCGCGATCTGGGTCTCTTCACCGCGCATCACATCCGCCGGATCGACCTGTTTGATCCCCGGCAGGATCCGCACATCGAGCCTGTCGGTGCGGGTCGGTGCGCGCACGGCCCTTTCAGCGGTGGGTGGCACGCATGGTGTGGCGGCATAGGGCGCCTCGATCCAGCCCTGACGACTGCCCGCCATGCCGCAGATCATCACGGAAAGCCGGGCGTCCGGCATCGGCAAGAGCCGCAGCAGCGCCGGTTCGAACCCGTCTGGTTCCAGCGTGCCCATGCCATCGGCGCTGGTTGCCCAGCCCACCACACGCCGCCCGCGCAGGAACCACGCGCGCACATGCGAGGTGCCCCAGTCAACCGCCAGCCAGTCAGGTTCGGGCGCACCCGGCTCGATATGGATTTCCGGTGCCGCGCTCATGCAGCCACCGTGACCACGCCGCCATCAACGGCGATGCATTGGCTCGTCATCATGCGGCTTGCCTCGGAGGCGAGAAACAAGACAGGCCCCGCAATGTCATCCTCTTCAAGATGGGTCTTGAGGCATTGCTTGCCAAGCTGGTCCGCCAGAGACGCCTCGGTGGCCCATTTTTCGCGTTGCTTCTCCGTCAGAACCCAGCCCGGCGCAATCGCGTTGACCCGGATGTTATCCGGGCCGAACTCGCGGGCCAGCGACCGGGTCAACGCAGTGATGCCGCCATTGGCCGTTGCGTAAGCCGGGTAACCCGCGTTGCCCATCATGTAGCTCACCGAGCTGAAATTCACGATCGACCCGCCACCGGCGCGCTTCATTCCCGGCAACGCGGCCTGTGCCGTGAAGAAATAGGATTTGAGGTTGATCTCCATCATCCAGTCCCAGAAAGAGCCCGTCACCTCGAGCGTGTCATGGCGCTGGTCATTGGCTGCGTTGCAAATCAGCCGGGTCACGTCGCCATGGGCGGATGCGGCCTCTTCCATCGTCGCGCGCAACCGGTCCGTGTCGGTGACATCGCAAGTCATGAAGAGCGGTCGGTTTCCGCCGTGCTTTTCCTCCATCCGATCACAGAAAGCGGTCGCATCGGAGCGCTGCACAAATGCAACCTTGGCCCCCTGCCCCAGAAAGGCATCGGTCAGCGCGGCACCGATCCCGGCACCGCCACCGGTGATATAGACCGAGGCCCCTTCGAGGTCGGGATGGGTCGGCAATCTCATGGGTCGCTCCTCTTTCGTATCGTCTTTGGCCCGTGCGGCCGATGGGTCACCTGCAAGCGGCAGACCGGTCTCCGGTGTCCCACGCATCAGGCCCCGTCGGGCTGGTGTATGCGGCCCTCGACGACCAGCATAGTTTCCGGAAAACGCCACGGCAGCACAAGCCCGTGGTGCATCAGCCACCGTCCCGAAACCGTCATGGGTCCGTCCTTGATGGCCGGCGTTCCACGTGACAGGTGATGCAGCGATCCCCGGTTGAGCAGGCGCACATCATAAAGCCGGTCCGGGTCGAGCCGCGTCAGCCGCAAGGGGCGCGGAGCGATCTGGCTCGACGTGGCCGATGTTCCGGCAAACACGACGAACTGCGCCCCGGTGCGGCACATCTGTTGTTCCGCCGTGACCGCCGGATCGGCGCTGTCAAGCCGCAGGATATCGGCCCGCGCCATCCAGTCCCGGTTGGCCTTCCACCATGCCGTGACTTCGCGCAGCACCGTGGCCTCGTGATCGGTGAGCTCGCGCGGATCCATCTCGAAACCCATGTGCCGCTGCGCCGCGACCCAGGCCCGCATCGCGATGTCAATGGTGCGCCCCGAGGTGTGGCATCGCCGCGGTCCGACATGGCTCCCGGTCACCACCATGGGCAGGAACAATGCCGCATCGTGTTGAATGCGCAGCCGTTCCAGCGCGTCATTGCTGTCAGACAACCAAACGCGCTGGGTCCGGCTCAGGATGCCAAAGTCGATCCGCCCGCCGCCCGATGCACAGCTTTCAATCTCCGTATCCGGAAAATCGGCCCGCAATCTGTCGATCAGCGCGTAGGAGCCGCGCGTCTGCGCCGCGTCTGGCGCCGGCAGAACTCGGTTATGGTCCCATTTGATGTAGTCGATCGGATGGTCGCGCAGAATGGCCGCGATGCGGTCGTAGAGAAAGTCCCTTACCTGCGGCAGCGCCATGTTGATGGCTTTTTGCTGGCGACCAAGGATCTGGTCGTGACTGCCCAGCGCCCAATCGGGATGGGCGCGATAGAGATCGCTGTCGGGGTTGATCATCTCGGGTTCGAACCAGAGGCCGAAGCTCATTCCCAAACCATGAACGTGATCAATCAGCGGACCCAGGCCTTCAGGGTATTTCCGCGGATCCACCTTCCAGTCCGACAGCGCGCGCGTGTCGTCGTCGCGCTGGCCGAACCAGCCATCATCGAGCACAAACCGTTCCGCGCCCAGCGCGGCCGCCCGTTCCGCAATATCCTTGAGCACGGGGATCTTGTGATCGAAATAGACCGCTTCCCAGCAGTTGTAATGCACCGGGCGCGGCGCGCCGGGTTTGGTCCAAGTGACGATCCGGTCGCGCACATGGCGCTGAAAACTCACCGCGCACCCGTTCAGGCCATCCTCGGAATAGACCATGTAGAGCGGCGCGGTGGAAAACTCCGTCCCGGCCTCCTGTTCCATGCGCGCGGCATGGCCCCACTGGATCTGGCGCCGCCCGTCGGCGAGCTCTTCCGCGATCATCCTGTGTCCGCCGGACCAACCGTAGTGAAACGCCCAGACCTCACCCATCGTGTTGGTCGCCCCGCGTCCCGGCAACAAAAGCCCGGGAAAATGCTCGTGACCGGTCCGCCCGGTGCGGTTTTCCCGGTAGCGGATGCCCGGCGCCCAGCGCGTCCGGTTGAGCTGAAACTCGCCGCACCAACGCCCGGAGACGTCGATCATCTCGTCCCCGAGATCGGGCGCCGGCACCACCGGTGCCGCCAACCAGTGCAGGTGAACGGGTGATTGCGCCTGCAAGCGGGTTTGCGCGGTGATGATATGGGTGTCCGGATCGAGCGCGAAGGTGAAGACAAGGCGAAGACCATGCGCCACATCCCCGAAGCGCAGGGTCAGCGCGCCATCTTCAGGATCCTGAACCTCGTCGAGAAACGCAAAGCGCGGCAGGATCGGCGTGCCATCACCGGCCCGCAAGATCAGGCCGGGCTGGCCGGGAAAGCTGCGTTCAGCTTCCGGGCAGATGGACAGGTCCGGGTTTTCGTCGAGCATCCCGCCGGTGACATCCCGCACCGCGCCCGCAGCGAGCGTGGCCGGATCGTCGTGATCGGGCAACCGCGCGCCCCAGTAGACAACCTGTGGCAGACGATCCTGCCTGGCGGCCAGAACAAGGCTCTGGCGCGCATCCTGTAAGATCCAGTGACGCATATTACTTGACGGCTCCGAGCGTGAGGCCTGCGATGAAATGCTTCTGCATCAGGAAAAACATGAGGACCGGCGGCAGTGCCGCAACGATCGAGCCCGCGCTCATCAGATGATAGGCCGCGCGGAACTGCGCGTTGAAGCTGGTGATCCCGGCGGTGACCGGCTGGCTCTCGGGGCCTTGCGTCAGCACCACCGCCCAGAAGTAGTCGTTCCAGATGAAGGTGAAGATCAGCACAGCAAGCGCCGCCAAGGCCGGCTTCATCAAGGGCAGCACCACATACCAGAAGATCCGCCATTCCGCGATGCCCTCGACCCGCGCCGCCTCGATCAGCGCGAAAGGCAGCTGACGGATGAAATTGCGCATGAAGAGCGTGCAGAACCCCGTCTGAAAGGCAATGTGAAACAGCACCAACCCGGTCTTGGTGTTGTAAAGCCCCATGTCGAGCGTGAGATCGCGCACCGGCACCATCAGGATCTGGAACGGCACAAAATTGCCCGCCACGAACATGAAGAAGATCCAGATGTTGGACCGGAACTTGTAGATCCCGAGCGCAAACCCCGCCATCGCCGAAAGCGCCACGGCCCCGATCACCGTCGGCACGGTGATGAGAAAGGAATTCAGCATGTAGCGCGGCATGTCGCTGTCAAAGAAGACCTTGCCGTAATTGCTGAAGAACTCGAACGATCCCGGAGCCCCCCAGTAATTGCCCTGCGTGAAGTCCTCCGCCGGCTTGATCGAAAAGACCGCCACCGCGATCAGCGGCAGGAGCCACATCAGCAACGCCAGCGGGAGGAGCGATTGATAGGTGAGCTGCGCCGCGCGCGGCCGTTTCTGGATCGGTGTCGGAAACATCTCAGATCCCTCCTGTGCGGGCGGCACGTGGCCTCCCTGCCGTGATTTGCGCGCCCGAAATCGACGCCCGCGCGCGCCGCAACGCTGCATTGGGTGCCGCCTGCGGCCCCTGCTGTGGCGGCACATGCCCGCGCGCGTCGCGCAGGGCTGTCCGCGTGTGAACCGGAGTCGTCCGCGCGCTCATCGGCCCTGCTCCTCGCGCCACATCGAAAACAGGAAATATGCGATGAAAACCAGCATGATCAGGAACAGCACCACCGCAATCGCCGCGCCATAGCCCATGCGGAACCCGTATTCCGACAGCGCTTTCTCGAACATGTAGAAAGACAGCACGCGGGTCTGACCGAAAGGCCCGCCATTCGTCATGATCGAAATCAGGTCGAAGCTGCGCAACGCGCCAATGATCGTCACCACGAAAGCGATGAAGGTCGCAGGCTTGAGCTGGGGAATGATGACATACCACAGCATCCGCCAGCCCTTTGCACCGTCGAGCCGGGCGGCCTCGACCTGCTCGGGGTCAACCGCGTTGAGCCCCGTCAGATACAGGATCATGCAATAGGCCGTCTGCGGCCAAAGCCCCGCGGCGATGATACCGTATGTGGCCCAAGTCGGATCGCCCAGCACATTGACGCTTTCGACGCCGAACCATCCCAGCATCGCCGAAAGCAGGCCCTCGTTGGGCAGGTAGAACCACGAGAACACGAGCCCGACGACCACCTGGCTGATCACAAACGGGAAAAAGAACAGCGACTTGTAGAGCCGGATGCCCGTGACCGTCTGGTTGAGAAACAGCGCGATAAAGAGCCCGCCCGGGATGGCCAGAAGATAAAAGACCAGCCATTTCATGTTATTCCAGAGAGAGACCTCGAAGGCGCGGTCATCCATCAGCTCGACGTAATTGTCCATGCCGACCCAGGTTGCCTCGCCCAGCCCGTCCCAGTCGTAAAAGCTGATCGAAATCGACTGGAAGATCGGGATGATGACATAAACCGCAAAGAACAGGATCGCCGGCGCGAGAAACAGCCACGGCGTGACGGCAATCTCGTTGCGCTTGTACCATCCGCGCGGCGCGCGGTGGGTCTCGGGGCGGGCGGTGCTGGACATGGTCCTGATCTCCCTTGCGACTCATGCGGAAGCCGAAAATGGCACGGCTTGCGAATGGGTCGGTTCGAATGGTTTTCGCGTCTCGGTCGGCGCTGTCTTCGGAATGCGGTCAGACCGAAAGATCGTTCCCGCCGGACGATTGAGCCGCAGCGACTGTGACAGACCGCCATTGCCCGATATGCCACCGGGCCGGGGAACGGCGCGCCACGACCCGCAAGGTCCGCGGCGCGCCGGGTGATTACTTGTAGACGCGCTCCTGCACCTTATCGAGGCGTGCCAGAATGTCGTCGAGGTTGTCCGGGAACACCATGAACTCCTGCAAGCCCTGCATGGCTTCCGCTGCCATCTCTGCCGGGTAGTCGCGGTCAAAGAACTGCGCCACACCACCCGGGCTGTTGGAGGACAGCATCTCGAAGCCCTGGTTGAGGAACTTGTCGTCATCGACCGACGCCGCCGCGTTCACCGGAAGCTGGCCGAGGTTAGACCCGTTGTTGATCTCGGTCTGGACATCGGCAGACACGACATAGCGCAGGAATTCACGCGCCGCTTCCTTATTGGAGGCATTGGCAGGAATGTGGAACGTGTCTGTCGGCGCGTCTTCCGCCAGAGCGACATCGGGGTTGATCACCGGGAACTGGTAGAAATCGAGCTGATCATCCGTGAGACCCGCTTCGCGCAGTGGTGCCACGGCGAAGTTGCCCATCAGATATGCCGCGGCATCGCCGTTGACCATGAAGGGCAACGCTTCCTGCCAGCTGTAATTCTGGTGGTTTTCGACAAAAGCCCCCATGTCGATGAGCTCGCGCCAATTGGCGAAGGTCTGGCGCACGCTGTCATCGGTCCACTTGATCTCGCCCGCGGCGAGGCTCATGTGGTGGTCGAAACCGTTGGTGCGCAGGTTGAGATAGTCAAACCAGCCGCCGGCAGTCCACAGGAACTTGGTGCCGATGGTGTAACAGGCGCGGCCCGAGTCGACGATTGCCTGGCAGTTGGACTTCATCTCGTCCCAGTTGGACGGCTCCGAAAGACCCAGCTCTTCGTAGATGTCCTTCCGGTAATAGATGCCCCACTGGTAATAGGTATAGGGCACGCCCCACTGCTTGCCGTCGATGGTCATGGCGCCCTTGGTGGAAGCGAGGTTCTCAGCGATCTCCGGCTCCATCCAGAGGTCAGACACGTCCTCGAAGAGCCCGGCGTCGACATAGGGCTTCATCCGGTTGGCCGCGTACCAAGTTGCGACATCGGGGCTGTCGGCGGTGAGGAAGTTGCGGATCTGCGTCTTGTAGGCTTCGCGGTCGATGACCGTGGTCTCGATGTTCAGATCGGGGTGCATTTCTGCAAAATCCGCGATCATAGCTTCCATGGTCGCACGCGGCGCCGGGTTGGAGGTATCGAGGAAGATTTTCAGATCACCCGAGAGCGCGTGGCTTTCGGCAAAGCTTTGCGAGGCGACAGCCATCGCCAGCGCCGCGACGGACGCTTTCATCATGGAACGCATTGGTTTCCTCCCTGTTGGTCCCATTATCGGAGCCGCGCCAACGCGCCGCCCGCTTTTTGTGCAACCGACCCCAGAAGTGGCCGATCCGGATGCATTCTGGCCGACGACCGGCCGTTTAGTTTCAAATATTGAAACTTCGTTTTGCATATTGAAAACTAGAACCCGACTCGCCTATGCTTGTCAACACCAGCGGCGCAGAGCCGACGATGCGCGGCCGATGGAGCCCTTCCATGCACCGTCAGGCTTGGAGGAGAGCCGGATCGGAAGTGCCCGACACAGGCATCCCGCGCCGGGCATGCGGTTTGCGGCCGCGCCGATGGACGAGGCCTGCGATACCGGGCGCGGCGTTTCCGGCGGGCGAATAGGTCCGCGCAAGGCCGGCGGGCGGACAGGTCCGCATAAGAAAGGCCGGGGCAACACCCGGATGGGAGGAGACAGAACGCCATGCGTGCGACGGGCGACGGAACAGTGGGCAAGGCTTTGGAGGTGCTCGATCGCGTGGCCTCTTACGGACGCCCTGTGCGCTTTTCGGAGCTACTGGCCGACTCCCCCTACCCCAAGGCGACCCTCTATCGCTTCCTGCAAACGCTCACCAACCAACAGATGCTGCGCTACGATCCTGACAGGGGAACCTACAGCCCCGGCATGCGCCTCGTCCGGCTCGCCCATGCCGCCTGGGCGCAATCCTCTCTTGCGCCGATTGCGCGCGCTCACGTCGACAGGCTGAGTGCGGAAGTCGGAGAGACCGTTCACCTTGCCCAACTCGATCACGGGCAAGTGCTCTATGTGGACAAGCGCAACGCGCGCCACCCCGTCGAAATGTTCAGCCAGGCTGGCAAGGTCGGACCAGCCTATTGCACCGGCGTCGGCAAGGCGATGCTTGCCTGGCTGGAGCCGGGCGACCTCGACGCGGTGCTGGCGCAGCAAAGCTGGCACCGCTTTACTGACAAGACCCTGACTGACCCCGGCGACTTCAAGCGCGAACTGGCGGCTATCCGCGCCCGCGGCCACGCCTATGACAACGAAGAGCATGAACCGGGCATCATCTGCATCGCCATTCCGATCCTGACCCACGCCATGCGCCCGCTTGGCGCGTTGTCGGTGACCTCAACCACAAGCCGGACCGACCTTGCGGGTCTCGACCGGCTGGCCCCCGCCGTCAAGCAAACCGCACGCGCCATTGCGCAGGATGCGGGCGACTGGGCCTTCCCTGAACTGAAAACCCGCGCTGTGTAAAAGGACGAAATGCCATGACCGGAGTGACGCTCGAGAATGTCGTCAAGAAATATGGCGACGTGCAGGTGATCCACGGAGTCGATCTGCAGATCGAGGATGGGGAATTCTGCGTGTTCGTCGGCCCTTCGGGCTGCGGAAAGTCGACGCTGCTGCGGATGGTTGCCGGGCTGGAGGAAACAACGGGCGGGCGCATGCATATCGGCACCCGCGACGTGACCACGCTCGACCCATCGGATCGCGGCGTGGCAATGGTGTTCCAGACCTATGCGCTCTATCCGCACATGACGGTGAAGGAAAACATGGGGTTCGGGCTCAAGATGAACGGCCATCCCAAGGCCGAGATCGAGGCGAAAGTCGCCGAAGCCAGCCGGATCCTCAAGCTCGATGAGTATCTCAAGCGCAAACCGGCCGCCCTCTCCGGGGGCCAACGCCAGCGCGTGGCCATCGGGCGGGCCATTGTCCGCGGACCGGAGGTGTTCTTGTTCGACGAGCCGCTCTCCAACCTCGATGCGGAGCTGCGCGTTGAAATGCGGGTGGAAATCGCGCGCCTTCACAAGGAAATCGGCGCAACGATGATCTACGTGACACATGATCAGGTCGAAGCCATGACCCTTGCCGACAAGATCGTTGTGCTCAAGGCCGGTCATATCAGCCAGGTCGGCGCACCGATGGAACTCTATCGCAACCCCAACAATCGCTTCGTGGCGGGCTTTATCGGCTCTCCTTCGATGAATTTCCTCTCGGGCACCGTGCGCTCCGGCACGATCGCGCTGCCAGCGCTGAAAACCGACCTGCCGGCGCCACGCGAGGCGCGCGACGGACAGGCTGTGCTTGTGGGTCTGCGGCCCGAACACCTGGCGATCACATCCGGCGACGTGCTTTCCGTGGATCTCACCGAAAGCCTTGGCGGCGTGTCCTATGCTTACCTCCAGGCGGCCAACGGCGAACGTCTGGTGGTCGAGGAACGCGGCGATGACCGTGTCTCGGCCGGTCAGACCGTGTCGATCCGCCACGACCCCGAAAAGGTTTATGTCTTCGACGCCAAGAGCGAAGAACGGTTGCGCTGACCGCGCGGGCCTGTCCGCGCCCCTCCCGCGTTCTGCTACCGGGGCGCAAAAGACCCCGCCGAAACCATCGACCGGCAGGCCTTCGGCGCATCGCGATCCGGCCGCCTCGCTCGCACTGCTCACGCCTGTTGCGCCGCGCCGGCACCGCCTCCGTCTCACGCCCGGCGGATGTGCAGGGCCAGGCCTGCACGGCTTCTCCGTCCGAGCACGCCAATAAAGCCTGCCACGGCCCCGCAAACGGTCCGACACAGGGCCACCGCGCAGCACCCGGGCCGCGCGTCTTGTGCGCCACGACCACCCTAGGGGCAATCGTCACACCCTTTCCCAATCCGGCCCCCCGTCCCGGTTTCTTTGGGCTCGAAATATCCTGGGGGTCAGGGGGCAACGCCCCCTGCGCGCGGAACGCGCCCCAAAAAAAATGTCTTCTCTCGATCACAAGCCCTGCCGAGGTGCCGCCGCAGCCACGCACGCACCCCGCCAGGAACCCGTCTTGAGGCATTCCCGGGCCGGGGATGTCTGGATCACACAGAAGGGCTTTCCATCCGCATCGTTTTGCGCTCATCATGGTGCGTCACGAGGGGAGCTTTCAGAATGAATTGTGTTTTTGTGCAGATCCGCTGCAAACCCGGGACGGCTTATCGGGTGGCCGGGGACATCGCGTTGCGTGAAATCCATTCAGAGCTCTACTCCACCAGTGGCGAATACGACCTGCTGGTGAAAATCTACATCCCCGAGACCGAAGACGTGGGCAAATACATCAATGAAAAGCTTGCCATCATCGAGGGGATCGAACGCACGCTGACGACGCTGACTTTCCGCGCGTTCTGAAGCGGGCTGCACGACCAGGGAGAGAGAACATGACACTGATTAAGACGCTGATGGCCGGGACGGCCATGGCCATGGCCCTCGCGGGGGCGGCTGCCGCCGAAGTGAAGGTCGGCATGATCACAACACTGTCCGGCGGCGGGGCCGGGCTCGGCATCGACGTGCGCGATGGTTTCATGCTGGCGGTGGAGATGTCCGGTCGCGACGATCTCGAGGTGGTGATCGAAGATGATCAGCGCAAACCCGACATCGCGGTGCAGCTTGCCGACAAGATGGTGCAATCGGAAAAAGTCGATGTGCTGACCGGCATCATCTGGTCCAACCTCGCCATGGCGGTGGTGCCGTCCGTCACGGCGCAGGGCAAGTTCTATCTGTCGCCCAACGCAGGCCCCTCGGCGCTGGCCGGACGTGGGTGCCACGAAAACTATTTCAACGTCGCCTGGCAGAATGACAGCCTGCACGAAGGCGGGGGCGCCTATGCCAACGAGGCCGGCTATACCAACAGCTTTATCCTCGCACCCAATTACCCGGCGGGACAGGACGCGCTGACCGGTTACAAGCGGACCTACGAGGGCGATCTCGCAGGCGAAATCTACACCAAGCTCGGTCAGACCGACTACGCCGCCGAAATCGCGCAGATCCGGGCATCCGGCGCGGATTCGGTCTATTTCTTCCTGCCCGGCGGCATGGGCATCTCTTTTCTCAAGCAATATGCAGACAGCGGTGTGGACATCCCGGTGATCGGCCCCGCATTCAGCTTCGATCAGGGCATCCTGCAGGCCGTGGGTGACGCGGCCCTCGGCGTGCGCAACACGTCGCAATGGTCCAAGGATCTCGACAACGCGGCCAATGTGGCTTTCGTTGCGGCCTTCCAGGAGAAATACGACCGCCTGCCGTCGCTCTATGCCAGCCAGGGGTATGACACGGCCAACCTGCTGATCTCGGCCATGGAAATGGCTGATGTTTCGGATCCCGATGCGTTCCGTGCCGCGCTCAAGGCGGCAAACTTCGACTCCACCCGCGGTGAATTCACGTTTGGTCCGAACAATCACCCGATCCACACGATCTACGTGCGCGAGGTGATCAAGGAAGGCGACGTGCTGACCAACAAGATCGTTGGCCCCGCGCTGGTGGCGCATTCCGACGTCTATTCCGTCGATTGCAAGATGTAAGGCGGGTTGGGCGCGGGTCTTGCCCGCGCCCGTCCGACACGGCGTATGGACCTGATCCTTCTGGCCGAGCAGATCCTCAACGGTCTGCAATTCGGCATCATGCTGTTTCTCATGGCCGCGGGGTTGACCCTGATTTTCGGCGTGATGGGGCTCATCAACCTCGCGCATGGCTCGCTCTACATGATCGGCGCCTTCTGCGCGGCGGCCGTGGCCGGTTGGACCGGATCCTTCACGCTCGGGCTGATCGCGGCGCTGGCAGGCGCCGCTGCGGCCGGGGCCTTGATCGAGCTGGTGGTGATCCGGCGGCTTTATGACAAGGATCACCTCGATCAGGTGCTGGCAACCTTTGCGCTGATCCTGATCGCCTCGGAAGGCACGCGGTGGGTTTTTGGCTCCTTTCCACTCTTTCTCGATATTCCCGAGGCCCTGTCCGGCCCGGTGATGCTGCCCGGCGGCATTCAGTATCCGCTTTACCGGCTGGCGCTGATCGGGGCCGGGCTGGGGGTGGCAGCCGGTTTGTTCTTGCTGATCGCGCGGACACGGATCGGTATCCAGATCCGGGCCGGTGAGAACGACCGCGAGATGATCGCGGCGCTCGGGGTCGATATCGACCGGCTCTATACGTTCGTTTTTGCGCTCGGAGCGGCGCTTGCCGGGCTGGCCGGTGCACTTGTCGGCGCAATCCAGTCGGTGCAGGTGGGCATGGGCGAGCCGGTGCTGATCCTTGCTTTCGTGGTGATCGTGATCGGCGGTATCGGATCGATCAAGGGCGCGCTCGTGGGGGCTTTGCTTGTGGGGCTCACGGATACTCTCGGCAAGATTGCCTTGCCGGGATTGTTCGGCCTGTTCCTCGATCCGGCCCAGGCCACGCAAGTCGGGTCCGCCTTGGCCTCCATGGCCATCTACGTCTTGATGGCCATGGTCCTGATATGGCGACCCACGGGGCTCTACGGGGTGCGGGCATGAGCCTGGATCGGACGGATCGGGGGCGCTGCCCCCGTCGCCCAAGGGCGACTCCCCCGGGATATTTCAGGCCCAAAGAAACCTGTCCAGACCATAGGGAGGCCGGGTCATGAGCCGCGAGAGCGTGATCAACTGGATCGTTCTGGCCGGTCTCGTGGCGGTGCCGCTCTGGGCGCATCTGAGCGACGAACCCTTCACCATCACGCTCGCCACGCGCGCGGTGATCCTTGCTCTGGCTGCCGTCGGTTTGAACATCGCACTAGGGATCGGGGGGCTGGTGAGCCTCGGACACGCGGCGTTCTTCGGGATTGGTGGCTACACGATGGGCATTCTCGCCCATCACGCACAAACCTACACACCGGTGATGGAATGGCCGCTTTTGATCGAGGGCACCAAATCGATGCCGGTGATCTGGGGGCTCTCAATCCTGTTCTCGGCGCTGGCGGCGTTCCTGATCGGGCTTTTGTCGCTGCGCACAAGCGGTGTGTATTTCATCATGATCACGCTCGCTTTTGGGCAGATGTTTTACTATTTCGCGATTTCCTGGGCGGAATATGGCGGCGAGGACGGGCTTTCGATCTATGTCCGGAACGGGTTTCCGGGCGTCAATACTCTGGTCCCGATCCAGTTCTACGGGCTTTGCCTTGTGGCCTTGCTGATCGTGCTGGGCTTCAATGCCGCGCTCGCGCGCGCGCCCTTTGGCCTTGCACTGGGGGCGGCCCGGCAGGTGCCCGCGCGGGTGCGGGCGGTGGGGCTCGACCCGTATCGATTGCAGCTTCTGGCGTTCACGCTCTCGGGTGCCATCACCGGGCTGGCCGGTGCGCTTTTTGCTGACCTCAACCGCTTCGTGTCCCCCACGATGTTCTCATGGCAATTGTCGGGAGAGCTTATCGTCTTCATCATCATTGGCGGGGTTGCACGGCTTTTCGGGCCGGTGATCGGCGCGGTGCTGTTCGTGGTGCTGGAGCATTGGCTCGGCGGGTTGTCGGATTATTGGCACATCTATCTTGGTCTGATGCTGCTGGGGATCGTGCTTTTCGGGCGCGGCGGCGTGATCGGCATGGTTGCCGGTCGGGAGCGGTCCCATGACTGAACCGGTGTTGCAGACAAAAGGGCTTTGCAAGGCTTTCGGTGCACTGCGCGCCACGGATAACGTGTCGATCGACCTGCGTCCCGGAGAGATCCATGCCATCATTGGACCCAACGGTGCGGGCAAGACAACGTTGATCGCGCAGATCACCGGCATGCTGGCCCCGGATTCCGGACAGGTCTTTCTGGACGGCGAGGATGTCACCCGCACGCCCCCGCCGACGCGCGCCCGGATGGGCCTTGGGCGCACCTTCCAGATCTCGCAGCTCGCCATGGGCGACACCGTGCTGCAAAACGCCTGTCTCGGGGCCATCGGAGCCACGCAGCGGCAATGGCGGCTGGTGCGTCCCGCGCTGCGCGACCCCGAGCTGCGTGACCGCGCCATGGCCGCCCTCGAACGCGTCGGGCTGAGCGATCAGGCCCGTTCGGTGACAGCCGAGCTCAGCCATGGGCAGCGCCGCCAGCTGGAGGTCGCCGTTGCCCTGACACTTGCGCCGCGGGCCTTTGTCATGGACGAGCCCATGGCCGGTCTTGGTACGGAAGGCTCTGCCCGGCTCACCGCCTTCCTTGACGGGTTGCGACGCGAGGCGCCGATCCTTCTTGTCGAGCATGACATGGACGCGGTCTTTGCGTTGGCAGACCGGATTTCCGTGTTGGTCTACGGTCAGGTGATCGCAACCGGCACGGTGGCGGAGATCCGCGCGGACGACATGGTGAGAGAAGCCTATCTCGGGGAAGAGGCATGAGCGGGCTGTTGTCGCTTGAGAGCGTCACCGCCCGTTATGGGGCGAGTCAGGCTCTCTTTGGGGTCTCCTTCGAGATTGCGGAGGGTGAAGTCGTATCGCTCATGGGGCGCAACGGCATGGGCAAGACCACCACGGTGAAATGCATCTGCCGCATGATCCCGTCGGGAGGCCTCATACGGTTTGCCGGTCAAGACCTCAGCCGCCTGCCATCGCAGAGGGTGGCGCGGCTGGGTGTCGGGCTGGTGCCGGAAGGACGGCGCTGCTTTCGGGACCTGACCGTCCGCGAAAACCTCATCGCCGCCGCGCGCCAAGGCCCTTGGACACTCGAAAGCGTCGCAGCGCTGTTCCCACGCCTGGGTGAACGAAGCGATCAGATCGCGGCCTCGCTGTCGGGCGGGGAGCAGCAGATGCTGGCGATTGGACGGGCCCTCATGGTCAACCCGCGGCTTCTCATCCTTGACGAGGCCACCGAGGGGCTGGCCCCCTTGGTGCGGCAGGAAATCTGGCAGTCCGTAGGCCGGCTGAAACGCGAAACCGGCATGGCGATCCTGATCATCGACAAATCGCTTCGGGAATTGCGCAGCGTGGCAGATCGCGGCGTGATCCTGGCGCGTGGGCGCGATGTCTGGACCGGCCCCATGCATGCCCTCAACGCGGACATCGCAAGCGCCCATCTGGGGGTATAACCGCCGTTCCGAGGCGCACACGCTGGACCGCGGGCTCATGCAGCGCGCTCAGGCGCTACGCGCCTTTTGTGCCGCCATGCCTTCTGCCCTCTGCGCAAAACAGCACGGGCAGCGTTCAGCGATCTGCAACAACCTTTTGCCGTTGTGTGCCCAGACCGTCGATCTCCAGAACCATCTCATCGCCTTCGCGCAGGAAAATAGGGGGGGTGCGGCCCGCCCCGATCCCCGGCGGTGTCCCCGTGGAGATAACGTCGCCGGGCTCCAGCGTAAAGAGCTGGGACAGATGCGCGATGCACTCGGCCACCGTGAAGATCATCGTCCGCGTGTTGCCGCTCTGGCGCTCCACCCCGTTCACCGTGAGCCGCATGCCCAGCGCCTGCACATCCGGGACTTCATCCCGGGTTACCAACCAAGGACCGATCGGACCGAAACTGTCGCAGCTTTTGCCCTTGGTCCATTGTCCGGACAGTGCGGACTGGAAGTGCCGCTCGGTCACATCGTTGATGATGCAGAACCCTGCCACGTGGTTCAGCGCTGTCTCCGGCGTCACGTATTTTGCGCGTGTGCCGATCACGAGTCCGAGTTCGATCTCCCAATCGGTCTTCTCCGACCCGCGCGGCATCACCACGGGATCATTGGGTCCGGAGATCGAGGAATTGGCCTTGAGGAACAGGACGGGATGCTCGGGGATTGCCATGTTCATCTCTTCGGCATGATCGGTATAATTCAGACCGATACAGCAGAACTTGCCGACCTGTCCCACGCAGGGGCCGATCCGGGGCTTGCCCGGCACCGGCGGAAAGGAGTCGGGATCAAGCCGGCGCAGATGGTTCAGCGTGTCGTCGTCAAGCGTCGCGCCGGTGATATCGGGTATCACCGCCGACACGTCGCGCATCACACCGGCCGCATCCAGAATCGCGGGTCTCTCGGAACCCGGGTCGCCATATCTGAGGAGTTTCATCGGCTGTCCTTTTCTCGCTGTCGGGCGGCGGGCCCTCTTCGCGCCTCGCTGTCGGGCGGCGGGCCCTCTTCGCGCCTCGCTGTCGGGCGGCGGGCCCTCTTCGCGCCTTGCGGCGCGCCTCGGAGCATGATCGTGCGACCTGGGGCAGCCGTCAGTGGCTGTCACGGGGCATATGCTTGCGCGCGATGTCGCGGAACCCGTCAGCCCCTTTCAAGACCATGCCACGGTCAAACCGGTCGACACGCTCGCGGAAGATCATTTGCCAAGGCGTCTGATCCTCGGGAATGGCATAGCCGCCCGCGGCCAGAAGATCCCGCGCCCGCTGCTGGAGTTCTTCGGCATCCACGAGCATATCGGCGGTGCACTGGCGCAGATCGATCCGCACCCTGTCTCCCGTCCTGAGCAGGGCAAGACCGCCGCCATCCGCCGCTTCCGGGGAGGCATTGAGGATCGAAGGAGAGCCGGATGTGCCTGATTGCCGCCCGTCGCCCACGCAGGGCAGGCTCTCCACGCCCTGCTTGAGCAGGTATGCGGGCGGGCGCATGTTCACGACCTCCGCGCCGCCGGGATAGCCCTTGGGGCCGGCGCCCCGCATGAACAGGATGCAGTCCGCGTCGATCTTCTCGGCCGGATCATCGATGCGCGCGTGAAAATCCTCCGGTCCGTCAAAGACGACCGCGCGGCCTTCGAAAGCATCCGGATCGTCCGGATTCGACAGATACCGCGCGCGGAAGCTTTCCGAGATCACCGAGGTTTTCATCAGAGCGCTGTCGAAGAGGTTCCCCTTGAGGTTGATGAACCCGGCTGCCGACATGATCGGGTCCGACAGCGGTTTGATGACACGTGGGTCTGCGGACCGTTCCGTTCCACAATTCTCGCCCATCGTCGCGCCATTGGCGGTGATCACGTCGGGATGCGGCAACCGTCCTCCGGCCATGAGTTCGCCCACGACTGCCGGAACGCCGCCCGCGTGCTGGTAATCCTCGCCGAGATAGGCGCCCGCGGGCTGGAGATTGACGAGGAGCGGCACGTCATGACCAAGCCGCTGCCAGTCATCGTTATCCAGCGGCACACCCAGATGGCGCGCGATCCCGTTGAGATGGATCGGCGCGTTGGTCGAGCCGCCAATGGCAGAATTGACCACGATGGCGTTTTCAAAGGCGCCCCGGGTCATGATGTCCGAAGGGCGCAAATCTTCCCAGACCATCTCCACGATGCGCTTGCCCGTGGCATAAGCCATTTGCCCGCGCTCACGGTAGGGCGCAGGGATTGCCGCGGAGCCGGGCAACTGCATCCCCAAAGCCTCTGCAAGGCTGTTCATCGTGGTCGCCGTGCCCATGGTGTTGCAATACCCCACGGATGGCGCGGAGGAGGCGACCAATTCGAAAAACTCATCGTCGTTGATCTGACCTGCGGCGTGCAGTTCGCGCGCCTTCCAGACGATGGTGCCAGATCCGGTGCGCTCTCCCTGAAACCAGCCGTTGAGCATGGGCCCCACGGAAAAGGCGATTGCCGGGATATTGACGGTGGCCGCCGCCATCAGCAGTGCCGGGGTCGTCTTGTCACAACCGATGGTGAGCACAACCCCGTCCAGAGGATAGCCGTGCAAAGTCTCCACGAGGCTGAGATAGGCCAGATTGCGGTCCAGCGATGCGGTGGGCCGTTTGCCTGTCTCCTGGATCGGATGTACCGGCACCTCGATCGCCGTGCCTCCTGCTGCGGTGATCCCGTCACGCACCCGCTTGGCCAGCTCGAGGTGATGGCGATTGCACGGGCTGAGGTCGCTGCCGGTCTGGGCAATCGCGATGATCGGCTTGCCCGATTGCAGCTCCTCGCGCGTCAGTCCGTAATTGAGATAGCGTTCAAGATAGAGCGCGGTCATCTCCGGGTTGTCCGGGTTCATGAACCACTGGCGGGAGCGCAGCTCCTCTTTGGCAATCCTGGCAGCCACGGCGCAATCCTTTCGGGGCATTCTGGGTCACTCGATCAATATGTCGGCGCTAACAAAATGGAAAGACCCGGTATTGAACCGACGCCCGCGTTCAATGGCCAGAGCGGCCACCAACGCTTGTCCGAACCTTGCGGGAGCGCTTCGCGGCGCACCCCCCACCGGCAGGATGCACGCATCCACCTTTCCTGCAACAGATCGAAATAAACCCGGCGTTCCCCTGCCTAGATCGATCACGAGCGCCTTTCTGAGGGCAAACCGTCAAAACAGGCGACCAGCGCCTTGTTCCTGGCGGCGTCCTTTTGATGCGCCGCCCCTGTCACAAGAACGCGTGACCACGCCGACCAAGAACACCGCCCTCGTTCTTCGCAGGACGGCGCGCCGGTCCAGTGCGCAACTGTGGACGAAGCTGGCATCTCCCGCCTCGGTCGACCGCCGCTGGCATCATCGAGGAGCCCTGTTTGCCCCAGTCCGGCAACGACCAGAGGCTGATCGAGAGCGCGATTTGCCGTTGCCCGCCGACCTCAACGCCACGACCCTGCTCCTGCGCGCCTCGGACCGCGCCCCCGGTCGGACAGTCCGCCCGCCAGCGAGGCCGGCACTGCGCAACCGACACCCTGTCGAGACCGGTTTCGCGGTTTCTTTGGGCCTCAAATATCCTCGGGGGGCTTTGGCTTGCCAAAGCGGGGGCAGACAGCCCCCTCCCCCAGGCAACGCGCGCGCGACCGTCGGCGCGGTCGTGTCAGTCCTCCAGACGCAGCCCGCTTTGCGCGTCGAAGAGATGCGCCGCCCCTGGCGTGATCGCCAGCCGCATATGCGGCCGTTCAGACGTGGTATGTACGCCGGCAAGGCTTGCGGTGAAAGGCATTCCGCCAGATAGCCTGCCATGCAGCAGCGTGTTGGCACCAAGCGGCTCGGCGAGCGCCACGTCGAACGGAAGGGGCCCGTCCGCCTGTGGCGTCACATGTTCCGGGCGGATACCCAGCTTGATCGGGCCGTCCTTGGCCGCGGTCTCAAAAAGCGTGATATCGCCGAGGCAGACCATGCCGTTGCGGATCTCCGCGTCGAACACGTTCATTGCCGGTGAGCCGATGAACTGCGCTGCAAACAGTGTGCGCGGGCGCTCGTACACATCCAGCGGCGTGCCGATCTGCTCCGCCACACCGCCATTCATTACGATCATCCGGTCCGCCATGGTCATCGCCTCGACCTGATCGTGGGTCACGTAGAGCGCGGTGATCCCGAGCTTGGATTGCAGCTCCTTGATCTCCAGCCGCATCTGCACCCGCAGCTTCGCATCGAGGTTCGACAGCGGCTCGTCAAAAAGAAAAACGGCCGGTTCGCGCACGATGGCCCGCCCCATGGCCACCCGCTGACGCTGCCCGCCCGACAGCTCGCGCGGCTTGCGATCCAGCAGCGCTTCGAGCTGCAGCAGGCGTGCGGCCTCCTGGACCTTCGCCGCGATCTCGGCTTTTGGCAAACCCGCGATCTTGAGCCCATAGCCCATGTTCTGCGAGACAGACATATGCGGATAGAGCGCGTAGTTTTGGAACACCATCGCAATGTCGCGGTCCATCGGCTCAAGCTCATTGGCGACCGTGTCCCCGATCAGCACCTCTCCTGCGGAGACCGTCTCCAGCCCGGCCACCATGCGCAGTAGCGTGGACTTGCCACAGCCGGACGGGCCGACAATCACGATGAATTCGCCATCTTCGATGTGGCAATTGATACCGTGGATCACATCGGTGGATCCGAACGATTTCTTGAGATCCTTGAGAGTGACAGTCGCCATTTATTTCTCGCTATCGACAAGGCCGCGGACAAAGAGCTTCTGCATCGACACCACCACGATCACCGGCGGGATCATCGCAAGGATGGAGGTCGCCATGATGGTGGGCCAATGGGCAAAGTCATCGCCGGAGGGGAACATCTGCTTGATCCCCATGACGATGGTGTTCATCTCGGGGTCGGTGGTGATCAGGAGCGGCCAGAGATACTGGTTCCAGCCGTAGATGAAGAGGATGACAAAGAGCGCGGCGACATTCGTGCGGCTCATCGGCACGACGATATCCCAGAAAAACCGCATCGGGCGTGCGCCGTCGACGCGCGCGGCTTCGGCCAGCTCATCCGGGATCGTCAGGAAAAACTGCCGGAACAAGAATGTCGCCGTGGCCGATGCGATCAGCGGAAGGATCAGGCCCTGGTAGGAATTGAGCATCCCAAATCCTGCAACCACCTCGAAAGTCGGCACGATCCGCACCTCGACCGGCAACATCAGCGTGATGAAGATCGCCCAGAAGAAAAATTGCCGACCGGGGAACTTGAAGTAGACAATCGCGAAGGCCGAGAGCAGCGAAATGATGATCTTGCCCACGGCAATGCCCACGGCCATGATCAACGAATTCATCAACATCGTCGCCACGGGCACATTCACACCCGAGAGCAGAGCATTCTTGTAATTCGTCCAGAGCTGATCTCCGGGCCAGATCGGCATCGGCGGACGGATGATGTCCGCCTGCGTTACCGTGGAGGCAACAAATGCCAGCCAGATCGGGAAGAAAATGATCAACACCCCGATGATCATGCCCACATGCGTGAGCCACAGACCGGCCCCGCGTTTTTCAACCATGCCGTGCCGTTCAGCCATGGGCGCGCCCTCCGGAGAATGGATTGAGGGGGGCGACGCGGGCATGGGCGACGCGATCCCCGCCGCATGTCCGACACGCGCGACACATCAGCATCCTGCAAACAACCATCAGTAATGCACCCGTTTCTCGATGAACTTGAACTGCAGAACCGTCAGCAAGCCGACAACGACCAGCAGGATCACCGACTGTGCCGCGCTCGACCCGAGATCCTGCCCCACGAACCCGTCAGAGTAGACCTTGTAGACAAGGATTGTCGTCGCCTGTTGCGGCCCGCCCGAGGTGATCGTGTGGATCACGCCGAAGGTTTCGAAAAAGGCATAGACGATGTTCACCACCAGCAGGAAGAAGGTGGTTGGCGACAACAGCGGCAGGACGATCGTGAAGAACCGCCGCCAGAACCGCGCCCCGTCAATCGCTGCCGCCTCGATCACCGATTTCGGTACAGCTTGCAGGGCCGCGAAAAAGAACAGGAAATTGTAGCTGATCCGGCCCCAGGAAGAGGCGACCACAACCAGTCCCATCGCCTCTGCATCGTTGAGAACATGGTTCCAGTCATAGCCAAGCTGGCCAAGATACCACGACACCACGCCGACGCGGGTGTTGAACATGAACAACCAAAGCACCCCCGCCACCGCGGGAGCCACCGCGTAGGGCCAGATGAGCAAGGTCCGATAAGTCCCGGAGCCTTTGATCAACCGGTCCGCCAGCACCGCCAGAAACAGCGCCAGGATCATCGAGCACAACGTCACCAGGGTCGAGAACACCGCCGTTGTCACAAAGCTCGCGCGGTAGAACGGGTCGCTCAACAGGTATTCGAAATTGCCCAGGCCCACATATTGCATCGACAGGCCAAACGGGTCCGGGATGAACAGCGATTGCCAAACCGCCTGCCCTGCCGGATAGAAAAAGAAAATCGCCGAGATCAGCACCTGAGGTGCAATCAGCAGGATCGGTAGGGTCCAGCCTTTGAACGTAACGCGCTTTTCCATCGGATGCTCTGCCTTGTGGTCCTGAAGGGTCTCGATCCACCGCGTCCGTTCGCGGTCGCGACCCCGAAAAGCCGCCCGCCAAAAAGGAAGCAGCGGACCGTCGGGGCCGCTTCGCCGCATCCAAACGGCCCGGCGGCACTGGAAACGGGAGTGAGGCGGGCCGCAGCCCGCCTCAAGGTCACAGCAACGCCAGGCGCTTAGCGGCTGGCTTGCTCAAAGCGGCGCAGCAGCGCATCACCGCGCTCCTTGGCGCTGTCGAGCGCTTCCTGGGCGGTCTTGTCACCGGCCCAGACCCCCTCGAGCTCTTCGTCGATGATACCGCGGATCTGGTCGAAGTTGCCCAAACGCAGGCCCTTGGAATTCTCCGTAGGCTCCTTCGCGGTCATCTGGATGACGGCCACATCGGTGCCGGGGTTCTCGTCGTAGAAGCCTGCCGCGCGCGTGGCTTCCCCGGCCTCGGTCGTGATCGGCAGGTACCCCGTGTCCTGATGCCACTGCGCCTGCACGTCAGAGGAGCTGAGGAAGTTCAGGAATGCCGCAACCGCTTTGTATTCTTCGTCGGAATGGCCCTCCATGACCCAGAGCGACGCGCCGCCGATGATGGTGTTCTGAGGCGCGTTGCCCACACCTTCCCAGTAGGGCAGCGGACGCACGTCGAAGTCGAATTCCGCTTCCGCCTTGATCCCAGCATAACCCGCCGAGCTTTCCGTGAAGAGCGCACATTCACCGGACCGGAAATTCGCACCGCCTTCGTTGCGGCGACCGGTATAGATGAACTTTCCTTCCTGCGCCCATTCACCCATCTTCGAGATATGCGCGACCTGCGCCTCGCCGTTGAGCATCAGCTCGGTATCGGTGCCGCCGAAACCGTTGGCTTGCGACGCGAAGGGCACGTCATGATAGGCGGAGAAGTTCTCGAGATGAATCCAGCTCTGCCAGGCCGTGACAAGCGGGCATTCTTCCCCGGCTTCCGCGAGCTGATCGAGCGCCATTTCGACATTCTGCCAGGTGGACAGATCCATGTCGGGGTCAAGGCCCGCGCCCTCGAAGCGGTCGCGGTTGACCCAAAGCACCGGTGTGGAGGAGTTGAACGGGAGCGAAAGCATCTGTCCGTCCGGCGTGGTGTAATACCCTTTCACCGAACCGATATAGGCATCTTGATCGAATTCCGCGCCGGCATCGGCCATGACCTCATAGACCGGCTTGATTGCACCCTGCGCGCCCATCATGGTTGCCGTGCCAACTTCGAAAACCATCAGGATTTCGGGCTGCTCACCGGCGCGGAAAGCCGCGATACCGGCATTCAACGTCTCGGAATAGTTGCCCTTGTGAGCCTGGGTGACCGAATACTCGGACTGGCTTGCGTTGAATTGTTCGACCTGTGCGGCCACCAACTCGCCGAGGCGCCCGGTAAAGGCGTGCCAGAATTCGATTTCGGTCTGTGCGCTGGACGCGATGGGCGTCAGCACAGTTGTCGCGGCGGCAAGTGCGCCGAGTGTCAGCTTGGTCACGATAGTCTCCCCTGGCGCGATGAATGCGCCTGTTGTGATAAACAAAACGGGTGCCGTGATCTGATGCCCGTACGCCCCGTTTCTAGGCAAGGGTGGCACCGCTCCACGCATAATTCAAGAGTATTTAGTATGACGTTTTTATAACAGCTTGTTATGCTCCAATCATGCGATAAGATGCGCGCGCGGCACCTGTCGTTCCGACCCCGCCCTTGCCCCGCAACATGACATGCCCATCTTCCCACGATGAAATCTCCACTCAGATTGCGCCAGCTCGAAGCGCTCAAGGCTGTCGCGGACCACGGGTCCATGACCCGCGCCGCCTCCGAGCTTGGCATCACGCAACCGGCGGTCAGCCGGCTCTTGTCGGATCTGGGCGACGAGCTTGGATTTGCCCTGCTCGACAGGCGCGACGGACGGTTGGTTCCCTCGCAGGAAGCGCGCTATCTCCTCCCGGATATTCAGCGTATCCTCGACATGATGGCCCGCCTGAGCGAGACCAGCCGCGCGATCACCGAAAAACGTGCAGGCCATATCCGCATTGCTTGCCTGCCCGGATTTGCCACATCGCATCTGCCCTCGGTGGTGGCCGATTTTCTCCGGCACCGGCCCGGCGTCTCGGTGACAATCGAACCGGACCGACCGGAGCGGATTCTCGAATGGATGATCGGAGAGGACTACGATTTCGGGATCACCGATAGCTTCGAGGGACACCCCGCCGTCGACAGCCAGCGCGTGGATATCCGCTCGGTCTGTATCTTCCCGGAAGGCCACTGGCTTGCGGACCGCGAAACCGTTGGCCCTTCCGATCTTGCGGGCGAACCGATCATCCACACCCGCCGCGACAGCGGTTTCTTCAAGGCGCTGTCGGATGCGTTTCTCACGGAACGTGTCGCATTGACGAGCCGCATTGAAACCCGCCAATTCACTGCCGCCTGCGAACTGGTTCTGCGCGGCTTGGGCGTGAGCGTGATATCTGAGCTCGATGCAGCGCAATACGCAAGCCGGGGACTTCAGAGCCGCCCGTTCCGGCCCCGCATTCCACACCAGCTTTCGCTGGTGCGGCCAATCCTGAAACCGGCCTCGATGATCACGCTCGACTTCATAGAGAGCTTTGCTGCGAGCCTAGCACCGTTCCGGCAGGACTAAACCGCGTGGCGTGCGACCGGGCGGCCACCAGATGTGGTGCGACATACCGGCGAGCGTGGCGGATGAGGCGGCGCAACCGGTGGTCACTCAAGAAACCGCTGCCCCCAAAGACGCGGCAGGGATTGCGGCGGGCGGATACTCTCTTGCGGCGCGGAATGAGGCCGTTGGGCGAGACCGAAACGGCCATGCACAATCCATGCACAACGCATGCACATTCCATGCGCATGCGCGATGCGGGAGCCGTTGGCACCG
>NZ_JAFMPQ010000052.1 GCF_020667845.1 Cognatishimia sp. F0-27
CCGACCTTGGCCGGGGTTGGCGCGCAGACAGCCCCTCTTTGCGCATCGGTTGCGGCATCGGCCCGCCCCCGCCTGTTCAGCACGCCGCGCCGCAGCATCGACGTTGACACGGCTCGTGCCGCGCGTCACAAACCCTGCAATCGAATGGACAGGGGAAATACGCGATGAAAAAGGTCTATGGGTCCGCGTCCGAGGCGCTGGACGGTCTGTTACAGGACGGAATGCTGATCGCATCCGGCGGGTTTGGGCTTTGCGGCATTCCCGAGCTCTTGATTGATGCGTTGGTCAAGAGCGGCGTGAAGGACCTCACCGTGGCATCCAACAATGCGGGCGTGGACGGGTTTGGGCTCGGCAAGTTGCTGGAAACCAAGCAGGTCGCCAAGATGATGTCCTCCTATGTGGGGGAGAATGCCGAGTTCATGCGCCAGTACCTCTCGGGCGAGCTCGAGCTGGAGTTCAACCCGCAGGGCACCTTGGCCGAGCGCATGCGTGCCGGGGGCTGTGGCATTCCGGGGTTCTATACCAAGACCGGCGTTGGAACGGTCATTGCCGAAGGCAAGGAGCACAAGGAGTTCAACGGCGAAACCTACATCCTTGAAGAGGGGATCTTTGCCGATCTGGCCATCGTGAAAGCATGGAAAGCCGACGAGACCGGCAATGCAATTTTTCGCAAGACCGCGCGCAACTTCAACCCGCCTGCCGCCATGTGCGGCAAGGTTTGCGTGATGGAGGTCGAGGAAATTGTCCCGAAGGGCAGCCTTGATCCGGACCACATTCACTTGCCGGGGATCTATGTTCACCGCCTGATCCAGGGCGAGCACGAAAAGCGGATCGAACAACGCACAACCCGACCGCGTCCCGACGGGACAGCGCGCAAAGCGGAGGAAGCATAATGCCTTGGGATCGTAACCAGATGGCGGCCCGCGCCGCAGAAGAGCTCGAAGACGGGATGTATGTCAACCTCGGCATCGGAATCCCGACGCTGGTGGCCAACTATGTGGGCGACAAGGACATCACGCTGCAATCGGAAAACGGCATGCTCGGTATGGGGCCGTTCCCGTTCGAAGGCGAGGAAGATCCCGACCTGATCAATGCGGGCAAACAAACGATTACAGAGTTGCACCGCACGTCCTATTTCGACAGCGCCACATCTTTCGGGATGATCCGGGGCGGCAAGATCGCCGCGGCGGTGCTGGGGGCGATGGAGGTGGCCGAGAACGGCGACCTGGCCAACTGGATGATTCCGGGCAAGCTGGTGAAAGGCATGGGGGGTGCGATGGACCTCGTGGCCGGGGTCGGCCGCGTGATCGTGGTCATGGACCACACCAACAAGCACGGTGACAGCAAGGTGCTCAAGGCCTGCACCCTGCCGTTGACGGGCAAGGGTGTGGTGGATCGCATCATCACCAATCTCGGTGTGCTCGACGTGGTCGAGGGCGGTCTGAAAATCGTTGAGACCGCGGATGGGGTGAGCGAAGACGATTTGCGGGCTGCGACGGAAGCAACGATCGTCTGACGCCGCAGAGGAGCAGGGCGGGGCCGGGCGCTCCGGCCTGCCCTGCGGATCACGCGCGAGAGCGACGGGTCCAACGGGGCGCCCTGTGATGCGGTTCGAGAGAGAAGCCGAAGCGGCGCGCACCTGTCGATGCGCGCTCCGAGTATGGCGATCGCAGGCCGCGCATGTCTGCCGGAACCGGTCCGAGGAGGGGGCGGGACTGTTCGCCATGCCGCAGGCTGTCGCGGGTGGCCTGCGCCGCGGGGGTCAGCTTCGTGCCGTTTTGCCGGTTTGCGCATGGACGACGCTGAAACCACCCGACCAAAGCGGGCGCCTCTATCCCGCCTGAGTGAGGAACCCTTCTTTAGCCCGGGCTCATCCCGCTCTTGCGTGCGGGCCTCGCGGCGCCCCATCACCACACTTGCCAAACCTTGCAAAAAACCGGACCCTTCCACCCATGCCTGGCAAACGAGGGGAAGACCATGGAACTTGGCGCGTTTTCATTGAGCCTCGGAGTCAAGGATCTTGACCGGTCTCGGGCTTTTTACGAGAGGCTCGGCTTCGTGGTCATGGGGGGAGATCCCGCACAGAACTACCTGATCATGAAGAATGGCCAGACCGTGATCGGCCTGTTTCAGGGCATGTTCGACGGCCCCATGCTCACCTTCAACCCGGGGTGGGACCAGAATGCGGATCCGCTCGAAAGTTTCACCGATGTGCGGGAGATCAAGGCTGCGTTGGCGCGGGCCGGACAGGAGATCGCGCAGGAAACCGGGGAAGAACACGGGCCCGCGAGTTTTGTGGTGACCGATCCGGACGGTTACCCCATCCTGTTTGATCAGCACCGATAGCGGACCGCCGCGCCCTCCCGTGACGTGCTTCTGGAACGCGTGGACTGCGCGGGTGCGTTGCTCCGACGCCGCCGCGCGCGGGTTACGGCCTGCGCATGGAGGGAAGCGCTTTGCGCGCCCTTTGGCCGGGGTTTCATCGAGGGAAGACCGGCGTGGCTCTCAAGCTGGTGCCGGGCTGTTTTGTGCCTGGACTGCCCAAGGGGTCGGACCCGCGTCGCCCCGCTGTCAGGAAGAGGCGTCCCGGCGGCAAAACAGATGCTTGGCAGAGGATAACGCGGCGAGGGTATGGCAGTGCGGCCGGGCGCTTTCGGTCTTCAGACCAGACTGACCGGCAGGCGGGCGTGTGTGCGGCCAAACAAAAGCCATCCTCAAACAAAAGAAAAAAGGCGGGTTCCGAAGAACCCGCCAGCAATCTGCGCCATAAAAGGGAGGAGAGGGCGCAAATTTTGACTGTCTGGGAGGAGACAGATTATTTCGCGGCTGCGGTCGCTTTCTTGGCGGTCGCAGTCATTTCGTCGGTGGCCTTCTTCACGGCTGCGCTTGCATCCTCGGAGAAGTCCTTGCCAGCGGCCATGAGCAGCTCGACTGTGTCCATCTGAACCTTCTTCGCGATCTCGGCGAATGCGGCCATGTTTTCGGCAGCAACTTCGGCCTGAGCGGAAGCGAAATCGGTCATCGCCTTGGCGTAATCGGCAGGCTCGGTCTTTGCCTTGGAGATTTCGCCGATCTTGGCAAGCGTGTCTTTGGTCCACTTTGCAGAAATCTCGGTGGACTTTTCTGCTGCTTCCAATGCCACGTGCGACAGCTTCTCGTTCATCGTCGCGGTGGTCTTGAATGCGTCTTCCATGGCCTTCGTGTCGACCGGGAAGGAGCCCATCATGTCTTTGAGCATCGTGTTGATGTCCTGAGTATTTGCCATCGTTTTAGTCCTTTCTAAACGCGGCGGACCCGTTCCGCCTGTTCGTTGAGAAAGAATATGAATGCTGCAGTGCAGAAAATCAAGAGCTTTTGCTGCACTGCGGCATTTTTTGCCGATTGATGGCTTAACTCACTGATTTTGCTGAGCAGCCTTCAGCTTCACATAGGTGCCAGGCGCAGGGCAGATCGGCTTGTAGGTCTGCGATCCGGGGATTCGCGCCTTCACCTGCTTGCCGGAACGCTTCTTGAGCCAGGCTTCCCAGATCGGCCACCAGGAGCCTTCATGCTCTGTTGCGGCGTCCAGCCAGGCATCGAAATCGCCGCTCAGATCGTCATTGAGGTAATGACCATACTTGTTCTTGCTCGGCGGGTTCACGATGCCGGCGATATGGCCGGACTGGCCCAGAACGAAGGTCTTGTTGCGTGAGCCCATCATCTGCACGCCCCGGTAGACATCGCGCGCCGCAGCAATATGGTCGGTCTCGGTCGCAATCGACATCAGCGGCACGTCGACATCGCGCACGGACAGCGTTTCGCCAAGAAGCTCGAATGTGCCTTCGGCGAATTCGTTGCGTTGGCACAGACCGCGGAGATACTGGCTGAACATCTTGCCCGGCAGGTTGGCGCCGTCACCATTCCAATAGAGCAGGTCGAAAGCCGGCGGGGTCTCTCCCATCATGTAGTGGCGGATGGCCGGGCCATAGATCAGGTCGTTGGAGCGCAGATAGGAAAAGGTCCGCGCCATGATGAACGAGGGCAGAATGCCTTCCTGGTCGATCTCCTGCTCGATTCCGTCAGCGAAATCGTCTTGCAGGAAAGGTGTGAATTCCCCCTGATCGGAAAAATCGGTGAGCGCGGTAAAGAAGGTCGCGGACTTCACCGATTTGTCACCACGTTTCTTCATCAGTGACAGCGTCAGGCTGAGTGTCGTGCCCGCAATGCAATAGCCCACGGCGTTGACCTTCGGCACCTTGCAGACATCTTTGGCGATCTCGATCGCCTTGAGAAACCCGTCCTCGACATAGTCTTCCAGCCCGGTATCGGCGTAGCCCTTGTCCGGATTGATCCAGCTGACCACAAACAACGTGTATCCCTGGTCGACGATCCAGCGGATCAGGCTGTTCTGCGGTTTGAGGTCCAGAATGTAGAACTTGTTGATCCATGGCGGGAACAGCACAACCGGTGTCTCATGCACGGTTTCGGTCGTGGGATTGTATTGGATCACTTCCATCATCCTGTTGCGGAAGATGACCTCACCCTCTGCGGTGGCGATGTTCTCGCCGATCTGGAAGGCTTCTTCGTCGGCAAGCCGGACAACCAATTCGCCATTATTGGCCTCGAGGTCGCGCACGAGGTTCTCCATCCCCTTGACCAGACTCGCTCCCTCGGTTTCCAGCGCCTTCATCAACGCGTCGGGATTCGTTGCAAGGAAATTGGTCGGCGCGAACATGTCCGTGATCTGCTGCGCAAAATACTTCAGGCGGCGCTTTTCCTTGGGATCCATCTCCTCGATATCGTCGATGGCCTGTGCAACGGCTTGCGCGTTGATGAGGTATTGCTGTTTGATAAAGTTGAAGTAGGGATGTGTATCCCATAGCGGATTCTTGAACCGCCGGTCCGTCGGGCCAGGGTCTTCGGGGGCTGCGAACCGGCCTTTGGCGAGCCTTTGCTGAACGTCCACAAAATGGGTCATGGTGCGGCCCCAGTAATGCACCTGTTGCTCAAGGATCTTGGCAGGGTTGTGCATCCATTCCTGCACATAGGCATGCGCGGCCTTGGCATAGAGCGCGTTGTCCGGCCCATTCAGGGCGGTCGGCGTTGATTTCTTTTGCGAAAGGGCATTCAGCAGCCGCTGTCGGAGTTCTTCGACCCGCGCCATATTCGCTTCGAGCCGTTCGCGGCTTTCCCCTGCGGCGATCTCGTTTGTTGTCATCGCGCCCATTTCCCCTTAATCATGCTGCTGTGCAGAATATCGTCGCCGCGTGTGGGAGGCAAAGCGACGATTTGGCCCGGTTTAGGCCAAAAATTGTGCGTGTTGCGTCAAGCGTAACCGAAACCGAAAGGATCGGACAGGCTTGTGATCGGCACGCGTCGACTATGTGACGTTGCCCGCTCTGCGGGGGCGTCCCCCCGTGAAAAGGATCGCGTTATGCGTTACATGATGACTTACGACCTCATGGAAACGGCCCGGAATACCAACCAATGGTTGGGTTCCACGGCACGGACCATGGCCTCCTACCCCGCCTTCGCAATGGTGCCGAACCCGATGATCGGGCTCATGGCGGCATGGGGCGAAGTGACCGAACGTGCCTTCCAGCGCATGGTGACCAAGCCCGACTGGGGCATCCGGACCTTCACCTGCGAAGACGGCAAGGATCATCTCGTCGATATCAAGACCGTGGTGGAAAAGCCCTTTGGCGACCTTATTCACTTCGACGTGGCTGGCCGCGCGGAACAACCCCGCAAGATCCTGCTGGTGGCACCGATGTCAGGGCACTACGCCACGCTGCTGCGCTCCACGGTGAAGTCGCTGATCGTGAATTGCGAAGTGTATGTCACGGATTGGCACAACGCGCGCGATATCCCGGTTTCGGCGGGCAAGTTCGACGTGGAGGATTACACCCTCTACCTGATGGACTTCATGAAACATCTCGGTCCCGACACCAATGTCGTCGCCGTGTGCCAACCGGTGCCGCTGACGCTGGCGGCAACCGCCTATCTCGCCGAGCTCGACCCCGATGCACAGCCGCGTACGCTGACGCTGATCGGCGGACCGGTCGACCCGGATGCAACCCCGACGGATGTGACCGATTTTGGCCGCCGCGTTACCATGGGGCAGCTCGAAGAAACGATGATCCAGCGAGTCGGGTTCAAGTATCCCGGCGTCGGACGGATGGTCTATCCGGGCCTTCTGCAGCTGGCCTCCTTCGTGTCGATGAATGCCGAGCGCCATTCCAATGCCTTCTCTGACCAGATTGCCCGCGTGGCGCGGGGCGAGGCGTCTGACCATGACCCGCATAATCGGTTCTACGACGAGTATCTCGCTGTGATGGACATGCCGGCGGAGTTCTATCTCTCGACCGTCGACCGGATCTTCAAGCGCCGCGAAATCGCGCTGAACGCGTTCACCGTGGCCGGGCACAAGGTCGATTTCGGCGCAATCACCCGCGTTGCGGTCAAGACGGTCGAAGGCGCAAAGGACGATATCTCCGCGCCCGGACAATGTGTGGCGGCACTGGACCTGTGCACCGGGCTGCCCGATGAAAAAAAGGCGAGCCATGTGGAACCGGGCGCCGGCCATTACGGGATTTTTGCAGGCAAGAGCTGGCGCAACAACATCCGACCGCTGGTGCTCGACTTCATTGATTCGAACGCGGGTGATCCCGGCACCAAGGGCAAGCCGGCCAACACCAACGCGGCCTGAGCGGGGCTTGGTTTGCTGACCGGCCCTGGGGCCTGCGCCGGGTCGACTGGGCCGCGCGCATGACACAGATGAAAAACGCGAAGGGCGGTCCAGACGGGCCGCCTTTTTCAATCCGGCTCAGAGACGCCCCAGGCCGATGTCAGGCCGATGCGCGCGGCCGAATGCGACGCGCCTGCGACGTCCGGGACGCGCCTGCGCCGTCGGGGACGCGCCTGCCACGTCCGGCATGGCACAGCGGGCGGCCGTGTCAGGCTGTGCCAGTCTCGGCGAGCCATGCATCAACCGCCGCGTCGAGTGCCGCCCAATCGGTATAGACAATCTCCGCGTTGAGATCCGCGTCCGGGTCCTTCTGCGCGATGATCCGTTTCATGACAAAGCGGCGAAGCAGGTCATAGCGCTCGGGGCGATAGGCGCCGGCAACATGTTCGATGCGCCCCGCGCGCCATCCGGTGGCTTTCTCGAAATCCGAAAGAATCGTGCCAAGCTGCCGCCAGTCTTCCGCGTCATGGCCCGCGGCGGCCAGCGAGACGGACAGGAGCAATGTCGGCTTTTGCGCCAACACCGGCGCCTTGGCGGCGACAAAATCGCTCAGAACACCCTGATAGTGGCCGGCATGCAAAGACGCCGCGAGCACAACCGCGTCAAACCGTGTCACGTCCATCCCGGCCGCATCGCCCAACCCGATCAGCGCCACCGAATGCCCTTGATCGAGAAACCGTTCCGAGACGTGTTGACCAATCCGGGCAGTGTGCCCGTCCGTGGTGCCGTATGTGACCAGTATCCTCATCCTGACCCTCCCGATCCCTTGATTGCCGCGGATGAGGGTGGAGCTGTCATCCCCAACCATCCCGCCAGACGCGGTCAGGATGACGCCGGGCGCAATCGCGCGCCTTGATCGGCGTCAAGAGGCATGTCGCGTTCAGAAATGCGCCGCCATCAAACACGCCCGTGCCGGCGCCGGGCTTCTTTGGGCTTGAAATATCCCGGGGAGTCCCGCCCCCCGGGCGGGACGGGGCAGCGCCCCTTACAAAAAATGCGGGCTCGCGGGAAAACGGCGGCACAGTCTCACGGAGCGGCGAGACAAACCGGCCTCAGAGACCTTCAAAGGCACAAAGCGCGTGGACATCCATGCCCATGGCTTCCAGCCGTGCACGCCCGCCCAGTTCAGGAAGGTCGATGATGAATGCACAGCCTATGATCTCACCGCCAAGCCGTTCGACCAGCTTGATCCCGGCTTCCGCCGTGCCTCCGGTGGCGAGCAGATCGTCCACCACCAGCACTTTTTCTCCCGGGGAAATGGCGTCGTCATGCACTTCGACCACGGCCTCGCCGTATTCAAGCTGGTATTCTTCCGAAATGACCGCGCCCGGCAACTTGCCCTTCTTGCGGATGGGCACAAACCCAACCGACAATTGATGTGCCACCGCGCCGCCAAGCACGAATCCTCGCGCTTCCAGCCCAACAACCTTGTCAAACCGCACACCTGCATAGGGGTGCAACAGCTGATCGATGGCGATCCGGAAGCCACGCGCATCCGCAAAAAGCGTGGTCACGTCGCGAAACATGATCCCCTCATGCGGGAAGTCGACAATGGTGCGGATGTAATCCTTGACGGTTTTCTGGGTTGGTTTCACGACGATCTCCGAAGGGTTGCGGTCACGATCCCCATGCCGATGAGCGCAGCACCGCCCGCGCGGGTCAGCCAAGGCAGGACCGAAGGTTTGACAAGCGTCCGGCGCAGCGTGTCCGCAGCCAATGCATAAGCCAGCGCATTCATGGCCGCCAGGGTGACGAAGGTGGACACGAGGATCGCAAATTGCGGCAGAAGCGGCGCATTGGTCGCAACGAACTGCGGCACGAAAGCGATGAAGAAGGCGATGCTCTTGGGATTGAGCGCGGTCACGGTGGCGTTGTGCCAGAACACCGCGCGGCCGGTCACATCCGGGGCCGCAACGGGCAGGGCACCCGACGGGGCCGATCGGATCAGTTTTGCGCCCAACCAGACGAGATACGCCGCGCCGATCCATTTCAACACGAGAAAGGCCGTGGCAGAGGCCGCCACCAGCGCGCCCAGCCCTGCCAGCGAGAGGCTCATGGCAACAAGATCACCCAGCGCCACCCCGCCCGCGGAGGCCACGGCCACTGCGCGCCCCTTGCTGAGCGCATAGCTGAGCACGAGCAACACCGTTGGCCCCGGGATCAGCAAAAGCGCGGTCGACGCCGCCACGAAGGTCAGCCACAGATCAAGGCTCATGCGCGTCTCCCCGGCTTCCCACTGATCCACCCGGCCTCGCGCGGCGCGACTTCAGCGTGCGCGCGTTGCAGGCCCCGGCGGTTGCTTGAGCCGCCCCTCATGCGTTTGAAAGAACGCGTCCGGCGACGGCGTCCAGCCGTGCCACGAGCGCCTGATCGCGGGCCTCGGGCGCGGTCAGGATCGCGTAGTCCAGCGCCCGGTCGCAGCCATGCGGGCAGGGCGCACGCTCCGACCCGAGCAAGGCCGGCAAGCCGCGCACCATTTCGCGGCCCTTTTCGGCATTGCCCATCAGAGTACGGATAATCTCGTTCACATCGACCTCGCCATGCTCGGGATGCCAGCTGTCATAATCCGTGACCATCGCAATGGAGGCGTAGCACAGCTCCGCTTCCCGGGCGAGCTTGGCCTCGGGCATATTGGTCATGCCGATGACATCGGCCCCCCACTGTTCCCGATACATCCGCGATTCCGCCAGTGTGGAGAATTGCGGTCCTTCCATCGCAAGATATGTCCCGCCCTCGTGGATCGTGATGCCGGCCGCGCGCGCGGCGGCCACGCAAGAGGCCGACAAGCGGGGGCAGGTCGGATGGGCAACAGACACATGCGCGACGCAGCCGGTGCCAAAGAAGGACTTCTCCCGCGCAAAGGTCCGATCGATGAACTGGTCCACGGCGACAAAATCCCCCGGCGCCATCTCCTCGCGGAAGGAACCGCAGGCCGAGACAGAAACCACGTCCGTCGCCCCGATCCGCTTCAGCGCGTCGATATTGGCACGGTAGGGCACCGTGGTGGGGCTGTGCACATGACCGCGCCCATGCCGGGGCAGGAAGGCCAGTCTGACTCCGTCCAGAAGACCGGTCAGGATCTCGTCCGACGGCGCGCCCCAGGGTGTGTCCACCGCTTGCCATCTGGCCTCTTCCAGCCCGTCAATGTCGTAAATCCCGGATCCGCCGATCACCGCGATCATGGTCTGTGTCATTGCCGCTCCGATTCTTCTGGCCCGGTCGGTCACCGGATACGGGCAGGAGTGTGCCGAAACAGGCTGTAACTGCAAGGTCTTCGGCGGAGGCACGTATGATCGTGACCGTTTTGCAGTCCTCGTGCCCGGGCACGTCTCCCAACATCGGGCGTGATCTCGCGCCTTTGCGCGCCGCCGAAAACCCTTTGGCGCTGAATGCGCATCATCGGTGTCAGGGCGGGTCAGGTCCATCGGCGGCATGGTCGCCTGCACCGGCCGCCTGCGCCAAGTCTGCGTGAAAACCGTGTCACTCCCGCGGCCCGCATCATAAAACCGTGCCAACGCCATGGCGGGCGGCTATACCCTTGCGGCATGGCGGATATGCAGGCCCGTGCTGGCAATCCGGGCAGGCTTGCTCTAAGACGCGCGGAACACCCAAAAGGACGTCTCCCCATGCCCAGAGCCACCTGGTCGGCCTTTGTCGACCGACTCGAAATGCCGGATCTTTCGCTGTCGTCGGATGAAAAACTGACCCCGTCGCGGATCCGGATCGAATTGCTTGCAGGCCTGACCGTTGCCCTTGCGCTTGTGCCCGAAGCTGTCGCCTTTGCCTTCGTGGCCGGTGTGCACCCGCTCGTCGGGCTCTACGCGGCTTTTCTGGTTGGCCTTGTCACGGCGCTGATCGGCGGGCGGCCGGGCATGATTTCCGGCGCCACGGGCGCTCTGGCGGTTGTGATGGTGGCGCTGGTTGCGCAACACGGGGTGGAGTATCTTTTTGCCACGGTGGTCCTGATGGGCATCCTTCAGGTCATTGCCGGGGTGATGCAATGGGGCAAGTTCATCCGGCTTGTGCCGCACCCGGTGATGCTCGGCTTTGTCAACGGCTTGGCCATCGTGATCTTTCTCGCCCAGCTTGGACAGTTCAAGGTGCCCGGCAGCATGCAGCAAACCGGCCACGGTATGGGTGGCGGGGAATGGTTGTCCGGACTGCCCCTCTACATGATGCTCGGCCTGACAGCGCTCACAATGGCAATCATCTGGGTGATGCCGCGCCTGTCCAAGGCGGTGCCTGCGCCTCTGGTCGGCATCTTTGTCGTGGCTGCGCTCGTGATCGCCTTCGGGCTCGACGTGCCGCGGGTGGGGGACCTTGCCTCGATCCAGGGCGGCTTGCCGGCTTTCCATATCCCGATGGTGCCGCTCACGTTCGAGACGCTGGAAATCATCCTGCCTTATGCAATCATCCTCGCGGCCATCGGCCTGATTGAAAGCCTTCTGACGTTGAACCTCGTCGGGGACATGACGGGCAAGCGCGGTGGCGCGTCGCAGGAATGCATCGCGCAGGGCGCGGCCAATGTCCTGACGGGGTTTTTCGGTGGCATGGGCGGATGTGCGATGATCGGGCAATCCATGATCAACGTGAAATCCGGTGCCCGGACCCGCATCGCGGGGATTGCGGCGGCGCTTTTCCTGTTGATCTTCATCCTCTTCGCAGCGCCCTTGATCGAACTGATCCCGCTCGCGGCGCTTGTCGGGGTGATGTTCATGGTCGTGATCGGCACATTCGCGTGGAATTCGCTGACCATCCTGCGCAAGGTGCCCCGCATGGACGCCTTCGTGATCCTGCTTGTGACGGCCGTGACGGTGTATGAAGACCTTGCCGTGGCTGTGGTTGTGGGGGTGATCGTCTCGGCCCTCGCTTATGCATGGAACAATGCGCGCCGCATTCACGCCAAGACGCGGGAGTCCCACACCGATCTCGGCGCCAAGGTCTACGAGATCCAGGGGCCGTTGTTCTTTGGCTCGGCAGAGGGGTTCTCGGAGCTTTTCACCATCGAAGACGATCCTGACGTGGTGATCGTGGATTTCGCGGAAAGCCGCGTTGTTGATCAATCGGCGTTGCAGGCCATCGAGGCGGTCGCCGGAAAATACGAAGCGGCGGGCAAGACGATCAAGCTGCGCCACCTGTCGCGCGACTGCCACAGGCTGCTCAACAAGGCCGGACATCTGATGGTCGACAGCGAGGACGACCCCGATTACGCGATTGCCGTCGATTACAACGTGCGCACCGGGATTCTCGGCTCGCATTGACTGGCCGCGCTTCTCGGGCAACGCAGGTCGCGACCCGGGGCTTGGGGGATGTCGTCTTCGAGGTGTTCCGCATCTTCTCCTTTCGGCGCGATGCGGCGCACTTGGGTGGGCGTTTGGCCCGGCTGAGACGACCGCTCAGGCCGGTGCGAAGCGCTCCAGGGCCGCAACATCACCAGCCTCCAGCGCACTGCGCGCGGCGTCGATTGTCGCGACCGGCCAGTCCCACCACGCAAGAGATGCCAGGCGGGCGATCTCGGACTCTTTGAACCGCATGCGTGCCACGGTGCCCGGATTGCCAGTCACCACGGCGTAATCGGGCACCTCGCCGCGCACGACCGCGCCGGCGCCAACGATAACGCCATGGCCAATCCGCGCACCAGCCAGCACCCGCGCGCCATAGCCGAGCCAGACGTCGTTGCCGATGACGATATCGCGGGTATCCGGCTGAAATCCAGCCATGCGCTCCGGGTCGAACACGGCAAAGGGATAGCTCGAAATGCCGCGGGTCTCGTGGTTTGCCGAGGCGCCGATGAAGCGCACGCCATGCGCAATCTGGCAGAACCGGCCAATCACAAGGCGATCCTGCGAGAAGGGAAAATGATACGGCGCGAGTCGCGCGGCCCACCCGTCCGGCTCCGGCGGGTCAAAATCCGAGGCGTAGCTGAAGGCGCCAACCTCGATGCAGGGGTGATCGATCACCTTCGCCAGATGCACCGTGCCCGCATGGGCGGTGCCATCGGGCAGAATGATCGGATGGGCAGCGTCTGGATCGGGCAGGGGCATGGCGTTCGGTCTTCGGTTGCAACAGGCGGCAGGCGGTGGTCTGGCGCGGCGCCACACCGCCTGTGCGGTGCTGGCACCCGTTTGGCGCGCGACTGCCGCGGCGGTCACACCGCTACAGCCGCACTGGCTCGGTTCTATTCGCCGGGACGTTTCAGCGAGAATTTTTCGCGGACCACGGTGTAGTCACGGTATCCCATGCGGCTGAGCGGGTTGAAACTCAGCACGTCAAAGATGCCATCCTTGAGGCAATCATCACGCATGTGGACGCCGGTCACCTCACCAAAAACGGCAAAATTTGCCTCGCCCGGCAATTGCACGATCTGCGTAAGCCTGCACTCGAGATTTGCCGGCGCTGCAGCCACACGGGCGCAGTCGATTGTCTCGCAGGCTGCCTTTTCGATCCCGGCTTTTTCGAACTCGTCGACCGTCGCGTCCCAAGCGCCGGAGGTCGTGTTCATCACGTCCTTCATCGCATATTCGACGATGTTGACGCAGAAAACGCCTGTATCGCGGATCTGGGCCACGCTGTCTTTGGTATCGCCGCGATCCGGTTTGGCTGATGTCGATGCGAACATCACCTGGGGCGGGAAATACGCCACGGCATTGAAAAAGCTGTAGGGGGCGAGATTGTCGTGCCCGTCCGAGCCCCGGGTGGAGATCCACCCGATCGGGCGCGGCGTGACAATGGCGTTGAACGGGTTGTGCGGCAGACCGTGGCCGTCTTCAGGGCGGTAGAACATCGAGGCTCCATTTTCAACAAAAGGCGCGGGGGTTTGCGCCGTCACGGTGGCCGTGATACGCGGCTTTGCACCGAATTGCACGCGCCCCGGCGCATGTCTGCAAGGGCCTGCGCGCAGAGGTATCCTGCGTCGCGAGCGGGGAGAGGGAAGGGCTTCAGGAGCCGATGTTTACGCTCTGCACGGAAACACCAGAGGACTGGTGGGAGGTCGAGGCCCTGTTTGACAGCTGTTTTGCGCCCGGTCGCGGAGCGCTGTCTTCCTACCGATTGCGTGAGGACGTGGTCCCGATTGCCGCGTTGTGCCGCGTGGCGCGTGACGAAACAGGCGCGATGGGGGGAGCGATTCGCTACTGGCCGGTGCGGGTCGGGGGGGCTCATGCGCTGTTGCTCGGGCCGGTTGCCGTACATCCGACCGCACAGGGCGAAGGGCTTGGCGGGGCGTTGATCCGCGACACGCTCGCCCGCGCGCGCGAGATGGGCGAGACCCGCGTGCTGCTTGTGGGCGATGCTCCGTATTACCGCCGATTTGGGTTCGAGAGGCTGAGCGGAGTGGAGATGCCGCCGCCAACCAATCCCGACCGTGTGCTTGGGGTTGCGCTGCAACCGGGGGGGTGGAACGGCATTGCCGGTCACGTCACCCGTGCGCCGGGGTGATCAGCCCAAGGCAGGTGCGGGTTGCGAGAGGATGCATGGGGTTTGCCGGATAACAGGAGTGATGTCCGGGCGGGCGGGCAGCCGCAGTCACGGGCCGTGGACAGAAAAGCCGGGCAGAAACCCCGGCGTTGATTGGTGCGAGGCATTGCCGGTCGGGTGCCTTGCCCGGCCCACCAGGCCCTGTGCCTTCGAAGTGGACCGCGCGCCTTGTCCTTGATGGGACCTACGGGTGTTGCGCCACGCGGGGCAGGACAAGGGTCTTGGACGTCAGCCTGTCGCCGAAACGCGGACCTTGCGTGCCCCGGTGCGAGACGCCAAGCGGTCGGGGTGGACTTGAAAGGCGCGTTTGGATGCCCCACATTTTCCTAAGACCTCAAGAGGAAAACCCATGTCCGATATGCCGCTTGTTCCCGCCACGATAGACCTTGACGCAGAGCTCGTAACGCTCGCCGACCGGTATCGTGCAGCGGATTCTCTTGGGTTGCAGCTTCTGAACATGATCAACAAACCGGCGGACAGCCTTCTGGAGCGGTTGCCGCGCAAGGCCCGGGAAAACCTGGAAACCTTGACGATCCGAGGTCTTGAAGCGGGCATGTCCGCAGCGTCCGGCACCCGCGTTGTTGTCCGGGATCAGGCTGATTGGGTCAATACGGCCACCACCACTGCCGCCGGTCTGGTTGGCGGGTTCGGCGGCTTGCCCACGGCGCTCGCAGAGCTTCCCGTTACGGTCACTTTGTTGATGCGCGCGGTTCAGGGCATCGCGGCAGAGCACGGGTTTGATCCGGATGATCTTCAGACGCGCAAAGATACGTTGCTTGTGTTTGCCGCATCCGGGCCCCTCGTGAGCGATGCTCGGATCGACATGAATTTTCTGGCGTCGCGGACCACGCTCAACGGGGTCAACGTATATGTGTCGATCGGGCTGATCGCGCCAAAACTCGCAGCGGTGCTCGGACGCAAGCTGGCCACGCAGACCGTGCCCGTTCTCGGGGCAGGCGTTGCCGCGGCGACGAACTACACCTACACGAGCTACTATCAGCAAATGGCGCATGTGGTTTTTGGCCTGCGGCGTCTTGCAGAGACCACAGGCACCCCGTTTGCCGATCTGGTCGAGCGTCTCGAAACCGAACTGCGGGAGCGCGATGTTCTTTCCAAGAGCGCCTGACACGGGCCGGCTCTTGGCGTCAGTCAGTCGGGCGACCGCCGGGGTGCACCGTTTCAGAAGCGGCCATTAACTTGGATTTAAGGTTAATTCCGTAACTCTATGGGCAAGAGCCGGTGCAGGCCCGGTTCATACAAGACTCTGAAGGACAGGCTTCCGACCCGCGTTAAAAACTCTTGCGCGCAAGGACGGGAGCCGGGGTCGCCCGTCCGCGTAAAATGCGCGGGCGGTCACATTCGCCAGAATGGCAATGGTCCAAGACTGTATTGGCGCCCGGCAGGTGGTAAACCGTCCCTGCCGGGCGTTTTTCTGTCGAGCGGCCTGCCTGCAACGACGGCTTCCGCGCGCCGAATGGTGGGCTGCACACCCCGCGTCGTCATTCGGCGCAAGCCATGCACCGTGGTGCTAACCCGTCGCGCCCGACCAACACGCGCCGTTTTCGTCAGCCCTCGCGCAGCAGCGCCATCACCCGATCGCGCACGGACATCTCGCCCTCTGCGCGCGCCTCGTGGATCGCGGCCTTGACCGCGGCCAGATTGCTGCGCATCAGAAGGCTTTTCACCGGGCCGACCGAGGCCGGACGCATCGACAAGGACCGAAAACCGATTGCGGCAAAGCACAAGGCCTCGACCGGCCGGCCGGCATCTTCGCCACAGAAGCTCAGTTTGGTCCCGCTCTCCGCGCAGCGTTGCACCACGTGTTCGAGGAATGTCAGAAAGCTGACATTCAGCGTGTCATAGCGCCGCCGCACGAGCTCGTTTTCCCGGTCGGCGGCAAAGAAGAACTGCTTGAGATCGTTGCCACCCACGGACAGGAACGCCACTTCGTCAAAAAGCTTCTTGGAAGCGTAGGCAAGGCTCGGGGTCTCGAGCATGGCGCCGATCTCGATCGTTTCGGGCAACACGTGACCAAGCTTTGTTTCGCGGGCTACCGCCTTGTCGACCTCCTCGCGCGCTGCGCGGAATTCCTCATACTGGGCGATGAACGGAAACATGATGGTGAGGGGTCGCCCGTTCGCCGCGCGCAGCAGCGCCTGCACCTGCATCCGCATGACGCCGGGCTTGTCGAGCCCGACGCGGATTGCCCGCCATCCCAGCGCGGGATTGGGTTCCTCCACGCGGCGCATGTAGGGCAGCACCTTGTCGGACCCGATATCGAGGGTCCGGAACACCACCCGTTTGCCCTTTGCAGCATCCAGAACCCGGGCGTAAAGCGCGGCCAGATCCGTGCGTTTGGGCATTTGCTGGCGCACGAGGAATTGCAGCTCGGTCCGGAACAGCCCGACCCCTTCTGCGCCCGAGCTCTCCAGCGAAGGCAGATCGGCCATCAGACCCGCGTTCATGTTGAGTTCGATCCGCTCGCCACAGCCCGAAACGCACACAACGTCTCGGATCGACGCGTAGCGCTTCTGCGCCTCGGCCTGCATCGCTAGCTTGTCAATGAAAGCGCCTGCGACCGTCTCTTCCGGTCGCAGATGCACGATACCCTGATCGCCATCCACGAGGATCCGATCGCCGTTCAGCGCTTCGTTCGTGATACGCTTGGCGTGGATCACGAGCGGGATCGCAAGGGCGCGCGCGACAATCGCGGCGTGACTGCCGACGGATCCTTCCTCAAGGACGATCCCCTTGAGCCGACGACCGTATTCAAGCAATTCCCCGGGGCCGATATTGCGGGCAATCAGGATCGGGTCATCCGGCATTTCGGATCCGGTCTCCTTGCCCTGCCCGGTAAGAATGCGCAGCAGCCGGTTGCTCAGGTCGTCAAGGTCGCTCAGCCGGTCGCGGAGATAGGCATCGCTGACCTCGGACATGCGTGCGCGGGCCTGGCTCTGTTCCTTCTCGACCGCGGCTTCCGCAGACAGACCACGGCCGATATCGGTCTCCATCCGCCGCATCCAACCCTTGGAATTGGCGAACATCCTGTAGGCTTCGAGCACCTGAAGCGCTTCGCTGCCATCGGTTGCCTGGGTCAGCATCTCGTCCACGCCAACGCGGAGCGTTTCGACCGCCTGCGTGAGGCGGGCCCGCTCCTTCTCGGGGTCGTCAGAGACCACATTGGTCACGACCACGCGCGGTTCGTGCAGCCAGACATGACCCATGGCGGCGCCTTCCTGGGCGGTTGTCCCGCGCAGCATCACAGGCTGGGTGTGACGGGCCTTGAGCGCCGCACCTTCCCCGACAAATGCGCCGAGCTCCGTCATCTCCGCCAAGACCATGGCGACCACCTCGAGCGCATAGATCTCGTCCGCGGTGAACTCGCGCTTGAACTTGGATTGCACCACCAGCACTCCGAGCTTCTCACCAAGCCGCTGGATCGGCACGCCGAGAAAGCTCGAATAGATTTCCTCGCCGGTCTCGGGCATGTAGCGGAAACCGGGTTCCGCGGGTGCGTCAGCCGCATTGACGGCGCGGCCAGTGCGCGCCACGCGCCCGACAAGGCCTTCGCCCAGCCGCATCCGCGTCTGATGAACGGCCTCAGGCTTCAGCCCTTCGGTGGCACAGAGTTCAAGCGTTTCTTCGTCGCGGAACAGATAGATGGAGCACACTTCCGTGCCCATGGAGTCGGCGGTGAGCGCAACGATCCTGTCCAGCCGTTCCTGACCGGCGGCCTCCTCGGCCATCGTGTCCCGCAGCCGCCCAAGCAGCTTGCGGCTTTCGCTTTCAAGACCGTCCGCCATCCTGCCTGGCACTCCCCCGTCGTCGTTGTTGATATAACGGGCTTCGCGCCCGGATGGAAAGAGCCGCCATCATACCGGTTCCGTCCTCATCACAGTTGCCGCATTTTGTGGCAATCGCGGTTGCCATTGCGTGTCAGCCCTTGCGCGCCACCACAAAGAGCCGCGGCGCCATCCCGCTCTGGTCAAGCCGGTCCTCGATCACGAAGCCTTGCGCCTCGATCATGGTCACCAGCTCTTCAGATGAGAAGCTGCGCACGAAAGGTGCCTTGCCCACCAGCCGCATGAGCGGGATTGCAAAACGCACATACCAGGGCGCTTCGCCCAGACAGGCGGTCTTGCTGATCAGGAGACCGTCCTTGGGCAGCGTGTCGTGAATGGTCCGCAGGCTCGTCTCTGCATCTGGCACGAGATGAAGCAGGTTCAGCGCGAGGATCACATCGGCGCGGCTTTCGGACACGGTCGACCCATCCGCTTCGGACACGGCAAAGCGCAGATGGTCGAGCGCGCCCCCGGTCTGGTCTGCCTGTTTGGATCGCGCGATCTCGATCATTTTCGGCGAGATATCTGTCGCCAGGTAATCGGCTACGCCTTCGGCAAGTTCCAGCGCCGTGCTTCCGGTGCCGCACCCCAATTCCAGAACCCGGTGGTCGGGCTTCAGACGGGCGGCAATCCGGTCACGCGTTTCATGATAGCCGGCAAGATCACCGATCGGATCCCGAGCGTATTTTTCGGCAATCTTGTCCCAGAAGGTGGCGGCGTCGGGCATCGTTTCGCTCTTTCTTCAGGACGCACCCCTATGGCGTGCTTACGGTCCGGAGATATCGACCCGAGCGGCGGGATGCAATCAAAGGTTGTCCGGCCCGGCGAAAAAACCGGGTCGGTGCGTCCGATGCAGGGCGCGCCGGCCAAACGGAACTCATGGGCCGTGCGGAGGCGGTCAGGACGCCTTTTCGAGCTCGAACGCATCATGCAGCGCCTGAACGGCAAGCTCCATGTATTTGCGGTCAATCAGAACGGAGATCTTGATTTCCGACGTGGTGATGACCTTGATGTTCACGCCGTCTTCGCTGAGGACCTTGAACATTTTCGCGGCCACGCCGGTGTGGCTGCGCATGCCGATCCCGACCACCGACACCTTGGCCACGTTCTCGTCGGCAATGATGCCGTGGAAGTTGATGTCGCCTTTGGCCTTGGCTTCTTCCATTGCCTTTTCTGCGCGCTTCACCTGGTTGGTGGGGCAGGAAAAGGTCATGTCGGTGCGGCCCTCTTCCGAGATGTTCTGCACGATCATATCGACATTGACACCGGCTTCGGCGAGGGGGCCAAAAATCGCCGCGGCGATGCCGGGACGGTCGGCGACGGAGACAAGGGTCATCTTTGCCTCGTCGCGGGAATAGGCCACACCGGCCACAACGTTGCTTTCCATGATCTCCTCCTCGTCGCAAACGAGCGTTCCGGCCTCGTCGGACTGTTCTTCGAAACTCGACAGCACCCGCAGGCGCACCTTGTAGCGCATCGCCAGCTCGACCGAGCGGGTCTGAAGCACCTTGGCCCCCAGGCTCGCCAGTTCCAACATCTCCTCGAAGGCGATCTTGTCAAGCTTGCGGGCCTTTTCGCACACGCGCGGATCGGTGGTGTAGACGCCGTCCACATCCGTGTAGATGTCACAGCGTTCCGCCTCGAAAGCGGCGGCAAAAGCGACTGCGGTGGTGTCCGATCCGCCGCGCCCCAGCGTGGTCACGCGGCCTTCCGGGCTGATGCCCTGGAATCCTGCGACCACGGCCACGCGCATGCCTTCGCCGAACTTCGCCATGATGTTGTCGGTGGGGATTTCTTCGATCCGCGCGGCGGCATGCGCCGAGGTGGTCCGGACCGGCACTTGCCAGCCTTGCCAGCTGCGTGCGGGAACATCCATCTCCTGCAGGGTGAGTGCCATGAGCCCCGCGGTGACGTTCTCGCCGGAACTGACAACGGCATCATATTCGCGCGCATCATAAAGCGGCGACGTCTCGTCCACGAGCCCGACCAGCTTGTTGGTTTCACCCGACATGGCCGACACGATGACGATCACGTCATAGCCCTTTGCGACCTCGACGCCCACACGTTTCGCGGCGCGGCGGATCCGGTCAAGCGTGGCGACGGAGGTGCCGCCAAATTTCATCACGAGTACGGGCATGGGTCTGTCCTGCCAATCTGTTCGGGCGGGTCTGTAGGGCGCGCGCCGCAAAAGAGCAAGGCGACAAAAGCACCGGTGTCGGAAGCACGCGCCAGTTTTGCATTGAATTCGCGCCGCGATGCGACCCTGGGGGCGGGCAGGGCGCCGCCGGGGCAACCCACGGTGCCGGATTGGGAGAGGCCGGATCTACCGGGAGCGGTAATCAGTGGCCGTCAGCCCGTCCGGCCCGGCAACAAATGTCTCCTTGCCGGGGACGACATCGGTGTTTTGCGCACTGGCGGCGCGCCAGCCATCGGCCTGGCGCACGAGAACGAAAGTCAGGATCGTGTGGCGGGGACCGGCTTCCTGACCGTCCGGGGTCCGTTGCCCGTCAAGCCGGAACCGGCAGCGCTGGACCGCCACGGTCTCTGCAAGCCTGCGGGTTTCGGATCGGCCCGGGCGCAGCTCGCTCCGGGCAAAGAAGCTTTTCAGCGCGTAGTCATGCGGCTTGGCTATCGCCGCCCGGCCATGCCACCAGAGGCCGGTGACATTCACGAAATCCGCGTCTTCGGTAAAGAGCGCGGCTATGGCGTCTCCTTCCCGGGACGCCCATGCAGCGGCAAAGGCTTCGGCAAAGCCCTCTGGGTCTGCAGGCGGCTCAATACGCGTGGGCACGGCCGTCCCATGTTTCAAAGCATCCGGTTGTTTCGAGGCTCAGAGCGTCGAACCGGGCAATCAGCCCGCGCGCGGCCTCGTCTTCGGAGATGTCGGCTTGCGCGCCGCCCATGTCCGTGCGCACCCATCCGGGATGGTAAATGCCGACAGCGATGCCGAGCGGCTTGAAATCGCTCGCCATGTTGCGCCCGAGGTTCAGAGCGGCGGCCTTTGACGCGCGGTAGATATAGGACCCGCCCGGCGCGTGGGTGCTCGATGCCATCTGGCTGGAAATGATGGCGATCTTTGGTGTTTTGGCCTGTCTCAGAACGGGCAAGAGGGCCTCGACGCAGAGGAAGACCCCTGTGACGTTGACAGCAAACGTCTCTGCCCAGAGCTCGGGCGCATAGTCTTCGCGGCTGCGCCCCTTCTCCAAAAAGACCCCGGCGTTGCAGACAAGGAGGTCGAGCGGCGCATCCGCGATGCGTGCCGCGAGCGTCTCGATGGATGCCGGGTCCGTCACATCGAGCGCCATATGGCCGTCTGCGGCGCGCGCCGTGCGCAGCACCGCATCGCCGCGTGCCGCCATGTGCTCCGCAATCGCGCGTCCGATGCCGCGATTGGCGCCCGTGATCAATGCTCGCATCAATGCGCCTTTCTGGTTGGACGGAAGGGGAGTGGAGCCACCGGGATGCCATCGTCGATCAGCGCCTTGGCCTCGTCGCCGCGGGCTTCGCCCCAGATCGGGCGCTCCGGTGCATCCCCGAGATACATCGCGCGCGCCTCACTGGCAAAGTTCTTGCCCACATAATCGGAATGCTTCTCGACGTGCGCGCGCAGCTTTGCGATTGCCCGTTGCTGCGGATTGTCCTGCTGCGAAAGGCTTTCAGGCGGTGGGGGCGGCGTGGGTTCTTCCGTCTTGGCCTGCACCCGCGGCGCCATCAGGGCCTTCTCCACCTCGGCAGATCCACAAACCGAGCAGGTGACCAGATGCCGCGCCAGCAGGGTGTCAAACGCGGAGGCGGATTGAAACCAGCTGTCGAAACGGTGCCCTTCGGCGCATTTGAGGCTGTATTGGATCATGGCTCGAACGTTATTCCCCTATTAGTGAAAATAGCCTTTGCACAGCCCGGTTCAAGCGTCGGGATCGGGCAGCCGTTGCGCGATGGCCTCTATGAGCCCGTTCAGGTCGCTGTCCTGTGCCAGCGCGGTTTTCGCGGCGTTTCCGCCGGCAGTTTGCGCGTCGGCGTCGCCAAGCGCATGGAGGGCATCGCACAGCGCTTCGGGCGTGTGGACTTCGACAGAGGCCGCGGCGTCCCTGAGTCGCGCGAAGGCAGGTTGGAAATTGGCGTCATCCGGACCATGCAGCAAGGCGCAGCCGAAAGCGGCCGGTTCATAGGGCGTGTGCCCCCCGCGATCAGAGAGCGTCCCGGCGATGAACACGCGCCCGCACAACTGATACCAAAGCGCCATCTCCCCCATCGTATCGGCAAGATACACGTCGCAATCCTCTGGCGGTTCGTCTCTGCTGCGCTGGGCCACTGTCAGGCCGCGTGCCTCGATCATCGCCCGGATTTCGGCGCCACGGGTCGGATGGCGTGGGGCAAGGACGAGCTTTTGGCCCGGTGCGCGCTGGCGCAGCGCGCTGTGCGCGTCGAGGACAAAGGCCTCATCGCCCTCATGGGTTGACGCAGCCAGCCACGTGTCCTCTCGCGGAAAGGCCGCGCGCAGAACCGGATCCGGGGTTGTGTCCGGCGGATCATAAAAGGCCTTGAGGTCGATCACCGGACCGGCGCTTTCCGGGCGCAGTCCCAACGCAAGAAGCGCGTCGCGTGACGCGGTATCCTGCGCCGATGCCCAGTCCACGCGCCGCAAGACCGCTTTCGCGAGCCGGGGGAGCCGCCGCCACGCGCGGGCGGTGCCCGGTTTCATGCGCGCTGCAATCTGCAGGACCGGGCCGGGACAGTGCAGCACGCGATGGGGCCAGATCTCGCTCTCCAGAGACATCAGCGCGGTGACAGACCAACTCCGCATGATGCGCCGGGTGGCCCATCCGAGATCAAACGGGGCAGGGCGCGCTGTGACACGCTCAAGCCCCCAGCTCTCGACGAGGGCGGTGGCGGTCCGGGAATTTGAGGTAATGAGCCAGTGAAGATCCGGGCGCGCGGCATGCAAGGCCAGCAAAACCGGTTTGAACGCCGTCAGTTCCCCGTTGGACGCACCATGCAGCCAGACATGCCGACCCCGCACTGCCGGACCCAGCCCAAGCCGCGCACGCAGTTTGCCGTCCCGCAGAGCGCCTGGCGCTGCGACAAGGGCAAAGAGGCTGATCAGCACACGATAAAGGAACACCTGATGTCTCGATGAACGGAGGGCAGGCGCCGATCTAGGGGAATGACGGACTGCTTGGCAAGCGCCTTTGGCGGGCTGTTGGATCTGGCGCGGGCTTTCATCCGCGTCCGATCCTGACCGGACGTTTGTAATTATGAATTCACATCCCGAAAATAAAATATCGATTTTTCAACAAGATGCGTCAAATGGGCGCGCTAACATGCTCTTGCGCCCCCGATTTCGGAGATTTTTCCTTACCAATTCGGTCAAAATGTCTTAGGTCTGGCGTCGCGAGGGAGCGCCGGTGGGGAGCCGGCGCCGACTTTGTCGAACGGGAGGAAACCATGACAACAAGACTGACTTCGCGCCGTGGCGCGCTTCGCACGCTCGCCGGCGCAGGTGCTGCGACACTGGCCGCACCGCATATCGCAGGGGCACAGGCCAACGGAACCACCTGGAAGATCCAGACGAGCTGGCCCGGTGGCGCCGGTCTGCAGATTTTCAAGGATTGGTGCGCAACCATCGAGGAAAAGACCGGCGGCGAGCTGGCTTTCCAAGCCTTTGGCGCCAATGACGTCGTGGGTGATTTTCAGCTTTATGACGCGGTCAAGAACGGCGTTCTGGATGCTGTGAACCCATTCACCATCTATGCGCAGGGCATCATCCCGGCGGCGACGTTCCTGACGTCCATCCCGCTTGGCATGCGAAACCCGCATGAGTTCGACGTCTTCTACTACGGGCTCGGCGGTATCGACATCGCACGCGAGCTTTACGCTGCGCAGGGCATGCATTTCGTCGGCCCCGTGCACCACGGACCCAACATCATCCATTCCAAGGTGCCGATCCGCTCGATCGACGACTTTGCCGGCCGCAAGATGCGCCTGCCGGGCGGCATGGTTGCGGAAATCTTCACCCAGATCGGTGCCGAGACAACCGTTCTTCCGGGCTCGGAAATCTTCCCGGCGCTTGAAAAGGGCACAATCGACGTCGCCGACTATGTCGGACCGGCGGTGAACTACGCCCTCGGCTTCAGCCAGGTGACGGATTATATCGTTATGGGCCCTCCGGGCTTCATGTCGCTCTACCAGCCGGTGGACATCATGGACATCACCGTGAGCAAATCCTCGTGGGACGCGCTGTCGCCCCAGATGCAGCAGTTCGTCGAGATGGAAACGCATGTCTACTCCGACATGCATCACGCGGCGATCCAGAAAGCGGACCAGGAAGCCTGGGCCAAGTTCGAGGCCGACGGCACCGAGGTCACGCGCCTCACACAAGACGATGTCGAGTTGATGACGGAAGTGGCCGTACCGATCTGGTTCGACTACGCCAACCGCGACCCGCAGGCCGCGCGCGTGTTCAAGATCCAGCTCGACTACATGATGTCCGGCTCGCTCGGCTATGTCGATCCGGCGCTGACACAGGGTCTCGAGCTCAAGCTCTGACGCTTCGGGCCAGAATGGCCTGATCATCGTGCCCGGGGCCGGACAGGTCCCGGGCCATACTGTCTTACAACTCAAAAACAAGCAGGTTGCCCAAGATGCCCGGCCTCAGCTTCACGCTGCCGCACTGGCTCTACTGGGTGGGTCTGATCGTGTTTCCGATCATCGCAATGGTGCTGTCGCGCCGTCCGCAACCCGCTCAGAAGCGCTATTCGCTGCCGCTCGCTTACATGATCGCCGTTACAGGCGGGATCATCGGATTGCACCGGTTCTACCTCAAGAGCCTGGTCGGTCTGGTGTATCTGCCGCTCTTTCTGTTCATTCTCTACTCCAACGGACAGGAACAATCCGCACGCTCCGCTTTGTCCGAAGTCACCAACCAGATCCGCGTCGCCGAACGCACGCTGGATCGTGAGGTTGGCCGGGTCGAAGAGGCGCGCGCCTCGCTGGCCGAACTTCAGGTGGCGGTTGACGAGGCCGAGGAGGGCTCCTTTGCCAAGCGCAGCGCCGAAAGGCGGTTAGAGCGGGCTCAGGACACGGTCGAAACGGGACAGACCCGCATCGATGAAGCCCGTGCCACGGTCGAGGAGGTCGGGCCGTTGCGGGATACCGCGGCGGATACGCGGGCCTTCTGGGACATGGCTGCGGCCTACGCGCTCTATGCCATCCTCGCGCTGCTGCTGATCGATTTCGTGCTCTTGCCGGGCATGGTGAGCCGGGCCAACGCGGCGCTGCCTGCACATGAAGAGATCACGGAAGCCGAGCGTCGAATTCGCGAAGCCGAGGCCGAAGAAGGCCCCAAGCATGACCGCGATTATGCAGAGAACTGGATCGACAGGCTCTCCCTGTTCTGCGGTGAATTTGTTGCCTATTGGGCGGTGATCGCGGTGTTCGTCTACTATTATGAGGTCATCGCGCGCTATGTTTTCGGCTCTCCGACAAACTGGGCCCACGAGGCGATGTACCTCATGTTCGGGATGCAATACCTGATCGCGGGTGCCTATGCGATGCTGACCGAAACGCATGTGCGGGTCGACATCTTCTATGCGCCTTTGCCGAAAAAGCGCAAAGCCTGGGTCGATCTCTTGACGTCGATCTTCTTTTTCATCTTTGCCGGCACGCTGATGGTGACCTCCTATATCTTCGCGATGGACGCGCTGGCGGTGCCGACGGGGAACGCGGCAATTTCGGAGTGGGCGCGGGGCAATATCGGCCTTGGCGAGCTCTTTGGATCGCTCGATGCGAGCCAATGGACCGACCCGAACATCCGCTGGGGCGAGATTAGCTTCAACGAATGGGAAGTGCCGCTCTGGCCGATGAAATGGGTCATGGTGATCGGTGGGCTGCTGCTGGTGCTGCAGGGCATCTCCAAGCTGTCCAAGGACATTCGCGAAATCGCGAGAGGGAACTGAGCCTATGGGTATCGAAATCGAAATCGGGTGGCTCACCCTCATCATGTTCGGATCGCTGCTTGCGCTCCTCATGGCGGGTTTGCCGCTGGCCTTTGTAACGGGCGGGCTGGCTTGCGTCTTCCTGTTTGTCCTTGGCGATGCGCGGGCGCTCAACATCGTGCCCAGCCGCATCTTTCCGCTGATGACGAATTATCAGCTTTCGGCGATCCCGCTCTTTATCTTCATGGCTGCCATGCTCGAAAGGGCAGGGATCATCAACGACATGTTCGATGTGATCTACAAGGTACTCGGCGGCGTGAAGGGCGGTCTTGCGGCCGCCACGATCATCGCCTCGACAATCCTTGCGGCGATGGTTGGTGTGATCGGTGCGGCGGTTGTGACCATGGGCATCATCGCCCTGCCGGCGATGCTCAAGCGGGCCTATGATCCCAAGATCGCCATGGGCTCGATCATGGCGGGCGGCACGCTCGGCATCCTGATTCCGCCGTCGATCCTTGCGATCATCTACGCGGTTGTGGCCGAGCAATCGGTGGGTGAGCTTTTCATCGGTGCGGTCATCCCCGGTTTGCTGTTGTCAGGGATGTATATCTGCTACGTGCTGATGCGCTGCACCATCAACCCCGCGCTCGGTCCGGCGATCCCGGTGGCAGAGCGCGTGTCCAATGCCGAGAAGCTGCGCCTCGTTGGCAAGATGGCGGCTCCGATCACTCTCGTGGTCGTGGTGCTGGGCATCATCTTCTCGGGTGTGGCAACACCGGTGGAAGCGGCGGGCATCGGCACCTTCGGCGCCTTTATCGTGGCTGCGATCCATCGCAAGCTCGACTGGCCAACCGTACGTGAGGCCTGCACCACCACGTTGAAGGCGTCCGCAATGGTCATCTGGATCATGTTCGGGGCAACGATCTTCGTCGGGCTCTACGTGCTCGAAGGGGGTCAGCAATTCGTGCAGGACGCGCTTGCCGCGACGGGACTGGGGCCTTGGGGGATCCTGATCCTGATGCAAGTGCTGCTCGTGGTGCTCGGCATGTTCCTGGACTGGGTTGGCATCCTGCTGCTTTGCGTGCCGATCTTCGTGCCGATCATCAAGGCGCTGGGTGCCGCGGCCTTCGGGCTCGACAGCCCGGACGACCTCGTGCTGTGGTTCGGTGTGCTGTATCTTGTGAACATGCAGATGAGCTTCCTGTCGCCGCCCTTCGGCTATGCTCTTTTCTACTTGCGAGGAGTGGCGCCGGCGGAGATTCCGATGACGGATATCTTCAAATCCGCACTGCCGTTCCTTGCGCTGCAAATTACCGGGTTGGTGTTGTGCATGCTCTTCCCGCAGATCATCACATGGCTGCCAAGGCTGGTCTATGGGTGAGCCGGCGGGCGGAAAGAAACGCCAATGACCAGAGGGGCATGCCGATCCGGTATGCCCCTTTTCTGTTTGACCGCGGCCAAAGCTTGTGTCGCTCATCGCTCATCGCTCATCGCTCATCGCTCATCGCTCATCGCTCATCGCTCATCGCTCATCGCTCATCGCTCATCGCTCATCGCTCATCGC
>NZ_JAFMPQ010000053.1 GCF_020667845.1 Cognatishimia sp. F0-27
GGGGGCGCTGCCCCCGCACCCCCGGGATATTTCGGGCCCAAAGAGGCCGGGGCGTGGGTGCCGTGTTCCCGGGGTATTGCGGTGTGGCTCATGTGCGCAGCACCTTCAGGCGCGGATCCAGCGCGTCGCGCAGCCCGTCACCCAGCAAGTTCAACCCCAGCACGGTCAGCACGATGGCAAGCCCGGGCATGATGGCCACATGCGGGGCGAGGGAGACCATGGTTTGCGCATCCGCCAGCATACGGCCCCAGCTCGGGATCGGAGGCTGCGCGCCAAGGCCCACATAGCTCAGCCCCGCTTCCGCGAGAATGCCGAGCGAGAACTGGATCGTGCCCTGAACGATCAGCAGGTTGGCCACATTGGGCAGGATGTGTTCGGCGGAGATGCGGAGGCGCGATTTGCCGGCGACGCGGGCGGCGAGAATGAAGTCGCGGGTCCAGAGCGAAAGCGCGGCGCCGCGGGTGAGACGCGCGAAGACGGGGATGTTGAAGATCCCGATGGCGATGATGGCGTTGACCGCCCCGGCGCCAAAGATCGCCGTGATCAGGATCGCGATCACGAGGCTGGGGAAGGCAAAGATCAGGTCGTTTGCACGGCCGATCAACTCGTCCAGCAGGCCACCGGCATTGGCCGCGGCCGCCAGGCCGAGCGGGACGCCGAGCCCCATCCCTATTCCGACCGCCACAAGCGCCACGGCAATCGAGGTCCGCGCGCCGACCATGATCATCGACAGGATATCGCGCCCGAAATGATCCGTGCCGAGCAGGTTGTCGGCACTGGGCGGCTTGAGCCTGTTGGGGATATCCATCCCGGTCACGTCCGCCGGCGTCCAGGCAAAGGAGAGCAGGGCCGCGCCGAGAAACAGTGCCGAGAGCGCGGCCCCGAGGATCAGCGCGCGGCTCATGAGCGGCTCCGTAGGCGCGGGTCGACCGCGGCATAGGCCAGATCGACCGCGAAATTCACGATGATGACCGCGAAGACCAGCAGCATGACCACGGATTCCACCACGATCAGGTCGCGCTGTGTAATGGCCTGGAAGATCAGCCGGCCGAGGCCCGGCAAGAAGAAGACCTGCTCGATGATGATCGCACCGGCGAGGAGAAAGGCGAATTGCAATCCGAGGATCGTCAGCACCGGGATCATTGCGTTTCTGAGCCCGTGCCGCCAGAGGGCCTGACTGCGGGTCAGACCCTTGGCGCGCGCGGTGCGGATGAAATCTTCGCCGAGGATATCGATGAGCGCGGAGCGCATGACGCGCGCGAGGATCGCGGCCTGCGGCAGGGCGAGGGCGATGGCGGGCAATGTCAGGGCCTTTACGGCGGCGACGGGATCGTCCCAGCCGGGAAATCCGCCGGCGGAGAACCAGCGCAGATTGATCGCGAAGACAAGCACCAGCAGCATGGCAAACCAGAAATTCGGGATTGCGACGCCGAGTTGCGTGGCCGTCATCACCGACACGTCGCCCGCCCCTCCGCGCCGTGAGGCCGCGAGAATTCCCGCAGGGAAGGCGAGGAGTGTCGAGAGCGTGAGTGCATAGAGCGCGAGCGGCAGGGAGATCCAGAGCCGGTCTGCGATCATGTCCGCGACCGGGGTGCGGTAGGTGTAGGAGGTCCCGAAATCCCCGGTCAACATGCCGCCGACCCACGATACATATCGGGTCAGCTTTGGCTGATCGAGACCGAGTTCGGCCCGCAGGGCGGCGATCGTATCGGGCTGGGCGTTCAATCCCAGCATGAAGGAGGCGGTATCGCCCGGCGCCACCTCCACCACCAGAAAGATCACCGCAGAGGCAACGATCAGGCTGAGAACCAGCGAAGCCAGGCGTTTGAGTGTGTAGCGCAACATGGCGCCACGTTAGGAGCGCGAGCCGGCCGGGTCCAGCCCGGCCGGGCCGGCACGGCGCTGGTTTGGTCCGGACGGGCGGGGGTGGCGAGGCGCGTCGTCCCCGCGAGGAGGATCGACGATTCGGCGAAAAACCCGAAACGAACAGGCCCGGGCGGGGCGATTGTTCGCGGATACTGCCGTGTTTTCGACAAATTTCGATAACGGGCTTGCCACAATCCGGCCGCATTGCATAAAGTTGCGTCAAGGCGTGGGGGCGCCTTGGGCTGTGGTCGATGTCTGCTCATCGGTCGGGAAGCCTGCAAATGACTGGAGCTGCCGCATGTCGTATAACGTGACGCCTTTGAACACCGCGTATCGCACCGTTGTGGATCTGTCCGAGCCGGGTGCCCTGGCGGTGATCCCCAAGACGGCGGGCCGCATGGGCGGGGCCGTCGAGGTCGACACGGTGGTGGGCGACGCGGTTGTGCTGCGATACGAAGACGGCACAAAGGTCACGCTTGCCCATCTCTGACACCGTCTGACGGGTGCGTCTGCAGGCGTGTCTACTTTGTCATGCGCCCGCTCTTGAGCGATGCGGGATCTGCACAGCCCAGAATTTCCGATTGGCTCGGATGAAGGCCCATGCGGCGGCAAACGGCCTCGGAAGGCGCGTTCCCGGGGGCGACACCGGTAAAGAACGCCCGTGCATCATAAGCATCGACCATATGCATCAACGCCATGGCCCCGAGGCGCACGGCGATCCGCTGACCGCGCCGCTCCGGTGCCGTGGCCAGCATGCCCCACCAGACATCTGCGCCCAGCGTCGGATGATCGGGATGCGCGTAGGCGCAGGCTGCTGCACAGGACACAACGGCTCCTTGGGGATCCATGGCGACAAAACAGGCGGCGGGCTTGACCATGCCGCGCAGCACCGCGCCCCGGGGCAGCAGCACGCCCGCTTCGCTCGCCATGAGGGCAAGCGCTTGAAGGACCGTGCCATCCGTTTGCGCGTCAAGGCGAAGCGCTGTCACATCGTCCGGCAGAGGGATGTCCGCCAGACAGGTCCGAGCGGCGGCGATGGCGTCCGTTGAGCCCTGCCATTTGACGTATTGCACCGGATTGAGCCCAAGCATGCGCAACCGCTTGGCATATTCCACGGCCTGCTCGGGCGCGAGATCGGCATAGGCGGCATTGCCTTGCAGCCTGACAAGCGCAATCAGACGATCGAGATCGCCATCCGCCGGACGCGCCAGGCCCACGGTGCGCCCGTAATAGGTGTAGCGCCAATCATCGGCCAGAAGTCGCGCCATTTCCGCTCCGCGCAGAAGAAGCGCACGCTGGTCATCCGTTCCAAAGACTTCGTTTTCCGCCATGTGCTTGCTCCCGATTTCCCTGACTATGCCCGCAGTTTGGGCGGATCGCCACGGTTTTGGAAAGGCGCTGCACGCCACCGCGATGCAAACGCTCAAGTCGGAAGCGTGTGGTCTGCAAACGAGCCTTACGAGCCGCGGCGGCGGGCGCGCATCCGGGATGGATCTTGCCAAGGGGGCACTGGTCCCCGGGTCAGCACCTGCACCAATTGCATCAGCTTGCGCCCGGTGAATCGGCCCGAATTCTCTCGTGCTGGGGGCGCCGCCCGCTTGCTGTTTCTTTGGGCCGGAAATATCCCGGGGGGTCTGGGGGTCTGGGGGGCTGGCCCCCCAGCTAACCCGTGGTCTGGGGGGCTGGCCCCCCAGCTAACCTGTGGTCTGGGGGGGGAGCCCCGGGCCGTCTTCCTGGTCGGCTGACCCAAGGCGGTCGCGAGGTCTGGGGTATGGGTGGCGCCGTGCGACCACAGTCTCATTGCCGGTTCCCGCACGCTCCGGCGACCGGGAGGCACGCCAAATATGGCAGAATTCGGCGCGATTTTCGACGTCCCGCAAGGTGGCGCCCGCACGGAGAGTCCGGCAAGCGGTGCCCGTTCGCTCATCCGCTGACCGGGGCGGCGGGGCCGGAGGGCATGCACGTCCGCCCGCGGTGCGTCGCCGGGCGTGGTGCTCCCGCCTGCGGCTCAATCCAGGGCCGGCAATCCAAGCGTTTCGCGCAGGCGCACGTCCACCTCCCTGCGGCTCTGGCCAATGGCGAATTCGTCGTAATACACGATCTTGCGCGGCTTGACCTGACCGCCCCGTCGCGTATCCCAGCGCTCGGTATAGCTGGAAAACACCCCGCGCCGGTGTTCCGGCGTGTCGCCAAGCGCGAGGCTTTCCGCCGACACCAACGGCCCGCGATAGTCGCATTTCAGCACATCGTTGACCCAGACCTGCACATATCCATCCGGTCCGGCGGAGAAATTGGTGCGCATCACCAGATCGACCCAGCGCCCCCTGTTGGACGCCATGTCGAACAGCCGGCAGACATAGCCGTCGTTTTCGCGTTTGCCCCAGTCATTGGCCTGATGCATGTCTTCGAGCTGCAGCGCGATGTCGCCTGCCGCCACCGAGGGGCCGGAACAGTAGCGCCTGTCGCACGCGTCCCAGTGGCCCTCACCGCGGCCCAGCTGGATCAGACGCAGGATCGGGGCGGCGCCGCCGCCCATCGTCCATTGGCCGAAGACGAGCCGAAGCGACTCCTCGCGGCTGTAGCCCGGCACGTTGAGATTGAAAAAACTCCACCCATACCATGTGTCCTGCCCGATCCGGGCGGGATTGGCCCGTTCGGTGAGCCGGATCTCGGCGCGCTGGCGCGGGTTGCCACAATCGGTGCCGCCGCAATCGGTGTCGCGCAACTCGTAGCGCTCAGAGCGCTCGCCGCGCCGGACCGGGTCACCCCTGGAGGCAAGACCGGCCTGCACGTTATGGGCCGCCGGGCTGTAGAACCGCTCATAGCCTGCGGGCACGCCATCGGGGCCGACGCCGGTTGCGGTGCAGCCCAACAGAACGCCGGAGAGGATCAGCGCAAGCGCGCCAGTTTTGAAACGCGTCATCATCTGCTCGTATCGCTTTTGGCCGTCCCACGCGGGATCGGTGTCGGGACGGGCGATTTCGTGACAAGGGTTATGGCGCAAAGCGCCGCGAAACCAAAGCCCTTTCCGGCTCGGGCCCGCGTGGACCGGCGCGGTTGCACCGCACGCAGCCGCGTGCGCGTCCGGTGTCGCGCATGTGCAATCGCGGCGTGTATCGCTCCGAAAGCGGATGTGCTCACAAGGGAAAAGCCGCCTGAAAACTGATCAAAATGTATCAAATTCACCACGCCGATCGGTAAATCGAATCGAAACGTCACAGTTCATTGGCGTCACGCCGCGCTTGTTGGCAAAGTTTCGCCTAATAAACGGCCGCGAAAAACAGCGGCATAAATGAGGCAGCAGTGTTATGGCTAAGATCAGTGTCTTTGGCATTGGTTACGTCGGTGTTGTTTCCGCGGCATGTTTGGCGCGGGACGGGCACGATGTAATCGCAGTCGATATCGACCCCGGTAAAATCAAATCCATCAATGACGGGCTATCGCCCATCGTCGAAGAAGGCATCGACGTGTTGGTGGCCGATATGGTCGCGGCGGGCAGGCTCCGCGCGACGGGTGACATTCACGAGGCAATCCGCGACACCGAGATGAGCTTTGTCTGTGTCGGCACGCCGTCGGCGCCGGATGGGTCCGTTGGACTGTCCTATGTCACGGATGTCTGCGCCGATATCGGCGCGGCGCTCAAGGACAAGGATGCCTATCATTCGGTTGTGATCCGCTCGACCATCGTGCCGGGCTCCACCGATGAGTCCTGCATTCCGGTGCTGGAGAAAACCTCCGGCAAGAAGGCCGGCGAGGGCTTTGGCGTCGGCTATTACCCTGAATTTCTGCGCGAAAGCACGGCGATTGCGGATCACGCGGATCCCGGCCTGATCGTGTTTGGCTTCATGGACGAACCCACCGGCAAGATCCTCGAAGATCTCAACAAGGATCTGCCCTGGCCGATGCACAAGGTGGATATCCGCACCGCCGAGATGGTGAAATACACCTCCAACACATGGCGCGCGGTCAAGGTCACTTATGCCAACGAGATCGGCAATATCGCCAAATCCTGCGGCATCGACGGCCAGACGGTGATGGAGATCCTGTGCTCCGACACCAAGGCGGCGATGAGCCCTTATTTCATGCGCCCGGGCTTTGCCTTTGGCGGGTCGTGTCTTCCGAAAGACGTGCGCGCGCTGCGCCATCTCGCGGATCAGAACGGCGTCGAGCCGCATCTGCTCAACGCGGTGCTGTCGGCCAACGATCAGCAGATCGCGCGGGCCGAGGCGATGGTCGAGAAATCCGGTGCCAAGCGCGTCGGCTTTGTCGGTATCAGCTTCAAGCCCGGCACTGACGACCTCCGCGAGAGCCCGCTTGTGAGCCTTGCGGCGCGGTTGATCGGCAAGGGGATCGAGGTGGACATTTACGACCCCTTCGTCAAGCAGGCCTATGACAGCGGCACACCGGGCGCCGGGCGCGGCAATGACAGCATCGCCGATCTCGAAGACCGTCTTGTGGGCGATCTCGACACGCTGATCAACGATGCGGGCGCGCTTCTGGTGGGCAATTACTACAACGACACGGTCGAACGGCTTAAAAAGGCCGCCGAGAGCCGCCCCGTCGTGGACCTGACCCGGCTGAACCGCGATATGGTCAGCGGTGACAGGTATGAGGGCATCTGCTGGTAAGGCAGGGTCATGGTAACCGCTCTCACACACGCAGCGTATTTCTCGGCTGTCTATCTTCTGGTTTCCGTCATTCCTCCGGGTTTTCTGGGGGAGATCAAGGCCGCGTCGAGCGCGCTTCTGGTTGTCGGTTTTCTGGGGATCTGGCGCTACAGCTGGGCAATGACGAACTTCGCGCGGGCCATCTGGTTCCGGGTCGTGGCGCATCCGCGCGCAAAGGCCCGGGCCTTTGCGCGGTTCCGCGAAAGCGGGGTCAAGTCGCACTGCTACGTGATGGTGACCACCTACATGGTGGATGTGGAGACCACCCAGATGGTCTATCGCCGCCTCTTCGAGGCGCTGGCGCGCGCGAAGGATGGGGCCACCGTTGTGGCGTCCGTTGTGGATGGCAAGGATGTGCGGCTCATCAAGACGATGTTCGAGATGTGCCCGCATGACCTTTCTCACGTGGAGCTTGTGATCGACCGGATCAAGTCGAGCGGCAAGCGCGACGCGATGGAGAAGGCGTTGCGCCTGCTGGCGCGGCGCGCGCCGTCCGAGCATGACATCATGGTGTTCCTTGATGGGGATACGGCCGTTCCCCTCGATCTGTGGGAGCAGGCCGCCCCGTGGTTCTCGGATCCCAAGGTTGGCGCGCTGACCACGGATGAAGCCGCGCTCATCGACGAGGAAGGCCTGTTCAAGGACTGGTTCACGCTGCGCTTTCATCAGCGGCAGGTGATGATGTGCTCCATGGGGCTGGCGCGGCACGTGTTGACGCTGACCGGGCGCATGTCCGTATTCCGCGCGTCGCTGGCGACGAACCCCGGCTTCATCAACGGGGTGGGGCAGGATTACCTCGATCACTGGCGGCTGGGGCGGGTGAAGTTTCTGACCGGCGATGACAAATCCACCTGGTACTGGCTTTTGAAGAACGGCTACGAGATGCTGTATCTGCCCGACGTGCAGAGCCAGTCCGTCGAAACGCAGCCGCGCCCGGGGTTTTACGACAGCGCCAAGACGCTGATGGTGCGGTGGTTCGGCAACATGGTGCGCACCAACGGGCGCGCCTTGCGGCTTCCGGCGCGCGATATCGGCCTGTTCACGAAATGGTCGATCCTCGATCAGCGGGTGTCGATGTGGACAACGCTTGTGGGGCCCTTGTCGGTGTTCCTGACCGCGCTGATCTACACGCCGGTCGTGATCCCGCTTTACATCGCGTGGGTGATGATCACGCGGTATACCTTCTGCACCATCATCGCGCTGTTCAACGGGACATGGTTCCCGGTGACGCACCCGTTCATCCTGTATTTCGGGCAGGTTGTGGGCGCGGTGATCAAGACATTCGTTTTCTTCCGGCTGGACCGGCAGAAATGGACCCGGCAAGGCAGCGGTGGCTCGGGGCCGGCGCTGGCGCTGTATGATCGGATCAAGACCTACGAGTCGAGCGGCTACCACGTGTTGGCCGTGTCCTGGCTCATTGTCGCGATCCTGTTCCTCAACACCATCGAGTAGTGTCTGGATAGTTCATGTCACAAGAGCACACAGGTCCGCAGGACCCCAAAACCGGACAGACAAACGGCGTGGCCGTAAACGGCGTACAGCACGCAGGCCCAAGCGCGCCTGAGGGTGCGCAGGCCATCGGCCACACTGCGCCCAAGGTGGATCACACCCCGACGCCGGACAGTGATTTCTGGCGCGAGGATGCCCAGCTGCGTCAGGAGCGCTTCGAGTCGCTGGCCCGGCGCATGGAAGCACAGCGGCGCGAGGCGGAAGCGCTTCAGGCCGAACTGACCCGCTTGTCGGGCATGCGTTCGACCCACCCGGCGGAGCAGACTTCGGACGACGAGACCGCGCGCGTCGACGCAACCGACGCAAGGACGGTGACAGCACCCCCAGCCGAGGCCCATGCGGGCGCGGCGTCGGCTGATACGGCGCAGCCTTGCGCGGCACAGACCCCCGCGCAGGCGCAGCCTTGCGCGGCACAGGCACAGCCAGACATGATTGCGGCGGCGCCCGTCGCGGTCGCCGTGCCGGGCGAAGCCCTTGACGCGCCGGTTGCGGCCTCTTCGGTTGCGGTGCCGGGCTGGGGCGGTGGCATGGCGGGCGGATTTGGCGGGTTCGGCGGCAATGGCGGGCAGGGCCAGGGCGGCGGCAATGGCTCGAGCGGTGGCGGTGGCGGTGGCAATGCTGGCGCAGCGCCGGAGATCCCTGCGGATTTTGGCTTTGAAGACGAACACCCGCAGATCCAGCTCAATTTCACGCTGAGCATCGAAGGGTGCAAGTATCGCGGCGAGAGCATCTCGCTGACCCATGTCATCGTGCGCAACGAAGGCGACACGGTGATGGGTTCGACGGGTCGCCATGTCGGCCTTTTGACCATCACGTTTGACAGTTTTACCATCACGCTCCAGCCCGACCTTTACATGCAGGAGGATCGCCCGGGCGGGCGCGCGGTGTTCCGCATCGCCGATCCGACCGGCCCGCATCTTCCGCAGCTGCGCTACATCCTCAACAGCGTGATCGCCGGCGATATCGTCGGGGTGGATGGCATGATGCGCTATTCCGGGCCGACCGCGCCGAAAGCGGCCAAGGCCGCCGCGCCCAAGGCAACGATCGCAGATCGCGTGCGGTCGATCGCGGGGATCGTGCTTTCGGCCGCGCTGGTGTTGGCGGCGCTTTACGTGGTGACAATACGCTACACCACCGCGCAGGAGTTGCACCCGGTCTATGTGGCCCGGGACGGCCAGCCGATGCGCGCCACCACCGCTGGACAGATCGGGTATCTCAACCCCGATGCGGAGGTTGGCGAGGTGTTGTTCTCGGTTAACGCCAACAGCGGTGACGTGCTCAATTTCGTGATGCCGTGTGACTGTGAAGTCGCTGTTACGAAAGGCATAAAAGAGGGCGCAACTGTCCTTCAAACAGACTTAATTCTGACAGTTTTCCACAATAGCGATGAGATCAGGGTCCAAACCCTGATGAGCATCGAAGGTCTCAACCGGGCGTTGTCCGGGGACCGTGTGCACATGGACATGACGGATGGCCGGTCGATCCCGGTTGACGTCGTGGCGAGCGAAACGACGCGGGCCGCAAGTATGCGCGGCGAGATGTTCGTTCCGGTCGATCTTGTGCCGGCCGAGGGTGCTCTGACGGAGGCGGATATTGGAAAAAGCGCACAGCTGCGCCTGTCCAAGTCCCTTCTGGGCATGGCAGGTTTAAACTGAGGAACGAGTATGAGCCGGATTTATCCACTGATCATCTGCGGCGGCAAAGGCACCCGCCTGTGGCCGATTTCCCGCACGCAAAGCCCCAAGCAGTTCCAGAAGATCGCGGGTGAAGACTCGATGACCTTCTTTCAGGTCGCGGTGCAGCGCCATCGCGGGCCGCTTTACCACGACCCGGTGATCGTCACCGGAGTCACGCATCGCGGCACCGTGGTCAAGCAACTGCGCGAGATCCAGTCTGGCAGCCAGATCATCTGCGAGCCGATGGGCCGCAATACCGGGCCAGCCGTGCTTGCGGCGGCCCACGCCATCCTGCGCAAGGACCCCGACGCGGTGTTTGTCGTGGTGCCCGCCGATCACGTGATCGAAGGCTCGTTGTCAGAGACCATCGAGGCCTGTCTTCCCGCCGCGTTGGCCGGTCGCATCATCACCTTCGGGATCACGCCGCGCTACGCGGAGACCGGGTTCGGCTATATCACCGATGCCGGGCCGCTGGACGGGTCCGACACCGTGCGCAAGGTCGGCCAGTTTGTCGAAAAGCCGCCCGCCGAGATCGCGGAAGCGCTGATCGCGGGCGGGGATGCCTATTGGGCGTCGGGCCTGTCGCTGTTTGCGGCACGCACGATCGTCGATGAATACGCGAAATTTGACCCGGCCACGGCGCTGCATGTGGCCAATGCCGTGGCTTATGGCACCCGCACGCCGGAGGGCCTTTTCCTCAACGAAGAGGATTTTGCGCAGACTGCTGCAGAGCCCACGGAAGCGGTGGTGTTCCAGAAGACCGACCGTATTGCCATGGCGGCGCTGGACGTGTCGTGGAACGACGTGGGAAGCTGGCTTGCCATGTATAACATCGCGGCGCGCGACAGCGACGGCAATGTGTTGCAGGGTGACGTGATCACCGAAGGCGCGTCCAACACGATGGTGCGCGCGGACAGCCGGCTGGTGTCCGTTGTGGGCCTGTCGGACGTGATCGTGATCGACACGCCCGACGCGTTGCTGGTTGCCCGGATGGACGAGACGCAAAGCGTCAAGCAGGTCGTCGAACAGCTCAAGAAGGTCAAACGCCCCGAAACCGAGGTGCATGCAGAGGCCGGTCCGGCGATGGTGCCGATGAAGGCCCGCAGCGAGCTGGCCGAGCTGGCCCAGATCGCACAGACCGACAATTTCCATCTTGGCACCGCGGAGGTCGAGGTCGGCCGCACCGTGATGCTCGATCCGGGTCCGCGATCCCGTCAGGTGATCGTCGTCCAGGGCATGGTGCATGCTTCGGGCGAGGGATGGTCCAAGACGGTGCGCGAAGGCGGCCGGATCTATGCCGACGACGTGGCCACGGTGCGCATTCTCAACTGCGGCGACACGGAGGCGGAACTGCTGTTCGTGACCCTTGAAAAGGTCGATCTCGACCAGCCCCTGAAACCATTGGAGCGACATGCGGCAAGCGGTGGCGGATAAACGGCGCTTTGCGGCGCGCCTGATCGGCGCGCTTGCAGGGGCCCTGATGGCGGTCGGAATGCCGGCCGTCTCAGCCGATGAGGCTGCGCCGGGGGACAACCCTCGGGCGCAGCTCTTTGCGTTTCAACAGGCGCTGCGCGGGCTGTCAGAAGAGCTTGAAACTCGGCCACAGGCGCGGTTCACGCCGATCGAGACCCTGCGCAAGCGGCTTGGGGTCGAGGCGGCCCTCCCGGCAGCGGCACAGGCGATCCCGCCGATCGCCTTGCACAGGCCCCGGACCCAGGAACAGACGGCGCAGGCGCGGATCGTCAATTTCCGTCTCGCGTTGGCGGTGTTGTCGCAGACCTACGGCGGCAAGGACAATCTCGACGTGCTGATGGCGCAGCCGGGCGGGCGCACCGACGCGGTGTCTTTCCGCGGCGGGCATGTCACGCTGGCCGATATCCTGCGCGAAAGCGCCCGGATCGCCCCACCGGGGCAGGGGGAGGGCGTGGCGACGTTGCGCGTCCCTGTCATCCTCTGGGACGACACGGTGTTGCGGCTCGGCCCGCAGGACCGCCTTGCACTGAGCCGGCCCGACGGGGCGTTCCTCATTTCGCTCGGCCGGGTGGAGATCACCGGCAGCGTGCTGTCCGTCGGCGGCGATGCCAATCTCGCAAGCCCGGATTTTGTGCCCTTCATCACCGTGGCGGGCGGGGGCTCCCTCAGCATGCGTGGCGCGCTGGTGAACGGTCTGGGCTTTGGCAAGACGGCAAAATTCGCCGGCCTGTCGGTGGCGGCCAACCCGCTGATGCGCAACACCGGCCAGACCCGGATCGAAGCAAGCCATTTCACCGATGTGAACAGCGTCGCGGTCATCGGCAAGGCGGGCGCTCTTGTTCGCGGCAACAGTTTTGCCGCAATGCGCGATGCCGCGTTGTGGTTCGAATCGGCGGGCTATGCCCGGATCGAGGAAAACCTGTTTTATGGCCCGGCCCCGACCAACGCCATCCGTCTGCTCAACGGATCGCGCGACGCGGTCGTGATGAACAACATCCTGCTCGGCGGTGACCGGGCGGGGATTCTTGTGGACACACGCAGCGACAATGCGCGGGTCTCGGGCAATATCGTGTGGAACCGCGACGGCGGCGGGATCAAGTTCAGCCGGGTGCACTGTTCGGTCGCACGCGGCAACCTCGTGATCGACAGCCGCCAGAAGGGGATCGAGATCCGCCGGTCGCGCGACAGCTTCGTGCTGGGCAACCTGATCGGTGGCAACCGCAACTCTGGCGTCTGGATCTCAAGACAGGACCGGACGGCGCAGACCTTCCTGCGCGGCAATACGCTTCTGGCCAACAAGGCCGGTCTGACCATGACCTCGGGCGGGGCTGTCCATCTGGACGGCAATGATTTTCGGGCGCAGCTCCCGCAGGTGCTCAGCGGTGACGTTGCGTTGCACAGCCGTGCGTTGATCGGCGATCTGACCGGTGCCGCGGCGCTGGTGCTCAAGGGATCGGGCAGCGCCGCACCCGAGGCGGATGTCGTGCATGGCTGCACCATGGGCGAGGGGTTCTGAGGATGCGGTTTCCGGGCGCGCCAGCGGTGATGGTGGTGTCGGCGATGGCCATGACCCTGCCGATTGCGACGGCAGGGCCGGTGACGGCCCAGACGATCCCGATCCCGTTTGATGACGCCGTGGATACGCGGCAGATCAGCGTCGTGGTGGACAAGGGCCGGACCAGTATGCGCGGCCTGCCGGGATCCCTGCGCCGCGCCCGCGAGCGGATGCACGCCAGACAAGAGGTTGATCCCAAGGACCTGCGGCGTCTGGCCGAGTATGGCGACGGGCTTGCCGCGCAGCGTTACGTGCGCGGGTTGACCGCGGACGGCATCCAGCCCGGCGAGGCATCCGATGTAGCCTATTACGCGGCGGTGGCGGTGGGCACAGGGCGGGTCTGGACCCTGCCGGAGATGATTGCCGCGATGGAGATGCTGGAGCCCGGCCGGGAGCCGGGCGCGCGCATCCGCAAATACATCCGGGTGCTTTACGCCCATGCCTGGGCGGGCAACACCCTGGCGCTCGATGCGGTGGTGGCGTTCAACGGGGACGACAAGCTTTTCGGCACGTTGAGCGACAGCACGCGGCAGAAGATCCTCGCGCAGGCCGAACAGAATGGCGACGGGCGGGTGGAGCTTCGGCTTGCGCTGGCGCTTCTGGAGCGTGGGACGCTGAGCGATGCGGAGCGCGCAACGGCGCGGGCCTATCTGACGCTGGCCAACCGGTCGAGCCATTACGGCGTGCGGATCACGGCGCATAACCTTCTCGCGCTGATGGACAAGACAGAAACCGAAGGCGGTTGAGCAACGGCCGCAGGATCAAGGTGGGGGTTCAGGTGACACTGAACGAGCAAAACGGCAAACGACCCGGCGGTCTTGCCGCGCTGACGCTGGCGGTTGCCGGCTTTTTCGGCGTGGCGGTGGGCGGCAGCGCGGCAGAGGCGCAATCCGCCTATGGCTGTAGCGGTCTGCTCGAATCTTCCGTGATTCCCAGCGTCGAGGGTGCGGAGGGTCAGTTTTTTGCGGTTGATCCGGATCTGCGCATGCATCTGTCCTATGCGGACCGGACTGTGGCGCAGATCGCCACGCTTTCGGACAGGCTGGCGGCAGGGGGCACCCGGCTGATCCATGTGCCGATGCCGACAAAGGCGCAGGTCCTGACCGATCATCTGCCGCCTTTGGCGCGGCACCTGGGCTATGACGCCGCGCTTTCAACGAGTGTTTATGACGAGAGCCGCTTGCGGCTTGAGGCGGCGGGGGTGCGTAGCGTCGATGCGCGGCGCGCCTTGCGCGCGGCGGCCCTGGCGGGGGTTGCGCCGTATTTCGGGCCGGACCGGCGGCTGGACATCCCCGGCGTCCGCGCGCTGGCCGCGGCGATTGCGGCACAGATGCAGGACGACCCGGATTACGAGGCGATGCCCAAGACGGCTTATCGCACCGTGCCCGGCGCGGTCGGGCCATTGCCGTCGCGCATGGCGCGCCAGCTTCAGGATCATTGCAGCGCGGCGCTGCCCGGGTTGGAACTGCCGGGATTTGACACTGTGCCGGCCATCGGGCAGCAGGCCCAGCCGCTCTTTCCCGGTGCGGTGCCCCCGGGGCGGATCGTTCTGACCGGCGCCGATGCCGCGCTGGACCCGGCGCTGAACCTTGCGGGGTTTCTTGCCGAAGCGAGCGGGCTGAACGTCGAGACGCATCGCGTGGCCGGCGATACCGGGCTTGCGGCGCTGACCGACCTGTTGCTGTCCGACGGGTTTGCGCGATCGCGGCCGGCCTATCTCGTCTGGGTGCATCCGATGGCGGACTCGCTGGCGCGGTTTGGCGATGCCCCGATGCAGCGCCTCGCGGCGGCGGCGGCGATGGATTGCCAGACTGCCCTGCCGGTGCTGCCCTCCGAGACCCCCAATGGCTGGCGCGCGGACCTTCAGACCGTGGCGGTGCAGGGGGCCGTGACGCTTCTGGTGGACGCTGACGGTGCGTTGGCGCGCAAGGCGCGGTTTGATTTCACCGGCGCGGAGGGGCTTGTGCGCAGTCGCAGTATCCACCGCCTGAGCACGCAGGACGGCACCGCGCGCTTCATGATGCCGATGGTGGGGCTCTGGCCCGAAGGGGCCATCAGCGTCGACGTGGTGCTGGATGTGCCGTTTGGCCCCGCACCCCGTATCCTGGCCTGCCGCCAGGCGGGTTGAGCAAACAATGGAGATCAGAATGATCCGCCCGTTCACGAGCCTGACCGCGATTGTCGCCACGCTGGGCGTTTGTGCGCTTCCGGGGTTGTCTTCCGCGCAAACCGCGGGTGACGGTCAGGGCCAGCCCGGTGGCCCGCTGGCGCTCGAATTCCTGCCCACCACCTTCGGGCCGCGTGACATCTGCAATGCGCCGCCGGTGGATGACGGGATCGACGATCTCGATGTGGAGGGCGAGGACGAGGAACTCACCGACGAGGATCGCATTCTCTACCTGACGCGCGACATCCGCCGCCACATGGCCGATGATGCCGACCGGTGGTTCGACTTCATCGATGCGCTGATCACCCGGCGCGCCGCGCTCGATGCCGAGTTCGCCGGGATCGACGCGCTTCTGGCGCGTATCGACCTGCATCTTCGGGCGGACCGGCTGGAGGCGCTGCGCGACGCAGGGCTGGTGCAGCGGTTGCGCGGCCTCATGGAGGAGATGACGAACAACCAGAAGCTTGTTCTGGCGCAGTATTACAGGACCGGCACGGGCACGGCGCCCGATCCGGGTTTTGCCGAGACGTTGATCCGCGAGGCGGCGTTTGGCGGCAATGCTCGCGCGTTGCTCGAGATCGCGCGGATGCAGATCAACGGCGAGGCCCTCACGGATTGGGACGCGCCGCTCGATCTGACGGTCACGATGGCCTTCGGGGGGATTCTGGGCGAGTTGACGCCGGGGGTCTGCGCGCGGGCCGAGCGCATCGCGCAGGAATATCTCAAGGGTGATGTGGTGCAGCGCAACCCGGCCATTGCCCTGCAATGGCGCAAGTTCGCCGCGGATCTGGGCAGTGCGGAGGCCGCCTGGCAGGTGGTGGAATACCACCTCAACGCCGAGGCCGACCGCAAGGACAATGCGGAGATGATGCTCTATCTGCGCCGCGCGGCCGATCTGGGCCTGTCGCTGGACAGTCGCCAATCCTCGCGGATTGTCTCCTCCGGCGCGGTGACGGCGGAAGAACTGGCAGACATGCTGGGCTTCAACCGGTCGCAGGATCCGCGCCGCGCGGAGGCATCTTTGATCCCGCATCTCGAACTGGTGGTGAATGTGGACGGGCTGGAGGCGGACGAGGACGGGCTCTACCTCGATTATCTGCGCGAGATCGCCACCATGCCCGAGGCACCGGGCTTCGTATTCACGGAACTGGCCGATGAAGTGATGACGCGGCGCGGGCGCTGGGCGGCGGAAGACGAGGGCCGGGCGCTGCTTGAAGAAGCGGTGCGGCGCGGTGACGAAGAGGGGATGCAGCGGCTGGCGCGGCTGTTGATCCGCTACAGGGACGATCCGCGCCAGATCAACCGGGCGGAGAACCTGCTGTTCGAGACCATCGACCGGTTCGGGATGGTGTCCTCGATGGCGGTGCTCGACGGGCTCTACCGCTGCCAGGTGAATGATGCGCCCCGGCTTGAGGAGGCGCGGCACTGGGCGGCGGCCTATCGCGCGACACATCATGCGCTGGTTCCGATTTCCGCCACCGACCTCATCGCGCTCGACCCGTTCAAGGATCCCGAGACCATTGCGCTGATCCAGAGCCAAGCGCTGGACGGGCGCACGCAGGCAATGGCCGACCAGGCGCAGCGGGTGCAGTCCGCGGGGCTCTCGCCCGAGGAGGCGCTGCGCTACTGGGCAGGCCGGATCAACCGCTCCGATCAGGCGCTGGAAGCCTTCGCGGAGCTGGAATTCGAGCTGGCGACGAACCCCGCCGAACGCGCCCTTGCGGTGGAGTTTTTCCGCCGGGTCTATCTCAACAATGGCGTCACCACCGCGTTGGACCTCGCGATTGCCCTGCTGGAAGATGCGGGCCGCGACCCGGACGTGGCCGAAGAGATCCTCCATCTGCTGACCATGGCCGGAAATCGCGGCGAGGGGGCGGCGATCCGCCTCAAATCGCGGGTTCTGGCCGAGGACCTCACCGCCGACGCCTATGCCGAAAGCGCGCGCAGGACCTATGCGGAGTTCGCCGATGTGATCGAGGCGCGGGGCGATTTTCTCGCGCTGATCTTTGCCATTCCCTTCCTGCCGCCCGAGCGGGTCGATGATTACGTGGACCGGGCCGTGTCGCTGATGAATTGCGGCACCAAGGACGCCGACGAGTTGGGCGATGCCTATGCGATCCGGATGGACCCGCAGCTGTCTTATCACTGGCGGCGTGTCGGGCTCGAAATGGAGGGCGGGCACGTTCTGTCGAAGCTACGCCTGTCGAACGCGCAGATGCAGTGGTTCGACAAGGGGCGCGCGCCGGATATGGCCGGGCTGGAGACACGCGCGCTTGAGGATGGCGAGACCGGCGCGCATCGCCGGCTCTACGTGCTGACGGCGGATGCGGATTTGCCGAGCTATGACCCCGAAGCAGCCGCGATGCATTATCAGGCGGGGCTGGGCGCGGGTGCGCGAGGGGATCTTTTGTGGGCAACGCAGGCGCTGCGCCGCGCCGATGCGCCGGTGCGGGCGGCGATTGCGGCGCGCGTGCCGTTGCGGGCGCTCTATCAGTCGGCGGTGCAGACCGGCGACGCGGCGAGCCGGTTCGAATATGCGATGCTGCTGCGCGAGCAGGTCTCTGCGCCGGTGGATCTTGTTGAATCGGTGCGTTGGCTTACCGCTGCCGCGGAAGCCGGCCATGACGAGGCGATGGTCGAGCTTGGCTATGCGCTCGGGCTTGGGCTGGGCGTGGCGCGCGATGTGCCGACGGCGCTGGATTGGCTGGACCGTGCCGAGGCGGCAGGTCATCCGCGGGCCGCGGGGCTTGATGCGCTGGTCCGTGCCACGGCGGGGTTGTGAGCCGTGTGGGACCGCAAGAACGACGCGACGCATGGGCGCGGGCGCGTGGCAGGGCTGCTGCGCGCGGCGGGGGTCTGCGGGGCGGTTCTGCTCTTGTCGGGACAGCCCGCCGTGGCTGAGCAGCACGCGGACGGGGCGTGCAGCGCGCCGCCGGACCCTGTGCTCAGCCTGAGCTATCAGAGCCGATACGTCGCCAACGATCAAAGCCGCTCGATTCTCGATGAAGAGGCAGAGGACGAGGCGCAGGACGCGCTGCGCCCGGTCGATGACTTCCTGCGTCTGCTTACGCGGCAGAGTGATGCGATGCTGGAGGCGCGCGGCGCAGAGCGGCTTGCTGCCGCCGATTGCCAGATCCGCCAGATCGCCGTCTGGGCCGCAGCGGACGCGCTGTCCGACCTGCAATCCGATACGGCACGGCTTGGTGTCGGTTCGCGGTTGTCAGCCTTTGCCATTCTGGTGGCGCTGGCCAAGCCCGCGAGCACCGATACGGCGGCAATCGCGCGCATCGAGGCATGGCTGACGGCCCGGCTGGAGGAACAGATGGTGTTCTGGGAGACCGCGCCGGACGGAGCCGCGAGCGGCAACCTGCGCGCGTGGGCTGCCCTTGCGGGGGCCGCTGTTTCGGGGTTGACCGGCGATCCGGTGATCCGGGCGTGGTCGGTCTGGTCGACGCGATACGTGCTGTGCACCGCGTCCCCGGACGGGAGCTTGCCGCAGGAGATGACGCGGGGACGCCTTGCGCTGCATTACCAGTTGCACGCGCTGGCGCCGTTGGTGACATCCGTGGCGCTGTTGGACCGACAGGGTGTCGCGCTGCGCGCGGAATGCGATGGGGCGCTGGAACGGGCGGCCCGGTTTGCGATGGCCGATCTTGACGATGGTGCGCAGACACGCCGGATCACGGGCGCGGAGCAGAGCTTCTTTGACGGATCGAGCCGATTGCAGGATTTCCATCTGGCATGGTTGGAGCCCTATATCGCCCTGACCGGCGATGCGCAGGCCGAAGCGCTTGCGGCGCCGCGACGCCCGCTGCGCTATTCCAAGCTTGGCGGGGACCAGACGGTGATCTGGCGGCGGTAACGGGCACGCGCGCGGTCTGGAGTTGGTGCTGCCTTATACCGGACTGCACTGAAGCGCCCTTGGCTGGCGAAGACGGGTGTTGACGGGCATGGAAAAGCCGCAAAACCGATATTGCCGGGCGTCCGGGATGGATCCAGCCCGGCAACCGCGCGCGGGGGGAGGGGCGTTGGGGTGTCATGACAGCCTGGGCGATCTCAAAGGCGTTCATCCCTGTGGACAGTGCGACAGGGCCATGCGGCCCCATTGGTTTGACCAGACCACCGGGTCGAACGAGGCGCGGAGCATCGCGGACAGCCATACCGACCGCGAACCGCCGGGCGCGGAGAGGCGGGCGATGATCAGGCAGGAGCCATGGGCCTGTTGGCCCGCTTGCTTGCGGAGGGAACCAAGACGCAACAACCGGGAGCCTGACCCCTTCGGCCTTCTTGGCAGACATATTGGGACAGGGTGGTCTCCGGTGCGCGCGACCACGCGCAATAGCCACGCCGCTGGAGCGTTTTCTGGATAGTCTTGTGCCATCTGTGAAGCAGGGCGCTGTGATGGGGGGGCTTGTGCGGCGCCGCACACCATAAGGGTGCACACCACGGCCGTCATCCGCTTGCAACAGCGGCTCGATGCATTGGCTGAACCTGTGCCGATCGGTCAGCCTGAGCACCGACGCCACGCAAGAAAGGGTCACGGGGCTTCGATGGGCATGCATCTTCCCATAGTGGCAGAAGCGGTGGCGACCCCGGCAGGATTCGAACCTGCAACCTGCCCCTTAGGAGGGGGCTGCTCTATCCAGTTGAGCCACGGGGCCGCTTTCTTTTCTTTAGGACATCACGGAATGCTTGTCACCACGACGTCGCAGCCATCTTGCACCGGGCGCTGATTGCGGTAACGTATACACCGGTAGACAAGGAAATTTCCATTGAGCACTGACGATACCCGCCCGCTGACCCTGCGCGATGTCTCGGAAGCCTCCGGCGTGTCCGAAATGACCGTAAGCCGCGTGTTGCGCAATCGCGGAGACGTGAGCCCCGCAACGCGCGCCCGCGTTCTTGCCGCGGCCAAGGAGCTTGGCTACGTGCCCAACAAGATCGCCGGTGCGCTTGCCAGCCAACGGGTCAATCTGGTGGCGGTGATCATCCCGTCGCTGCGCAACATGGTCTTTCCCGAGGTCATGTCGGGGATTTCCTCCGTGCTCGAGGAAACCGAACTCCAGCCGGTTGTCGGCGTGACCGATTACCTGCCGGAAAAGGAAGAGCGCGTTCTGTACGAAATGCTCTCCTGGCGGCCGTCTGGCGTGATCATCGCCGGGCTCGAACATACCGATGCGGCGCGCGCCATGATGAAGGCGTCGGGTATTCCGGTTGTCGAGATCATGGACACCGACGGCACCGCAGTGGATTGTGCCGTGGGGATCAGCCATCGCCGGGCCGGACGCGAAATGGCAAAGGCGATTCTCAAACAGGGATACAGCCGGATCGGCTTCATGGGCACGAAGATGCCGCTCGATCACCGTGCACGCAAACGCTTCGAGGGGTTCACCGAGGCACTGGCCAAGGATGGCGTCGAGGTTGTGGATCAGGAATTCTACTCCGGCGGTTCGGCATTGGCGAAGGGGCGCGAAATGACGCGCACCATGCTCGAACGCGATCCGGAGCTCGATTTCCTGTACTACTCCAATGACATGATCGCGGCGGGCGGTCTCATGGAACTGATGGCGCAGGATATCGACATTCCGGGCCAGATCGGGCTTGCCGGGTTCAACGGGGTCGAGCTGCTTCAGGGGTTGCCACGCCAGCTTGCCACGATGGATGCCTGCCGGTTCGAGATCGGCCAGAAGGCCGCGGAGATCATCGCCACACGGGTGACGGATCCCACGGCGGATTACCTTCGGGTGCATGAACTGACGCCGACGATCAGCTTTGGTGATACGCTCAAGCGACGCTGAGCGGCGTGACCGTCCGCCTCGACAACGCGGCTGCGCGACGGGTCTTTCTCGACCGTCACGCGCTTTCCGCCGCAGAGGGCGGGGACGGCCGCGGCGCGGACCTGCAGGCATTGATCGAGCGATTGGGCTTTGTGCAGGTGGACAGCGTGCGCACGGTCGAGCGCGCGCATCACATGATCCTTGCGGCCCGGCGGCAGCGCTACAGACCAAAAGCGCTCGACCCGTTGCTGGAGCGCGACCGTGGCGTGTTCGAACACTGGACCCATGATGCGTCGGTGATCCCGATGATGCTCTGGCCGCATTGGCGCCTGCGCTTTGCACGCGATGCCGAGCAGCTCAGGGCGCGCTGGGCGCGCAACCGCCGGTCGGGCTTTGCCGAGACCCTGGACACGGTGCTTGGCCAGATCCGGGCGCACGGGCCCGTTACCTCGGCAGATGTGGGCAGGGACGAGGCGCGCAGCTCGGGTGGCTGGTGGGACTGGCACCCGTCCAAGACCGCGCTGGAGTATCTGTGGCGCTCGGGGGCGCTGTCCGTCACGCGGCGCGAAAACTTTCGCAAGGTGTACGATTTGACCGACCGGGTCATTCCGGAAGCGGTGCGGCTGTGTGATCCGTCTCCGGCGGACAGTCTCGACGCGCTGTGTTGGGGGGCGCTGGACCGCTTGGGATTTGGCAGTGAAAGCGAGATCCGCGCTTTTTGGGACATCCTGCGCCCCGACGAGGTCCGCGATTGGGCCCGGGCCGCTTTGGCCTCCGGTGCTTTGGAACCCGTGGAGATCACCGGCCAGGACGGGCGCCGCCGTAAGGCGCTTGCGCGCCCCGGGCTGGTGGAGGCGGCGGATCGTGCGCCGGAGCCGACCGGGCGCATGCGTGTGTTGTCGCCGTTCGACCCCGCCTTGCGCGACCGTGCGCGGGCCGAGCGCCTGTTCGGCTTTACATACCGCATCGAGATCTTCACGCCGGCGGCGGAGCGGCGCTATGGCTATTATGTCTTCCCGCTGCTGGAAGGGGCGCGGCTGATCGGGCGCACGGAGGTCGTTGCGGACCGCGCGACAGGGTGTCTTGAAGTCAAGGCCGTCTGGCCCGAACCGGGTCTGCGCTGGGGCGCCGGTCGGCAGGATCGGTTCGATGCGGCATTGGCCCGGCTCGGGCGGTTTTGTGGACTGTCAGCGCTGCGCCATGCGTCCGGGTGGCTGCGCGCGCCGATGATGTGATCCGGCGGAAGGGCCGTGACCGCATCGCGCGCGGCCGGCCCGATCGGGGGTGCATCGCGCGGGTGTTGGGCAGAGAAGACCGGTCCGGAGGTCAGCGGAGGCCGGGGCGCGGGGCGAGTCGACATATTTTTTTGCTGGATAATTTATGTTAATGAAAACAATAGATTAATCATTTTTCCTACCATCCTTTACCGCGCTTTCCTGTGGGTTTTGCGGAACTCGGTCCGACCCGGCGCGTTGGAAAGGCAAGAAACAGGATGACAAGAAAGGATGAGAGTTATGAAAACCGGTTGGACCATTGCCGCTGTTGCCGCTGTCGTACTTGTGGGCGCAGCTGCCATTTACATGATCGACATCGACCAGACGGAAGAAGCCGCGCTCCCCGATGTGGAGATGACCGTCGAGGGCGGTAACATGCCCGAGTTTGACGCCGAGGTTGGATCCGTTTCCGTGGGTGAAGAAGACGTGACGGTTTCGGTGCCGGACGTGGACGTGGACGTCACCACAGAAGAAGAGACGGTGTCGGTTCCGACGTTGAACGTGTCGCCGCCGGAAGAAGACGACCAGATCGCACAGAACTGAACGCGGCGCGTTCCGCAGGGCACGTGAATCGGCAAGGGGTCTCCATTCGGAGGCCCCTTTTGCGTGGATACGACCCTTGGTCCCTCTGGCTATGCAAGAAATGCCTAGCGGCTATTCGTTTTTGTCGGTTTTGCGCTGCGGGGTGGCTGCCTACATGTCTGCTGCAACGCAGAAAACTCTCCCTTCAATGGAACCGACGAGACCCATCATGGCCGATATTTCCTATACATCCGACACCCCGTCGTCGCGCGGCTTCCTCCGCGCTATCGGCGATTTCTTTGCACTCATCACCGAAAGCAACTGGCGCGTCCGCGAGGCGGAACGCCTGCAGGCGATGTCTGATCGTGAGCTGGCCCAGCGTGGCCTGCGCCGCGAGGACATCGGGCGCCACGTGTTCCGGGATCTGTTCTACGTGTAAGCCCGGCACAAGCCGCGACACCTGCATGAGCCGTCTCCTTGTGAGGCGGCTTTTTGCATCCCGAGTGCCGGGTTTCAGTCGCAGAGAAGCGAGGGGCCAGCCCCTCGCGCTCCCCGGAGTATTTCCCGACAGAAGAAATAGGGGCGGAGCGGCGTCTTGGCAACGGGCCCGGCGCTGTGCAGGACCGGGGGTGGCGGCAACGAAAAAGGCCGCCCGTGGGGGGCGGCCTGTCTCGGGGCGTGTCCGGCGCAGAGATCAGTTCTGCGCGTAGAATTCGATCACGAGGTTGGGTTCCATGTGAACCGGGTAGGGCACGTCACCCAGACCGGGCGCGCGCACGAAGCGGGCGGTCATCTTGGAGTGGTCGGCTTCGATGTAGTCCGGCACGTCACGCTCGGGCAGCTGCGTTGCTTCCAGCAGCGCGGCCATCTGGCGGGATTTCTCACGCACTTCAACCACGTCGCCTTCTTTGACGCGGTAGGAGGGGATGTTGACGCGCTTGCCGTTCACCAGCACGTGGCCGTGGTTCACAAACTGGCGGGCGGCGAAGACGGTTGGAACAAATTTCGCCCGGTAGACGACCGCATCCAGACGGCTTTCGAGCAGTCCGATGAGCAATTCGCCGGTGTCACCCTTGCGGCGTTCGGCTTCGCGGAAGATGCGGCGGAACTGCTTCTCGGTGAGGTCGCCGTAATAGCCCTTGAGCTTCTGCTTGGCGCGGAGCTGAAGGCCGAAGTCGGACATCTTGCCCTTGCGGCGCTGACCATGCTGGCCGGGGCCATAGTCGCGGCGGTTGACCGGGGATTTCGGGCGGCCCCAGATGTTTTCGCCCATGCGGCGGTCGATCTTGTACTTGGCAGACGTGCGTTTGGTCACGGCTGATCTCCTTCTAGAATGGTGTTCCGGCCCGTCGCCGGTACCGGTCATTCTGCCCGCCGCGCTCGGTTGCAAGCGCCGGAAGGGTTGATGACCGGCCATGACAGGCCGCAACGATCGAAGGGCGTTGTCCTCTGGCCGGTTGCCCGGCCTGACAGGCATCCCCTTGCGGGGGCCACCAACACCAATGAAGCGGCGCTTATACGGGGCTGTGGGCGGGTGTCAAGCAGGGCGTGCACGCTTTGTCCGGGCGTTAACGCGAGTTTAAACCCTTTGGTGCGACAACCGGAGCGCCACATTGCGCGTCAAAGGGATACGGTCATGCACAAGGCGGATATTCCGGCCACGTCTTTCGATCCTCTCAGCCATGCCGTCGCCTCGCGCGACGCGGACACGATCGAGATGGTGCGCCGCGCCATCGAACACCGGCAGGTCATGCTGGCGTATCAGCCGGTTGTGCAGTCGCGGGATCAAGCCGTCATTGCGTTCTACGAGGGGCTCATCCGGGTGCTCGATGAAACGGGGCGGGTGATCCCCGCCAAGGATTTCATCGGCTCGGTGGAGGAAACCGAATACGGACGGCTGCTCGATTGCATTGCCCTTGAGAAAGGACTCAACGAGTTGCGCCGTGAGCCGTGGCTGCGGCTTTCGATCAACATGTCGGCCCGATCGATCGGATACAAGAAATGGAATCGGACGCTCAAGCGCGGCATTGAGGCGGATCCGACCGTTGCGGAGCGCCTGATCCTCGAAATCACGGAGAGCTCTGCCATGCTGGTCCCAGAGCTTGTCGTGCAGTTCATGGACGATTTGCAGGCACGTGGTGTGTCCTTTGCCATCGACGATTTTGGCGCGGGATACACGGCGCTGCGTCATTTCAAGAGCTTTGCTTTCGACATCCTCAAGATTGACGGCCTGTTCGCCAAAGGGGTTGCGCGAGACCCGGACAATCAGGTGATGATCAGCGCAATGGTCGATATTGCGCGGCATTTCGACTTGTTCACGGTGGCCGAACGGGTGGAGAACCCCGAGGATGCGGTCATTCTCACGGAGTTGGGGATCGATTGCCTTCAAGGGTATTACTTTGCCGCGCCAACCGTGCGCCCGCACTGGCGGGAGTCGGCGGCGCGTCAGAATTCGGCCTGAGCTCCGCCGGTTGGAGGCGGTGATTTTGGCGGAGCGCTTCGCGCTTGCCGCGGCAACCTTGGCCACCGAAACTGAGATGGGCCGTTGGGCGCGGGGCCGCCGGCCTGCCTTTTTTGGAAGCCTTGTTGGCAGATCGCCTGAAACTCCCATCACGCGATTGGGCCCGCTGGTTTGATCGCGTTGTCCCCTGATTGCTTGATCGCATCATTTGCGTTGCTTGCCTGATCGGATGATCGGATGACCGAATGATCGGATGAGTGGGTGATTGCCATGCGGCGCGTCTGACCCTCAGGGCGGAAAGCGCGCTCCGGCTGTCAGGGCTGAAAGGGCGCTGCTGGAATATAGCGCGCTGCGGGTATCCGGTGCACCAGATCCATCCGAAGATCGGAGCCTCGCGCCCGGGCTGTCCGACATATCAAGAGGGGCGAGCGGGAGGAGGGCTGGGCAGAGAGCGCGGGCTGTTTTGGAGCATAAGCTCGCCTGCCAGCGATATCCCGAAGACAGGAGCCGCCCCGGGCGACGGATTTTTCCTACCCCAAGGTCGGACACAGAGCCGGTCGGGCGCAGCATGGCGATCCTGTGTCAGATCGACCGGATCGGCCCTGTCATCTTGTGCCAAGGTCCTGTGAGACAGACTGTCCGATGTTTTCTCGGCAACCGATGGGATAATGCTGCGCTCGCACGATCTGTCTGGCCTGTGCCAGACGCTGAATATAACCGCCGCAAAACCAAGGCTGGAAGGATCAGTAATGACCAATGTTGTAATCGCAAGCGCCGCACGGACTGCCGTTGGCAGTTTTGGCGGCTCGTTTGCCAACACGCCCGCACATGACCTCGGTGCCGCCGTACTCGAAGCGCTCGTGGAGCGTGCCGGCATTGAAAAAGGTGAGGTTTCCGAGACGATTCTCGGTCAGGTTCTCACCGCTGCACAGGGCCAGAACCCGGCACGTCAGGCGCATATCAATGCGGGCCTTCCGAAGGAAAGCGCGGCGTGGAGCATCAACCAGGTTTGTGGGTCGGGCTTGCGCGCTGTGGCGCTGGCTGCGCAGCACATCCAGCTTGGAGATGCGGCGATCGTTGCCGCGGGCGGGCAGGAAAACATGACGCTTAGCCCCCATGCCGCGCATCTGCGCGCCGGCCACAAGATGGGCGACATGAAGTATATCGACACGATGATCCGCGACGGGCTCTGGGACGCGTTCAACGGCTATCATATGGGACAGACCGCCGAGAACGTGGCCGAGCAATGGCAGATTTCGCGCGCCATGCAGGACGAGTTTGCGGTTGCGTCGCAAAACAAGGCGGAAGCCGCTCAGAAGGCCGGCAAGTTCGATGACGAGGTGGTGGCCTTTACCGTCAAGACCCGCAAGGGTGACATCGTGGTCGACAAGGATGAATACATCCGCCATGGCGCAACGATCGAAGCAATGCAGAAACTGCGCCCGGCCTTCGCCAAGGACGGCTCGGTGACCGCTGCAAACGCGTCCGGTTTGAACGACGGTGCGGCAGGTGCGCTGCTGATGTCCGCGGATGAGGCAGAGAAGCGTGGCATCGAGCCGCTTGCCCGTATTGCCTCCTATGCCACCGCGGGCCTGGATCCGTCGATCATGGGCGTCGGGCCGATACACGCGTCGCGCAAGGCGCTGGAAAAGGCTGGCTGGAGCGTTGACGACCTCGACCTCGTGGAGGCCAATGAAGCCTTCGCGGCGCAGGCCTGCGCGGTGAACAAGGACATGGGTTGGGATCCGGCCATCGTCAATGTGAACGGTGGTGCGATTGCCATCGGGCACCCGATTGGCGCATCCGGCGCGCGCGTGCTCAACACGCTGCTCTTCGAGATGAAGCGCCGCGACGCCAAGAAAGGCCTGGCCACGCTCTGTATCGGTGGCGGTATGGGCGTCGCGCTCTGCGTCGAGCGCTGATCTGTCATGTCGCTGCCATTTGGCAGCGACCCCT
>NZ_JAFMPQ010000054.1 GCF_020667845.1 Cognatishimia sp. F0-27
CGTGTCCTGTCCGAAGGCGCCAACCGACCGGACGCGGGCCCGGCGCTGCTCGAAGAGGCTCTGGAGATGGTTCAGGCGGCATCGCGCGCGGCCTGGCGCGAGGCTGGGTGCGCGGCTCTGGCGGCGTGTCCTGTCCGAAGGCGCCAACCGACCCGACGCGGGCCCGGCGCTGCTCGAAGAGGCTCTGGAGACGGTTCAGGCGGCATCACGCGCGGCCTGACGGGAGGCCGGGTGCGCGCGCCATGGACAGTCTGGGCTTTGAGGTCTTCGCGGCGCGATGCGCGTGGGCCACGTGGCCCGGGCGGATCAGCTTTCCTGTTCAGGTTCCGGGGCCGGTCAAGGCGCTGATATGCGTGGCGGTTTTCATCGCAGGCCCGGGCCGGGCAGCGCTCGACGGCCTGCATCTGCCGCGCAAGCCGGGCGGTCCCGATGTGACCTGTCCGTCCCGTGCGAATCGCAAGGACCCGCGCCGGTTATGCGTCGCGCAGGTGCCGCGCGGCCTCGCAGCACCCAGTATGTGCCGCGCACACCGGTCAGCCCTGCGCCGGTTTATAGGACCCGAGCACACCGGGCGGCTTCGCGGCGGTCTATCGAACCCGCAAAGGCCGAACAGCCCTGGCGCCGTCTACCCGCGCAGGGCCGGGCCGCGGAGCGGTGGTCTATCGACCCCGCGCAATCCGGGTCGCCTCGCGGCGGCCCACGCGCGGTGGCCTAAACATCCCGCGCAAGCCGGGCGGCACGGCCACCACGACGCTTGGACAGGAGCGGTTTGCGGTCGGGCAGGGTGTCGATGATGCTGCGGCGTTCTTCGCGGCTCATCTTGCTCCAGCGGGTGATCTCGTCGATCGACCGCAGGCAGCCCGTGCAGAGCCGCGCGTCGGGATGCACCACGCAGATCTTCACGCAGGGGCTTTCGATTTCCTCGCGACGCCAGATCTCGTCTTTCATCCGTCTGCCCTCAATTGCCTGCCCGCATTCACCTGCCCGGGCTTTTGTGCCTTGCATCCATTGCCCGGTAGGCCCGGGCTTTTCGTGTCGTGTCGTGTCGTGTCGTGTCGTGTCGTGTCGTGTCGTGGCACTTTGCGCCCGGTTGATTTGTGTCGCCGGGCACCCGAGCCGAATCCGATGCGCTCCCGGCTTATCGCCGCAGATGGCCCAGCCTGTCCAGCGCTCCTTGCAGGATATACCCGGCGGCCACGTGATCGATCACCTCTGCGCGACGCTTGCGTGTCGTATCCGCCTCCAACAGGGCGCGTTCTGCGGCCACGGTGGACAGCCGCTCATCCCAAAAGGTGATCGGCCCGTCCCAAAGACGGCTGAAATTGCGCGCAAAGGCGCGGGTCGATTGCGCGCGGGCGCCTTCGGAGCCGTCCATGTTGCGCGGCAGGCCGAGCACCAGGCCGCCGATCTCGCGCCCGGCGAGGATGGCCCGCAGCGCCTCCGCGTCGGTGGTGAATTTCTTGCGCCGGATGGTTTCAAGCGGGGTAGAGACCGACAGCATCCGGTCGGAGACGGCCACGCCGATGGTCTTGGTCCCCAGATCGAGCCCTGCAAGCGCCTGCATTGGCGCGAGACAGGCTGCGAATTCCGTCATGTCTTCGACGATCATGGCCGCAGCCTCGCCCGAGTTATGCGCGGGCAGGGGGGCCAGCCCCCCCTCTGCGCAAGGCGCAGAGTCCCCCCGGGATATTTGAGGCCCAAAGAAACCACGGGCCATCGTGCGGGCGTGGACCGGCGCGTCATTCGCCCTGCGTGTCGGTGGATGGGGCCGGCAGCGCGATGTTGGCGGCTGCGGCGGCGGCGTCCACGGTTTGCAGGCCGTCTGGCAGGTCGGCAAAGACCATGCGGGCCTCGCGGTAAATGGCCTGGGCCTGGTCCGTGTCGCCCAGCACCGAGAGCGCGTTGATCAGCCGCGCCCAGTCATCGGGAGGGCCGCCCTCGGTGGCCAGACGATCCGACAGGCCCGCGACCATGCCCCGGATCATGTCGTTGCGCTCCTCGGCGCTCATGGCGCCGGCGGCGTCTATATCGGCCTGGGTCGGGCCACGCTGGCCGAGCGGGGGCAGCGTGAAGTTGGAGACGCCTGCGCGGAAGGCCATTTCCTCGATCTGGTCGCGGATCGGCGGGATCCACGGCGCGTCATCAGGGCTTTCGGCCAGCAGACGGTCCCACATGCGGAAGGCCACGTCCGGCCGGCCGGTCTGCGCCATCATCAACCCGCCATAATAGCGCGCAACGCCGTTTTGCGGATCGCGGGCCAGCGCCTCTTCGAGGGCGGCCTGCGCTTCGGGCGATACGTAGCCACCGGCGGCGAGGATCATCATGTCCGCGAGATCGGCGTAGTCGCGGGCCGTGGCCTCCGCGGCCTTGATACGGACGATCGCCTGCTGCGCCTGCCAGGCGGCGGAGAAATTGCCAAGCGCCGCCTCGGACCGCGCGAGCAGCCGTTGGCCCTGCAGGTCATTGGGGTTTTCCGCGACCGCACCGCGCAGACGCACCACGAGCTCCTGATAGCTTTCGGGCACATCGTCGGGCATGGCAGTGGCGGGCAGGCCGGATTCGGCATCGGCCTGGCTGGGCCGGTTCTCGCGGGCCTCCGCGGCCATTTCGATCCGCGTGTTGAGCGGCAGATCTGGATAGCCCGGCGCGCCCAGCTGCATGTAGGTGAGATAGCCGCCGCCGATCACCACCGCCGCAACCACCGCGGAGAGGATCAGCGCTCCGGGCGCGCGGGCGGCGGTGCCGGGGGTTTCGCCCCGCGCCTTGGCATCAGCGGCCAGGATCCGGCGCGAGACTTCCGTGCGCAAGCGGTCGGCCTCTTCCGGCGGGATCGTGCCGCGTGTCAGGTCGCGGTCGATCTCCTTGAGCTGGTCGCGATAGACCTGCACGTCGAAGGCGGCGGAGGGCCCCGTGTCACGCTGGCCCCGCAGCACGGCGAGCGCCAGAAGCGCGGCCACCCCGAGGCCCATCAGGGCGGTAAAGATCCAAAACAGCGTCATCGTTCCTCGGCGTTGTTGCGGCGTCCTTGCAGGGGCGGCTCCGTTCGACCCGGCGCGCTGTGGTCCGGATCGGGCGCAGCCCGCACAGACCAAGGACTTAAGCGCTCCCGACGCCGGGCGAAAGCCCCTCGCGGCGCGTCAGATCGCCCTTTCGCCCGCGCGCGGGCCGTGCAACCCGGCGCATGTCGCATCCATGCCGCAAAGAGACGCTTGCAACCGGCCTCGCGCGGCGTTCAAACGGCATCACCGGCATGACGCCTTTGCAAACGGATTCGACGCCTTGAAGAACCATTACTCCGCCTTTGCCGTTGCGCGCGAAGCGTTGCGCAACCACACTGGATGGCAGCGCGCCTGGCGCCGCGCACAGCCGAAAGCGCGCTATGACGTGATCATCGTCGGCGCGGGCGGGCATGGGCTGGCGACGGCCTATTACCTCGGCAAGCGCTTTGGCATCACCAACGTAGCGGTGCTGGAAAAGGGCTGGCTCGGCGGCGGCAATACCGGGCGCAACACCACGATCATCCGGTCCAACTACCTGCAGGATCCCTCCGCCGCGATCTACGAGAAATCGCGCAGCCTGTATGAGACGCTGAGCCAGGATCTCAACTACAACGTGATGTTCTCCCCGCGCGGCGTGATGATGCTGGCGCAGACCGAACACGAGGTGCGCGGCTATCAGCGCACGGCCCATGCCAACGCGCTTCAGGGCGTGAAGACCGAATTCATCTCGCCGCGTCAGGTCAAGGAGCTCTGCCCGATCATCCGTCTCGACGGGCCGCGCTACCCGGTGCTCGGCGCGCTCTGGCAGGAACGCGGCGGCACCGCGCGCCACGACGCGGTGGCCTGGGGCTATGCGCGGGCTTGCTCTGACATGGGCATGGACATCATCCAGCAATGTGAGGTGACGGGCGTGCGCTCCGAGGGCGGGCGCGTGGTTGGCGTCGACACGACCAAAGGCGCCATCGGCTGCGACAAGCTCGGCATCGTCGTCGCGGGTCATTCCGGCGTGATGGCGGAAAAGGCGGGCTTCCGGCTGCCCATCGAGAGCGTGGCGCTGCAGGCGCTGGTCTCGGAGCCGATCAAGCCGGTGATGGATGTGGTGGTCATGGCCAACACGGTGCATGGCTATATGAGCCAGTCCGACAAGGGCGAGATGGTCATCGGTGGCGGCGCGGATGGCTACAACAACTACACCCAGCGTGGCAGCTTCCACCACGTAGAGGAAACCGTGCGCGCGTTGATCGAGACCTTCCCGATGCTCTCGCGGCTGAAGATGCTGCGCTGGTGGGGTGGGATCGTCGACATGACAGGAGACCGCTCTCCGATCCTGTCCAAGACTCCGCTGGAGGGCTGTTTCATCAATTGCGGCTGGGGCACCGGCGGGTTCAAGGCGATCCCGGGCTCCGGCTGGGGCATGGCGGAGCTGATCGCCAAGGGGCATAGCCCGCTCACCGACGCTTTCTCGCTGGATCGGTTCCGCGAAGGCCGCTTCATCGACGAATCCGTTGCCGCGGGGGTGGCGCATTGATGCTTCGGCTTTTTCGCGCTTTCAATCGACATCCGAGAGCCGTCTTCATGTCGGGCTTCGCCGCGCTGGGTGCACTCGTAACATCTTCAATCGGAATCGTAGGCGCAGTTTTTGCGTTCCCGGTCGCACTTGGCGGCCTCGTTCTAACAGTGTTGGGCGCATTTTTTTTCGGGCTGATGGGATGGCTGATAGGGGACAACTTGCGTCTGAGGCGGAAACAGAAATGACGCATTCTTCCCTGGTAACCCGCTCTCTTTATGATGTGACCCGCGCAGGTACCCACACCCGATCGGCCAAAGCCTGCCGATCAACCATGGCGGGATCGGCTGGCCGCCGCGCAATCTGGGCGGGGATTTCCGCCGATCTTGCGCGCGCCAGCCTCGGCCAACGACCATCGGGGTCCACTCAGGAGGACACCCCATGGCCAACAATTCCGGACATCACACACCCAGCGGCGCGGACGGTGGCGGCATCAAGACGATGCTTGCGGTCGGCGGCGCCATCGCGCTGCTTGTCGTCACCTTGTTCGCCCTTGGCGGCGGCGACGAAGGCAGCGCCCCTGTCACCGATCCGACGCTTGCCGTTCCTGCGCCCGATGCCGAGCCAACCCCGGCACCGCAGCCGACGCCAAGCGACAACTGACACGTCCCTGACCACGCGGCGCGCCGAACCGCGCGCCGCATATCGCATGCGCATGGAATGTGCATGGGTTGTGCATGGGATGTGCATCGCCAATTTCGAGGCTTCCCCATGCTGATCCTGACCTGCCCCTATTGCGGCGTCGCCGCCGAGGAAACCGAACTTGCGCCCGGTGGCGAAGCGCATCTGACGCGCTTCGGACCCGGCTCGGACGATGCGGAGTTCGAAAGCTACCTGTTCTACCGCGAAAACCCCAAAGGCGTGCATTTCGAACGCTGGCGCCATGCCAATGGCTGCGGCAAGTGGTTCCATGCCGCACGCTGCACAAACACGCTTGAGGTTTTCGGGACCTATCCGGCGCAGACCACCGAACCGCCCGCTGCATTGCGCGAGGCGATCTCCGCCAAACGGCCCGGTTGGTCCTGGCGCAGCTTCTCGGAGGAGACGTGATGCGCCTTTGGTCCTCGCATTGTTCCGCCCGACATATCGCGCCCAAAGACCCCCGTGAGGTTCGTTCATGAGTATCAGACTGTCCACCGGTGGCCGCTTTTTGAACCGCGCCCGCCCGGTGCGTTTTTCGTTTAACGGCCAGCGCTTGCCGGGTTTTCTTGGCGATACGCTGGCCTCGGCTCTGCTCGCCAATGACCAGATGATGGTCGGGCGCTCCTTCAAGTATCACCGGGCGCGCGGCGTCGTGGCCTCCGGCTCCGAAGAGCCCAACGCGCTGGTCAATCTCGGCTCGGGCAACCGGCACGAACCCAATCAACGCGCCACGACAACGGCACTGTTCGACGGGCTTGAGGCGACCTCCCAGAACCATTGGCCAAGCCTCGAATTCGACATCGGCGTGGTCAATAATGCGCTCATGCGGTTCCTGCCTGCGGGCTTTTACTACAAGATGTTCATCCATCCGCGCTCGTTTTGGAAACACATCTATGAGCCCTTCATCCGGCAATCCGCGGGCCTCGGCAAAGCGCCTGCGCCGGAGGATCAAGACCCTGATACCTATGAACATTTCTACAGTTTCGTGGATGTGCTCGTGGTCGGCGGTGGGGTCGCGGGCCTGCAGGCTGCACTGAGCGCGGCGCAGAGCGGCGTCAAGGTCATGGTGATCGAGCAGAGCGCGCATTGGGGCGGCCGCGCGCCCGTTGATGGCGGCACCATTGACGGAATGGACCCGGACGCCTGGGTCGAAAAAACGCTCAACACCCTGAAATCCATGCCAAATGTGACCGTGCACACGCGGCTCATGGGCGCCGGTGTCTACGATCACGGCTACGCGCTCGCCTATGAGCGGCTCTCCGATCACGACCCGGACAAGGGCGGCGTCCGGCACCGGCTCTGGCGCATCCGCGCGGCCCGCATCATCGCGGCAACCGGCGCGCTGGAACGGCCCTTGTCCTTTGCGGGCAACGATCTGCCCGGTGTGATGCTGGCATCTGCGGTGCGCGACTACGTTGTGAATTACGCAACGGCACCGGGTCAGAGCACGGTTGTCGTGACCAATAATGACGACGCGTATCGCACTGCAATCGTTCTGAAAAATGCCGGCCTCGACGTGCCTGCGATCATCGACGCGCGGCCCGAGGGGGGCGGCGCGCTTATGGAGGAGGCCCGCGGGCTTGGGATCCGCATCGAAACCGGTCGCGGGATTGCCCGCGTGCGCGGTCTTCGGCGCGTGGTCAGCGTGCAACTCTGCGAGCAGGATGGCGACGGGGCGGTGCTCGAAGACATTCCCTGCGATGCGGTGGCGATGTCCGGCGGTTGGTCCCCGGTTGTGCACCTGTGGTCGCATTGCGGCGGCAAGCTGAACTGGAACGAGGCGGGCGCGTTCTTTGCGCCCGATCCCGACCGCGCGCCGACCGATCAAACCGGGGCGCCCTTTGTCTATTGTGCGGGCAATGCCAACGGTGCGATGGACTTGAAGACCGTTCTTCAAGACGCTGTAGAACAATCACAAAATGTCATCGGGTCGCTCGGTTGTGAGAGTGGTGACGCCAGCGTGCCCTCGGTCGCGCAAACACAAGAGGCCCCGCTCTTGCCGGTGTGGCTGATGCCTGCGCAAGCCCCCAAGGCGCTGCGTTCCAAGGCGTGGCTGGACTACCAGAACGACGTCAAGGTGTCCGATGTCCAGCTCGCTGCGCAAGAAGGGTTCGAATCCGTCGAGCATACCAAGCGCTATACCACGCTCGGGATGGCGACGGATCAAGGGAAGCTGAGCAATATCAACGGCCTTGCAACGCTTTCTAAAGCGTTGGGTGAAGATATCCCGGCAGTTGGCACAACGACATTCCGGCCACCCTACACGCCGATTTCCATGGGCGCGATCGCGGGCGAGGCTCGTGGCGCGCTGTTCCAGCCGGTTCGCAAGACGCCGCTGCATGATTGGCACGAGGCCCACGGGGCCGTATGGGAGCCGGTTGGGCAGTGGCGCAGGCCGTATTGTTTCCGCCGCGACGGCGAGAGCACGCAGGACGCGGTCAACCGCGAGATCACTGCGACCCGCGCGAGCCTCGGTCTTCTGGATGCCTCGACGCTGGGCAAGATCGTGGTCAAGGGGCCGGATGCCGGGCGGTTCCTCGACATGATGTACACCAACATGATGTCGACCCTGCCGGTCGGCAAATGCCGCTACGGTCTGATGTGCTCGGAGAACGGGTTCCTGAGCGATGACGGGGTTGTCGCACGGATCGACGATCAGACATGGTTGTGCCACACCACAACCGGCGGGGCGGATCGCATCCACGCCCATATGGAAGAATGGTTGCAGACCGAATGGTGGGAGTGGAAGGTCTGGACCGCGAACCTGACCGAGCAATATGCCCAGATTGCCGTGGTTGGCCCGCAGGCACGCACGGTGCTGGAGACGCTTGGCGGATTGGATGTTTCGAAAGAGGCGCTGCCCTTCATGCACTGGGTTGATGGCACGCTTGGCGGCCTGCCGGTCCGGGTGTATCGGATCAGCTTCTCCGGCGAATTGAGCTATGAGATCGCAACGCCGGCGAGCCATGGCCGGGCGCTTTGGGACAGATTGCTCGAGGCCGGGGCAGCGTTTGACGCAACCCCCTATGGCACCGAGGCGCTGCATGTCATGCGCGCCGAAAAGGGCTTCATCATGATCGGGGACGAGACCGATGGCACGGTCATCCCGCAGGATCTCGGATTGCACTGGGCGATTTCTAAGAAAAAAGACGATTTTCTCGGAAAGCGCGCCCAGCAGCGGACCCATATGACCGATCCCGACCGATGGAAGCTGGTGGGCCTCGAAACGCTTGACGGCTCCGTTCTGCCCGATGGGGCCTACGCTGTGGCGGAGGGGCGAAACGCCAACGGTCAGCGCAACACGGAAGGCCGCGTGACCTCCACCTATCACTCGCCCACGCTTGGCCGCGGCATCGCCATGGGGCTGGTGCATCGCGGGCCCGATCGGATGGGAGAGGTGATCCGCTTTGCCAGGGACGATGGCGAGACCATGATCGAAGCCCGGATCGTCAACCCGGTCTTCTTTGATCCCGATGGGGAGAAGCAGAATGTCTGAGCCGATGACAGCCTTGGGAGGCGCGGTCTACGACGGCGTTGTGACGGTGCGCGAAGCGCCCGCAACGGGGATGGTTCTTCTGCGGGCGGATCTGTCTGACAGCGCCGTGCAGGAAGCGGTGCGGGCGGTAATAGGACTGTCTGTTCCCGGACAGCGCGGGACGGCCTTTGCCGGTTCGACGGGCCTGCTCTGGCTGTCGCCGGATGAGATGATCATTCTGGGCAGCCACGCGGAAAGCCGTGCCCGGGTCGCGGCGCTCGACGATGCGCTGGGTTCGGCGCACGCGCTGGTGTGTGACGTGTCGGATGCAAGGGCGGTCTTCACGCTCGAAGGGCGCGGCCTGCGGGAGATTCTGGCCAAGCTTGCACCGGTGGACATGGCACCGGATCGCTTCGCGCCCGGAGAGGTGCGGCGCACCCGTCTTGCGCAGGTGGCCGCGGCGTTCTGGCTGCGGGATGAGGCCTCCGCACAGGTGATCTGCTTCCGGTCCGTGGCGCAGTATGTGTTTGATTTGCTGTCAGATGCGGCGGATCCGGCCAATGAACTGCGGCATTTCCCGCGTTGATTGCGGCGAGTGCTTGAACCCAGTCTGCCGATCGGAGAGGTTGGTCCCGACAGCAAAGCTGAGAGGACCTCCATGACAATCAAGATGCGGATTGCCGCCGTCACGGGCTCGGTGGCCCTGATGCTGGCCGCGACCATCGCGGACGCCCGGACCATGGGCTATAAATGCGTGCTGTCCGGCGTTGACGGGACCGACTGGATCCAGCCCCTCGTATTCATCGGACATGATGAAGCAAACGAGCGGGTCACCGTCTCGGACGGCGCGATCCTGACGTTCAATGATGGCCAGCCGATTGAAGGGCGTGTGATCCGCGCAAACGACAAGCGGATCACCTTCGGATGGCTGCTGGTCGCGCAATCGGCGACAAACCAGAAAGTGCGCATGCGCTATCGCGCGACCTATGTGCGGGGAACGGGCGTGTTTACCATGACGGCGCAACCCACCGGTTACTCGAACATGTTCAATCGCAAAGGCAGTTGCGACGTCGCGGAGATCAAGCGCTAGGGCGCCGGAGGGACGGATACCCCTGCCATCGGGTCCTGCGGTGCTCGCGATACCCGCACGTGCTGGGATCGCATGTGGTCAACCCGAACAAACGGCGCCTTGTCCCGGGAGGGCGGCGTTGCCCGAGGTTCCTGATGCGGTGGCTTGACAGGCAGCGCGCGCCCGGGGTTTCGCGGTGCCGCACATGGGTTGAAGTCGAAAAACCGGCCGCAAGCCTTGACGACACCGACTGCGCGCGACAGGTATGCCCCGATAAAGAGACAACACTGAAGGGGTGACACAATGGCTTTCGAACTTCCCGATCTTCCTTACGCACATGACGCGCTGGCATCGCAGGGCATGAGCCAGGAGACGCTGGAATACCACCACGACATTCACCACAAGGCCTATGTCGACAATGGCAACAAGCTGATTGCCGGCACCGAATGGGAAGGCAAGTCGGTCGAGGAGATCGTCAAGGGCACCTATGACCCGAATGCGGTCGCACAGAGCGGTATCTTTAACAACGCTTCGCAGCATTGGAACCACGCCCAGTTCTGGGAGATGATGGGACCGGGCGGCAACGGCATGCCGGGCGAGCTGGAAGCGGCCATCAAGGAAAGCTTTGGCTCGGTCGAAAAGTTCAAGGAAGACTTCTCCGCAGCGGGCGCCGGCCAGTTCGGTTCCGGCTGGGCCTGGCTTGTGAAGGACACCGATGGAGGCCTCAAGGTCACCAAGACAGAGAACGGCGTGAACCCGCTCTGCTTTGGCCAGACCGCGCTTCTGGGCTGTGACGTGTGGGAGCATTCCTACTACATCGATTTCCGCAACAAGCGTCCCGCTTACCTTGCGAACTTCCTCGACAATCTGGTGAATTGGGAAAACGTGGCCTCCCGCCTCTGAGCGCAGGCCCCCGTCAACCGGAACAAGCAGAGCGCCCCGTGGTCCAACCGCGGGGCGTTTTGCCATCTATGGAACACCGCAACGACGGGGTGCGTTTTCCCTCCTGAACAACGAAGGAGGACGACATGGCAGACAGACTGCGCTCCAAAGACGGCTCCCGCGACACCGACAAGGTTTTTGGTGACGGCGCCGGGGTCGCGCATCAGGGTCGAACGGACGGACGGCTTGCCCGGGACGTGGGCAGCCGTGACGAACTCAAGCGCGCCAATGAGCGCCCGGCCGGCGCCACCCGCGTGCGCAAATCCGACACGTTGGACAATGATGCGGAGGACGCGGGATGACCAAGATCAAACAGGGCACATGGGTGCTCGTCGCCGATGGCGAGAAAGCGCTCTTTCTGCGCAACGATCTGGATGCGCAGGATCTGGATCTCAATGTCGTGAGGATCGAGGAGCAGGACAACCCGCCCGACCGCGAACAATCGGCGAACCGGCCCGGTCGCATGCCGGATACCGGCCCCGGGCAACGCTCGGCGCTTGACGACACGGATTGGCACGCCATTGCCAAGGACCGCTTTGCGCATGACCTCTCCGACATCCTGTACAAGCTGGCCCATAAAGGCCGGTTTGATCGGCTCGTCATCGCCGCGCCACCCGGCATTCTTGGTGAACTGCGCGAGACGATGCACAAGGAGGTCGCCGCCAAGGTGATCGCCGAGGTGCCCAAGACGTACAGCAACCATCCGATTGACGAGATCGAAACGCTGCTCAAGGCTGAACTGGCCTGAGACTGGCGATAGGAGGCGGACCCGGTTACAACAGCCGGGTCCGTCTTTGTCTGAAAGCCCCCGCGCGCATGACCAACACGCAATCCGGCCTTCTGGCCCTCGTCGCGTCCTGCACGATCTGGGGACTCTCGCCGTTGTATTACAAGCTTCTGGTGCATGTGCCACCGATGGAGATCCTCGCCCATCGCACGGTCTGGTCGCTGGTGTTCTTCCTGATCCTGCTGGGCGCCCAGCGGCGCATCGGGGCGCTTCCGGCGGCGCTGTCGACGGGGCGCGCGGTTGGTATCACGTTGATCTGTGCGCTCATGATTTCCACCAACTGGGCGTTGTTCATCTGGTCCGTGCAGGTTGGACGCACGACAGAGGCGTCGCTTGGCTATTACATCTTCCCACTCGTCGCCGTGTTGATGGGTGTGGTGGTTTTTCGGGAACGGCTTTCACGCCTGCAATGGGCCTCTGTGGCATTGGCGGCGGTGGCGGTTCTTGTATTGACGGTCGGTCTCGGCGCTGCGCCGTGGATTTCACTGGTGTTGGCGGTGACCTTCGGAACCTATGGGCTGATCAAGAAGGGCACCGCAACCGGGCCGGTCGTATCCGTGGCGGGGGAGGTTGCCTTGCTGACGCCGGTGGCGCTGCTCTTCCTGCTGTGGTGGACGGCGCAAGGATGGGGCCATCACGGCGATCCGGCGACGCTTGGTCTGTTGATGGTGTCCGGAGTGCTCACCGGGGGTCCGCTTGTGCTGTTTTCCTATGGCGCGCGGCGGGTGCGGATGGCGACGACCGGGTTGGTGCAGTATCTCAACCCCACCTTGCAATTCCTGTGCGCCGTGCTGATTTTCGGCGAGCCCTTCGGTCCCGTCCACATGGTCGCCTTCGCGCTGATCTGGATCGCGCTCGCGCTCTATTCCGGGGTGAGCCTGGTTCAGGACAGGGCGCGACGCAAGATCGCCATTGCCGCGTCGGGCGAACTTGCGGACTGAACGAAGTCGAGCAGGCTGGCATCGGCAAACCCCGTGTCGACCACATGGCTCAGCAATGCCCGCAGCGGCTCCCAGAACCCTTTGACGTCGAGCAGGACGATGGGTTTGGCGTGCAGGCCAAGCTGCCGCCAGGTGAGCACTTCGAAGAACTCGTCGAGTGACCCCGCGCCGCCGGGCATCACCACGATGGCATCGGCGTTCATCACCATCACCTTCTTGCGCTCATGCATGGTCTCGGTCACGACGAAGCGGGTCAGATCCCGTTTCCCGACCTCGCGGTTGAGCAGATGCGTGGGGATCACCCCGAATGTTTCACCGCCCGCCGCTTGAGCGGCGTTGGCCACGCGCCCCATAAGGCCGATATCGCCAGCACCATAGACCAGCCGCCAGCCTTCGGAGGCGATCGCATGCCCCATCCCTGTGGCCGCTTCGGCAAAGTCGGGATCGGACCCCGCGCGGGACCCGCAATAGACGCAGATGGAGGATTGGGTGGTCATGGGGCGCGGCCTCCGGTGCACAGATGGGGGTGATTTGGGCTTTTGACCCTTGTTATCCTGCCTGATATACACGCTCAACCGCTTGATGCGTCGGGTTTTCTGCGGACCTGTCGCCGGGCGGGCCTTTGGGGCGCTGCCACGGATGGACCTGATATGAGAACGATTGCGCTTTTCGCCTGGACAGGCGTGGCGGCCGCGGGTGCCGTGGGGGTTGCCGTGGCCACGGGGGCGCTTGACCTGAACAGGTTCATGCCGGTCACAGAGACGGTCGAAACAGCGCCTGAACAAGACGTGGCAGCGCGCATCGATGCGCCCGTACCCGAGGTCAGCGGGGCAGGGCCGGATGCGCCTGAAGCACCCGATGCCGTGACGGGCGCGCCGCTGGAAGCGCCTGAGGGCGTGCCGCCCGCCTTCGATCTTGTGCGGGTCGAGCGGGATGGCGCGGCCCTTGTGGCGGGGCGCGGTGCGCCCGAGGCGATGATCGAGATACTGGCCGACGGGGTGACCGTATCGAGCCTCCAAGCCGGTCGGGACGGGAAATTCGTGAGTTTTCTGGATCTTACGCCGACGGGTGCGGCGCAGATCCTGTCGCTCCGCCAAACGCTCGGGAACCGTGTGACGCTCTCCGATGAGGAGGTCATCGTGGCAGGGCGCAGGCCATCCGACACCGTTGCACTTGCGGATTCGGAAGCGGACGCCGCCGGCGCGGCGGCGCTGAATGGCGCGGATGGCGCTCCCACGGCGCTTGCCGATGCGGTGACAGACGCAGACGGGAATGGGGACGCCGGCGGGGTCGGTGAGGTGGCACAGACCGTTGCGGCGCAGGACAATGCGGCGGACAGTGCTGTCGCGCTGGCTGAAGACAACCGCGTGGTGGATCAGGGCGCCGGGGATCAGGGCGCTGACGCAACAGACGGTGGCGCGGTATCAGGCGCGCCCGATGTGCCGGTCGACATTGCGGCGGCGTCGCTGCTTGAAACTGCGGATCAACAGGACGCCGCCGGAACCGGGTCCATCGCTGACGTGCAGGAAGACGCGACCGCGCCGGATCGCGTGGCAAACGCCGTTGAACGGCCCGAGATCACAGCGCCAGAGATCACAGCGCCAGAGATCACCGAGCCCGAAATCGTCACGCCTGAGATCACCGCGCCAGAGGTCGCCATGTCCGAGATCACGGCACCCGAGATCGCCGCCGCAATCGCGCCGTCTCAGGACGCCGTGAACCTCGCTGACGCAGCACCTGAGGACGGGATCATCCAAGCCCCCGCAGCCTCTGAGACCGAACGGGCCGCAGCGACACAGACGATCACGCCGGCGCCGCGGGTCTCTGATGTGCTGCCCGGCCTTGCGCAAAGCGACGCGGAGGATGCGGTGGTGGCGCTGGCGGCGCCGTCTGCCGGGGGCGATGCCGACCCGGTCTCGGCGCTCGACCGCACGCAGGGCCTGACAACGCCCGAAGCCGCGGCCCAAACCGCACCGGCCGTGATCCCGGGGCAGCCCGAGCGGCTTGCGGATGCCCCGGATGGCCTGACCGCACCCGGAATCGGGGCGACCGAGGGCGTGAGCGCAACGGCCGTGGCAGACCCGGCCCTGACCGCATTGGCGCCCGACGCGGCGGCAGCGCCCGAACGACTGCCGGAGCCGACGGTTCTTCTGCGCACCGCACGCGGGGTCGAGGTGTTGCAAACCGCGCCGCTGGCCCCGGGGGACGTTGCGCTCGACGCGATCAGCTATGACGCAGAGGGCGACGTGCTTTTGTCCGGGCGCGGAGAGGAGGACGCTTTTGTGCGGATCTATCTCGACAACGCGCCGCTGACCACATCCGTGGTGGACGACGATGGACGCTGGCGGGTGACCTTGCCCGATGTTGATACCGGCACCTACACGCTGCGCGTCGATCAGGTCGACGCGGAAGGAAGCGTTGTGGCCCGGGTGGAAAGCCCTTTCCTGCGCGAAAGCGCAGCTATTCTCGCGGCGGCTTTCGGCGGGGAGGCGGCGGTGCAATCGGTGACGGTCCAACCCGGAAATACGCTTTGGGCCATTGCGAAGGGGCGATATGGCGACGGGCTGGACTATGTGAAGGTTTTCGACGCAAACCGCGACCGGATCCGCAACCCCGATCTGATCTATCCGGGTCAGATTTTCGACCTCCCCACGGACTGACGCGACTTTCTCGGCCAAGTGTGGTGCAGGCTCTAGAGCCTCGGGATTGAATGCGTTATGCCCATGCGTGCCCCCTGTGGGTGTCTGGACGGGCGCGGCTTTTGCCGGAACCGGCGCGCGCGCGGCGCAGCGCATGAGACGCGCCTGAAGCAAAGGATTGATATGGCTGCTGATACGACCTCCGCCGGACAGACAGGGAAATCCGATGCGTCGGCCGGGACCACATCCTCCGGACAGGCGGAAGACAACCGCTCTGCGGCCGAAATCGCGGCGGAGGAACGCGCGTCCGGCATGCGCACGATCCGGAGGGTCGGGCCGTATCTGTGGCCGGCGGACAAACCCTGGGTCAAGCGTCGTGTCGTTATCGCCTTGAGCTTTCTGGTGCTGGCCAAGGTGATCGCGGCAGGCACACCGATCCTCTACAAGTTGGCGGTGGACAGTTTGTCCGGCGACGTGTCGGACCTCCTGCTCGGGGCGGTGGGGCTGACAGTGGCCTATGGAATGGCGCGGTTGATGACCGTCGGGTTTCAGCAATTGCGCGACGCGGTTTTTGCCAAGGTCGGCCAGCGCGCCCTGCGGACGCTGGCGCTTGAAACCTTCACCCATATCCACCGTCTCTCCTTGCGCTATCACATCACCCGCAAGACAGGCGGGCTCAGCCGGATCATCGAAAGGGGGGTGAAGGGCGTCGATTTCCTGTTGCGGTTCCTGCTGTTCAGCATCGGACCCTTGATACTGGAACTCCTGCTTGTCGGGGCGGTGCTCTTCGTGCTGTTCGACGTCTGGTATCTGGCGGTCGTTGCGGTGGTGATCGCGCTTTATGTCTGGTTCACGTTCAAGGTGACGGAATGGCGGGTGAAGCTGCGGCGCGAGATGAATGCCCAGGACACGGACGCCAACCAGAAGGCCATCGACAGCCTGCTGAATTTCGAGACGGTCAAGTATTTTGGTGCAGAGCAACGCGAGGCGGATCGTTATGACCGGGCGATGCAAGCCTATGAGGGGGCGGCAATCAAGACCGCCACATCATTGGCGTTCCTGAATTTCGGACAGTCGCTCGTAATCACCTCCGGGCTTGTCATCGTCATGGTCATGGCGGCGCTTGGCGTGCAGAACGGCAGCCTCACGGTGGGCGATTTTGTCATGGTCAACGCGTATATGATCCAGATCACCATGCCGTTGAACTTTCTCGGCACGGTCTATCGCGAAATCCGTCAGGCGCTTGTCGATATGGGCGAGATGTTCGACCTTCTCGAACAGCCGCGTGAAGTTGCTGACAAACCCGGCGCCGCCACGCTCAAGGTCGATGGGGGCGTGGTGGAGTTTGACGATGTCTCTTTCGGCTACGATCCGGCCCGCCCGATCCTTGAGGGCGTCAGCCTGTCGGTCGGAGCCGGGCAGAACGTGGCGCTTGTTGGGCCTTCGGGCTCGGGCAAATCCACCATCGGGCGCTTGTTGTTCCGTTTCTACGATGTGCAGGGCGGCGGTATCCGGATCGACGGGCAAGACCTGCGGGACGTGACACAGCAGAGCGTGCATGACGCGATCGGGGTCGTGCCCCAGGACACGGTCCTGTTCAACGATACGATCCGCTACAACATCGCCTATGGACGGGCAGACGCAACGCATGAAGAGATCGTCGAGGCCGCGCGCGCGGCCCAGATCCACAGTTTCATCGAAAGCTTGCCGGAAGGCTATGACACGGCGGTGGGCGAGCGTGGGCTAAAGCTGTCGGGTGGTGAGAAACAGCGGGTCGGTATTGCCCGCACGCTTCTCAAGAATCCGCCGATCCTGTTGCTGGACGAAGCAACCAGCGCGCTCGATACCGAGACCGAGGCCTCCATTCAGGAGGCGTTGGAACGCGCGGGCAAGGGCCGGACCGTGATCACCATCGCGCACCGCTTGTCGACCGTAGCGGATGCCGACAGGATCGTCGTTCTGCAAGGCGGGCGCGTTGTCGAGGAAGGCACGCATGACGCCCTTCTCGCAAGCGGCGGGCGCTATGCCGCGCTTTGGGCACGGCAGCAGGCGGAAGAGGCGTCCGAGGAGGGCTGAGCGCGGCGGGCCACACGGCCCTGGCGCGGGCTTTCTCCGGCAGATGGACGCCACGCCGTCCCTGACGCGTGCGGCGACCCGGGCAAGCGCTGTCAGAACCGGTCGAGCGTCTCTTGCACGACGGCAAAGAACGCGCCCACATGCGCACCATCCGCCAGGGCGTGATGGACCTGTATGGCCATCGCCGTTTCGAAGCGACCATCCGGCGTCTCGACGATCTTGCCCCAGGCCACGCGTGGGATGCAGTCATCCTTGGAGGGCAGGGCGTTGTCGAGTGCGGTAAAGTCGATCCACGGCAGACAGGACATGAACGCGACCGCATCATCGCCAATGCCTTGCGGATCGAGGCTTTCGGCGGCGCGGGCGCGCGCAATCGCCGCCGCGGCTTCCGTGTCGAACTGGTCGAAATCCGGATCATAAGAGACGTAGCCGTAGTTGAACCCGCCGGACGGCTTGTCGACAGGCATCGACAGGCTCACCGCGCGATGGCGCACCACCTGTGCCCCTCGAAACCGCATCATCAGCTCCGGCACCCCGTGCAGCCCGGCGCCGATGGCAAAGAGCGCCGCGCGGAACGGCGACAGCCCTGTGCGCTGGCGTGCAGCCATCATCCGGGTCACGTCCATGCGTGTGGTGATTGCATAGTGAGGACGGTCAAAGCCGCGAAAATACCGAAACGTTTCCGCACGCGGCCAGCTTTCGAGGTCGATAGTCTCTTCGGTCATGGGCCAATCCGTACAGGAAATCCTGTTTCCGTGTTGCCTATCGGAAACGTTGTTTCTACATGGTGGACCATCGTATGCAGAGCGTCAAAAGGGAATGGTGTAATGACGGACAATCGGGTTGACAGGCACGGCTTGCAGGTGGCGCCGGTTCTTGCGGATTTCATTGAACAGCAGGCACTGCCGGGAAGCGGTGTGGAGGCCGAAACCTTCTGGAAAGCGCTGAGCACGCTGGCCCATGATTTCGGTCCGCGCAACCGCGCGCTTCTGGAGCGCCGCACAGAATTGCAGACCCAGATTGACGAGTGGCACAAGGCGCGTTCGAACCAACCGCATGACCACGAGGCTTACAAGGCGTTTCTCTACGAGATCGGCTACCTGCTCCCCGAAGGCGAGCCGTTCAGCATCGAGACCACCAACACCGACCCCGAGATCGCGACGGTGCCGGGACCGCAGCTCGTGGTGCCGATCACCAACGCGCGCTATGCGCTCAATGCCGCTAATGCCCGTTGGGGCAGCCTCTATGACGGGCTCTACGGCACCGATGCCATGGGCACGGCACCGGTGCCCGGCGGGTATGACCGCGGGCGTGGCGCACGCGTCGTGGCGCGGGCCCGGGTCTTTCTTGACGAGGCATTCCCGATCGAAAAGACCAGCCATGCGGACGCGCGGCGCTACTATGTCGACAAGGGCGAGCTGCTGATCGACGATCAACCGTTGTCCGACCCGTCGAAATTCGTTGGATATACCGGGCATCCCAAGGCGCCGGATACGGTGCTGCTGCGCAACAACGGGTTGCATGTGGAACTCGTCTTTGACCGCACCCACCCGATTGGTGCGCGCGATCAGGCCGGGCTGGCGGATGTGCGGCTTGAAAGCGCGGTTTCCGCGATCATGGACTGCGAAGACTCCGTCGCCTGTGTCGATGCCGAAGACAAGACGCTGGCCTATTCCAACTGGCTCGGGCTGATGAAAGGGGATCTCGAAGAGCGGTTCGAAAAGGGCGGCAAGACCGTGACCCGCGCGCTTTCAGCGGACCGGCGCTACACCACCTCGAATGGCTCCGAGATCAGCATCAAGGGCCGCGCGCTCATGCTGGTGCGCAATGTCGGTCACTTGATGACCAATCCGGCGATCCTCCTGAAGGACGGCAGCGAGATTTTCGAAGGTCTGATGGATGCGATGATCACGGTGCTGATCGCGAAGCACGACCTCAACAAGACGGACGGCGCGCGCAACTCGCATACCGGCTCGGTCTATGTGGTCAAACCGAAGATGCATGGCCCCGACGAGGTGGCCTTTGCCGATGAGACGATGACCTTTGTCGAAGAGGCGCTCGGCCTGCCGCAATACACCGTCAAGCTCGGCATCATGGATGAGGAGCGCCGCACCTCCGTCAATCTCAAGGAATGCATCCGCGCTGCGCGGCATCGCGTGGCCTTCATCAACACCGGGTTCCTCGATCGCACCGGCGACGAGATTCACACCTCCATGGAAGCGGGCCCGTTCAGCCGCAAGGATTTCATCAAGCGCAAGGCATGGATCGGCGGCTACGAAAACCGCAACGTCGATATCGGCCTCGAATGCGGCCTGTCCGGCAAGGCCCAGATCGGCAAGGGCATGTGGGCGATGCCGGATCAGATGGCCGCGATGCTGGAGCAGAAGATCGAGCACCCCAAATCCGGGGCGAACTGTGCGTGGGTTCCGTCGCCGACCGCCGCCACGCTGCACGCGCTGCACTATCACAAGGTGAACGTGTTCGCGGTGCAGGAAAAGCTGCTCAAAGGCGGACGGCGCGCGCATGTGGACACCATCCTCGACATCCCGCTTGCGAGTTTCCGCAAGTGGACGGAGGAGCAGGTCACCCGCGAAGTCGAGAACAATGCGCAAGGCATTCTCGGATACGTGGTGCGCTGGATTGATGCTGGTGTCGGGTGTTCCAAGGTGCCCGATATCAATGATGTCGGCCTGATGGAGGACCGCGCCACCTGTCGGATTTCCTCGCAGCATATCGCGAACTGGCTGCATCACGGCATCATTGGCAAGGACGCGGTCATGGAGATCATGAAGCGTATGGCCGAGGTGGTCGATCGCCAGAACGCGGGCGATGCCAGCTACGTGCCGATGGCGCCCGATTTTGACGGCATCGCCTTCCAGGCGGCGTGCGATCTTGTGTTCGACGGCCGGAACCAGCCTTCCGGCTATACCGAACCGGTCCTGCACGCGCGCCGGCTCGAACTGAAGGCGCAAGCGGCCTGAACGGCGCACCGCTCCCCCGTGTTTCCGATCGGATCGCGGGGGAGGATCCGCGATACCCCAAAAACCGCCCAATGCGGCACCAAGGAGCAAAACAGATGGCCCTTTCACTGAGACGCGCGCGGACGATCATCCGCAAGACACTGGAAGCCGGACATGCGGCGGAGATGAAGCCCTTGTCGGTTGTCGTCATGGATGCCGGCGGGCATGTCATTGCCTTCGAACGCGAAGATGGCGCAAGCCCCGGACGCTTCCAGATTGCGCATGGCAAAGCTTATGGCGCGGTGATGCTTGGCATGGCCGGCACCGCCCAGAAGGCCCGGGCAGAGGCCCAGGCCTATTTTATCGCCGCCGCCAACGCGGCTTATGGCGGGGCGCTTATCCCGGTTCCGGGCGGCATCCTTGTGCGCGACGCCAAGGGCCGGCTTCTTGGCGCGATCGGGGTCACCGGGGATACCTCCGACAATGATGCCGCCGCCGGCACTGCCGGGATCGAAGCCGTGGGCCTTGTCGCGGAAATCTGACGCGCTCTCCCACAGCGGAAACCGGCTGCGGCACGGATTGATCGACGCCGGTCCGCCCCAAAGCGCGGCGGGCCTCGGCGGTCGCTTCGTGCCGCGGCTGCCTTGAAAACAGGCGTTCGGGCAAAATCGGGGCAAATTTGCATGGGCCCCCCGGTCTCTGCGCCTTTGCTCGGGCGCAGAATTCGATTATGTCAAGGAAAACGTCACGCAGAAGAGGTCTTCCATGGCGCGCCCAGTGGTCGGGATCATCGGCAACCAGCATCTGATCAACGACCAATACCTGACCCATGCCGGGGGCTCTATGAACTCCGAGGCGATCTCGGACGTTTCCGACTGCCTGCCGCTCGTCATTCCGGCCGACCCGCGGCTGGTCTCGGTCGAGGAACTTCTTGACACCTGCGATGGCTTTCTGCTGACCGGGGGCCGCCCCAACGTGCATCCCGAGGAATATGGCGAGGAATGGACGGAGGCGCATGGCGCCATGGACCGGGCGCGCGACGCGATCACGTTACCCCTTGTGCGCGCCTGTGTTGAGCGGGGCCAGCCGTTCTTTGGCGTGTGCCGTGGCTTTCAGGAGGTCAATGTCGCCATGGGCGGCACGTTGCACCCGGAAATCCGTGACCTGCCGGGACGCATGAACCACCGCATGCCACCCGATGGGACGCTCGAAGAGAAATTCGAACTGCGTCATGTGGTTACCGTGACCGAGGGCGGGGTGTTCCACCACCTTTTCGGGACCACCCAGGTCATGACCAACACCTTGCACGGGCAGGGGATCAAAACGCCGGGCGCGCGGGTCGTGATCGACGGGCATGCCCCGGATGGCACACCGGAAGCGATCTACATCAAGGACGCGCCCGGTTTCACGCTGTCGGTGCAGTGGCATCCGGAGTGGGACGCGGCAAATGACCCTGTGTCACGACCGCTGTTCACTGCTTTTGGCGACGCCGTGCGGGCATGGGCCTCGCGGCGCGAACCCGCCTTGCGGCGCACCGGCTGACGGGCGGAGCGCGCCGCACCAGGCTGGGCCAGTTGCCTTGAAAACTGGGCATGAACGGTTGAGGCCATCTCCGCCGGTTGCACCGCGCCTAGGCCCGTGATCCAGCCGCCACCCACCGAAAAGGTGAGTGGCGTTTTCATTTCCAGACAACGCCTTAGATGAAGAAGTTGAAGCGTTTCCCAAGCGGGAGCGTGCGCACGCGTTCACCCGTCAGATCAAACAGCGCATTGGCCAGGGCAGCCGCTGCAGGCGGTGTGCCAACCTCGCCGATCCCCCCGATATGTTCCTGATTTTCAAGAATGCGCACATGGCAGCGCGGCATCTGTGTCATCCGCAGCGGCTCGTAATCCGGGAAGTTTTTCTGATCCACGATGCCGTCGGTGAAGGTGATCTCTTCTCCGATCGCTGCCGACAGGCCAAAGGCCATGCCGCCGGTCAGCTGTGCCTCGATATTGCCGGGGTCAAGCGCCACGCCAGGATCCGCGGCCAGCCAGGCATCGGTGATGCGGATCGCCCCGTCCTGATCGCGGACTTCGAGCACCATCGCAAGCGGTGTGCCGAAGCTGTAGGTCATGGCGACGCCGCGTCCGACACCCTCCGGGGTCTGCCCGGTCCAGCCCGACATCTCCTCGACCGCTTCGAGGAGCGTGATGGCCGGTTCCCATTCATCGAGGGTCAGCGCCTTGCGGAAGGCCAACGGGTCGGATCCGGCCGCATGGGCCATCTCGTCGATGAAACTCTCCATGAAGAAGCCGCCAAAGCTGTATCCAACGGCACGCCAGAAGCCGATCGGGGTGTCGAGCGTGGCCGTATGGCCGGTCACGCGATAGTTCGGGATGCCATAGGGCTGATTGAAAACCCCGTCGACGATACCGCGGTCCGGGCCGGACATGCCAAACCCAAGCCAACGCCCAAGCGCCTGCTGACTGACCGACGGCGAGGAAATCGCGCCATCCAGAACAACGGCACGCCCCTCCTGCACCGCGCCTTTCATGCGCGCGATCGCGGCCGGACGATAGAAATCATGTGTCATGTCTTCTTCGCGGGACCAAGTCACGTTGACGGGCGTGCCCGGAACAGCCTTGGCGACGCGCGTGGCGATCACGGAGAAATCGAGCTCCCCGCGGCGTCCGAAACCGCCGCCCATGTAGGTCGTGGTAAGCTCAACGTTCTCCGGGTCAATGCCTGCTTCCGCGGCGCAAGCATCGCGGGTGAAGGTTGGCGCCTGATTGCCGGCCCAGACACGCAATGTGCCGCCATCGAGCCACGCAGTGGCGTTCATCGGCTCCAGCGTCGCATGGGCGAGGAAGGGCACGCGGTATTCTGCTTCCAGAGCGGTGGCGCCGTCCGGGATGGACGCGGCATTGCCATCGTCGCGCATGACCGAGTTGGGCTCGGTCTCGAACCCGGCCTCGATGGCCTGCATCATGGCCTCTGTTGAAAGCGGGTGCGGCACGTTGTTGGCCCAGGTGATTTCGACGCTGTCGAGGGCGCGTTCGGCGATCCAGGTGTTGTTGGCGATCACCGCGACACCATCCCCAAGATCGACGACCCGTTCCACACCGGGCAGTTTGAGCGCCTCGCGGTCGCGGAAGGACGCCATGCCGCCGCGATCGGGCGCCATGCGCACCGCTGCAAACCGCATGCCGGGCAAGCGTGTGTCGATGGCGTATTGCGCCGTGCCGGTGGCCTTTTCGAGCATATCGATACGCGGTTGCGTCTTGCCGAGCAGGGTCCAGTCCTCGCGCGGGCGCAGCTCGACCCGCTTGGGTTCAAGGTCCACCGTATCGGCGGCAAGCTCGGTGTAGGGCAGGCGGGTGCCGTCCTCGGCGACGACAAATCCACCTTCGGTGGTCACCGTGTCGATTGCCACGCCGAGCCGGTTGGCGGCGGCTTGTTTGAGCAATTCGCGCGCCGCGGCCCCGGTGGCGCGCATCCGCACGAAGCCGTCTTTCATTGCCGTCGAACCGCCGGTGACCTGAAGATCCATCACCTTTCCAATGGAGCCCATGACCTCGCCCAGCGAATGCTGGAAGGACGAGATGTCATAGCCCGTATTCGGCAGACCCTCAGCCATCAGGGCACTGTTGTAATAGGCGGTTGCGGGGGGGCCATGGATGACACGCACCTGATCCAACGTGAGATCCATCTCCTCGGCCAGGAGCGCGGCCCACGTGGTGTGTGTGCCCTGGCCCATTTCCGCGCGCGGGGCGACCAGCGTGACGCCGTCTCCATCGATCACCACAAACGCGTTCAGAGCGGTTTCTCCCTCGGCGGGCTTGAGCGGGTTCGGGGCGGGTTTGCGCACATACCAGACGCCAAGTGCGACGCCGCCTGCCACGGCCAGAGAGCCAAAAAGGAAGGTGCGGCGGAGGATTTTACCAACAGAAGCCATGCGTTACCCTTCCTGTGCCTGAGAAGCCGCCCGGATCGCGGCGCGGATGCGGGGATAGGTCCCGCAGCGGCAGAGATTTCCGGACATGGCGCTGTCAATTTCTGCGTCGGTCGGGTTTGGCGTCTGTTCCAGCAAGGTCACGGCCTGCATGATCTGCCCGGACTGGCAATAGCCGCATTGTGCGACCTGATGATCGACCCAGGCCTGTTGCACCTTGTGCAGCGCATCGGGTGACCCGATGCCTTCGATCGTGGTCACGGCGCCCCAGACATCGCCCAGCGCCACCTGGCAGGAGCGGACGGCCTCGCCATCAATATGCACGGTGCATGCACCGCAGGCAGCGACACCGCAACCAAACTTGGTTCCGGTCAGGTTGAGTTGATCGCGCAGAACCCACAGGAGCGGAACGTCATCGGGCAGATCGATATCCCGTGTCTCGCCATTGACGGTCAGGCTGGTGGACATGATGAACTCTCCTTTGTGGCGCCGTTGCCCTGCATAACGATGTATCTGACAATAATGACGCTTAGTGTCAGCATGTCAATTGACAGATTCGGCCCGATTTGTCAGAACATCCAGATGACCGAGGCACCCCCCGCTCTCTCCGACAAGGCCCGAACGATTCTCGATGCGGCTTTCTCCGTTTTTGCGCAATATGGCGTGAAACGCACGTCAATGGCAGACATAGCGCGCGCCTGCGGCATGTCTCGTCCTGCGCTTTATCAGTATTTCAGCAACAAGGACGATATTGCGCGGTCGCTGACCGTGCTATTTTATCAAAAAGCCGCGCGTGCCGTAGAAGAGGCCTTGTCCACAGAGGGAACACCGGCGGAGATCTTGTTGCGCGCGTTCAAAGCCAAGGGCGGTGGGGCGATGGAAGTGATCCTTCGGTCACGACACGGACTGGAACTGCTCGACATGCGTAATGGGCCGGCGGCCAAGGAAGCGCGGGACGGGGAGATCCGCCTTGCTGCGCTGTTTGCGGTGTGGCTCAACCAGGCGCGCAAGAGGGGGGCTGTCCGCTTCGAGGGCTGCCCGTCCGAGATGGCGCATGTCGTGTTGCAGGCCCATGACGGGCTGAAGGCGCCTCCGTTCGAGACGTTTCAGAGCCGGCAGCAACAGCTCGCCTTGATCCTGGGGGCGGGTTTGAGTGCCGAGGAGCGCGGAGTTCTGCCGCATGGCGCAGACCGTGCGTTTCCAGAATGCGGGGGCGAACGGGGCATGGTCGAGGGACGAGACGGGTCCTGACCGCGAGTGGCGAAGGGTCGCGTAAGGGAATTTGCGGCTGTCTTGAGCCAGACCGGTCTCGCGTGCATGCACGTGCGAAGACATTTGCGCTCCCATGTCGGTTTGGGAAGCGTCACGACCCGGCTCGCGCGCATGCGCGTGTCGAGACTTGGCCGGATCCCGAAAGCAAGGTGCCCGGCAGCGCGCCGCGCGCACAATCTTTTAGGGCCATCATCGGGCGCTTCAATTGTCAGGCACTTCCCGCATATGTGTCGGCGCATTTTGCGCACCCGGATCACAAATCCGCAGCGGCTGCTATCGCATGGCCTGAAGCCTTGCCGGCTCTGTCCAAACGCTCTGTCGCGCTCCAGCTTTCCAGCGCCTGAAAGGGTTTCGCATAATGTGCGTCCGCCCCAAGTTCGACGAATTGACGTTCGAAGTCAGGGCGTCAGTGTTGGTGCGGTGGCGCGTTGCGGATGACATCCTGACAAATTTCGTCAAACTGTAGTGCTGTGTAACAGGGCCTTTCAACCAAAAACACAGACATCGTCTATTGTCGAAAAGCGCAGGATCGTGATCGTTTCAGGGTCAGGGTCAGGGTCAGGGTCAGGGTCAGGGTCAGGGTCAGGGTCAGGGTCAGGGTCAGGGTCAGGGTCAGGGTCAGGGTCAGGGTCAGG
>NZ_JAFMPQ010000055.1 GCF_020667845.1 Cognatishimia sp. F0-27
TTCTTTGCCAAGGGCTTCCCCGAGGCCGAAGTTGCGCTCCGCGCATGGATCACCCATCTCGAAGACGTGGCTCTCTACGGCCCCGACGACCCGCTCTTCCCCGCCACAGCTTTAAAGGTCAGCGCCGAAACCGGCTTCCAAGCCGATGGCTTCGCGCGCCGCCCATGGAAAAGTACCGAACCGGCTCGCAAGATCGTCAACGCGGCCTTCACCGCCGCAGGCCTACCCACCTTTGGCCCGCACGCCTTCCGCCACATGTTGGCCCGCCACGCGACGAAGAATTTCACCTCCGTCGCCGAAATCGTCGCCACATCCCAGAACCTCGGCCACACCGATGTCCTGACTACCCTGCGCAGCTACGGCCAAATCGACCGCGACCGAGTGCGGGAACTGATCACAGGCGAGTTAGCGGACGATGTGTTGGAGGAGTGATCCCGAAGGTGGCAAGCGGCGTCGAGATGTGGGAACAGGTGTGGGAGTGCCTGGCACAATGAGCGATTCTTTCACACTAAATCATATACCTAACGAAAGCTTGTGGCGGAGGGGATGGGAACCCCGTCGAACCTTCTCCAGCTTGCGCGCCTTCGAAGATGATCGGCGGCTCCGTTAAACTGACAGTTCTGCTGCCAACTCGCTGGTGACAAGTAAACTTTGAAGCCGATCAATTATGTTTCCACCATTCGCTACATCAATGCTGGCGATCTCCAATGTTGTCGTTTGACCAGTTATTCGGTGTTTAGCCTGGACAAGCTCTGTTGCACCCAGCCCTGGATGATGTGGATAAAGAAGAGTAAGCCGAGGCGCACAATATAGCTGTGCATAGGCCATCATCTGATAGACGTCGCCTTGGGAAACTCCTTGTTTTCGGTCATCAATACGGGAGGAGATCCGCTTCCACTTTGTGTCAATCACATGGACAACCTGCCCCGCACGCCAGATCAGGATATCGGGTTTCGTCTGGAAGACAGCGCGTTCATCATCGAGCGATGTCAGGCAGAATAGTCTCCCGCCTTGTAGAGAGACCCGATACACCGTGCGTGCCAAAGCGCTTGTGATTAGCCGGCCGACATATTCCTCAAAAAGGGCGCTCATCTCAAAGAGGAGTGCAGTCCCCCGTCCCGCCCCGGCACTCGTCGTTTGGTAACGATTGCGCAGAAAAAGTTGCGCTATCCCTAACAATTCCTGCCACGCCCGGTTTGTCCGGTCGATAACGACCTCATTCCATTTCAGCGCAGGAACAGCGACTTCGGATATATCGGCGTAGACGAAAGCCAGTTCGCGCAAACGCTGTTGATTGGCGGGACTGCGCGACATTCTGGAGAGATGTGCGACCGTTGCTTTCATGATGCGGTTCAGAGCGATGTCCTCAGAGAGCTCATCGAACTTGCAGGCAAGCCGTGAGGGGTTCGCTGCGTGGCGTGTAAATTGACGAGGCAGATTGAGCGTCCCGCGCAACGCTGCAAGATCATCCTCTTGGACGATATATCGCCGCGGCATGCCGCGACGAACGGCATCGGTCAGCTTGCTGCAGAAAATGCGGATGAGAATTTCCAGAAGCGTTTCGCGCTGCCAGTCAAGCTCTGTGATTTGGCCTGTCTCGATCTTTAGGTCGAGCGCGACAGCAAGCATGTGAACAAGGCGTTTGCGAATGGCAGCGTTTTGCATTGCTTCACCACCCTGCACCTCGACATCGATCTTAGGAAGTATCTCGAGACTGCACTCGTCGGTCGCCAAGACGCCGACGACACCACGCGCTCGCAGTTCATGGCGCCGATCCTCAAGCACTCCTCCGCCGCTGCCGACAAAGGTAGATTTCTTGGCGAGCGCCGCGAGACGCTCGGCAAAGTGTTCGGGAATGCAGCCGTCCCCTTCGCCGTGGGGCAACGTTTCCCATTCGCGCAGGGTGAAGGCCGGCATCAGGCCGCAAACTCTGAGAAGTCGAAATTGTCTTTGACCGTCCACCGCAGCTTTTCGCTAGAAAAGTCGTCTTCAGTCATACCTCCGGGTACCGCAATTTGTTTGGCATCGAGGAAGCGGGCGGGACCGTGAGTAGAGTCGCCAAGAACAGCTGCGACCTTGGACCAGTCCTCATAGAAATACTCAGCCAGAAGCGGGATCACCTTGTCTCGCATGACGCTCTCAATATCCGCCCGCGTTTGGCAGCCTGTGAAGTACGCGTGCCCGATTTGATGCTCCCGGTCGAACAGATACTCGATTCGCTCGTTGATCGTAGACAGCAGCTTTTGCAGATCGACCCCCTCGACGTTGTCCGACAAAACTGAAGGGTCGGGCATCAGTTCCTTGAAAGAAAACCGGCGGCGTAGTGCTGTGTCCAACAGTGCGATGGAGCGATCGGCCGTGTTCATCGTACCGATGACATGGAGGTTCTGAGGCACGCCAAAGGACTTCTTGGAATAGGGAAGCGTGAGGCGGATCTCGTTGTCCATCCCGAGCCGCTTGTCGGGCTCAAGAAGGGTGATCAGCTCGCCGAAGACCTTTGAGATGTTCGCCCGGTTGATCTCGTCGATGATGAGGACATACGGTCTTGCCTCGCGCTTCACCGGTTCGCCGCCGCTGTTCATGTAACTTTCGAGGGCAACGGTATCGAGGCGTGCCCGATTAAGTGGATAGATCGACCTCATGGTGAAGTTGCCATCGTAGATCTCGGAGGCGGGAACCCCCTCCCTGTCCACCCAGAGCCATCGCACGGAGCGCCGTTGGCAATATTTCCGATTGTCCCGCTGCCGGTATTGGTATTCGCCCGTGACTTCGCCGATGGCCCGGAACAGTCGGTTGCCCTTGGTCACAACGATGATGTCTCCCACGTCCAGCTGGTTACGAAAAACGTCCACCTGGCTCACCTGACCCGACTGCAGAGTAGCCTCGCCTCCGCGCTCGCCATGGGTACGGCAAGCCTCCAGTATCTCCTCGACATCGGAAAACCTGTCGTCGGAGAAGTCGATGTCCTCCCAGCCGAGGAGCGTGTGCCCCTCGGTGATGGCTTCCTCGAACAGGTAGTCCTCTGCGGCCACGTTGGCGCGCGCGATCGACATCTTGAAGACCTGCCGCCCGTCGATAGAAAAAGCGTTCTCATGCGGCACGGTCGGCATACCCTTCTCCGCACGCTCCGAGATGCGTCTGAAGATCCCAGGGACCGGCTCCAGCCGGAACCCGGTGCCCGCCGAGCTGTCTTCGGACTGATCCGTGGTCGGTCGCAGCCCCTCGATGAACTCCTCGTAAGACATTGACTGGTGGAAGGTCACGAATTCTATGCGCCCATCGCTCACGAGACTGCGGTAGGTTTTCATGAGTTCTGCTCTGGCATCCTGTCCACTTAGTGCAACGGCCGCTTCGTCACCCAAGCACAGCAGGACGGCCTCCCATGCCGTCTGATATGTCTTGCCCGTGCCCGGCGGGCCATAGAGGATCAGGTTTACGGCGGGTGGCGAAGGCGCTTTTTTTGTGTCGGTCACGGTGTCCGCCTCTGGTTGTGAATTGAGCGTATATGTAAAAACGGTTGAACTGCTTGGATTCGGTCCGGTACTCGTGGGCGGCGGCACTTGCGCAAGTTTCTGGAATTTTGCACCGCCAAGGGCCTGGCAGATGTTCGGAAAGGCGTCCTTGAGCCCCATAGCTGCTGCAAGGTCGCCCGCGCGGATGGAGACCTCCAATGCACGACGTTCCCGCGCCGGCTCAATGAAGTAATTGAATGCACATGAACGTATCCGATCCGCATCGCGCAGCAGGTGATCATAACTGTCAGGCGGCGTGACCGGTTTGTCGTATTGGTCCACGATGATGAAACCGGAATTGTGGAGACAAGCCGCTGCACTGGCTTTGGTGCTCCAACCTCCGTTGAGCCCGTCCAGCTTTTTGGCGAAAGCCACAATCGGTTTTGTCGGATAGACGCGATTGTCACGATCACGCGATGACCGGACCCAATAGCCGCGTGGTTCGCCAAAGGCACCGAATGTTTCGCTATGGATCCCTGTTGAACGGTGTTTGTCGTACGCATCCATCGCCGCTTCGATCATATCTCGGGAAAGAGCGCCCGCGCTCGGTTCGTTTTGTGTAACTCCAGTATATTCATCGATGACATGCATGATCACTCGCTCCACATCAGAGCGATCAACCAATCTGATCGTGATCTCGCCCCCATTGTTCCTGTTTACATGAGCGTCGCCGAAGTGCTTTTGCAAACGATCAACACTGTAGTCGGCCCTCTTCAGGGCAGGCTTACGAATGTAGAAAAGAATGTCCTTGTTGTTCACGATGAAGGCAAAAGGATTCTCCCGACCGGCGCGCAGGTCAAAGAGGTTCACTACCTTCATAATGCTTTCGCCGGCATTGGGTTCAACGGCGTAATTGTCACCCAGATCCTGGAAATGATCGAGCAAAGCATCGAAGGCTTCTCGCACGGGAGGAAAGCCAATTCGCCCCCTCATTTCCGCGAACCTGTTGAGCTCCCCGGCGGTCTGGTCGGGCTTCCCGTTTTGGCTAAGTCGATTCTTCAAGTTAACCTTCCATATTTGGGCAAGTTGCAAGTGCGTACAGCGTATTCAACAGCTTCATCTGCTCAACAATGTTCCACTGCGCCTCTCGCAATCGCGGCGCTCCAAACACCAATACCAGACCCATGGAACGAGACACAGCAGCATTGATGCGGTTCAGAGAAAGCAGAAACTCCATCCCGCGCGAAGTTTCTTCTACGGACGATGCGGTCATACAAACTGAGCAGACCGTGCCTCTTGGCCCTGAAACATGTCCACGGTGGCGACACGCACGCCGGAGGGAAGCGTATCCCGGAGAGCGTTTACATGTGCGTTGTATGGGGCAATTACGATTATGTCTATCTCGCTCATCGGTCGCGTTCTGCCGTTCTTCTCCGTCCAGCTTCTGCCACGGATCTCCGTGACGGTTTCTCCAATTGCGGTGACTTCTTCATGTGCGATCTGTGCATCACCCTCATGGGGGACCGGTACCCAGAAATCTCCGGCTTCGGGGAGCGCTGTGTCTGCCACGCACTGGTGAGTTGTATCAGAATGGCCGGTCAGTCGGCCTTAATTCACCTGATCCGATACAAACCGACAAGGGGCACGCAGATCAGCAACGGTGTCCAGAAGAGAATACGGAGGAGACCGTGCTGAAGCATGGCGCCGGATCGTGCCCCGTGGGTCGTGTGTCAGCGGGAGAGATCGAAGCTGCCGTCATCGACCAGCTCCGCACTGTGTTCCGCCAGCCCGAGATCGTGGCCGGGACATGGAAGGCAGCTCGCACCCACGCCGACGACATCACCGAAGCGGACGCCCGCGCGGCGCTACAGCAACCCGATCCGTTGTGGGGAGAGCTCTTCCCCGCCGAACAGGCGCGCATCGTTGCGCTGCTGGTCGATCGCGTGGACATCGGCACGGATGGGCTCAACGTGCGGCTGCGCGTCGACGGCCTGAGTGGCCTTTCGCGCGAGATGCTGGTCGGCGGTATCGAGGCGGCCGCATGACCTGCGAAACTCCGATCCCCGAGACGATCACACTCCACGTGCCATTCCGCGCCGGACAGACAGCACCCTCTTAAAGGCGCTGGCCCGCGCCTTCCGATGGAACCGGATGCTCGACTCAGGCGAGTTTGCCACCATCGTCGAATTGGCCGAGCGCGACGGGATCGCGCCGTCCTACATGACCCGGGTCCTGCGGCTCACGCTGCTCGCGCCCGACATCTTCGAGGCGATCCTCGATGGCAGGCAGGGGCCGGAGGTGACGCTGGCGCGAGCGCTGGAACCGTTCCCGTTGGAGTGGGAGCGGGCTCAATTCTGCTGAGCGACGCTCACGGCCCATTCCAGCCATTCCTGAAGAGACTGGGATGCTGTAGTCGCAAGCCGTTTTCCGGATATTCGCGCAGACCCTCAGCCTTTGGACAACCGGGCGGTCAGAACCTCCTCACAAGGAGGAAGACTGTATGTATCCCTAACAAAAAAGGAAACGCGCCCCGTAGGACGCGCTTCAATGTGGTGCTACTTCGAGCTTGTTAACGGCTCGACCGCGAATTCTGAACAGTCTTTTTTTCGCATATGGCGACCACCCTTTCAAGTTGCATCCTATCCCACGGCAAGGAATCCTGATCGAAATTGCAAATCTGGGTGACGAGAATGCGTTTGGGTCTTGATATTGGAGCGAACTCCATTGGCTGGTGGCTGTATGAAACCGACGGTGTCGAGGCTGACGCAAGGATCACTGGTGTGATAACTGGCGGTGTTCGCGTTTTCTCGGATGGACGAGATCCGCAATCCGGCGCATCACTGGCGGTTGATCGAAGGACCGCCCGTGCCATGCGTCGCCGCCGTGACCGCTACCTACGCCGACGCTCCACGCTGATGAAGGTCCTGGCCGATGCGGGGATGATGCCTGCCGATCCCGCAGAGGCGAAGACTCTGGAGGCGCTGGATCCTTACGCGTTGCGTGCTACCGGTTTGGACGAAGCGCTGCCGCTGACTCACCTGGGCCGAGCGCTGTTTCACATCAACCAGCGACGAGGTTTCAAATCCAATCGCAAGACAGATCGCGGCGATAACGAAAGCGGCAAAATCGAGGACGCCACCGCGCGGCTTGAGCAGGCGATGATGGCCAGCGGTGCGCGCACCTACGGCGAGTTCCTGCACATGCGGCGCCAGCGCTTGAAGGAAAAGCCGAGCACGGAGCCCAATATAAACAAGGATGGCACACGGCTGGATTACCGCAATGTGCCGACCGTGCGGACCCGACTCTCAATTGCCAGACGGGATGGGCCGGACGGTAAAGAGGAAGCGGGTTATGACTTCTACCCCGACCGCAATCATCTCGAGGGAGAGTTTCACAAACTCTGGACGGCGCAGGCGAGCCATCACCCTGAGTTGACTGACGATCTGCGCGCCCTCGTGTTCGAGAAGATCTTCTTTCAACGTCCACTGAAAGAACCGAAGGTCGGGCTTTGTCTGTTCTCAGGCCATCGAGGAGTTCCTTCTCGGGAGGAGCGCTTGCCCAAGGCCCATCCCCTGACCCAGCGCCGGGTGCTTCATGAAACCGTCAATCAGTTGCGTGTGACGGCAGACGGGAGGAAAACACGCGCTCTGACCCTCGAGGAGCGTGACCGGATCGTCCACGCGCTGGACAACAAGAAGCCCACGGCGTCTCTCAAGTCCATGTCTATGAAACTGCCCGCGCTGGCGAAGGTGCTGAAACTGCGCAACGGCGAGCGGTTCACGTTGGAAACCGGCGTGCGCGACGCAATCGCCTGCGACCCAGTACGCGCCAGCCTCTCCCATCCAGACCGTTTCGGCCCTCGCTGGTCAGTCTTGAGTTCCGATGCACAATGGCACGTGATTTCGCGCATCCGACGGGTGCAAAGCGACGCGGATCATGCGGCGCTGGTGGATTGGTTGATACAAGCTCATGGGCTCAACCGCGACCACGCCGAAGGGACCGCCAAGGCACCGCTACCCGAGGGCTATGGGCGGTTGGGGCTGACGGCCACCACGCGTATCCTCGAACTCCTCCAATCCGATGTCATAACCTACTCGGACGCTGTAGCCGCCTGCGGCTGGCACCATTCGGACCATCGCACGGGTGAAGTCTTTGACCCTACGCGCTGGATTGATGATGACAAAGAAGAGCCTGAACCATGGGAAAACCCGCTCCCCTACTATGGTGAAGTTCTCGACCGACACGTAATTCCAGGGAGTTATGATCGTGAGTTGCACGATCCTCGAAAGCAGGCAGCGGAGTATTTTGGCCGAATTACCAACCCGACCGTGCATATCGGTTTGAACCAATTGCGGCGCTTGGTGAACAAGATCGTCAACAACTACGGCAAACCCGATCAGATCGTCGTCGAACTGGCACGAGAACTGAAGCAGTCCGAGCAGCAGAAGCAGGACGCGATGAAACGCATCCGAGACACGACAGCGGCGGCGAAGAAACGCAGCGAGAAGCTCGAAGAACTCGAGATCGAAGACAACGGCCGCAACCGGATGCTTCTGCGGCTGTGGGAGGATTTGAACCCAGAAGATGCGATGCGGCGTTTCTGCCCTTATACGGGCGAGCGCATCTCAGTTGAGATGATCTTTAGAGACTGCGATGTCGATCACATTCTGCCCTATTCGCGCACTCTGGACGACAGTTTCGCAAACCGCACGCTTTGCCTGCGTGAAGCCAACCGGGAAAAGCGCAATCAGACTCCGTGGGAAGCCTTCGGCGGCACCCCAAAATGGGACGCGATCGAAGTCAATCTTAAAAACCTGCCCGACAACAAGCGCTGGCGTTTTGCCCCGGACGCAATGGAGCGGTTCGAAGGCGAACACGATTTTCTAGACCGGGCGTTGGTCGATACCCAATATCTCGCCCGGATATCCCGCACCTATCTCGACACGCTGTTTACCGAGGGCGGCCATGTCTGGGTCGTGCCGGGTCGGCTGACCGAAATGCTACGGCGGCATTGGGGGTTGAACTCCCTGCTGAGTGACAAGGATCGCGGTGCGGTCAAGGCCAAGAACCGAACCGATCACCGTCACCACGCCATCGACGCTGCCGTGGTCGCCGCCACGGACCGCAGCTTGCTTAACCGTATCAGCCGCGCTGCCGGCCAAGGCGAACAGGCCGGCCAATCCGCCGAACTCATCGCCCGCGAAACGCCACCGCCTTGGGAGGGCTTTCGCAGTGATCTTGAGGTTCAGCTCGGCAAGATTATCGTAAGCCATCGCGCTGATCACGGACGGATCGACAAGGAGGCCCGCAAGCTAGGACGCGACAGCACAGCCGGTCAATTGCACCAGGAGACGGCCTATTCCATCGTCGATGACATCTATGTCGCGAGTCGGACAGATTTGTTGAGCGTCAAGCCTGCGCAGCTGCTTGATGAGCCGGGCCGAAGTGGCCAAGTGCGCGACCCGCAGTTGCGAAAGGCCTTGCGCGTGGCGGCCTGCAACAAGACCGGCAAGGACTACGAAAAAGCCCTGCGCGACTTCGCGTCCAAACCCGGCCCATATCACGGCATCCGCCGGGTGCGCATCATCAAGCCATTGCAAGAGCAGGCGCGCGTTCCTGTGCCCGCGCAGGAGCCGATCAAGGCGTACCAGGGCGGCAGCAACCACGTGTTCGAGATCTGGCGGCTTCCAGACGGAAAGATAGAAGCCCAGGTCATCACGACCTTCGAGGCCCATACCCTCGAAAGCGAGAAACGGCCCCACCCGGCGGCCAAGCGTCTACTTCGAGTGCACAAGGGCGATATGGTTGCGCTGGAACGGGATGGGCGAACGGTCGTCGGACATGTCCAGAAAATGGACATTGCAAACGGCTTGTTCATCACGCCGCATAATGAAGCGAACGCAGCGGAGCGAAAATGCTGGATCCAGATAGCAGCTCGACCCGCGGTCGCATCCGGGATTCGGCGCATATCTGTTGATGAAATTGGCCGTCTTCGCGACGGAGGCGCCAAGCCCGTATAGGCCAGAGTCGCCCGAATCGAAAAAACATGCCAACCTTCCAAGGGCTTGGAGGGGGAAGGCATGGATCAGATCGTAGATATCTCGACCGACGGTCGGCATCTCTCGCGCGACCGGGGCTTTCTGAAAGTCAGCGATGGTGCTGAAGAAATCGGCCGCATACCGCTCGACCAGATCGCGGGGGTGATCGTGCACGCGCACGGGACCACATGGTCCACCTCACTCTTAACCGAACTCGCTGATCGCGGAGCTCCGGTTGTCCTGTGCGGGTCCAACCACGCTCCCCGATCTGTTCTGCTGCCTCTCGAGGGGCATCACGCCCAAGGTGCCCGTCTGCGTGCTCAATGGCAGGCCAAAGCCCCAATTCTGAAGCAAGCTTGGAAACAGGTGGTGATCTCCAAGATCGCCATGCAGGCGGCCGCTCTGGAGGCAGTGGGTGAGACCCACGCGCCTGTCGCCATGCTCAAGCGCAAAGTGGTCAGCGGCGACAGCACCAATGTCGAAGCCCAGGCCGCTCGTTATTACTGGCCCCGCATGATGGGTCAGGAGTTTCGACGGGATCGCACAGCACCCGATCTCAATGCGCTGTTGAACTATGGATATACCGTCCTGCGCGCAGCTACCGCCCGCGCCGTCGTGGCCGCCGGGTTGCACCCCACCATCGGGCTGCACCATTCCAACAGAGGTAACGCCTTTGCCCTGGCAGATGACCTGATGGAGCCGTTCAGACCCTTGGTGGATTGCTGCGTTCGAGGGCTCGCGGAACGAAATGGACCAAAGGTGGATACCGAGGCTAAAACGACACTGGCCAGGCTCATCGCACTCGATCTGCCCTTTGGCGGCGGCTTGACGCCAGTGTCTATAGCGCTTGGCAAACTCGCCGTTTCGCTGGGTCAGAGCTTTGAGACAAGACGCCTGAACCTTGCCCTTCCTTCGCCGCCCGATGTTCTTACCCTTTCGGGGTTAGGGTCATGACCACTGCACCTGTCTACCTGTCTGGATACCGAATCATGTGGATTCTCGTGATGTTTGATTTGCCCACCGACACCAAGCCGCAGCGGAAGGCGGCGACGGACTTTCGGAACTTCCTGCTGGATGAAGGTTTTGAGCGCAGTCAGTTTTCGGTCTATTGCCGTTTCGTCAACGGCAAGGAGGCGTTCCAAACACGCGTGAACCGTATAGAGCGACATCTGCCGGACAAGGGCGACATTCAGATCCTCAACTTCACCGATCGGCAGTATCGTGATATTGTTCATTTCTCGGATCAGGGTCGCAGGGCGGCCCGGAAAAACCCAGAACAACTGGCGCTGTTTTGATGAAGATTCCTCGGTTTGCCTCACCCGTCCCCTCCCAAGACTCCTGTGATTTCAGGAGTTTGGAAGGGGATCGAGTTTAGCTGTTCAGAATTCGGGGTCCAGCCGCAACTAGCGGAACGACCGCAACGCTGACAGCTTCAGTTTAGCTGTTCAGAATTCGGGGTCCAGCCGCAACCTGCGTGTAAATGACCTGTTCGACCAGCTCAGTTTAGCTGTTCAGAATTCGGGGTCCAGCCGCAACAAGCCTTCGATCTGGGCGCAATGCAGATGCAGTTTAGCTGTTCAGAATTCGGGGTCCAGCCGCAACATTCACCCGCCGCGACCACCCGCGCCCGAAAGTTTAGCTGTTCAGAATTCGGGGTCCAGCCGCAACAAATCCGGGCGCGCGTCTTTTGCGATTTGAGTTTAGCTGTTCAGAATTCGGGGTCCAGCCGCAACCGAAAATTCAAGAATCCGCTCGCAGGCTCGAGTTTAGCTGTTCAGAATTCGGGGTCCAGCCGCAACACGCGCGCGGCCTGCTGATCGCAAAGCGCGAGTTTAGCTGTTCAGAATTCGGGGTCCAGCCGCAACCTGAATTTTCGGGATGCGTTGCGGGATTTGAGTTTAGCTGTTCAGAATTCGGGGTCCAGCCGCAACGAGAAGTTCCGGTCTTTGTGATAGCGGAAGAGTTTAGCTGTTCAGAATTCGGGGTCCAGCCGCAACTTCCGCCACATCCGCAGATCCAGCCGCGTAAGTTTAGCTGTTCAGAATTCGGGGTCCAGCCGCAACAAAATTGGCGGTTTTATTCCGGCGGGCGGTAGTTTAGCTGTTCAGAATTCGGGGTCCAGCCGCAACATGGCGCGACGGCTCTCGTGGTATTTCTCCAGTTTAGCTGTTCAGAATTCGGGGTCCAGCCGCAACAAGCGTGGCGATGTGGTTTACCTGAAGTCGAGTTTAGCTGTTCAGAATTCGCGGTCCAAGCGTCAAGGAACGCTCGACAGGTTTTACACTCACCCAAGCGGAAGCATTCGCTCTGTTCAACGCCCTGGACGGTGACGTGTATCTTGCAACGCGGTTTGTGAAACCGATCTTTCTCCGGTTGGAGCAAGCCTCGACGGACGGATCGGCAGTTTATGACTATCCAACGATTTCGGTCGAACACGTCTGCCCACGAACTCTCCCGGACAACTCTCAATGGGCGGACTGGTTCTCTGATCCCGAAGAACACAGTTCTTGGCTACACACCCTGGGAAATCTTGTGCTGCTGAATTTCCGAAAGAAATCTGCAGCGCGCAATTTTGAATTTGATGTCAAGAATAACCAATACTTCGCGCCTGGAGATTCAAGCGCCTTTACACTGACCAACGAGGTGCGCTCCTATTCGACCTGGACTCCGTCCGACATTGAAGAACGTCGAGAAGTGCTCTTGCGACGCTTGGCGAAAGATTGGCGTTTGGCCGATGTCTTTGAGAACTGGTGGGCATCCGAATGACAAACGAACAGCTCGTCTCGACGATTTGGAATTATGCGCATGTTATGCGCGACCAGGGCGTATCCTACAGCGAGCAGATCACCTACCTCCTATTCCTAAAGATGGACCAGGAGCGCGAAGACCTTCGATGCGAGACATCGGCCATCCCGCTGCAATGGAGTTGGGCGCAGATCGCGAGCAAGGACGGCGACGCGCTGGAGCTGCAGTATCGTTACATGCTGGAGGCGCTGGGCCGCGTAGATGGGCTGATCGGCACGATCTTCCGCAAGACCCAGAACAAACTGTCCGACCCGGCGAAGCTGACAGTGATCAAGGAGCCTTGTCAGCCAAATCGAAGAACAAAGTACGACCTCCGCGCGACTTTACGTGTAATTCCCGTGTAACCCCTAGCGGACTGTACCGGCTTTGTTCGGAAAGGATCAGGAAGTAGTTTTGCGATACAGATCTCTGTTTATTCTCAATTTCAAGCACTTCGGTTTAATTCAGAGCGGTGTCTCAATTCAGGCCGCAAAATTGAAAATCCTCGTGTCGGTGGTTCGATTCCGCCCCCGGGCACCATTCAAACGCTTGATATTGCTCGATATTCATTTTTGAGCCTCTCAGGGTTTGACAGTTTTCTTGAAGGGTTTGACAACTCTTGATCGGCGTTCGTTCTCCTTTTCGAGTGTTTCCATCGTGAGCCGGTTGCGGTCCGCAAGGTTGGCGGACCGGGAATAGTGGCGGGCCATAGACGGGGTCTTCTGCCCCAGCAGGTCCGCAATCTGGCGTTCCTCAAGCCCCGCCTCGCGTAGCGTCGTGGCCACGGTATGCCGCAGTCCCTTGAGGGTCAGACCGGGTTGCACCACGCCCTCAGCTTCCAGCTTCTTCTTGAAGCGGTGCCAGACCGTCGAAAAGCCGTTGTAGGTCCAGGGCTTCCCGGTGGACGTGGCAAGGATCGTGATTGCATCGTGTTTCGGTGCGCGGGCGAGTTCGGCTTTCAGCGTTGGGCCAATAGGCACAGGCGAAGGGTTGCCGACGCGGCTATGGGAAGCCCACATAACGCCGTCCGCGATTTCATCACGCCGCAGCTTTAGAGCGTCAGACGGATCAAGCCCACTATTCATAATCAGAGCGATGACCGCCCGGACGTGGGGCGCGGCCCGATCCAGCACAACGGCGCGCTCCTCGACGGTCCAGGGCCGGTTGGCGTAGGGCCGATCTTTCGGGCGCGGCTTGGGGATGACGCCCGCCGCATAGTCCCGGTCGATCAAACCTTTCGGAATGGCGTAGCGGAAAACTTGGCTCAGGAAGGTGCGGACCATGTTTGCCCGCCGCCAGCCGATCTTGCCCGCCGCCTTGTCATGGATGCCCGACATAAGGGGTGTTGTGATCGCGGAAACGGGCGTGTCGCGGATCGGGTGCAGGAAGTCAGCGCACTTGCGATAGTCGCGCTTTGTCGCGTCCGCCAGATTGCCAAAGTGCTCAGTCTGGAAATAGGCATTGACCAGCCCGCCAAGCGTTCCGGGCTTGGGGGCTTGCGCCTTCCTCGCCTCGGCAATCGCGGCGATGCGGGCGCATTCCGCGAAAAACTCAGCCGATCCCAGCGGGGTCTTTTCCAGGTCGATCTTGTGGCCCGTGGCGCGATGATAGCAGCGCGGTTTCCCGTGCCGGTCATCGAATATCTTGAAGCCCTTTACCCTGATCCGCGTCATTACAGCTTGCCAAGAATGGCGTCTTGCGTCGCCATCTCAGCCCCTTCCTTCATCGCATCAATCCACTTGTCCAGGTCGCGCTTGTCCCAAAGGATCGTGCCGGGGCGCATCTCGACCGGCTGGACTGGGCAAGTCGCCTTAAAGTGTTTGACGGGCAGGCCGGTATAGTCCGCCGCCTCAGCCTGTTTCAGCATCCGCTTTTCAATGACGCTGATATTGAGGTTTGCGTTAGCCATCGTCCTTAACCTCGACCTCAAAGCGGATGATCGGCAATGGGGACAATTCCGCGATGCGATGCGCCAGCAAGCTATGGTCCAGCGCGATTCCGTAGAAATTGCCGCTTTTGCCCATGATCCTTTCGCCATCTGCCAGATTGCGAAGGCGGGCCGCACTCGCCCCTTGCTCATTCTCGGGCAAGGCGACGAAGGTGAATTGCTCATCGCCCGATGCGCCCCTGACGTGCCCACCCCTGATCTGGTCCATTTGCTCGGCGGAAAGCTGATCGCCCGTGAACACCGCCACGTCATCCCAGCGCACCAGTTCATCCATGACGGGCAGAACCGCCAAGCTGGAAACGGACTCAGCGGTTTCAAGGGAAATGCCGCTTTGCGTAAAAGCGCGCATCACAGTCATGCGGATCACGTCCGCAAGATCGTATTTGTTCCAGCCATCGGCGCGACCTTGGATAACGCCGCGCCGCCGCCAGTCACGTTGGAGGGAAGTCGAAACGCCAGAAACGCGCGCAACCTCGCTCGGGGAATATTCGTGGGTTATGGTCCTGACAGAATACTTCATCGCTCACGCCTCTTGCCTTACCGTGGTGGATACCACGCATTGCAGAGCGTGGCAAGCCCCACGCTTCATCTTGTGTTGCGCGCCACCTTGTAGCTATCGCGGATCATGCCGCGCACATCGCCCAGGAATATCCAATCCAGCGATGCCCCGCAGCGAACACAGAAATTCAGCAGTTCGGGCGCGGGTGCCCCATCGTCAGACAAGAGCCGCCCCGGGGGCTGCACTCCGATTGTGTCAGCATAGAAATGCATCCGCGCCTCGGCTTCGGTGTAGTTGATGCTCATATCTCATTCCCCCAATCGACCAGCCGCAGGGCGTCGGACGGATCAACGCCCGCCTCTTTCGCTTGCGCCAAGGCGCCCACAATCGCCGTGATCGCCCGCGCCCGTCCGCCCGCATCGAAGGCTTGAAGGGGCCGCATCACGTCCAGCGTGACCGTCGATCCCAGCTTGTCCGACGCTTCCTCGGCAATGCCCGCCGCTATCGGTTGCAGCACCCATTGCGCCAGATGCCGTTGCGCTTCCCTCACCATCGGGCCGGTCGTGGCGGGCGCGGTCAGACCGGGCAAGATGCCGAATGCCATGTTGATCCCGTCGCGCGCCGCCGCCAGCGTCTCGCGCGTCATGGCTTTCGACAGGTCCGGGGAAAGATCGTGGGGCTTCCAGTCCTGCATCGGGGCCGGTCCGCCCGCCGCCGCGACGTTGACGCTTTCGCGGATCAGCACCTTGCCCCGGTTGCCTCGAAACCCGCGCGCCATCGCTTCCAGGTCGGTTTGCGGTGCCTCGGGGAATGGGACGATCTGACTGGCCAGCGGGGCCGTCTCGAATACCTCAGCAAGTGCCGTCTCGACCGCGTTCAACAGCCCCGCCGTCAGTTGCGCCCGCTTGAGCGGGGCCGTGCCATAGTAAGGCGCGGACACGTCGCAGCCGATCCGAAAATGCAAGACCTCAGCCGCCAGCGCGGTTTCAGACCGTCCGCCGCCCGCCTCGGATACCGACACGCGGTAGGCCGTGGGGCGTCCGTCGCGGGTGCGCAGATCCCAATCGGAACAGGGGACAAGCCCCGCGTCACGAATCAGGAATAGCGCCTCGCCCCGCAGGGCCAGAGACCGCGCACAGAGCGTCAGGGACCGTCGGTCCAGCAGATCGGTGCCGGATACATCGGCAAGCCCTAGACCGCCTTCCCAGAGCGTCACAGCGCCTTGTGCCGTGGCCGTAAGTTCTGCAATGCCGCGCCGCCCGGATACATAGGCTTCCCGCGCCGCCATGATCTCAGCCGTGAAGCCCGATCCGCTGGACCGGGTTTCCTCAGCAGTCTTTCGCTTAAATGGCCACATGCTCAGGCCCTCCTTTTGTAAGGCCGTAGCAGATCAGCCGCGCCGCTCAGTTCCATTGCGCGCGCCACCCAGGCCGGGTTGCGCTGATAGCTTTCCTCGATCGCGCTCCCCATGTTGACGGAATAGCTGGACACGCCCGCCCGATCCGTCGCGTCCGTCAGGTATTCGGCAAGCCGCCGGAACGCCTCAGAGACAGCCGCGGGAACGTCACCGCCCCCCACGTCCGCCGCGATCCGATAGGGGCCGTCACCGGGCAGATCATAGCCGCCCCAGGGGGACGCCGCAGGGGTGCATTCCACCCATGCGCCGCTTTCCCAAACCTCGACCGTGTTCAGGGTGGACGGCTGCAAAGGGGCTTCCCATGCGCCTTCCCCCTCGACCGTCCAGACCACTTCCCGCGCCGTCCAGCGCATCCGGCAATAAGCCTCGATCCGTTGCCAGAGCGCCGCCTGATCCAGCATCATCGCCGGAACGCTCAGGCCCGTGACGTTCGGATAGCTGGCCGGGATTGCCTCGACCTCTCTCAGTGTCACCGCCATGTCAGAGCCTCCACCGATACGGAACAAGCCAAGGGCCAAGTTCGCGCCGTAAGTCTCGATCCTCATCCGTATCCCAACGCCGCGCCTCGATCTGCGCTTGGGGATAGGCGGGTTTCGTCACGGCGCTGATCTCGATCAGGTCCGCAGAACGCACCACCCTCAACAGCCCGTCGCTATCGCGCTTCACAAGATCGCCGCCGTCCGTCACGCGAAAGCCGGGGCTGATCCCGCCCACCAGCCCCGCCGCAAGTGTGCCCAGAAAGTCGGTGACATAGCCCACGCCGCGCATTTCCGGGGCAATCGTCGCCTCGAAAGTCAAGGCGTCATCGCCGTCCCTGATCTCAAGACTTCCAGCCGCCCGCGATGCAAGCGGACGGTCAAAGTCGTGATGCACCAGCAAGTGAACGTCACCGCCAGCCGCGACCGATGCCCCGAAAGCCCGTGCCTCGAATACTTCCCGACGCCGTTCCCGACCGCCCGCCAGGACAGTCGGGACGGCATACGGGAACCGGCCCCGCAGGACGGTTGCCCCGTCCGCAGAGGTGCGGACCTCAAGCCCGCCTTTGGAACCGGCCCAGAGCATCACTGAATGCCCGTCAGGATGCGGGTTTGCACCGCGCGGGAAATGGTCACGTCCATCGTGGCCAGCGCCGTAAGCCGCAGCCCGCCCGATTGCGCATCCGAATACGGATCGCGGATCAGGTCGATTGCGCCCCACGTCCCCACGAAGAACGGGGGAACACCGCCCGCCGTGGTCGTCAGGACCGCGCTTGTCGCCAGCGGATCGCCCGCAGGATCGGCAAGGACGTTGTGGCTCATGGTCACGCTGCCCAGCGCGTCGGACAAGCGGTCCCATTCGGTGATCCCGCTGCCCGCATCCCAAATGTCCGCGTCCATCGTGTCCCAGACCTCGGGGCGGATCAGCAGCCGCACATCGCCGGGGCCGCTGGCCGCGTTGCCAGTGATGAAGCTCACCACCTCGGAGCGGAACGCCCCCCAGGTCGGGGCCGCAGTTACGGCTTCCTCATTGATGCCCCAGCCGGATGCACCCGCGAAAAGGCCCGTAGGCTCGCCCGCCGATCCGCTGCCCAGGAACACGGCACGGTCAAGGGCTTCCTCGATAGCGCCGTTCATGTCGCGCCGCACCGCTTGCTCAAGGCCGCTGCCGGATTGCTTGAGCGTCTTGCGCGTAATGCGCATCTGGACGCCTAGATTGTGATCCGGCTTCAAGGGCCGATCAACGGTCGTGTAGGCACTCGGGCCGGTCACGGAGCCGGTTTCCGATGCAGCCCACCCCGCCGTCACGCTGGACGTGGCAACGGGATATTCGACCTCGCCCACGCCCACGTTGACCATCTGGCCACCCATGCGGGCCGCGACCGATCCCGCGAAAAGCCGCTCAATGATCGGGGCCGTGCGGATCGGATCGGGGGTGCCACCCGCCACGGTTTCACCGGCCCGGATTTCCAGGGCTTCCCACGGCACCGGAACGCCGCGATAGCCGCCACGCGACCGCAGTTCGGTGACGATCTCGCCCGTCTGCCCTTCAAGGGCGCGGCCCTCATCCAGCGCAAGGGCCACTTGGCGCATTTCAAAGCCCGCCATGATCTCGGACCATTCCCGGCTGGATCGGGTTTCCAGATCAGCCCCGGCTTCCCGCCGTTCCTCATCCTCGGCAATCAGGGCCGCGCGATAGCGGGTTTCATTGGACCGATATTCCCGGTCCATTTCGTCCATCTGGCGGGTTTCATCCTCGGACGGCTTTTCTTTGCCGACCAGTTCCGAAAGCGATTGGCGGATTTCGCTCTGCCGCCGTGCGATTTTGACAGAATCAAGCATCTGATTTCCTTTCGTGCTCGATAGGGTTTTGGCCCGTTTGACGGACCAGCTTCTTCCACGCCTCGCGGGCGGGGTCGGGTCGGCCTAGGCCGATCTCGATACGGGTCTTGCGGGCATGACAGCGCCCACAGAGCGTTTGCAGATTGGACAGCGAATAGGCCAAGTCGGGCCGCGTCCTGACCGGCTCGATATGGTCGATCTCAAGCCGCCGCCGTTCGCCGCATTGGACGCATTGCCAATCGTCGCGCTCAAGCGCCTGCATCCGCAGAGCCTTCCAGCGCGGGCCGCGCGTGATCCGCCGGGAATGGCGGGCGTATTCCTTCCGATTAGTCATCCCGCGCCTGCAATTCCCAGAAAATGACCTCGCCAGCGGGGGCCAGCGGGGAAACGCGGATCGTGCGGAACACCTCGCCACCGATGCGCAGCCGGTCGGTTGTGGCGGGCGTGAGGGTCAGGCCCTCGACCGACAGGAAAACCCGCTGATCGCCCACGTCCATCAAGCCGCCCGCGATGAATTGCAGCTCAACCGCGTAGGTCGCCGTCAGGATCGTGACGGGGTATTCGGTATCCGGTCCGGGGGTGTATACCCCAAAGCCGTCCGTTGTGCCTTCACCGGGTCGCAACAGCGTTGCCGCCTGACCGTGTTTCGCTATCAGCCGTGATGCGGCTTCCATCATCCCCATGCGATGCGCCCTCCCTTGTGAGCGGGGCGGCCCACCATCCGGGCACCCTCAGCGACCGCCAGCACCGTAGCCGCCGCCGCGTCGATCCGGCCCGTGGACCGCGCCTTTGCCAGTTTCAGATTGTTCGCCGGGTCGTGCAGCGTGACCGCATCCGCAAAAGCGGACCGCAACAGCAGCGACGGGGCAGTTTTCACCTTGCCGTCATAGGCCGCGCGCCGGAACCGCTCGCAATCCTCGCCGCCGTCCTTGAAGCCTTGGCCGCGCCAGATGATCGGGCACCGGATGCCCGCGCGGTCTATCGCCTCGCCAAGTTCGGCTTGCTTGTATCGGTCCGCCGTGATCGCCGCGACCGGCTCGCCTTCTACATGGGCCATCACCTCGACCAGCCAGGGCGCTACGGGAACCGTCTGATCGCCGAGGGTGGACAACTCGCCCCGGTCCTGCATTTCGACATAGCGACCGGACACGCCGTCATTCTGGCCACGATCCAGAAGGGACGGCTTTGATGGGAAGGTGCCAAGAGCCTCAAGCCGCCCCGTCTCGGGCCAGTAGAACGCCGCCGCCGTCATGCTGGCAGAGCCGCCCAGGTCGATCCCGATGACCACCTGACCTTGCCGGGGTGGCAGGTCCGCCGTCTCGCAGGACAGCCATTCATCGACCGTCAACAGCAGGTCGCGGGTTTCGCCGCTGACACGCTCATTGCGGTTGTAGAGCCGGAAACTTGTGAGGGTCGATCCGCCCCGCGCAATCGCGCGCCGTGCCTGACCTTGCAGCCATTCAAGGCTTGAGCCGATGCCATGGGCCGCGCCGGGGTTGGCCAGCTTGAGGCTTTCCAGATCGTCCGCAGGAAGTCCGGGGGCGGGCCGGTGTTCTTGGCGATAGACGCCCTCTTGTTCCTCATCCAGCCAGACGGAAAACGGGTGCGCATCGTCCGCCGCGCTCGTGCTGATAATCAACGCCCGCCCACCACGCTTGCCCAGACCGGACAACAGGGCGTGTTCCAGGGCGTCCCCCTGATCCGCCTGCCAATGGCCGCGCTCATCCATCAAGACCAGCGTCGGGGCCGATCCCAGAGCCGTCTTGCCGTCCGCCGCAATGGCCCGGACGAAGTGTCCGCCGCCGTCGCCGTCATACTCAATCTCAAGCCGGGGGCTGCGCCGGATCGTGAAGGCCGCTTGCTCATCCTCAGGAAGCGACCGGATGAAACCCACAACGAAGTCAAACGCGATGCGCGCCTGATCCCGCGTCCGGGCCGCTATTAGGATTTCCCGTCTGGGCTGACGATCCCATTCTCCCTTGACCGCGCCCAGAGCGATGCCCGCCGACAGAGCGGTTTTCGCGTTGCCGCGCCCGATGCTCAGACAGGCTACGTTGATCCCGTCCGCCAAAGCACCCTTGACGAATTGCTTTTGAAACGGGGCCAGCTTCACCGCCTGACCGGCTTTCGGACCCTCGGGGATGCTCAGGCTTTCAAGGAAGCGGATTGCTTTGGTGGATGATTTCATGCAACCACCCCCGCAGTTGACGAGAGGGCAAAATGAACATCTTCCTTCTTAAAGTATGGGAAATAATATTTGTGGCCATTATGTGGGTTGGGGTCTGCCTGTTGCTTGGCATGGACCCATTCTTCGGGCTCTTCACTGAAAAGGTCGAGAAAACCTTCCCTATCTGCAAACGCGAGCTCTTCTGCGACCTTGGAGATGATCTCAAATTGGAATGTACTGATAAACCGAGGGATGCGTATGAGGTTGTTTGCGGCTATTCGGATGGCCTTGGCTGGAATTACGGAACCATCACCGATCAGCGCCAAGTTTTTCAAAATGGCGAATTGGTCGCTAAAGATACAAAGATTCCGAATGCGATTTACAGGATCAATTGTATACGCGATATCGATCCGCCAACACCGGGCCGTGATAGAAACGGAGTCATAATCGAAGACCAATTTTTTTGCCCTATGCCAGAACAGGGCAAAAGTCCGCCTAGGAGTGATGCCGCACAGCGCGAAAGCGGAAGTTAGCCCCACGGTTTCCTGCCCACTCGGAAAAGGGGGCATTGGGACCAGATCACGCCCGCCATTTGTGGCGTGCACCCAGCCGCCAAGGGCGGGTGCAACGCTCGGGGTATAAGGGGTATGTGTCGCACCCCCGTTGACCGGGCGTTGGCGGGGGGTTGCACCGGGGGTTGCACTCAGTATTGCACCGGGGGTTGCACCCTTACTCTTGACCATCATCGGCCCCCTTTCTGGCAATGTGTGAGCGGGCTTTCGCGCCGCTGCCGTGGCTGGCAATGACGATCTCGCCGCGTCCGAAAAGCGCATCCATCGCGCTCTTGAGCGCCCGCTTTGTGCAGCCCTCAGCCTCGGGGTGGCTGGCGAATTGAGACGGGGCGTATGTCGGGCCAGGGCTGGCAGAGACGTAGCGACCTTGCGCCGTCAGGGTGTCCAGCAGCTTGAGGAATACCCGCTCGCCCTTGGCCCCTGCCGCCAGCGCATCAAGCCCAGTGGGCTGCGCCTCAGCGACGAATACGCCCGCTTCCCACTTGAGGTTGATCTCGCCACCCGTGCGCCCATAGTTGGCTTTCTTGGTGGACAGCACCCGTGCGTCAGGGTCAGGCTCAAAGCCGTTGTCGGTGATCCGCGACAGGTAGAGCCGCGACCGGACAGAGTTATTCCATGCCGTCGATCCTGACGTTCCCGTGCCGCTATTGAGGCCGGTTAGGGACGGGTGGCCCAGCAGCAGGACCGCACATTTCCGCTTGATCGCCAGACCGCGCAGGATGCCCACGAATTGCCGCACCTTGGCACGGTCATTCTCATTGGCCGGATACACGTCCGCCAGGGTGTCAATGACGATCAGGGCCGGGGCTTCCTCAGCCGCCCGCTTGTCCAGTTCCTCGAACAGCGCGGATTGCATCAGGGCGATTTGTGTCTCGACCGCCAGCAACGCATCCTCGCCCGCCAGTGACCGCAGGGTGAGGCCCGACAGATCGTCATAGTCTCGATGCTCGGCCCTCAGAATGTCATCCAAGCGCCGGTGCAATTCGTCGTCGTCATCCTCGGCACTCAAAAAGATCACGCGCCCGGTGTTCGCCGTCTTGCCGATCCATGCAGTTTGCGCCGCGACCGCGACCGCCAGTTGCAGCGCCAAGAGGCTCTTGCCCGTGCCCCCGTCGCCGCTGAAAAGCGTGACAGTCTTTTGGGGCACCAGCCCGTGCACCAGCCATTGCCGGGGCGGGACGGCTTTCCCCTTGAGCGATGCCGCCGAATAGAATTGGCTTTCGCGCGCCGGGGCCGGTTGAATGATCGTCGGGCCGCGCCGGGCTGGCCGATAGTCGGGCCGATCTTGCGGGTGCTCAGGTTCTTGCAGACCAGCCGTCAGGCCGCTCCTGATCGTGGCGCGCACCGCCTCGGGGCCATCCTCTTGAGCAAGGCCCGACCGTTGCGCCGCTTCCATAAGCGCCGCCTCGACCTCAGCCGCTTGCAGGTATCCCGACGCGACCTTGTGGCCCAGCTTGAGCGCCGCGTTGTTCAGCGTCGTGTTGCGGGTGCCGTTCATCGCGCCCGCCACAATCGCCGCCTCAGCCTCCAGCGCCCGCCGCGCCCATTTTTCGCCGCGCTTGGTATCCTCAAGCGTTCGCAGATCGGCGGGATATTCGGGAAGATCAAAGGCACCCATAGCTGCCCCCTTCCCATTGATATTCGTCACGGGTGATGGAAGGCAGAGACGGGGGCAGAACGATAAAGCCTCCATCCCCCCGAATATCGACGCCTGCCGCCAAGAGGCCCGCAGAGTTTTTGAGCGGGCCGTTGTGGCGCATGAACACATGCAAGCCGCCGCTCGGGGTGATGGATATGACCGGGGACAGGGAATAGGGGTCGATCCCGACCGCCCGCAGATTGGCCAGCCCGTCCACACCGTTCTTGCGGTCAATGTCCAGCACCACGACGCCAGACGTCTTGCCTGTAGGCATTCCGATCATGGCCAGAGGCCAGCGCGCCCACCACGCCTTGACCGTCTCGGGGTCAGTCGTGGCCCGTCGCTTGGTCAGGTCCGGGTGGTCATCCTCGCCCTTGCCCCACTTGACCAGCGGCTTTTTCTGCCCGTGGATCATAAGGGCCGGGAACACCGGATAGCCCTTGGTCGCGTAGTCCAGCGTCGCGCTCACCAGTTCCTTGCGAAAGAGCGCCGCGCGTTCCTCGGGGGTGCCGATGTAGGGCCACGGTTCGGAAAGCATCGCTTGGGGTGCCAAAGCGTTCATACCAGCGCCCCCCAATGCATTGCCAAAATCGGGAAAAGTGCGGTATACTCGGGCCACAAACAGACGCCTTCCACAACGTCTTTAACCCCGGTTGTGATTGCCGTCGCGCCGGGGTTTTCGTTTGTCAGATCGGCCCGTGCCGGTTTGACATTTTCCGCGTAAGTATTTGATCCGCCGTCAGGGGTTTGACGTGCCGTGATCCCGTAAGTGCTTGCGTTGCCTTGAATAGCGCCGGATTGAAAATCCTCGTGTCGGTGGTTCGATTCCGCCCCCGGGCACCACAATACAACAATATCAATGGCTTACAGAGACATTGCCTGACTTCGTGTCTGTTTCTATACTTAGACACAGTTAGGCACTTGGGGTAAGTCTCTGATTTGACCGGAAAATCACCGAACGCGAAGAAACAGATCAAGCACCTGCGACGCGGACTCAGCATCTACAAGACGGGTCGGTCGCCGTTCTGGCACGCGCGTCTCTATGATTCCGTGAAGCGCCGGTATGTCGTCAAAACGACCAAGGAAACCAGTCGCTTGGACGCTGCCGAGGTCGCGGAAGAAATCGTCGCTGACTATCGGTCGAAGCAGAACACCAGTCACGCAGCGCAGAAAGATCGGTCCTTCGAACACTACGCGCATCTGCTGTCCGAAATGACCCGCGTCCAGAAGAAGGGCGCGCGCAACAAGTATGCCTTCTCCGACGAGTATAAGATCCTCTATCGCGAGGGTGACGGGGTGGTCTCCTACTTCGGCAAATACGATGTGGGGAAGATCACCTCGGGCATGGTGCGCGACTATCTGGTCTTTCTCGACAAGCGCCGGGACAAACCCCTGGCACCGTCCACCAAGGCAAAGCAATGTATGATGATCAGGAAGGTGCTGATGCTGGCGCTGGAAGATGGCGTGATCGATATCATCCCGCCGATGCCGAAGCAGCGCACGGTGGACAAACCGCGCATCTCGTTCACCGACAAGGAATACAAGAAACTGCTCGAGGTCGCGCGGGCGTGTGCGGATCGCGGTGACAAGGTTCGGGGCGTCGAGGTCACCCGCGAGCACTACAACCTGATCGTCTTCGCCGTTCACTCGTTCCTGCGACCGACCGAGACCGAACTCTTCGGCATCCGCTTCTGCGACATAGAAACGAAGGACGATCCGAAACACCTGCTCATGACGCTGACGGGCAAGACCGGGTATCGCACCTCGGCATCGCTGGAGGCGGCGGTCGACATATTCGAGAAGCAGAGGGAACTACACGCAGGCACGGCAGACACCGACTATGTGTTTATGCCGCAGTATGACAACCGAACCACTGCCGTGAACACCTACCGCCGCATCTTCAACCATTTCCTCGACGAGGCGAAGTTGAAGACAGACAAGGACGGCAACGCGCGGTCGCCATACTCGCTACGCCACTACGCACTACAGACGCGCCTGCGGAAGTCCGAGGGCAAGGTCAATATCTACTGGTTGGCAGAGAACGCGGGCACGTCGGTCGAACAATTGGAGCGGTTCTATCTCAAACGAATGGAACCCACCGGCGAGCGGGTGCGGAATATTCAATCGTTTGGATGAGAGCAAAGGATTCCCAGAAAGTGTCCCCAGAATGGTAGCGTTGATAATGGTTCGCGGTTCATGTCATTGTATCTTCGCGGGAACGTCACCGCGACTTGCGCGCACTCAGTGAAATCGCTCAATGAAATCCGGCTCTGGGGCTTTCGCCTGCAACAACGTGGAACTATCGAATGCTCCTATCCTTCGGTCTGAAAAAGTTCAAAAGCTATCTGGCAGCTGAACTACCGCTCTCATCTCTTACTGTAATGATTGGCGCTAACGCGTCCGGCAAGAGCAACGCAATCGAGGGGCTCCGCCTAGTGTCATGGCTCGCCCAAGGTCAGAAACTGCCTTCGATACAGTATAGTGTGAATAGGGGCGACCAAATTGTCAGAGGTACTGCTCGAAACCTTCCCAACGAAGGCTCACAAATATTTGGCTTCTCTTGCACTTTCTCAAATAGATGGTGGAAGAATTGGAGCGTTGAGGTTGAGTTGCGACCTGATGGGCTTCACATAACCTCTGAGGCAATAACCTCCCCATACGAAAACGTCCCGTTATACGTGCTTGACCAGCCATCAAGCGATAGAGGAACGGATGTGGGCGTCGCTTATAACAATTTTGCTAGAGGCGGGAAAAAGCCGCATATTACATGCATAGATCAGATGCCCATTTTTTCTCAACTAGGCTGTGTTGACAAAAGGGATTCACAGGGCACGCTGATCGTGATTCAAGCTGGTATCTGCGATGGAGATCAGCTTGGCACGAGACCTGATG
>NZ_JAFMPQ010000056.1 GCF_020667845.1 Cognatishimia sp. F0-27
CAGCCGTCGCTCGAAAACTCACCACAATCGCAAATGCCCTCGTCAAGTCAGGACAAAAATGGACTTCTCAGACTGTCTGAGAAATACAGTTGCTATGAGGGGGTGAGCGTCTCGTGAAACGGGTGTCGGGGGACGTAATCCGCGGGTCTTTGGAGCGCGCACCGGTCGTTCAAAGACGGGCAAACGATCCGTCTTGGGCCGCAGGGCCGTCACGGGACCATGTTCGCGCGCGCGGCAGCGGTCTAGAGTTCGATCACATCGACGCGCTTGCCCTTGGCCGCGAGCGCAAGCCTGCCTTCGCAGAGCCGCAGCGCGTCCGCGCCGAACACCTCGTGCCGCCAGCCTGTCAGCGCCGGCACATCGCGCATGCCCGCGGCAATCGCGTCAAGATCGGCCGAAGAGGCGATCAGCTTGGACGCCACGCCCGCGGTTTCCGTGCGCGCCTTGAGCAAAACGCGCAAGAGATCCGCCAGCGCCGGGTTCACTTGCAGCTTCTCGCGCGATTGGTCCGGGGTTGGCAGGTCCGATTTGGGACAGTTCAGCCCGGTCTTGATGGCCTCGATGATGCCATCGGCAATCGCGCCCTTGCGGGCTTCGCGCAACAACAGCCGCGACCGCCCGAGATCAACATGGTTTTGCGGCTTGGTCGAGGCCAGCTCGACCAGGGCGTCGTCCTTGAACACGCGGTTGCGCGGGATGTTGCGCTCTTGCGCATAGCTTTCGCGGAACTCGGCCAGAGCCCGAACGATGGCAAGAAACCGTGGCGCGGCGGACCGGGTCTTGACCCGTTTCCATGCCTCGGCGGGCCGCGAGATATAGGTTTCGGGATCGGTCAGAATGGCCACTTCCTCGGCGACCCAACGCGCGCGCCCGGATTCGGCCAGCTTGCGCGCGAGAAACTCGTAGATCTGGCGCAGATGCGTGACGTCCGCGAGGGCGTAGGTCTTCTGCGCATCGGTCAGCGGCCTGCGCGACCAGTCCGTGAAGCGCGAGGATTTGTCGAGCTGCTCCTTGGCGATGCGTTTCACCAGCGTCTCGTAGCCCACCTGCTCGCCGAAGCCGCAGACCATCGCCGCAACCTGGGTGTCGAAAAGCGGCTTGGGGATCGTGCCATGGTCGATGAAGAAGATCTCGAGATCCTGCCGGGCGGCATGGAACACCTTGACCACGCTCTCGTCGCGGAAAACCTCCATCAGAGGATCCAGCGACAGCCCGTCCGACAACGGATCAACCAGAACGGCGTCGTCCTCGTCCTTCCCGGGCAAGGCAAGCTGGATCAGGCAGAGTTTCGAATAGTAGGTGCGCTCGCGCAGGAATTCTGTATCGACGGTGATGTAATCGGCTTCCCGCGCCTTTTCGCAGAAGGCGGCGAGGGCGTCGGTCGTTGTAATGGTAATCATCAGGGCCATTTCGTTCTTGTTATTCGCGTCGGACCTGCGGCGCATCCCGCGACTATAGAACAGTTTTCCGTCGATGGGAACGCGTGTGGCTCAGTCCAGATCAAGCCGCGTCCGGTCGCCATTGGCGAAGCGCTCGAGCACCGCCGGATAGAGCCTGTGCTCCTGCTCCAGAACGCGCGCGGCCAGCGTGTCGGGCGTATCGTCGGAACGGATGGCCACGCGGGCCTGTCCGAGGATCGGGCCGTCATCCAGCGCCGGGGTCACCTCGTGCACCGTGCAGCCATGCTCCGTGTCGCCCGCCTCGAGAGCGCGGGCATGGGTGTGCAGGCCGCGATATTTCGGCAGCAGCGACGGGTGAATGTTGAGCATCCGCCCGGCATAGGCCGACACGAAGCCTTCCGTCAGGACACGCATGAACCCGGCCAGACACAAGATGTCTGGCGCATGCGGGTCGATGGCCGCGCGCAGCGCCGTTTCGAATGCTGCGCGATCGCCGTGAAACGGGCGGTGATCGACCACGGCCGTGGCAATGCCGCGCGCCTGCGCCTTTGCAAGCCCGCCTGCGTCGGCATTGTTGGCCAGCACGAGGACGGGCCGTGCGGGATGTGTGCCGGCCATGCTGTCAACCAGCGAGACCATATTGGAACCGCCGCCCGAAATCAGGATGGCGACCCGTTTCATGCAAGCGCGCCCTCGTATTGCACACCTGCGCCGTCGGTGACGGTGCCAAGCGGCACAACGCTTTCCCCGGCTTCGATCAGCAACCGCGCAAGCGCTTCGGCCCGCGACGGATCGACGACCACGACCATGCCGATCCCGCAATTGAAGGTGCGCAGCATTTCCGTTTCGGACACCCCCCCTGCGCGTTGCAGCCAGCCAAAGACCGGCGGCAGCGTCCAGGCGTCGAGGTCAATCGTCGCGCCACACCCGTCGGGCAAGACGCGCGGCAGGTTCTCTGTCAGGCCACCGCCGGTGATATGTGCCAATGCATGCACGCCGCCGCTGGCCAGCGCGGCGAGCAGCGGTTTGACATAGAGCCGCGTCGGCGTCAGCAGAGCCCCGCCGAGCGTTTGCGGCGTCGCGTCGGAGGCCTCCCACGGCACCGGGCTGTCCCATGTCATGCCGGATGTCTCGACGATCCGGCGCACAAGGCTGTATCCGTTGGAGTGGACGCCGTTCGCGCCCAGACCGAGCAACACGTCTCCGGCGGCAACGGCGCGGGGCAGTTCGGTGCCGCGTTCCATCGCGCCGACGGCGAAGCCTGCCAGGTCGAAATCGCCGGCCGGATACATGCCGGGCATTTCCGCGGTCTCTCCCCCGATCAGGGCGCAGCCCGACTGTGCGCAGCCCCCGGCAATCCCTTCGATGACCCGCGCAGCGGTGTCCGTATCGAGCTTGCCGGTTGCAAAGTAGTCGAGGAAGAACAGCGGCTCCGCCCCCTGGCAGACGAGATCATTGACGCACATGGCCACAAGGTCGATCCCCACGCCGGAGACATGGCCGGTATCGATCGCGATCCGCAGCTTTGTGCCCACCCCGTCGGTTGCGGCGACAAGCACCGGATCGGAGAACCCGGCCCCCTTGAGATCGAACAGCGCCCCAAACCCGCCGAGGCCCGCCATGACACCCGGCCGTTGCGTGGCAGCGGCTGCCGGTTTGATCCGGTCGACAAGCGCATTGCCGGCTTCGATGTCAACGCCTGCGCTTGCATATGTCAGGCCGGATTTCTCGTCGCTCATGGCTGTCACCTCTCGGGTCCGCGTTTTGGGTCCAGCGCGCGCGGCGCGCCCTTTTCCGCGCGGGTTATCTGAGCCATGCGGTCGAGGCAATGGATTATGCAGCCGCAGGCACGTTTGCGCTGCCTGCAATGCCGTTGAACCGGGTCGAAGCGCGGAGACCGGAAGCTTCGCACCGCTGCTTGGCATCCGGATCGTCGCGAAAATCCTGATGAACTTGATGATCCCGGCATGGTTGTGCTTGACGTCACAGAGCGCGGTGGTAGTGAATTTGGCACGGTGGGCCTGTAGCTCAATTGGTTAGAGCAGGGCGCTCATAACGCCTTGGTTGGGGGTTCGAGTCCCTCCGGGCCTACCAGCGGTTTCCAAGCGTCACACGTACGATATGCCATGCGCCGCGCCGATCCTGCCAGCCGGCGCGACGCGCTGACGTGGGGCCGGCCGCATTCACGTCATCCGGGCTCGGGCAGGATCCGAGGCATATCGCGAAACAGCGTCACTGCGTCGCGCTGTCCGTCCCCAGAGCATCCCCCTTCGTTTTTGGACGATGCTGCGCGCGCGTTAATCACCGGTTAACCGCCCTGCCCCATTCTTAAGGGGTCTGAAGAATAAACGTCCATATATCAGGGCGTTACAGAAGAAACTCGCAATGAGGATACCGCGCCGCACGCTAGCCGACTCACGAAATGCAGACAAATCATGACAAATGTGGCATAAGTTTGGTGCTTTTTTGGAAACGCTGTGTCTTTCAAGTATTGGTTGAAAGACTTCCGTGTTCTGTCATCGTTCCGCGTGTATTGACGTTGCGGCACACGCTTTCCCGGTCGGAGCAGGCCCGGCCGGTTGCGCACAAAGCGCGCCCGACGGGGAATACGCAGGGGGTTTGAAATGCCGGTAATCGTTCAAGGCGGCGCGCTCGCCATCGTTGCGCATCAGGATGACGACATCCTGTTCATGAACCCCGATATCTACAACGATATCGAGGACGGCGTGCCTGTTACCACGGTGTTTGTCACCGCGGGCGATGCCGGGCTTGGCCGCGACTATTGGGAAGGTCGGGAGGACGGAATCAAGGCGGCCTACGCGCTGATGGCCGGTTCGGACGACTGGGTCGATGAGGTGCAGTCCTTCGAGTCCGGCGGCACCAGCTTTGGCGTGGCAAGCTCCTATCTCGAAAGCGATCCCGACGTGCGGCTCTATTTCATGCGGCTGCCCGATGGCGCGGGGCTGATGCCGGAAGAAGAGGCGCAGTTGCTGGCGCGGCTGCAAAGCGGCACCATCGACGCGGTGGACACCATGGACGGGTCGGCCACCTATGCTCGCGAGGATGTGGTCAATGTGCTGACCGGGATCATGGAGGCGCACGCCCCGTCGCAGTTCCGGTTCCAGATCGATGACGGACCGTTTGCCAGCGGCGAGCATACCGACCACATCCAGACCTCGATTTTCACCAACGAGGCGCTCGAAGGCTACACGGGCGGGGAATACACGGTCACGAGCTATGTCAATTATCAGTCGCGCAATCTCGAACCCAATCTCAGCGATGCCGACGCGGCCCGCTCCCTTGAAGTGATGGAAGCCTATGCGGCCTATGACCGTGCGGTGACGCTTGAAGATGGCAGCCTGCAACCGGTCTACGCCGATTGGACATCGCGCCAATATGTGGCGGATGAATACACCGTCGGGACCCCGCCGGGTGCCGTGACGGGGACGTATTTCGGCGCGCTTGACGATGACATGCTGGACGATGACGACATCGCGATCGAGGGCGCAGGGGTCACGCTTTATCGCGACGGGTTGGAGATTGCCTCGACCACGACCGGCCCCGATGGGGGCTATGCCTTCAACAACATCACCCCCGGCGCGGGATTCGCGGTCGGGTTCGAACCGCCGGCCGGGGCGCTGGGACAACCGGATGCGCGCTTTGCGACCGGAGGCGACAGTGACGTCAACGCAGACGGGACCACGGCCCCGTTCGACATCGCGGCCGGGCAGACCGTTGCAGGGCTGGATGCCGGTGCCATCGGCATCGAGGCCCCGACGGACGATCCCGCACCGCCCGATGATCCGGTCACGCCACCGGTTCCGGCGGATGCGAGTTTCGCGCTCGGTGGACCGGACGCGTTTCTCTTCGACATCGACGCCGCAACCGGGGCGGTTGCGCCCAAGGATTGGTTCAGCCCGTCGCTGGACGATGCGTGGGACCAGAACGAGGATTACATCTACGAGCTGACGCGGATCGCAACCCCGGCAGAGGGTGGCCCGCCGGTGAGCGAGGCGCTGCGATACGATACGACCGCCGAGGGCGTGCTGACGCTGGTTTCGGGCGACGATACCCCGATTGATCCGGTTGACCCTGTTGATCCTGTCGACCCGGTTGATCCTGTCGACCCGGTTGATCCCGTGGACCCCACACCGCCACCGCCCCTGCCCTCCGGCAGCTTCAGCTACAGTCTCGAAGGCCCCGATGAACTGCTTTTCGAGATCGACGGCGACACCGGGGAGATTGCGACAAAGGACTGGTTCACCCCGACCTATGACGACGCCTGGGATCGCGACGAAAACCACATCTATGAGATCACCCGTGTGGCCACACCGCTCGACGGCGGTGAAGATGTCCGCGAGGAGATCCGCTACGAGACCCTGCCCGACGAGAGCTTTACGCTCTTGACCGGGGGCGCCGGTGGCGCTGCGCCGGAAACGTCGCTGATGGCGGCTCTGTCCATGCCACCGGAAATGAGCGCCGCATTGTTTGCGGAAGCCGAGGACGCGGACATACAGGCCGAGGAGGCGGAACTGGCTCTTTGAGCTGCAGGTTTTGCAGACCGGTCCGACTGGCAAGACACGCAGTGTGCGGCGTCTCGCAAGCCCGATCTGACACGCCGGAAACGCGGCGGCGCCCTGCCCCGCCTTCGAGCGTCAGGAGAACGCGGCTGCCACGCGGGCTCCGGCCTCAGCCGTGCAGGCGTCAAAGCTCAGGCAAGACCGCGCAGATCGCGCAGCGCAGGATCAGGCCAAACGCCATGCGTTGGTCGCGCGCTCCCAGCGCTGAACCAAAAGATATTCGATCGCCAGCATCACGGCGGTGAAGGTGAGCGCATAGGCCAGCACCGTGGCGATGTCGAACAGCTGAAAATAGAGATGGATCTGAAACCCGACTCCGTTCGAGCGGCCGAGGAATTCCACCACCAGCACGATTTTCCAGATCACCGCCAGCCCGTTGCGCGTGGCCGTTGCCACAAACGGGCCGAGTTGGGGCCAGATCACGTGACGCAGCCGCGACAGCGCGCTCATGCGGTAGACACGCGCCATCTCTCCCACGCCCCGGTCGAGGGTGCGCACCCCTTCACGCACCGTCACCGTGACCATCGCGGTCTTGTTCAGCGCCACCGCGACAATCGCGGCCACCTCGTTGAGGCCGATCCAGAGATAGCACAGCACGATGATGACAAGCGCCGGCAGGTTGAGAAAGACGGTCACCCAAGGATCGAGCCAGCGATTCACGCGCGGCATAAGACCCAGCAGGATCCCGAGGCAACATCCCACCGTCATGGCCAGCATGAAGGCGGCAATCACCCGCCACAGGGTGGCCGAAACATGGGTCCAGAGCTTCCCGGATGCGGCCTCGCGCGCGATCACATCGGCCACCGCCATCGGACCGGGCAGCACAGAGGGATCCGCGCTGATCCAAGCGGCAACCGTCCAGAACAGAACAAACCCCGCCAACGAGGTCCATGTCACGAGCGCCGGTGACTTCTCCATTTGCCGTTCCTCCCTCGTGCCACGCTTCTGCGCCGTTGACAGGCGCCTCTGCCGCGCGTTCGAATCGACCTTCCCTGCAGGTGACACACAAGGATAGGGAAGCAGCGCTAGCGCGCTTTCTCGCCCCCCACCATGGTCGCATTCCGCAAGCCCGCGGGCCTGCATACTCTGCTGCGCATGAAGGATCCGTTTCGCATCGCGGCCCCGCTGGTCACGCTTTTCTGGCTGCTTTCAGCGCTTGTGGTTCGGGGCGAGATCATCGATCCCGAAACGCTCTCTGAACATGTCTTTGCGCCCATGTCACTTGGAGAACAGATCTCCGAAGACGGGGTTTACGAGCTGCTCAATTCCGGCGGGGCGCATGCGGGCTACGTGTTCCAGACCGAGCCCATGGCGGCCCTGCCCGGCTTTTCCGGCGCCCCGATCAACGTTCTGGTGGTGCTGGATCTCGAAGGGCGATTCATCGATGTCCAGCTGCTGACGCATAACGAGCCTATATTTGTCTCCGGGCTCGGCGAAGCGCCGTTCCATGCCTTTTTCGAACAATACGAGGGTCTGTCGATCTCGGATTCCATGGTTGTTGGCACCCCCTATGGTGGCGGCGGCGACGGCAGCGGGCTGGTCTATCTCGATGGGGTCACAAAGGCCACCGCCTCGGTGCGCATCGCGCATGAAACCATCCTTGCGGCCGCGTTGCAGGTGGCCCGTGAAAAGATGGGCGGCGTTGCCGCCGGTCCGCCCGCGTATCCCAACCCGGAGGTGGACGAGGCGCTGAGTTTCGACGATCTGCTGAGCGAGGGCCTGTTGCAACGCTTCACGGTCACCAATGGCGAGGTCCAGGCGAAGTTCGCGGACACCGTGTGGGACGATGACGACCCCGAGGCGCTCGATTATCCCGACGAGCCTTATCTGGACCTCTGGATAGCCGATCTCGGACCGCGCTCCATCGCGCGGGCGATCCTCAGCGAGGACACACTCGAGGAACTGGACGCGTTCATGGAGATTTCGACCTTCGATGAGCCGATCCTGCTGGTCGAAACCGCGCGGCACGGCCTCGTCTCGCCGGACTTCATTCGCAACACCGCGCCGGACTGGATCGCGGCAGAGCAGAACGGCTTCCCCATCGCCCTGCGGGACGCCGACCTGTTTGTCGAACTGCATGACGACGCGCCGGACGCCCTGCATGACGGGGTCGCAATGATCCTGCGCACGGACCGGCGGCTGGGCTTCGATCCTGCGGCGCCCTGGACGATCTCGGCCAAGGCGGTGCGCGAACATGGCATGTTCCAGCCGGAAATCGGCTCGGTCTCCTTGGCGACGGAGCATCAGACCGATGCGCGCTTCTTTACCCGCCCGGACCAAATCGAGCGGCTGTCCCCGTTCGAAGAAGCGATCCGCAACCGGCAAGGCGACCTCGTGGCGCTGGGTGGTTTTCTGGCCGTGCTGTTGCCGGTCCTGCTTGTGGCGCAATCGCGCCTCGCCGGGAGCCGCGTCTTCACACCGCTGCGGCTCGGCGTGCTCGCAATCGTGGTCGGGTTTCTCGGATGGTGGGGACAGGGGCAGCTTTCCATCGTCACCCCTCTGGCGGGGCTTCAGACCGCGATCGCGGGCGGGTCTTATGCCTTCCTGCTCTATGATCCGTTTTCGCTGCTGATCTGGGCCGCGGCGATCCTCGGCTTTGTGCTCTGGGGGCGCGGGCTCTTTTGCGGGTGGCTCTGTCCCTTCGGCGCGTTGCAGGAGTTCGCCCACCACATCGGACGGCTGTTGCGTCTGCCCCGGATCGAGCCTTCGCGGCTCTGGGATCAGCGGCTGAAATGGCTGAAATACGTGGCGCTCGCGGGGCTTGTGGGCGTTACCGTCTTTGCGCCGTCCCACATGGACAAGGCCGCCGAGATTGAACCCTTCAAGACCGCCATCACCACGCTGTTCGTGCGCGAATGGTATTACGTCGCCTATGCCGCGCTTTGGCTGGTGCTGGGCACGATGGTTTTCAAGGGGTTCTGCCGGTATCTGTGCCCGCTGGGCGCGGTCATGGCCATTGGTGGTGCGCTGCGGCTGCGCCGCTGGATCCCGCGCCGGCTGGAATGTGGTGCGCCGTGCCAGCTTTGCGCGGTCAAATGCAACTACGGCGCCATTTCGAAATCCGGGGCCGTGCAGTATGACGAGTGTTTCCAGTGCCTCGATTGTGTGACGATCCACGATGACGACACCCAATGCGTGCCGCTGATCCTCAAGAACCGCCAGAGCACGCGGGGTGCGAAGCCCCGCCGCACCGGCCACCCGAACCAGCAAGGGTTGCCCGCATGAGCCTGACCCGCCGCCGCTTCCTGCACTTGAGCGCGGCTTTCGCCTGCGCCCCCCAGCTTGCCCGGGCCGACAGCTGGCAGGGCCGCGCGCTTGGCGCGGATGTCTCGGTCACCCTCGCAGGTCCGCGCGAGGAGACAGCCGCGGCCTTGGTGGCCATTCCGGCGGCGCTCAGGCGTATCGAAGCGCTCTTTTCGCTCTATGACAGCGGCTCGGCCCTTTCGCGCCTCAACGCCGCCGGGGCGCTCCCTGCACCGGATCCGGCTTTCCTGTCGCTGTTGCGTGCCGCCGGGCGCGCCCACGCGCAAACCGGCGGGCTCTTCGATCCGACGGTGCAGCCGCTTTGGTCGGCCCAGGCTCTTGGCGGCGACGTGAAGGCCGCGCGGCGCCTGATCGGTTGGGAGAGGCTGCGCTTCGGCGCGGCCGGTGTCGTGCTGGATGACGGGCAGGCTCTGACGCTCAACGGCATCGCGCAGGGCTTCGCCACCGACATGATCCGGGCGCAGCTCGCCTCTGCCGGGTTCACCAGGGCCCTGATCCAGATCGGGGAACATGCGGCCCTTGGCGGCCCGTTCCGTCTGGGTATCGACGATCCGGCGCAAGGCCATCTGGGCCACGTCACCTTGGCCGACAGCGCCATCGCCACATCGAGCCCGGGCGCCATGCGATTGGGCTACGGGTCCCATATCCTGTCACCGACCGGGTCTGCCCCGCTGTGGTCGACGGTCAGCATCGAGGCGCCCACGGCCACGCTGGCGGACGCCCTGTCGACGGCGGCGGTTTTCATGCCGCGCGCCGCGCTGATCCGCCTCAAGGCAGAGGCCGGGCTGCGCCGGGTGCTGGTCGTGGATCATGACGGGCGCCTGAGCACGCTCTGAGCGGCCCTGCGATCCGGTCAAACACCGCATCCGGTCGCCACGCGGGCGCGGCCCCGTTCAAAGACCCGCACAGCCACCCCGATCGGCGCGTCCCCGTCCGCTCAGCCCATGAAAAAGCCTCCCGCCCCTAAGGGCAAGGAGGCCACTGCTTTTGCAAAACGCCGAAGGGCTCAAAGCCCTTCCGCGTCGAGGCGCCGATCAGGACGCGGCTGCCACTGCGCGCCGCGTCATCACGCCAACCAGATGCGCCCGATAATCGCCGGTCCCGTGCAGATCGGAAATCATCCCGTCACCGGAGACACTCAGATCCTTGATCGCATCCGGCGAGAAGTTCGACGACAGCGCCGCTTCCGCTTCGGACCAGCGATAGACCCCTTCTTCGGACGCCCCGGTGACCGCAACCCGAACACCATCGGCGTATTTCGCGACAAAGACACCAACCAGCGCAAAGCGCGATGCCGGCTGCTCGAACTTGATATAGGCCGCCTTTTCGGGAACCGGGAACCGCACCTCCGTGATGATCTCACCCTCGTCGAGAGCCGTGGTAAACATCCCCTGGAAATAATCGTCCGCCGCGATCTCGCGCGCATTGGTGACAATCGTCGCGCCAGACCCGAGCGCCGCCGCCGGGTAACAGGCTGACGGGTCGTTATTGGCAAGGCTGCCGCCGATGGTGCCCCGGTTGCGCACCGCGGGATCGCCGATATGCGCCGCCAGCGACGCAAGCGCCGGATAGGATCCGCCCGCCTCGGCGGCCACCGTGGCGTGGGTGGTCCCGCCACCGATCGCTACCTGCCCGTCATCGGTCATGCAAACGCCCTTGATTTCGGCAATCCCGGTGAGGCTCACCAGAACCGAGGGGCTCGCCAACCGCTGCTTGAGCGTCGGGATCAGGGTCTGACCGCCGCCAAGTGCCTGCGCTTCGTCCTGAGCGAGCGCGGAGACAGCATCCGCCACGCTGGTGGGTCGTGCCATTTCAAATGAATACATCGTTTTTTCCTCCCTTGGACAGTCTCGGGGCCCGGCCCCGGTTTCTTCTGTCCGGAAATACTCCGGGGGTCCGGGGGCAGCGCCCCCGGCGTTCTCGGCCGGGCCCGACAGGCGGACCCGGCTTCATGGACCTCAGCTGTTCATCGCCGCCCAGACGCGCGCCGGCGTTGCGGGCATGTCCAGATGCCCGACCTTGTGGCCGCCGGAATGCAGCGCATCGATCACCGCGTTGATCACCGTGGGCGGCGAGCCGATCGCACCGGCCTCACCACAGCCCTTGACCCCTAGCGGGTTGTGCGTGCAGGGGGTCTGACAGGAATGGTCCACCTTGTAGTGCTCCATATGTGGCAGATCGTCGGCGCGCGGCATCGCGTAATCCATGTAGGACGCGCTCAGCAACTGGCCGTTTTCATCGTAGGCACAGTTTTCCAACAGCGCCTGCCCGATGCCCTGCGCGATCCCGCCATGCACCTGGCCTTCGACGATCATCGGGTTGACGACATTGCCGAAATCATCCGCCGACACGAAGCGCTCGATGCTGACCGCCCCGGTTTCCGGATCGACCTCCACCTCGCAGGCATAGGCACCGGCCGGATAGGTGAAGTTCGCCGGATCGTAGAACGCGGTCTCCTCGAGACCCGGTTCGATATCCTCAAGCGGATAGTTGTGCGGCACGTAGGCCGCCAGCGTCACATCTCCCCAGGCAACGGATTTGTCGGTGCCCGCCACGGTGAACTGACCGTCCTTGAGCTCGATATCCGCCTCGGAGGCTTCGAGCAGATGGCCGGCGATCTTCTTGGCCTTGTTGATGATCTTCTCGGTTGCCCGGACCATGGCCGACCCACAGACCGCAAGCGACCGCGAGCCATAGGTGCCCATCCCGAACGGGATCTTCGACGTGTCGCCATGCACGATGTCGATCATGTTCTCATCGATGCCGAGCATTTCGGCCACAACCTGCGGGAAGGCCGTCTCATGGCCCTGCCCGTGGCTGTGCGCGCCAACCATCACCGAGATCGAGCCGGTGGCGTTCACCCGCACGGTGGCGGCGTCGTAAAGACCCGCGCGCGCCCCGAGCTGTCCCACGAGGTTGGACGGTGCGATGCCGCAGGCCTCGATAAAGCAGTTCACGCCCAGACCGCGCAGCTTGCCCTTGGCTTCGGACTCGGCCCGTCGGGCGGGGAAGCCGGCGATGTCGATGAGCTCTTCCATCTTGTCCATCGTCGCCACGTAGTCGCCGGTGTCATACTCGACCGCCACAGGCGTGGCGTAGGGGAACTCCGTGACGAAGTTCTGCCGGCGCAGCTTGATCGGATCGACACCAAGCTCGCGTGCGGCCTTGTCGATCACGCGCTCCAGCTGGAAGGTCGCTTCGGGACGGCCCGCGCCGCGATAGGCGTCCACCGGAACGGTCGAGGTAAAGACCGCCTTGACGTTCACCTGAACGTTCGGCGTGCGGTAGTTGCCCGCCATCAATGTGCCGTGAAGCCATGTGGGCACGGAGGGCGCAAAGGTCGACAGATACGCCCCCATATTCGCATAGGTATCGGTGCGCACCGCGGTGAAGTTGTTCTCCGCATCCAGCGCCAGCTCGATCTTGGTGACGTGATCGCGCCCATGCGCGTCGGAGACAAAGGCCTCCGACCGGGTCGAGGTCCACTTCACCGGGCGGTTGCAGGCCTTGGCTGCAAAGGTGCAGAAGGCCTCTTCCGCGTAGTGGAAGATCTTCGTACCAAAGCCGCCGCCCACATCCGGGGCAATGACCTTGAGCTTGTGCTCGGGGATGCCCAGCACGAACGCTCCCATCAGAAGGCGGATCACATGCGGGTTCTGCGAGGTGGTGTAGAGCGTGCTCTCGTCGCTGTGGCGCGCGTAATCCCCGACCGCAACGCGCGGTTCCATCGGGTTGGCGACCATGCGCTGATTCACAAGCTCCAGCGTGGTCACATGGGCGGCGCTGGCAAAGGCCGCATCGACGGTCTCTGTGTCGGTGCCGAACTGCCAGTCATAGCACAGGTTCGACGTCAGATCGTCATGCACCTTGGGGGCGCCTTCGGCGACGGCGGCCTTCATGTCGACAACGGCCGGAAGCTCGTCGATATCCACCACGATCGCCTCTGCGGCGTTGCGCGCCTCTTCGAGGCTGTCGGCCACAACGGCGGCAATCGGCTCACCCACATGGCGCACCTTGCCCTGCGCCAGAACCGGATGCGCCGGTTCCTGCATCGGCTCGCCATGCTTGTCGGTCACCTGCCAGCCGCAGGGCAAACCGCCCACACCTTCAAAATCCGCACCGGTGAAAATGCGCACCACGCCCGGCATGCCCTCGGCAGCCGATGTGTCGATCTTGCTCAACCTGCCATGCGCCACGTCCGACCGCAGGAAATGCACGTAAGCCTGTCCGTGGACGTTGATGTCGTCGGTATAATTTCCCGCACCCGTCAGAAAGCGGACGTCCTCACGCCGCTTCGTCGATGCGCCAATGCCATGATCCTTGGGCATGTCTCTCTCCCTTGTCGCGCCGCGGCCACCTACACCCGAACCCCCGTTTCTTTGGGCATCAAATATCCCGGGGGGTCCGGGGGGCTGGCCCCCCGGCGCCTGTGTCTGTTGGTTACTCGGCCGCCACGGCTGCCACGTCCTGACCGGACGCCGCCATGATCGCCTTGACGATGTTGTGATAGCCCGTGCAGCGGCAGATATTGCCCTCGAGATAATCCCGCACCTCGGCCTCCGTGGGCTTGGGGTTCTCCTTCAGCAGCGCCGCCGCCGACATCACCATGCCCGGCGTGCAGAATCCGCACTGAAGCCCGTGATGGTCCTGGAAGGCCTGCTGGATCACGCCGAGCGACCCGTCCGCATTGGCCATGCCTTCGATCGTCTTGACCTCGGCGCCGTCCGCTTCGCCCGCAAACATGGTGCAAGCCTTCACGGCTTCGCCGTTCACATGGATCACGCAGGCCCCGCACTGGCTCGTGTCACACCCCACATGGGTGCCCGTCAACCGCAACTCCTCGCGCAGAAAATCGGTCATCAGCGTGTTGCCCTTGACCGATTTGGTGACGGATTTCCCGTTCACCGTCATCGTTACTTCTGCCATTGGTCTCCTCCCTGGAATTCTCTTCAATCGCTTCCCCGGCGCGAACCGGGTCTGTTTGTGGTGTCCCGGCACCCGGCCGGGCTCAAAGGGGTGGCGCGCCAGCGGCGCCTGCATCTCGCGGTCTTTCGGATCTCATGCGCCCCGCCGCGCGCCGACGCCGAGGCCCCGGGCGGTCCCGGACCCAACGACGCCGTGGTTGGTTCAGGACACGATCCGCTTCAGCCAGCCCTTCTTCTTCTCCGTCGGTTCCGCATCCTCGGCTGCCGCCGCGTCCGGGTCCGCCGGGCCTTCGACAGCCTGCTGGAAATTGCTGAAGAACTGGTCGGCCATTTTCTTGGCAAAGCCGTCGATGATGCGCGAGCCGAGCTGGGCCAGCTTGCCGCCGACCTTGGCTTCCACCTCGTAATGCAGCTCCGTGCCACCATCCGCACCGGGCTTGAGCGTCACATCCGCGCCGCCCTTGGCAAAACCGGCCGCGCCGCCCTTGCCCTCGCCGGTCAGCGTCACGCTGTTCGGCGCATCCATGTTCTCGAGAACCACCTTGCCCTTGAAGGTTGCTTTCACCGGTCCGACCTTTTGCACGACAGTGGCCTCGAACCCCTCTTCCGGGCTCCCTGACATCTCGGTGCAACCCGGCACACAGGCCTTGAGAACCTCGGGATCGAGAATGGCGGCCCAGACCACGTCCTGCGGCGCGTCGATTTGACGGGAATCGCTCATATGCATGGGATATCTCTCCTCTTGTGCGCCAGCCTAGGCGCGCTCCGCCCTTTGGGCATATTAGACCAATGGCTTAGACCCGCCATCTGCGACTCACCATTCGGGCGGCACATGGGTCAGGCCATACCGCGCAAAAATCTCCTCGATCCGCCCGTTGGACAGCCCCTCGAACACCGCATCGCCCACCGTATAGGACAGCGGACGATAGGCGAAATGCACCGCTGTGCCGAGCGTCCAGCGCGATTTGGCAAAGCCCGGCAGCGGCGGCTGATGCACGGCGATCGCGTCATTGCCGCGCGCATGATACTCCAGCTGCGCCAGCGGCCCCATCGCAGCCATGGTCTCCCCGGCCGCAAGCGCCGCCATCGCGTCCGCCATCGTGGGAAAGCGCCGCACACCGGCGGCGGTCTGCCCGCCGCCAAAGCTAGTCAGGTAGAAATCCACGATGGAATCGTTCTCCACCGCAACGGTATCGAATCGGAAATAGGCCGGGACCGGACCGCCATCGGGATAGTCCGCAACGCGATAGGCTATGGCAAGGCTTTCCTGGTGGTACTGACCCGGAAAGACAACCTGCTCGACCCGGCACTTGAAGGCCGAATCGTAAGGCACCCGCATCATCACGTTCTGAACCGACCCGCCGATCAGCGGACCTCTCCAGATATTGTTGCGCAGATCGGCCTCGAGGTTTTCGCCAGCCGCAACAAAGCGAAAGCGCGGCTCGACCCCGATATACTCCGCGATCAGACGGGCGATATCGGCATCCACACCCTTCGCATCGCCGCCCTCTTCCCAGGAATAGGGCGGGTAATCCTCGTAAAGCGCCACGGTCAGAAAGCCACGCTCCATGATCGTGTCGATATCCTGGCCCACGATATCGCGACTGGCGTTCTGCGGCTTGGCTTGCGGGATGTGATCCGCACAGGGATCACTCGCACGGGCTGCCTGCGGCGCGGCGACCAGAGCCGCCACCGCCAACGCACCCGCGATCCAGAAAGACGTCAAGGCTGTCATGGCGCTAGTGTGCCGCTGACAATCCAATCGTCAAGGCTTCCGCGGCCCGCGCATAAGAGGCCTCGGTCCCGTCGATCAACTGTGCGGCCCGGCTGGCCGCGCTGTCCGCGCGCGGCGCACCGGACAGCGTCTCGATGCCGTCGGCAATCTCGGTCAGCCGCGCCTTGAGCGCATCGGGATCGGCGCCGCTGGGATCGTCCGCGTATCCCACGAGCATGTCCCGGATGCCCTTGAGCTCATCCGACACCTCTTCCATCGAGCCGTCATCGGGGCGTGTCTCGATATAGGTTCGGATGGCCCAGGCGGCTTCCTGCCCGAGAAGATCCCCGAATTCGGGCATCTTGGTGATCCCGTTCTGGGTATATCCGTAGCGGAAGCGTTCCACGTACCATTCGTCGCCATATTCCTCCGCTTCGAGGAAGCGCAGATCGGGTGCCAGCCCGCCGGAAATCGCTTCGAGCCCGTGGCAGCGCGCGCAGTTCTGGTTGTAGCCAGATGCGCCGATCTCCAGCGCCTTGGCCCAGACCTGCTCTCCGACCGCGTCGACACGATAGGGGTTCTCGGTCAGCCACTCGTCGCCAACCGCTGGCAGGCCCGCCGTATCGACGGCCTGCGGGGCCACGTCACCATGGGCCAGAGCCATCGTGGCCGAGGCGCCGAGCGCCAGAATGCCGGCGAGAAAACGGGGGGCCTTGCGCTGAAAGAGATCTGTCGGTCGTGCCATGTCGTGTCCTCCCACGGCTTGTACGGTCACTGTTCGATGTCTGGCACCTTGATACGCCGCCGCCGCAGCGCAGCACCATTAGACCTTCGTGGCGCGACCTGCGCGCCGAGCCTGCGACAATGGTCGTATTGAGCCGCCCCACCCACCGGATACCGTGCCCCAAAAGGGAGGTCTCATGGACATGTTACGCGCATGCTCGGCTTTGGCGTGTCTTGCCGCGGCGGCGCTTGCGACGCTGGGTCCCGGCCCGGTGCATGCCGCCGACATCACGGTGCATTACCTCAAGCAGGAGGTGACCGCGCCGCCGACGCTTTCCAACCTTGATCCGGTCCCCGAGGACCTCGGCATCGCCGGCGTGCAGCTCGGCCTTGCGGATAACGAAACCACCGGCCGCTTCCTGGGGCAGAGCTGGACGCTCGAGGTTGTCCGGGTGCCGCCCGAGGGTGATTTCGATGCGGCTCTCACGGCGGCATTGGCCGCGACCGATCTGCTGATCCTCGATGCGCGCGCCGACCGGCTTCTCGCCGCCGCTGACCGGCCCGATGCCGCCGCCGCGCTCCTGTTCAACGTGGGCGCACCGGAGCCACGCCTGCGCGATGCCGACTGCCGCGCCAATGTGCTGCACATCCTGCCCTCGCGTGCCATGCTGAGCGACGCCCTGATGCAGTTCTTCGTCACGCGGCGCTGGACATCCCTCGCGATGATCGTCGGCAGCGCCGAGCCCGACATCGCGTTGGCACAGGCCTATGCGGAATCCGCCACCAAGTTCGGCCTGTCCATCGGCGCGCGCAAGACCTGGGCCTTCGACGCCGACATGCGCCGGAACGCGTCGCGCGAAGTGCCGCTCTTCACCCAGGACCTGGGCGATTACGACGCGCTCCTCATCGCGGATGCCGCCAATGACTTTGCCCGCTACATCCCCTACAACACATGGCGTCCGCGCCCGGTCGCGGGGTCCGAAGGCCTGACACCCAAGGTCTGGGACCGGGTGGTGGAAGCCTGGGGTGCCGCCCAGCTGCAAAGCCGCTTCGAAGACCAGTCCAACCGCGCGATGCAGGACCGCGACTATGCCGCCTGGGCCGCGATCCGGGCAATCGGCGAGGCGCTCACCCGAACCGGCAGCCCGGAGGCTGCTGCCCTGCGCGCCTACATGCTTGGTCCCGATTTTGAACTCGCCGGGTTCAAGGGCCGCCCCCTCACGTTCCGCGGCTGGAATGGCCAGTTGCGACAGCCCATCCCGCTCACCCATCGCGGCGCCCTGGTCGCGTCCGCCCCGCTCGAAGGCTTTCTGCATCCCGAAACCGAGCTCGACACGCTCGGCAAGGACGCGCCGGAAAGCCGCTGCACGGCATTCGAAAACTGAACCCACCCGACAGACGCGGCCCGCTGTTTCTTTGGGCCGAAAATATCCTCGGGGGTCCGGGGGCAGACAGCCCCCGGCCGAACCAACAAAAGGACCGACGCCATGAGACTCTCGCCGATCCTCACCGCTTTGCTGCTCGCAGCCACGCCATTGGCCGTGACTCAGGCCGCCGCGGATGAAATCTGGGTCACCAATGAAAAGGATGACACGATCTCGGTGATCGACATCAACTCCCTCGAGGTCATTCGCACGATCCCGACCGGTGAACGCCCGCGCGGCATCACCTTCTCCAAGGACTATTCCGTGGTCTATATCTGCGCCTCCGACAGCGATGCGGTGCAGGTGATGGACCCCGAAACCGGAGAAATCCTGCACGATCTGCCCTCGGGCGAGGACCCTGAGCAATTTGTCCTGCATCCCGACAATCGCCATCTCTACATCGCCAATGAGGATGACGCGATCACCACCGTGGTCGACACGGTTTCCCGGACAGTGGTGGCACAGATCGATGTCGGCATCGAGCCGGAGGGCATGGCGGTCTCGCCGGACGGCAAGATCGCGATCACCACGTCGGAAACCACCAACATGGCGCATTGGATCGATACCGAGACCCAGAAGCTGTTTGCCAATACGCTGGTCGACAGCCGCCCGCGTCACGCCGAATTCGTCAAGGACGGCACAGAGCTCTGGGTCAGTTCCGAAATCGGCGGCACGATCACCGTGTTCGATGTCGCCACCCAGACCGAAAAAGCCAAGATTTCCTTCGAGTTGCGCAACATGCATCCTGACCGCGTGCAACCCGTCGGCTTCGAGTTCACCACCGGCGACACCCATGCCTTCGTCGCACTCGGACCCTCCAACCATGTGGCGGTGGTGAATGCCGAAACCTACGCGGTCGAGGACTATATCCTCGTCGGCCGTCGCGTCTGGCACATGGATTTCAACCGTGTCCGCAGTCTTCTCTTCACGACCAACGGCGTCTCCGGTGACGTCACGGTGATCGACGTGGCAGACCGCAAGGCTCTGAAATCCATCAAGGTCGGCCGCTTCCCCTGGGGCGCCGCTTTCCGCCCGACCAACTGACGCCGGCTTGTCCGAGCCATCGATCCGAACGCCTTTTGAAAGGAATCGACATGATACCCCGCCCACCGCGCACGCTGCTTTCGCTGGCCCTCGCCGCTGTTCTTGTCCCGTCCACGGCCCTCTGGGCCGATGATGACGAGGATGATCGGGGCTTTGGGCTGGCCGGCATCCTCTCCGCGTCGAACAAGGAGGATCTTGAACCGATCCAGCTTTCCGCCGGTGTCCCGCTCACCAGCGCGCCCTGGGTGCTGAAATCCGGCACCTATTACGAATTCGAAATCCAGGGCGATGGCAGCCAGGAGCTGGCGCTGGTGGGGCCGGAATTTTTCCGGGCGATCTGGATTGACGAGATCGTGGTTGAAGGGCTGGAAATCCGCCCGCTTGGTCTCGACAGCGTCGAGTTTGACGAGGCGGGCGAGATGGAAATCGGGTTCCTTGCGATCAAACCGGGCCGCTATTACCTCAAGATCCCCGGCTCGACCGGAGAAACGCAGCGGCTCGACATCACCATCGAATGACGCGGCCAATGTCGCATGACGGGGCGAGGGGCCAGCCCCTCGCGCTCCCCGGGATATTTGAAGCCCAAAGAAACACGCGGTGCGCATGGCCTTGAGAGTCGACACCCTGTCTTATGCCTACGGGGCCAAGAAAGCGCTGGATGCGGTGTCTTTCGAGGTGTTTCCCGGCGCATTCACCGCCTTGCTCGGGCCCAACGGTGCCGGGAAATCCACGCTTTTTGCGCTGATGACGCGCCTGTTCGAGACCCGGGACGGTCAGATCACCGTGGGCGGTGTCGATCTGCGTCTCAAGCCACGGGACGCGCTTGGCCAGATGGGGGTCGTGTTTCAGCAGACCACGCTGGATCTCGATCTGACGGTGATGCAGAACCTGCGCTATTTTGCAGCGTTGCACGGGCTCGGCGGTCGCGAAGCGGGCAAGCGCATCGAAGAAGCGCTGGACCGGCTTGCCATGCGCGACCGCGCCGCGGAGAAGGCCCGCACTCTGAATGGCGGTCACCGGCGCCGGACGGAAATCGCCCGGGCCCTGATCCATCACCCGTCCGTCTTGTTGCTCGACGAGCCGACGGTGGGGTTGGATGCCAGCGCCCGGCAATCCATCACCGATCACGTGCACAGCCTGTCTGCATCCGGATTGACCGTGCTCTGGGCGACCCATCTGACCGACGAAGTGCGCGATACGGATCCCCTCATCCTTCTGCATCGCGGGCGGGTGATCGAGACCGGACTCACCGGCGCCTTGCGCGGGGATGAGACGCTCTCGGACTGGTTTCTTGCACGCACCGGAATGCCGGCATGACGCCCTATCTCATTGCCTTTCGCGCCATTGTCTGGCGTGAGGCGCTGCGCTTCGTGCATCAGCGCGAGCGTTTCCTGGCCGCGCTGGTGCGGCCGCTTGTCTGGCTGCTTGTCTTTGCGGCCGGGTTTCGCGCGGCGCTCGGTCTTGCAATCACGCCGCCCTACCAGACCTACATCACCTACGAGACCTATATCGTTCCCGGTCTGTGCGGCATGATCCTGCTCTTCAACGGGATGCAAAGCGCGCTAAGTCTTGTCTATGATCGCGAAACGGGCTCCATGCGGCTCCTTCTGACCGCCCCCCTGCACCGTGGATTTCTCCTGTTTTCAAAGCTTTGCGGTGCAACGTTCATTGGCGTCCTGCAATGCTATGCCTTCTTGTTCATTGCGTGGCTCTTTGACATCACCCTGCCCCCGCTGGGCTATCTCGCCGCCCTGCCCGCGCTGGTGATGTCCGGGCTGATGCTTGGGGCTCTCGGCCTCATGTTGTCCAGTTTCATCAAACAGCTGGAGAACTTCGCCGGTGTGATGAATTTCGTGATCTTTCCGATGTTCTTTCTCAGCTCCGCGCTCTACCCGCTGTGGAAAATGGCGGAATCCTCGGAACTGCTGCACGATATCTGCGCGCTGAACCCGTTCACGCATGCGGTGGAACTGATCCGTTTCGCGCTCTACCTGCGGCTCGAACCCCATGCGCTCTTGTGGACCGGCCTTTCCTTGCTTGTCTTCGGTACGCTGGCATTGTGGGGCTACGATCCGGGGCGCGGCATGCTGCGCGGCAAGCTCAAAGGCTGACCAGATCCATCCGCGACGCAGGGCCGCGTCCGGTCAGGCGCGCACCCCTGATCCATCCACCGGTCGATCTCATCGCGTGATTGCCATGGCGCACCTCCGGATCTTGCCAAGACAATTGCACGCTTTGCGGAGCGCGCCCGTCGCAACGGGTTGACCAAGGCGATGCCGGATTTGTGAGACGGGTGCGCCCGGCATTGGCCAGGGCGTCGGGGCGGCGGCGCTGCTTTGGTGCGCATAGTGGTCGATCCGCGCGCCTTAAGTGGCGCTCCGGACGATGCGCCGCCGCGCCGCTCTCCGCCTGCCCCCAGTCGGTCCGCGCGATCGCGGTCCGATCCGCTCACCGCAAGCGGGCGGGCGCGCCTTCGAGCTGAAGAAAGCGCGTTGCAAGCCGTCGCGCCTCGTCCATGGAATGGGTCACAAGCAAGGTGGTCACCGGCTGACGGTCCCGCAGCACCTCGAAGAGCCGCATCATCTCTTCGGCGAGGGTCGCATCCAGCGAAACGAAGGGCTCGTCCATCAACAGCAGGCTCGGCCGCGCCGCGAAGGCCCGCGCAAGGGACATGCGCCGCTGTTGCCCGAGGCTCAGGCGGCGCGGAAAGTCATCGCCGCGCCCGCCAAGCCCGACGCTGTCGAGCGCTTCTTCGGCGGCCATGGCCGTGATCCCCAAAGGAATCGTCAGGTTGGCCCGCAGGGTGCGCCAGGGCATCAGCGTTGGTTCCTGAAAAACCATCGCGATGCGCGCGGGTCGCTCCACAGTGCCGTCTTGCCGCGTCTCGAGCCCGGCCAGGATACGCAGCAGGCTCGTTTTGCCAATACCGGACGGGCCGGTCAGGGCAACCGTCTCGCCGCGGTGAAGCGCAAAGGACAGCGGGCCGAGGATCGCCCGGCCGCCCAAGGAGAGGCCGGATAGCGAAACGCGCGCGACCACGTCGCGCGCCTCCCGCGTTGCCTCGGGATTGTCCCGGTCATGGGCCAAGCGAAGACGGGTCATCCGCGCGCCCCGTGCCTCAGGAGCCGGGCTGAACGAACACGCCTGCCGGCAGTTCGGTCGCATCGCCGACAAGCTCCGCGCCGCCCAGATCAGACATCAGCGAGAGCATCTTGGCCGCCGCCGCCTCATCCACCGGGCCCGGCGCCGGGATTCCCGCCCGGAAGCCGGCCTTGAGCGCGTCGAACTGCGCATCGTTGGCGACCTTCATGCGCGGGCGCAGACGGTCCCATTCGGCCTCATCTGTGGCAAGCAGATCCTTTGCCGCGCGCGAGGCGGCTGCAAGTCCGTGCACCAGCTCCGGCCGCGTGCGCAGATCCTCGCCGCGGATGACATAGCCAAGCAATGGGGTCTGCGGGTCCAGCCCCAGCGCGGCGGCCGCGGTTTCGACGGTGACAAGCGGGCGCATGCCACCGGCATCCATCTTCGCCAGGAAATGCCAGAAATTGATCGCCCCATCGAGCTCGCCCTGAAGCGCGGTTTTGAAGATCAGCGGCGGCGCGCCATAGACCTGCTCGGTCTCGGCGGCGAGATCCATCCCGTACATCTTCTGGGCATAGGCCTGCAGGATCAGCCAGGATTTATCGAGCGGACCACCGGCAATCCCGATCTTGCCGCCCTTGAGATCCGCAAGGCTCTCAGCCGTGGAACTTCCCGGCACCATGACCGCACCGACCGCGCGGCTGTAGGGGATGAAGACATAGTCCTTGCCCGCCGCGCGCTGACGCGCCACCCAGAGCCAGTCGGAGACGATGACATCCGCTTCGCCTCCCTGGAACGCAACCTTCGCGGCCGAGCCTCCGGCCATGCCCTGAACCTCGAGCGTGAACCCGTTGGCGGCATCGAAGCCGTTGTGACGGATCACATCGAGTTCCCAGTTGACCGTGCCGAATTCGAGCACGGCGGCTCGAAGCACGGGGGTGTCGGCAAGCGCGACCGTGGCCGACGCAACAAGCGCCGCTGTTGCGGCGCGCAAGGCTGTCATAAAAGTCATCGATTTCCTCCCAAATCGCTGGTTGCCTCCACCCTAGCAGCGCCGAACCGCCCCGAAATACGACCAATGGACAGGGCCTGTGCGCCATTCCATTGATTTGGATCATACCGGTGCGCCGCCACCGGGCGCAGGGTTCGGCCATCCAAGCCGTCCATCGAAGAAGGAACCTGCCATGCTACGCCTATCCGCCGCTGTCATCGCAACCACCCTGATCCCGGCCCTGCCCGCCTTTGCCGACACGTTCGAGGAGGTCAAGGTCACCGCAGGTGCCACGCTTTTCGAAGCCGAGTGCCGCCGGTGCCATGCGGTCGATGCCGATCACGCCTCCTACGGTCCACCGCTCGACAACATCTTGTATCGCGCGGCCGGGTCCTATGAGGACTACGACTATTCGATTGCCCTTGAGGCCTCGGGCATTGTCTGGACGCCGGCCGCGTTGCGGGCGTGGATGGAAGACAATGCGGGCTTCATGCCCGGCACCAAGATGCGCCATGTCGGCATCGAGGACCGCACGGTGCAGGATTTCATCCTCGCCTATCTCAATTCGATTTCGGATATCGACGCCAACAAGGCCATCTCCGATTGATCGGCCCGCGCCGCGGGTGATCCGACCCGC
>NZ_JAFMPQ010000057.1 GCF_020667845.1 Cognatishimia sp. F0-27
ATCGCCGCCGTCAGCGTCGTCTTGCCGTGGTCAACGTGACCAATCGTGCCGATGTTGCAATGCGGCTTGCCGCGCTCAAACTTTTCCTTTGCCATGGTAGTGGCTCCCTTTGTCTTGTGGGTGGCGGGGTCAGCCCCGCCCTACTGATGGTGGGTAGGGCGGGGTTTCGGGCGGGTTTCCCCGCACATCCCCGCCGCCCCTTTAAGCGTATTTTGCCTGGATCTCGTCAGAGATGTTCTGCGGAACCGGATCGTAGTGGTCGAACTGCATCGTAAACTGCGCACGACCCGACGACATGGACCGCAGCGTGTTGATGTAGCCGAACATGTTGGCCAGCGGCACGAAGGCGTTGATGGCCACCGCGTTGCCGCGCGGCTCTTGGCCCGACACCTGCCCACGCCGCGACGTGAGGTCCCCGATGATCCCGCCAGTGTATTCCTCGGGCGTGATCACTTCGACCTTCATCATCGGCTCGAGCAGCTTGGCACCGGCCTTGCGCATCCCTTCACGCATACCCATCCGGGCCGCGATTTCGAAGGCCAGCACGGAGGAGTCCACGTCGTGGAACTTGCCGTCGATCAGCGCAACCTTGAAGTCGATCACCGGGAAGCCCGCGAGCGGACCGGAGTCCATCACGGATTTGATGCCTTTCTCGACACCCGGGATGTATTCCTTCGGCACCGCACCACCGACGATCTTGCTCTCGAACGAGTAGCCTTCACCCGGCTCCGTCGGCGAGATCACCAGCTTTACCTCGGCAAATTGACCGGACCCACCAGACTGCTTCTTGTGGGTATAGGTGTGCTCGACCTCGTGACCGATGGTCTCGCGGTAGGCCACCTGCGGCGCGCCGATATTGGCTTCGACCTTGAACTCGCGCTTGAGGCGATCGACGAGGATGTCGAGATGAAGTTCGCCCATGCCCTTCATGATGGTCTGACCGCTTTCGAGGTCGGTTTCCACGCGGAAGGACGGGTCTTCAGCGGCCAAACGGGCCAGACCCTGGGACATCTTCTCCTGGTCGCCCTTCGTCTTGGGCTCGACTGCGATCTCGATCACCGGATCCGGGAACGTCATCGTTTCCAGAACGACGGGCTCCTTGGCATCGCAAAGCGTGTCACCGGTCGTGGTGTCCTTCAGGCCACCCAGCGCGATGATGTCGCCCGCAAAGGCTTCTTCGATTTCCTCGCGGTTGTTCGAGTGCATCATCATCATACGACCGACGCGCTCTTTCTTGCCCTTGGTCGAGTTCAGCATCGTGTCGCCCTTGGAGAGCGTACCCGAATACACGCGCACAAAGGTCAGCGAGCCGACGAAGGGGTCGTTCATGATTTTGAACGCAAGGCCGGAGAACGCCATATCGTCGTCTGCGCGACGCGCGATGTTGCGCTCTTCGGTCTCGTCATCGGGGCTGAAGCCCATGTAATCGACCACGTCCAGCGGGCTGGGCAGGTAATCGATCACGGCGTTCAAAAGCGGCTGAACACCTTTGTTCTTGAACGCGGAACCGCCCAGAACCGGCACGAAAGCCATCGCGAGCGTGCCCTTGCGGAGCAGCTTGCGCAGCGTCGGCACATCGGGCTCTTCGCCTTCAAGATAGGCCTCCATCGCGTCGTCGTCCATTTCGACGGCGTTCTCGATCATCTTGCCGCGCCACTCTTCGGCGAGGTCCTTGAGGCTGTCGCGGATCGGCGCCTTGATCCAGGACGCGCCCAGGTCTTCGCCCTGCCAGAGCCACTCTTCCATGGTCACGAGGTCGATCAGACCTTCGAGCTCGTTCTCGGCACCGATCGGAATACCGACGGGGACGGCTGTGGCGCCGGTGCGGTCTTCGATCATGTGGACGCAGTTGAAGAAGTCCGCACCGATCTTGTCCATCTTGTTGACGAACACGATCCGCGGAACCTTGTAGCGGTCCGCCTGCCGCCAGACAGTCTCTGTCTGCGGCTCGACACCGGCGTTGGCGTCAAGAACGGCCACCGCGCCATCGAGAACGGCCAGCGAACGCTCGACTTCAATGGTGAAGTCCACGTGGCCGGGCGTGTCGATGATGTTCAGGCGGTGCTTCGGCGTGTCGGCCGTCTTGCCGTCTTCGGTGCGCTCCCAGAACGTGGTCGTCGCAGCGGAGGTGATGGTGATGCCGCGTTCCTGCTCCTGCTCCATCCAGTCCATCGTGGCTGCACCATCGTGCACCTCGCCGATGTTGTGGGACTTGCCGGTGTAATACAGGATACGCTCGGAACAGGTGGTCTTTCCGGCGTCAATATGCGCCATGATCCCGAAGTTCCGGTAGCGATCAAGAGGGTAGTCGCGTGCCATGGTCTGGTCCTTCCAGTCCTTGCAATTCCGTAAAAATGCTTACCAGCGGTAGTGGCTGAACGCCTTGTTGGCGTCGGCCATCTTGTGCGTGTCTTCGCGCTTCTTCACCGCGGAGCCGCGGGATTGCACCGCGTCGATGAGCTCGCCTGCAAGGCGCTCTTCCATGGTGTTCTCGTTGCGCGCGCGGGACGCGGTGATGAGCCAGCGGATTGCCAGCGCTTCACGGCGCTCGGGGCGCACTTCGACGGGCACCTGATAGGTCGCACCACCCACACGGCGGGAACGGACCTCGACGGAGGGCTTGATGTTGTCGAGCGCCTCGTGGAACACCTCGACGGGTGCGCGCTTGATCTTGCCTTCGACGCGGTCAAGCGCGCCATAGACGATGCGCTCTGCGACGGATTTCTTACCGTCAAACATCAGGTTGTTCATGAATTTTGTCAGCACCGTATCGCCATACTTGGCGTCGGGCAGGACTTCGCGCTTCTCGGCAGCGTGACGACGGGACATGGGTTCTTCCTCTTACTTCGGACGCTTGGCGCCGTATTTCGAACGACGCTGCTTGCGGTCCTTGACGCCTTGCGTGTCCAGAACACCCCGCAGGATGTGGTAACGCACACCGGGAAGGTCTTTGACACGACCGCCACGGATCAGGACCACGGAGTGCTCCTGAAGGTTGTGGCTTTCACCGGGAATGTAGCTGATGACTTCGTAGCCATTGGTCAGACGCACCTTCGCCACCTTACGCATGGCCGAGTTCGGCTTCTTCGGCGTGGTGGTGTAGACGCGGGTGCAGACACCCCGTTTTTGCGGACACTGCTCAAGGTGCTGCGACTTCGAGCGTTTGATTTTGGGCTGCCGCGGCTTGCGGATCAGCTGCTGGATCGTGGGCATTCCGGTATCTTCCCCGTACTTCTCACATATGTGGTGCAGGAGGCCGAGCGCCCCGTGCGGTTTTGATAAGGCGCCCCGCGCGTCCACGGGTCACCGGTTGTTTTGACCGTTCGGTTGCGGTCTGGCCCTGTTCGCCCGCGCCACACGACGCAAAAAACCGCATGCGCCCCTTACTCAAAGGGCGCCACGGTGGGTGTCCAGAGGATCGGGACCAGAAGTCCGGATCTTGACCGCTCCGATACTGCAAATGCGCCCGGGACGTCATCCCGAGCGAATTAAGCGCGCGTATATGGAGAGTCGCAGGCCTTGTCAACAGCCCCGCAATTCGCTTCGGCGATCATGCACGAGAAGGGTCCCAAGGACGCTGTTTCTTCCACCACCGGATAGGCGGCGCGTTCCCGATTTTCCGTCCAAACCCCTCTCTCAAGGGGTCACGCTGCGGACCGAATGGCAGGTGTCCCCTGCTCGCACCGCTCACACAGAGGACTGACCACTCAAGAGATGGGCCGCTGCGCCGCGCGGGCCACACGCTTTTCCCGCCACAAGGTGAAAAGGCCGGTGCCCACGATCATCGACGCGCCGATCAGCGTGAGCTCGGACGGCCAATCTCCGAAGACCAGCCAGCCGAGCAACAGCGCCCAGACCAGACCGGTATAGCGGAACGGCGCGGTAAAGCTGACATCCCCGACCCGCATCACCATCACGCTGAACGTATACCCCCCGATGATCAGCACACTTGCGCCGAGGAGCCACAGTCCGGTGCTGCCATCGACAGCGACCCACTCCTGCCCCACGGACCATATGGCGGCAAAGATCAGAACCGCGAAAGAGGAGCAGACCGTGACCGTCAATGATGGCACGGTTTTGGACAAGCGCCGCGTCACGAGGTCTCGCAGCGTCACCCCCAACACTGCAATCAGGGCATAGACCGCGTGCAGATCGAATCCTTCCGTTCCCGGCCGCACGATCAGCACCATGCCCACAAAGCCAATGGCAATCGCCATCCATCGCCGCCAACCCACGGGTTCCGCAAAAAACACGGCGCTTCCGAGCGTGACCGTCAAGGGCAGCATCTGCAACAGGGCAGTGACATTGGCCAGGGGCATGTGAATCAGAGCGGTTAGGAAGAAATAGGCCGCGGCGGCCTCGGCGATGCTGCGCAGTGCAACCAGACTGGCGTCGCGACGGGACATGCGGAACCGCAGCTGACCCAGCCACCACGCCAGACCAAGAATAAAGCTTGTTGCGAGGATCCCGCGGATCACGAGGATCTGGCTCAGCGGCATACCAAGGGTCCCGAGTGCTTTCACACAGGTGTCACCAAAGGTGAAACAGGCCATTGAGGCCGTCATGATCAGCGCACCGCGCGTGTTGTCTGTCAGGGTTGCCATGGTGCTGCGCTACCATCCTTGGGTGGCGCTTGGAAGTGGACACACGCATCCGGCGTCTCAGGGGAGCCTTCCCTGCGCCGCCGGCACGGTCACCAGCGGGCGCCAAGGGGCCGCCAAGCCGGTGACGGTTTGTTGGCGCCGCGTGACGGAATGCCGTGCGAGACAGTGACTGCGCCCTCAAGGCGCCCGATCCCAACGCCACGCCGCAAGAAGAAAGGCGCCCCTGCGTGAGCAGGAGCGCCTTGTCATTTGCGTGTCCCGGGGGCGCGCTTATTCGCGGCTTTCCGGCGTGTCCACAATCAGCGTGTCGAACTCGTCTCCGCCAACCACATCGTCGGTCGGGGCCGCTTCCGGGGCCGCAAGCGCCGCTGCGGCTTCCGCCTCTTCGCGACGCGCCTCGATCACGACATTGTCCCGATCGGAGGCCACGCGACGCACCTTCTGGGTGGCGCCGCCCGTTCCCGCCGGGATCAGACGACCCACGATCACGTTCTCCTTGAGGCCGACAAGCTTGTCCTTCTTGCCCTGCACCGAAGCTTCGGTGAGAACCCGGGTGGTCTCCTGGAAGGAGGCCGCCGAGATGAAGGACCGCGTTTGCAGCGATGCCTTGGTGATCCCGAGCAGGATCGGCTCGCCTTGCGCCTCACGGCCTCCCTTGGCCACGGCCTTTTCATTGGCAGCGTCAAACTCGGCCTTGTCCACATGCTCGCCCTTCAGAAGCGTGGTGTCTCCGCTGTCCTGGATCTCCCACTTCTGCAGCATCTGACGCACGATGACCTCGACATGCTTGTCGTTGATCTTCACGCCCTGAAGCCGGTAGACGTCCTGCACCTCGTCGATCATGTAGTTGGCAAGCGCCTCGATCCCCATGATGGCGAGAATATCATGCGGGGCGGGATTGCCATCCATGATATAGTCACCCTTCTGGATGTAATCGCCTTCCTGAACAGGAATGTGCTTACCTTTGGGGATCATGTATTCGCGCGGCTCAAGACTGTCATCGGCCGGGTCAATCGTGATCCGACGCTTGTTCTTGTAGTCTTTCCCGTAGCGCACATAGCCGTCGATCTCTGCGATGATGGCGTGATCCTTGGGACGACGGGCTTCGAAGAGTTCGGCCACACGCGGCAGACCACCGGTGATGTCCTTCGTCTTGGCGCCCTCACGCGGGATACGCGCGAGCACGTCGCCTGCCTTCACATCCGCCATGTCTTCGACCGAGAGGATCGCGTCGACGGACATGGGATAGGTGATCGGATTGCCTGCCGCGTTGCGCACCGGCTCGCCGTCGCCATCCTGCAGGATGATCTCCGGCTTGAGCTCGTTGCCCTTGGGGGCCGCGCGCCAGTCGATGACGATCTTCTGGGTCATGCCGGTTGCATCGTCGACCTCGTCACGCACCGCGACACCTGTGACCAGGTCCACGTGGCGCGCAACACCGTCGGCTTCCGCGATGATCGGCAGGGTATAGGGATCCCACTCGAAGAGCTTGTCGCCCCGCGAGACGGTATCGCCTTCCTTGACCCAGAGTTTGGAGCCATAGCCCAGCTTGTGGTTGGCGCGCTCGACACCATCCTCTCCCATGATCCGCAGCTTCATGTTGCGGCCCATGACAAGCGTGTCACCAGAGGAGTTTTCGAGGGTCTGGGCGTTGTCGAACTCGATCTTGCCCTCTTGCGAGGCTTCGAGGAACGATTGCTGGCCACCCTGGGCAACACCACCGATGTGGAACGTCCGCATCGTCAGCTGTGTCCCAGGCTCACCGATCGACTGTGCCGCGATGATCCCCACGGCCTCGCCGGTGTTCACCATCGTGCCCCGCGCAAGGTCACGACCGTAGCACATGGCACAAACGCCCTCTTCGGCCTCGCAGGTCAGCGGCGACCGGATCCGGGCGGTCTGAACCGAGGCTTCCTCGATCGCGTCGGACATACGCTCATCGATGAGCTGACCATGCGCCACGATGACGTCCTGCGTCATGGGATGCACGATGTCCTCTGCCGCGACACGTCCGAGAACGCGCTCGCCAAGGCTGGAGACAACCTCGCCATCGTTCACGGCGTTTTCGGCCGTGATCGCGCGGTCGGTGCCGCAGTCATGCATGCGAATGATGCAGTCCTGTGCCACGTCCACCAGACGACGCGTGAGATACCCCGAGTTCGCCGTCTTCAGAGCCGTGTCCGACAGACCTTTCCGCGCGCCGTGCGTCGAGTTGAAGTATTCAAGAACGGTCAGACCTTCCTTGAAGTTCGAGATGATGGGCGTCTCGATGATGTCGCCGTTCGGCTTCGCCATCAGGCCGCGCATCCCGCCCAGCTGCTTCATCTGAGTAACCGAACCACGGGCACCGGAATGGGCCATCATGTAGACCGAGTTGGGCTCCATTTCAGAGCCATCCTCAGCGGTGCGCGACGCGGAGATGGTCGACATCATCGCCTCGGTCACCTTGTCGTTACACTTCGACCAGGCATCGACAACCTTGTTGTACTTTTCGCCCTGCGTGATCAGGCCGTCCATGTACTGCTGTTCGAAATCCTTCACCTGATCGCGGGTTTCCTCGACGATGCCCCACTTGTCCTCGGGGATGACCATGTCGTCCTTGCCGAAGGAGATCCCGGCCTTGAACGCCTCGCGGAAGCCCATGGTCATGATCTGGTCACAGAAGATGACGCTCTCCTTCTGACCGCAATAGCGGTAGACGGTGTCGATGACCTTCTGCACGTCCTTCTTGCGCAACAGCGTGTTGACGAGGTCGAACGGAGCCTTGGCATTCAACGGCAGCAACGCGCCCAGACGGACCCGCCCAGGCGTGGTTTCGAAGCGCTTGATGACTTCGATGCCTTCGTGGTCGATCTGCTTGATGCGGGCCTGGATCTTGGCGTGCAGATGCACTTCGCCCGCGTTGAGCGCGTGCTCCACTTCCTCGATGGACGAGAAAACCATGCCTTCGCCCTTCATGCCTTCACGCATGATGGAGGTATAGTAGAGACCGAGGATCATATCCTGCGACGGAACGATGATCGGCGCGCCGTTGGCGGGCGACAGGACGTTGTTCGTCGACATCATCAACACGCGCGCTTCGAGCTGGGCTTCCAGAGAAAGCGGCACGTGCACAGCCATCTGGTCGCCGTCGAAGTCGGCGTTGAACGCCGAACAAACCAGCGGGTGAAGCTGGATTGCCTTGCCCTCGATCAGAACCGGCTCGAACGCCTGGATGCCAAGACGGTGCAGCGTGGGCGCGCGGTTAAGAAGAACCGGGTGCTCACGAATGACCTCGTCGAGGATATCCCAAACTTCGGGCCGTTCCTTTTCGACCAGTTTCTTGGCCTGTTTGACCGTGCTGGAAAGCCCCTTCGCCTCAAGCCGGGAGTAGATGAAGGGCTTGAACAATTCGAGCGCCATCTTCTTCGGCAGGCCGCACTGATGCAGCTTGAGTTCAGGGCCTGTCACGATCACCGAGCGGCCGGAGAAGTCGACGCGCTTGCCGAGAAGGTTCTGGCGGAAGCGGCCCTGCTTGCCCTTGAGCATGTCAGAGAGCGACTTCAGCGGACGCTTGTTGGCGCCCGTGATGACGCGGCCGCGGCGGCCATTGTCAAACAGCGCGTCCACGGATTCTTGCAACATCCGCTTTTCGTTCCGCACGATGATGTCCGGCGCGCGCAGCTCGATCAGCCGCTTGAGGCGGTTGTTCCGGTTGATCACGCGGCGATAGAGATCGTTGAGGTCGGACGTCGCGAAACGGCCACCATCCAGAGGCACCAGCGGGCGCAGTTCTGGCGGAATCACCGGAACCACGGTGAGAACCATCCACTCCGGGCGGTTGCCGGATTCAAGGAAGCTCTCGACAACCTTCAGGCGCTTGATGATCTTCTTGGGCTTGAGCTCGCCCGTGGCTTCCTTGAGATCGGCGCGCAGGTTTTCCGCCTCGGCCTCAAGGTCGATCGCGGCCAGCATTTCACGGATCGCTTCGGCGCCGATATTGGCGGTGAAGGCATCCATACCGTATTGATCCTGCGCGTCGAGGAATTCCTCTTCGTTCAGCATCTGCCCGTATTGCAGGTCGGTCAGACCCGGTTCGATCACCACGTAATTCTCGAAATAGAGCACACGCTCCAGATCGCGCAGGGTCATGTCCAGCATCAGGCCGATGCGCGACGGCAGCGACTTGAGGAACCAGATATGCGCGCAGGGTGCGGCCAGTTCGATATGGCCCATGCGCTCGCGGCGAACCTTCTGCAGCGTGACTTCCACGCCGCATTTCTCGCAGACGACGCCGCGATATTTCATGCGCTTGTATTTGCCGCAGAGGCATTCGTAATCCTTGATCGGGCCAAAGATACGCGCGCAGAACAGGCCGTCACGCTCGGGCTTGAACGTCCGGTAGTTGATGGTCTCGGGCTTCTTGATCTCACCGAAGGACCACGAGAGGATCCGTTCCGGCGACGCCAGCGACACCTTGATCTCGTCAAAGACCTTTTGCGGTGTGAGCGGATTGAACGGGTTGTTGGTCAGTTCCTGGTTCATTTTGAATCCTTGAGCATTCGGGCAGAGGAAAGAGTGGCTGGAGAGCCCCTGCCCCGCGCCGGTCGCGCGGAGCAGCGTGCTGTCCTGCGGTTACTCGTCTTCCTCCGCATCCAGGAGTTCCATGTTGAGGCCCAGACCCCGGACCTCCTTGACGAGAACGTTGAACGATTCCGGTACGCCGGCCTCGAAATTGTCCTCACCCTTTACGATGCTTTCATAGACCTTGGTCCGGCCTGCGACGTCATCCGACTTCACCGTCAGCATCTCTTGCAGCGTGTAGGCCGCGCCATATGCTTCCAGCGCCCAGACTTCCATCTCACCGAAGCGCTGGCCACCGAACTGTGCCTTGCCGCCCAGCGGCTGCTGGGTGACGAGCGAGTACGGGCCCGTCGAGCGCGCGTGGATCTTGTCGTCCACGAGGTGGTGCAGCTTGAGCAGATACTTCACGCCCACGGTCACGCGGCGCGAGAACTCCTCGCCCGTGCGCCCGTCAAAGAGCCGCGACTGGCCCGACGTGTCGAACCCGGCGCGGGTCAGCGCATCGTTCACATCCGCTTCCTTTGCGCCGTCAAAGACCGGCGTCGCAATCGGCACACCATGGGTGACATTGCTGGCCGCTTCAACGAGTTGACCCTCGTCCAGATCCTTGAGGCCTTCTTCGTAGACCTCGTCACCATAGGCAATGCGCAGCGCTTCGCGCACCGGTGTCAGATCGCCCGAGCGCCGGTAATCGGCCAGCGCCTCGTCGATCCGCACGCCAAGGCCGCGCGCGGCCCAGCCCATGTGGGTTTCAAGGATCTGACCGACGTTCATACGCGACGGCACGCCCAGCGGGTTGAGGCAGAAATCGACCGGTGTGCCATCCTCGAGGAACGGCATGTCCTCCATCGGGACCACCTTGGAAATCACGCCCTTGTTGCCGTGACGACCGGCCATCTTGTCGCCGGGCTGCAGCTTGCGCTTCACAGCCACGAAAACCTTGACCATCTTCATCACACCCGGGGGCAGATCGTCGCCGCGACGGACCTTTTCGACCTTGTCCTCGAAGCGCGCGTCCAGCGTGCGCTTTTGCACTTCGTACTGGTCGTGCAAAGCCTCGACGATCTTGGCATCGTCCTCGTCTTCCAGCGCCAGCTGCCACCACTGACCACGGGTCAGACTGTCAAGCAGGTCGGCGTTGATTTCCGAGTTCGGCTTCACGCCCTTGGGGCCCTTCACCGCGATCTTGCCTTCGATCATGGAACGCAGGCGCGCATAGATGTTGCGGTCGAGGATCGCCAGCTCGTCGTCGCGGTCGCGCGCGAGGCTCTCGATCTCTTCGCGCTCGATCTGCAACGCACGCTCGTCCTTTTCGACGCCGTGACGGTTGAAAACGCGCACTTCGACAACCGTGCCGTAGTCGCCCGGCTTCACCCGCAGCGAGGTATCGCGCACGTCGGAGGCTTTCTCACCGAAGATGGCGCGGAGGAGCTTTTCTTCCGGCGTCATCGGGCTTTCGCCCTTCGGAGTGATCTTGCCCACGAGAATGTCGCCCGGCTCCACATCGGCACCGATATAGACAATGCCCGCCTCGTCGAGATTGCGCAGAGCTTCCTCGCCGACATTGGGAATGTCGCGCGTGATCTCTTCCGGCCCGAGCTTGGTATCGCGTGCGGCGACTTCGAATTCCTCGATATGGATCGAGGTGAACACGTCGTCACGCGCGATGCGCTCGGAGATCAGGATCGAGTCTTCGTAGTTGTAGCCATTCCATGGCATGAAGGCGACGACGACGTTCTTGCCGAGCGCCAGTTCCCCCATATCCGTGGACGGACCGTCCGCGATGACCTCACCCTTGCGAACGGTGTCACCCACCTTCACCAGCGGACGCTGGTTGATGCAGGTGTTCTGGTTCGACCGCTGGAACTTGCGCATGCGGAAGATGTCCACACCCGCATCGCCCAGTTCGAGATCTTCGGTCGCCCGGATCACGATCCGGCTTGCGTCCACCTGATCGACAACACCGGCACGGCGCGCGGTGATCGCGGCGCCGGAATCGCGGGCGACGACCTCTTCGATGCCCGTGCCCACAAGCGGCGCTTCGGATCGCAGGGTCGGCACTGCCTGACGTTGCATGTTAGAGCCCATCAGAGCGCGGTTCGCGTCGTCGTTCTCGAGGAACGGGATCAGCGACGCGGCAACGGAAACCAACTGCTTGGGCGAGACGTCGATAAGGTCAACGCTTTCGTTCGGCGCGAGCGTGTAGTCACCCGACTGGCGGGTGTTGACCATCTCGTTCACGAACTTGCCGTTCTCATCGATATTGGCGTTCGCCTGAGCGATCGTGTGGCGCATTTCTTCGGTGGCGGACATGTAGTGCACTTCGTCCGTCACCTGACCATCCTTGACCACGCGATACGGCGTCTCGATGAAACCATACTTGTTCACGCGGGCGAAGGTCGCGAGGCTGTTGATGAGACCGATATTCGGGCCTTCCGGCGTTTCGATCGGACACATCCGGCCATAGTGGGTCGGGTGCACGTCACGCACCTCGAAGCCCGCGCGTTCCCGCGTGAGGCCGCCCGGCCCGAGCGCCGACAAGCGACGCTTGTGCGTCACTTCCGAGAGCGGGTTGGTCTGGTCCATGAACTGCGACAGCTGCGATGAGCCAAAGAACTCACGCACCGCGGCGGCTGCCGGCTTGGCGTTGATCAGGTCCTGCGGCATCACCGTGTCGATCTCGACCGAGGACATGCGCTCCTTGATGGCGCGCTCCATCCGCAGCAGACCGACGCGGTACTGGTTTTCCATCAGCTCGCCGACGGACCGCACCCGGCGGTTGCCGAGGTGGTCGATGTCATCGATATCGCCACGCCCGTCACGCAGTTCCACCAGCGCACGAATACAGGCCACGATATCCTCGCGGTCCAGCGTACGCTGGGTATCCGGCTTGTCGAGCGCAAGACGCATGTTCATCTTGACCCGGCCCACAGCAGAGAGATCGTAGCGCTCGCCGTCAAAGAACAGGGTGTCGAACAGTGCCGAGGCCGCTTCGACGGTGGGCGGCTCGCCCGGGCGCATGACGCGGTAGATATCCATCAGGGCCGTGTCGCGACCGAGGTTCTTGTCCGCGGCCATGGTGTTGCGCATGTACGGACCAACCGTGACATTGTCGATGTCGAGCACGGGGATCTCCGTGACACCGGCATCGACCAGCTCCTTGAGCGTGCCCCCGGTCACTTCGCCATCCTTGTCGACGGTCCATGTCAACTCGTCACCGGCCTCGACATAGATCGCGCCGGTTTCTTCGTTGATGATGTCCTTGGCAACGAACTTGCCGACAATGTGCTCGAAAGGCACCAGAAGGTTCTCGACCTTGCCCTCGTCGATCAGCTTCTTGACGGCGCGCGGCGTTACTTTCTTGCCGGCTTCCGCAATCACTTCACCGCTATCGGCGTCGACCAGATCGAAGGCCGGCCGCGTGCCGCGGACACGTTCCGGGAAGAACCGGGTCGCCCAACCTTCGCCCTTCCGCAGTTCGTAGGACACGGTGTTGTAATAGGCATCCATGATCGCTTCCTGGTCGAGACCCAGGGCGTAAAGGAGCGTTGTCACCGGCAGCTTTCGGCGGCGGTCGATCCGCGCGAACACGATGTCCTTGGCGTCAAATTCGAAATCGAGCCACGACCCGCGATAAGGAATGATCCGGCATGCAAAGAGCAGCTTGCCCGAGCTGTGGGTCTTGCCCTTGTCGTGATCGAAGAACACACCGGGCGACCGGTGCATCTGGGAAACGATGACCCGCTCGGTGCCGTTCACGATGAAAGTGCCGTTGGGCGTCATCAGGGGCATATCGCCCATGAAGACGTCCTGTTCCTTGATATCCTTGACGGATTTCGCGCCCGTGTCCTCATCGACATCAAACACGATCAGACGCAGTGTCACCTTCAGCGGCGCGCTGTAGGTCATGTCGCGCTGCATGCACTCTTCGACGTCGTATTTCGGCTTTTCGAGTTCGTAATCCACAAACTCGAGAACACTGGTTTCGTTGAAATCCTTGATCGGAAAGACGGACTGGAAAACGCCCTTGATGCCTTCGCCGTCCATAGGCTCCGGCTGGTCGCCGGATTGAAGAAAGAGTTCGTAGCTGGATTTCTGGACCTCAATGAGGTTCGGCATTTCCAGCACTTCGCGGATCTTGCCGTAGTATCTCCGGAGACGTTTTTGTCCAAGGAAGCTTTGCGCCATGAGAGTAGTCACCTTTCCGGGTTCTCGATGAAAGACCATGCCGTCGGGCATCGGCATCGCCTCTCAGAGACAGCGAAATACAAAGATCAATACCTGGCGTCCGTCCCACCGGACACCTCCCGATCCTCGAACCTCGCCCATGAAAGCCCCCCTGAACCATCGCGCATTGGTCGCGACGCGGTGAGGCTTTCCAAGACAGGTTCGACTGGACCGGGTTTTCACCCGATCCAGCCCAAAATTTCAACCCCCGGTTGCCGGGGAAGTCATCGCCACGCGTGCGATTACTTGAGCTCGACTTCAGCGCCTGCTTCTTCGAGCTTCTTCTTGATTTCCTCGGCTTCGTCCTTGGAAACGCCTTCCTTGACGGCCTTGCCACCGGCTTCAACCAGTTCCTTGGCTTCTTTCAGGCCAAGACCGGTGATGCCACGGACTTCCTTGATGACGTTGATCTTCTTGTCGCCTGCGGCTTTGAGGATCACGTCAAATTCTGTTTGCTCTTCCTCGGCTGCGCCACCGGCGTCGCCAGCAGGACCCGCCATCATGACCGCGCCGCCAGCTGCGGGCTCGATGCCGTATTCGTCCTTGAGGATGGTTTTCAGTTCTTGTGCTTCGAGCAGGGTCAGACCCACGATTTGCTCGGCAAGTGCTTTGAGATCAGCCATTTTGAGACTCTTTCCGTTGCATTAGATGTGTTCCAACGTCGAGGATTCAACCCCACGTCGGTCCTGAAAGCTGCCTTACGCCGCTTCCGCCTTTTCCTCGATCGTGGACAAGATGGATGCGATGTTCGATGCAGGTGCGCCAATAGCGCCGGCGATGTTGGAAGCGGGTGCGCCGATGCAGCCCACGATGGAAGCGATAAGCTCCTCGCGCGACGGCATTTTCGACACGGCCTCGACACCGGCCCGGTCCAGAGCCGTTCCGCCCATGTTCCCGCCAAGGATCTCGAATTTCTTGTTTTCCTTGGCGAAATCCTCAACCACCTTGGCAGCTGCCACGGGGTCTTCGGAATAGGTCAGAACGGTCATGCCCTCGAGAAGACCCCCGATGCTCTCGCACGGGCTGTCTTTCAGGGCAATCTTGGCGAGCCTGTTCTTGGCGACGCGAACCGACGCTTCTGCGGCACGTGCGCGCCCGCGAAGGTCCTGCATCTCGGCAACCGTGAGACCTTCGTAGCGGGAAACCACCACGACGCCAGAGCTTTCAAAGATCTGGCCGAGTTCCTCGACCACTTTCTCTTTCTGGGCTCTATCCACAGTTCTACTCCAAGTGATGGAGGGGAGACCCCTCCGGCTCGTTCCGGTCGAGACTGTCATCTCGACCACAAAGTCCGATCGGGTCGTCACATCGTCGGTCGCCGCGCATCGCGCAGGCTGGAGAGATGTCTCTTCCCGTCTCGGGCAGGACTTAGTGGCAGCACACCTGAAAAGGAGACAAAGCCAGCCCACCGTCTCGGACGAAATGAAGGCAGCCTGCGAATCACAAGCTGCCCTCGAAACTTCGGATATCGCGAATAGACAAGATTGCCAAGCCCATTGGGCGGGCTTTGAGCCGCTGCATCGGCGCGGGATACCTTGCTGCCAAAATCAACCGCGCCCTGTTGGGCCGCCACGTGAAAAAGCCCGCTCTCCGAGAAGCCTTTGTTGCGCAGAAAGGCGCCCCTACGCAACATCCCGTTGCGGTGCAAATCGCATCAGGACTTCCCGGACACCGTCCTTGGTGACCGGTTTTCCAATCACATGTGTCATGCCAGCTTCGCGGTAGGCATTGTTCTGAAAAGACTGCACGTTGGCTGTCACCGCGATAACCGGCACAGGGGCCAGACCGGCAACGGCCTCGGCCTCCCGGATGCGGCGCGTGGCGGTCACACCGTCCATGATCGGCATCTGCACATCCATGAAGATGATCCCAAAGCGCATGCGTGACGCGGCTTCGATGGCTTCCTTCCCGTTTTGCACGAAGTGCAAGTCAGCCCCGGTATCCGCCAAGAAACGGTCCATAATGAACCGGTTCGTGGCATTGTCATCCGCAACCAGGATGGGCCAATCCTTGTCCAGCGCAAGTGACGGCGGTGGCATGTTCGTTACAACTTTTTCAGCCGATTGATAGGCTTCGAAAGGAAGGAAACAATGAAAGACCGCCCCTTTCGACGGCGCGCTTGCAACCGTGAGACTACCGCCCAAAGCTTCGGAGATCTGTCGGGAGATCGCGAGCCCGAGACCGGTTCCCCCATAGCGGCGAGTCACTGTTGGATCCGCCTGCACAAATGGCTCGAAGATCCGGTCCTGAGCCTCGATCGGAATACCCGGGCCCGTGTCGGACACCGATATTTCCAACCCCTTGCCGTCCGGCCCCGGTTTTGCGGCGACCTGAATGCTTCCGGCCTCGGTAAACTTCACAGCATTTGCGACCAGATTGTGGAGGACCTGCTGAAGCCTGCGATCGTCACCGAAGAAGCGCTCCGCAAGCCCGGGCTGGATCTGCATGTGCAAAGCCAGCTTTTTGTCGCGCGCTTGTTTGGAATACAGCGCACATGCCGTTTCCATCACCGGCAGCAAGGAAAACGGGCGCGCCTCGGTCGAGAATTGTCCCGCCTCTGCCTTCGACAAGTCCAGAAGATCGTTGATGGTCGAGAGCAACAACCGACCTGAATGCCTGATCACCTCGATTGCGCGGATGTGCTCAGATCCGGTCTGCTTCTCCAGCAATTCGTCAGCCATCGCGAGAATTCCGTTCAGAGGCGTGCGCACCTCGTGGCTGACATTTGCCACGATTTGAGACTTGGCGATGCTTGCCTGTGCCGCTGCGGCGTGCAGCCGCGCTTCCCGCGATTGCGCCTTGCTGGCTGCAAACACCTCGGCCACCACATAGACCATGAGCATGACGATCAAAACCACGGTCGCGATGCGGTATAGTCCGGTGTTGGAATCGTCTCGAGACTGATTCAATGCCGTCACAGCCGCCATGTCGTCGGCAAATGTGTCGCTGTAAACCTGACGCGCGCGCGTGGCCATGGCGTCGAGCGTATGCTTGAGACGCTGGACATCCCTCAGAGGAATAACGCCGCGCTCGAACAGAAGCGGCTCCTCCATTTCAAGAAACGCCCTATAGGCTTCAAGCAGGATTCGGATGTCGGCCCAGTCACCAACCTTTGTTGCCTCGAGAACACTCAACCGGCTCCAAAGAATCTCGAAACGCTGCTGGACCACCTGATGCGTCGCCAAACCGGCAGCGTAATCCGACAGGTCGCGCGACATGCGCTGGCTTTCGAAGATCAGCTCGTTCATCTTCCAAAGCGTTGCGTGAACCGAGTAGATCGTCTCCAGTGTCTCACGTTCGCTTGCACGGTCCTTCATGATGAACACGACGAGCAAGGTTACCGCGACGCCAGCGGCAAGCATCGCGCGAATGGTGCGCGCATGATTGGACAGATGTTTGATCACACCGGGCAGCGGGGGCGTTTCATGGATGGACGGACAGGCGGTTGAGCTGCCAGATCATTTCATGATCGAACGGCTTGGCATCCGTTTCATGAGCCTCCAGCGGATACACCACCCAGATCGGACCCTTGTCGCGAACCCGCATCCGCGCACCGTTATGTTCCATCGCCAACAGAACGGCGTGCCTCCAGGCATGCTCGACCGGAATGGTCACCGAATAGTCGTTGATCGCCTGCGCGCGCAACGATCCAGAGCGAATGTTCAACGCCTCGAGCAGCGATGCAAGCGTTGGCCCCGCGAAACGCTGCGGTCCTTCGGTAAAGGATGTGTGGGTTACGATTTCCTGCCAGTCGAGGCTTGCCATAGCCTCCCGGTCAAGCGCGATCGGACCTGACTGCGCCGCTTGAGAGAGATCGTTTGAAAACGTGATCGTCAAAACCACCGGGCCACGCGGTTCAGGCAATTCCACCGCGTGAAGGGGACCACCCATCAAGGCCACCACAACCAGAACCAAGCGAAAAAACAAATCCCGCATATGCACCTCCTCGCTCAAAGGCCAAGTACGACCTGCTTCAAGACCCAGAATCGAGTGTAGGGGCCCAGTGTTTAACGAGAGCTTTCCAGACGGCAAAAGGGCGGACCCATGGCCCGCCCTTTACTTCAAATTGCGATTGATCGCCGTTTAGTTGCCTGTGGCGTCGACCACGTCAACCGTCACACCCGGACCCATGGAAGAGCTCAGAGCGATCTTCTTCATATAGGTGCCTTTCGATCCGCTTGGCTTGGCGGCGGACACAGCCGCCACGAAGGCGCGGATGTTCTCGACGAGCTGCTTTTCGTCGAAAGACACCTTACCAACGCCCGCGTGCACCACACCGGCCTTCTCGGCCTTGAACTGAACCTGACCGCCCTTGGCTGCTTTCACGGCTTCCGCCACATCCATGGTCACGGTGCCGACTTTCGGATTCGGCATCAGGTTACGCGGCCCGAGCACCTTACCCAGACGACCGACGATCGGCATCATGTCCGGTGTCGCGATGCAGCGGTCGAATTCGATCGTGCCGCCCTGGACCGTTTCCATCAGGTCTTCGGCACCGACGATATCCGCACCGGCTTCCTTGGCCTCGTCAGCCTTGGGGCCGCGGGCAAAGACCGCAACACGGACCGTCTTGCCGGTTCCGTTGGGCAGACCGACCACGCCGCGGACCATCTGGTCTGCATGCCGCGGATCGACACCGAGATTCATCGCGATTTCGACGGTCTCGTCGAACTTGGTGTTCGAGTTCGACTTGATGAGGGTCACGGCCTCTTCGACAGACACGTTTTCCTTGCCTGCAAAGGCTTCGCGTGCGGCGCGAGCGCGCTTTCCGAGTTTTGCCATCTTACTTAACCTCGATGCCCATGGATTTTGCCGAGCCCACGATGATTTTCATGGCCTGATCGACGTCGTTGGCCGAGAGATCTTTCATCTTGGCTTCCGCGATTTCGCGAACCTGCTTGACGGTCACGCTGGCGACGGTCTCGCGGCCGGGCGCTTCCGCGCCACGCGGACGGTTGCGTTTGCCAACAGGCTTCAGACCGGCCGCTTTCTTCAGGTAGTAAGACGCGGGCGGCGTCTTGATGTCCATGGTGAAGGACTTGTCCTGATAATAGGTGATCACGGTCGGGCACGGCGCACCGGGCTCCATCTCCTGCGTGCGTGCGTTGAACGCCTTGCAGAATTCCATGATGTTGATCCCGCGCTGACCCAATGCGGGACCCACGGGCGGGCTGGGATTGGCTTTGCCTGCAGGGATCTGCAGCTTCATCTTGCCGGCGAGCTTCTTGGCCATCGGCTATCTCCTTTTCAACACCCCGAAGACGCGTCTTCGCGGATTTCATGTTGCGTGGTCAGGTCCGGATATCGCGACATCCTCGCCTCCCACGATATGCACCGCATCTGCGGCTCCGCGCGCTCTACACCCCGTCGGGGGAAAGCGCAAGGCTGTTGCCAGAGCCCCGCGCATCGCGCCCTTGCGACGAACGGGCAGCCTTCTATTCCGGCGGCGTCAGACCGGACCCGCCTGCCCGCTCCGGCATATCCTTGAACTTTGGGAGACCTCGCGGATCGGGAACACCGCGTGTTCATAATTGATGTGGTATGTCGGTTCGAACGAGAATCCGGGAACAAGGCCAGCATAGATGTCGGTCATCGCAAGATGCGGCAACTCAGACCCGAGCGCGCCGCCACATGCGGTGCAAGAAAGACGGAAAGAAGGACGATCTTCCCTGCGGAAACGATGAACCAGAGCCTGGCCGTCATCGAAGCGAACCTGTTCGGTTGGCCACAACACGACCGATGTGAACGCTGCGCCCGAAAAGGCTCGACATGTCATGCAATGGCAATAGCACTGAAGAACCGGATCGCCGGCTACGCTCAAACGCACCGAACCGCAAAAACACTGCGCCTTGTATTCTGCCATGAGCCCGACTCCTTCAATGATCGCTTGAAGCAGCCTAGCCGTTTCTCGGCGCCATGGCGGAGAAAACCGCCGGGAACCGGCGTCAGATTTCCTTGGAGACCTGGGTAAACTCCAACTCGACCGGCGTTTCACGGCCAAAGATGGATACGGACACCCGCAGGCGCTGGTTGTCCTGATCGACCCCTTCGACCATTCCGTCGAACCCCTCGAACGGACCATCGGTGACCTTGACCTTTTCGCCCACGTCGAAATGGATCACGGTGCGCGGCGCGTCTTCGTTTTCCTGCACCCGTCCAAGGATCGCCTCGACCTCGGCATCACGCATCGGCATTGGGCGCCCCTGAGGACCGAGAAAGCCGGTTACGCGGTTGATCCCGTTGATCAGGTGATAGCCCTGATCCGACATCTCCATGTGCACCAGAACGTATCCGGGCATGAAACGCCGCTCCGTCGTGACCTTTTTGCCCCGACGCACCTCGATGACCTCTTCGGTCGGAACCAGAACCTCGTCGATCTGGTCCTCAAGACCGTTTTCTTCGACCGACGTCCGGATCTGTTCGGCAATCTTCTTCTCGAAATTCGAGAGGACGCTGACCGAATACCACCGCTTTGCCATCTGGCTTCACCTCGTTTGTGCCGGTTTCACCCGGGCCTTGCCATGCCCCTGTGGATGTTGCCAATCCTCTGGGGGGATAAAAAATGGCGTGCCACTCTGTATCGCGCACGCCTCCGAAACTGTAGCGTCCCTAGCCGCGTGCGCGCGCGATTTCAAGCCCGGTCACGCACTGCGGCTCGCCTGTCAGCCGAAGATGGACAGGATTCCCTGCAAACCCGATCGGATCAACAGATCGACAAGCGCAAAGAAGACCGCCGTCAGGGCGGCCATGATAAAGACCATGATGGTGGTCAGCGTCACTTCGCGACGGGTCGGCCAAACAACCTTTGCAACTTCTGCGCGGACTTGCTGGATGAACTGGAGAGGGTTGGTGCGAGCCATGGATCTCTATTCTCGGATGAATCTGACGCTTCATCTACGCGCAGGACAGCGTCAGCACAAGGGGCGAGCACAAGACAGCCTGCTCAGAGCGCACAGCGTTGCCCGCCTGACGCAGATCTTGGCCTGCCGACAAGCCTGGCCCCGCAAGTGCAGCGCACCGCGCGTTTGCGATCGTTCAGGATTTGCTAACCGTGATCCGGAAAACCGCCCGATGTTTGGGGCTCGTTAATCCGCGTCCGTTATTGTCACCGATGTCGACACAATACCGTGGTGAGCTTCGCATTGTCGTAGCCCCATTTCACTTGGGAACGACGTTTGTCCGCCATACGGATCGGCCGGTCCGGATCACGCGGGTGACGGTGCTGCGCCATCAAACCGGGCAGTTTGCGATCACCGGCGCCAATGCGTCGCATCCGTGAGGTCGCTGCACAACCGCCTGCGCTCGCTCGCCCCATTCACACAGCCCCTGCAAGGAACGCCGCAGAATGCCAGTTCGCGAATATGTTTTTGGCCATAGCCTGATCAACCATGCGTCCGACACGCCTGCCACCGCCGTGCCCTGGTGGATGAACGCTTTTGCCAATGCGGCGGGCGACAGCTACGCCTTCACTGGGCAATACGGGTTCCTGACAGGCCATGACAATGGCGGCCCCACCGCACAATGGGGCTTTGCCGGCATTCGCAACCCGTGGAACGAGGAGGGTGGCGCGTCGTTTGGATCCGCGAATTTCACGCATATCACCATCACCGCCGGGAACTTCATTCAATACCAGCCGCCCGATGCGCCCTACTACAATGAACCGGGGACCACCCCAATCTCTGCAACGCTGACAATCATCGACCGGGCGCTGGCGGCCGAACCTGGTGCGCGGATTGTCATCTATGAAAACTGGCCGGACATGGCGCCATTTGTTCAGGGCTGGCCTCCGAGCCGTGAAGAGTTCGGTGACTATGTGCGCTTCATGCAGGGAGACTTCCATCGATGGTGGCTCGATTATGTTGATGCGCTTCAATCTGCACGGCCCAATGCCGATATCGTCATGGTCGAAGTCGGCCCGATCCTTGGGGAGCTTTTGACCGATCCGGGTCTTGGCTTGACCGGCATTCCCCTCACCGACCTGTTTTCGGACAATGCACCCCACGGGACGCCAAGCCTTTACTTCCTGGCGGCCCTTATCCACTTTACCGCACTATACGGAACGACGCCGCCAGAAAGCTTCAGAATTCCAGACAGCGTCCATCCGGCAATCTCGGCAAATTTCGAAGCAATTCTCTCGTTTATCGATACGCGCGTCGACATCGAGGGCGCAAGCGCGTCCGAGGCGCCGGTCGATCCGCCTAGCACGGAGCCGGACCCGATCGCTCCAGATCCGGTAGACTCCGATCCGCCGCCTGAGGTCCCGGTGCCGCCGGTACCGGAGCCATCCACCGCACCTCCAGATGAGCCCGTCCCGGACACGCCGGTGGTCACTCCTACCGCGCCGGTGGTCACCCCCACTGCGCCGCCGCTCGGACCGGCCGAACCGCTCGCCGTGTCTCAGCGCGAGGCATCCAGCCTGATCGCCGAGAATACCCGCACCGTCTCCGGCACTGAAGGAGACGACTTCATTTCGCGGGCCGCCGTCGAGGAGGACGGCATTGGCGATAAGCTGATCGTGGCCGGAAGCGGTCACGATGTCATCGTCGACGGGCAGGGCCAGGATACCATTATCGGCGGCGCGGGATCGGATTTCATTTCCCTATGGTCCGACGACGGGTTGCGCGACGTGATAGTCGGCTTTTCACCCGGCGAGGACATTCTCGATCTCAACGCTCAAGGCGTTTCTTCCCTCGACCAAATCCGGATACAGCCTGTCTGGAACAATACCGCCGTCATGCTCGATTGGGGCAGCGATGGAGTCATTCTGCATGGTCTTTGGGACACCGTCGCCAACCGCTCACTCTTGACAACAGACAGCATCCGCTTTGCGCCCGCAGGCTCACAACCCGCCAGCACGCTCCGCAGAACGGAAACCGACGGCGCCCATGCTGATCAGGACGCGGCCGCGTCTTTCTCTGGCATGGATTCGGTCTCTGCGACCGCCTCCCCTTGGGGCCTGACTGCCGAGATCCCGGAGCAGGAGGGAGACAGCTTTATATTCGCAATCCGCAATGACGCCGCCGATGAGACGGTGACCGAGCACGACTCGACGCTTGTGACTGTCCCGGGCCTTCGCGTCGATGCCACATACAAGTCAGCCTCACAGTCCGACACAGACCAGCTTCACATGCGTTTCGATCTTCTCGCCCTAGCAGGTTGCACAGCTGAGGATCTTGCATTTTAAGCCCCCCGCCTGCCATCCAACCATGCGGTTGACGAGACCGTCCAATCAGGTGCTGCAAGCCATCCCGCAGTACTGACAAATCTCTCGCACGCTCTACGAGTGATACGCGACGCCGCGTCGTTGACCGCTGAAATGAGGATGGCAGGGGCAGCAGGGTTCGAACCCGCGACCTACGGTTTTGGAGACCGTCGCTCTACCAGCTGAGCTATACCCCTAAGGCCGAGTGACGGGCTACGACAGCGCTTCACCGAAATCAAGAGGGTATTCGTACCGAAAGGCCCGAAATCCATCTTCCCCTGGTGTCACAAAGCGCACGAACCGCGCGCGATGGCTCACGGCAGGGAGCGTGGCTGAAACAAAACCCTGCGCTTGCGGGG
>NZ_JAFMPQ010000058.1 GCF_020667845.1 Cognatishimia sp. F0-27
TTGCCGAACCTTCGGTTCGGTCAGGCGGGTCTCCGACCGTAATCGCCACAAACGCTCCCCCGGAGCGTTTGCCGAACCTTCGGTTCGGTCAGGCGATTACTCCCAACAGCTCACTAGAACGGTCATGTTCGCTGCAAGCGCGGTCAGATCTTCCGGAGCCATCACACCAGATGCATTGCCGTTTGGTTCGGGCGTGACGCCGGCCGCTTGCAAGAACCGCGTCAACTCGCCGGATTTTGCGGCAAAGCTCACCCCTTCAGGCAAACGCCGATTGCCGCCTTCTTCCCGTGGCAAAAGCATTCCCGACACACCGCCGCCCATATCGAAGACAGGGCCGCCCGCATCGCCCGGCATCGAGGACAGCGCGAGACGCTTGAGGGTCTGCTCGCCGCCAAGACCGCGCAGGTCCTCCAGCGTGCCGAATGTGAGTGTCGGCGCACCAAGCACGCCGCCAAAGCTGTAGCCCGCAACCGCGACCTCCGACTGCAGACGCGGATTGCTGTCGGAAAAGCCGGCAACCCCGCGCGGGGCAAGCCGCTCGACCGGACGCAGCAACGCCACGCCCAGATCGGCATCACGCGCCACCACCTCTGCGTCGTGCACCCCGTCCAGCGTGACGCGCGCGCAGGCGTCCACCGTCGAAAGCGTGGTCAGCACAGCCCCGGAACGGTCAATGAAAAAGCCAGAAGCGGCAACCTTGGGCGTGCGGACCTTGAGACCCGAAACAAGGTCGATCTGCTGCCCATCGTCACTGATTGCGGCGGGGTCGAGAACGCCGTCGATCCGCTCGACGCTTGCTTGCATCAAACCAAGCACACGAGACCGGCGTTCCTCATCGCCCGCCGGCCAGATCAGTGTGAAGCCCTTGATCGCGCCATCGCGCAGCGTCACCTCCGTATGGGACACGATCCGGTCATTGGCGCCGGTCAGGACAAACCCGTCACTGCGCCGTTCTCTCGCGCCATCGAGCGGGACGATTTCAAGCGTCTGCATGATCTCGTAGAGCCCGTTCATGGTTTGCCGGTCGCCGGGTTGCGAGATCAGCAAAACCCGCGCTTCAAGATCGGTTGTCGGCGCAAAAAGCGCAAACGGCGCCTCAAAGCGGTCGAACGCGACCACACCCAGTGGCAATTCAAGCGAAAGGCCGACGCGCGCATCGCTGTAGCGGCGCATGTCCATGCCTTCGAGGATGGCGTAGTAGTTTTGCAGCAGCACCGCGCGCTGGCGTGTTGTCAGGATTCCGGTTGGCTCGAACCCGTTGGCGTCCTGCCAGCTGCGCATGGCGCCGCGCGTGCCGCGGCCAAACGCACCATCGATGGCCGCACTATAGAACCCTGCCCATTGCAGCGCGATCTGAAGCTCTTCGCGCGCAGTCCGATCAAGCAAGGCTTCGGACGCGCGTGCCTCGCGAGGGGTCTCATCGGGGATGTCCGGGGCTACGGGGTCGGGCGCGGGCGCCTCGACCACCACCGCGGGGGCATCTTCGACCGGGGTTTCGGGCACTGTTGCCAAGTCGCGCGCGCCACCCACCGGCCAGAACTGCTGTCCATATTCCGACTGGTCCTCGATGAAGCTGTCGGACGGGATCGCTCCGCGCCGACGCAGATCAGGCAGCAGCGCCTGCGCCTGCGCGCGGGTATATGGCCCAAGCGCCACGCCATACCAGCCGCCGCCCAGCGCAAAACCGGCGACATCCTCAAATTGCCCGGACCACGCACGCACGCGGGCCTCGGCGCCGGCCAGAGAACTGCGTGCCTCGATCTGGATATACACCCGATCTTCCTGAGCAAAGGCTCCGGAAGCGGAGATCGACAGCGCTGCGACGGTTGCCAGCAAGACGGATTTCATACGCAAAATGACCCTCGTGACGCGCCGTGGCGCGATATTCAAAAAGTTTAACTAAGATGCGGTTCTATCAGATGCACAAGGGGTTGCGAGATAAAATCAGCGCGATTGCAAGCGGTTTGATTGACGCTGTGGCGCGCGCGCCGTAACAGGGCTCAACCTGCTTTCACGCTGTCCGAGGAACCGTCATGGCCCCGACCACGCCGCTCAGCCCACCGCGCAGTTTTCAGGAGATCATCCTGCGGCTTCAGACCTACTGGGCCGCAAAAGGGTGCGCCGTCCTGCAACCCTACGATATGGAAGTGGGGGCCGGAACCTTTCATCCCGGGACCACGCTGCGCTCGCTCGGGTCGACGCCATGGGCCGCCGCCTATGTGCAGCCATCGCGCCGTCCAACCGACGGGCGCTACGGCGAAAACCCGAACCGGTTGCAGCATTATTACCAGTATCAGGTCATCATCAAACCCTCGCCGCCGGACCTTCAGGCGCTTTATCTCGGCTCGCTCGAGGCGATCGGGATGGACATGGCGCTTCACGATGTGCGCTTTGTCGAGGATGACTGGGAAAGCCCCACTCTTGGCGCCTGGGGACTGGGCTGGGAGGTTTGGTGCGACGGAATGGAAGTCAGCCAGTTCACCTATTTCCAGCAAGTCGGCGGGCATGATTGCCGCCCCGTTTCGGGCGAGCTCACCTACGGGCTGGAACGGCTGGCGATGTATATCCTCGGCGTCGATCACGTCATGGACATGCCGTTCAACGACCCCGACGCGCCCATCCCGCTGAGCTATGGCGATGTGTTCCGCCAAACCGAAGCCGAATACAGCCGCTGGAACTTCGACGTGGCCGATACCGACACGTTGCTGCGCCATTTCGAAGAGGCGGAGGCCGAATGCGGACGCATCCTTGCCAAGGATGCCGACGATCCGAAAACAGGAAAGCGCATCATCATGGCCCATCCCGCCTATGATCAGTGCATCAAGGCCAGCCATATCTTCAACCTGCTCGACGCGCGCGGAGTGATCTCGGTCACCGAACGGCAAGCCTATATCGGCCGTGTGCGCGCGTTGGCCAAAGCCTGTGCCGATGCTTTCGTTCAGACCCCGGCGGGCGGTGTCTCTGCAACGCAGGTGGAGGACGCGGCGTGAACGGCAAGATCGCGGGCATCTCCATCCTGCTGTGCTCGGTCGTCGCCGGTGTCGCGCTCTACTACCTGCAGGTCTATCATTTCTACGAAGAAATCCCCGCCACCGGCCACGGAGATGTGCAGTTGACGCATCTTGAAACCGGCGTCACCGAACCGCTTCTGGCCGACGAGTTTCAGGCCATCGACGCGGAGAGCAGCCCGATCCGCTATCGCGCCTGCTTCACGACCTCCATGCCGCTCGACACGCTGGTGCAGAGCTATGAGCGCTATGAAGGCGCGGTTCCGCGCAATGCGCCGAAATGGTTCGACTGCTTCGACGCTGCCGCCATTGGGGCGGAGATCGACGCGGGCCGTGCGGAGGTGTTCACCGGGACGCGCAATTTCGAGTTCGGCATCGACCGGGTCGTTGCGATCACGCAAGATGGGCGCGGCTTTGTCTGGCACGAAGTGAATGCATGCGGCGACAAGGCCTATGATGGCTCGCCGCTCGGGACGGATTGTCCCGAACGCTGATCGCGTCAGTGTCTGCGCGCCGCCGCGCGACAGATCACTGCGCACGCGCCGTGTAACTCTTTGACAGCAGGCCCTTCTGGCGCGGGTCAGTGCCGGAAGGGCTGGCAATTTGCCGGCCGCTGCGCCGACGGAAGGGAACCCACCGACCGTGCAGACTGTTCTTCCTCACAAATGGAGGACTCAGTCATGGCAAACAAGGCACCCGCATGGGTCATGCCGGTCATGCGCGCAGGACACGCGGCGCGCGGCCTGGTCTACACGGTCGTCGGGGCGTTGGCCCTGCTCGCCGCGCTCAATGGTGGCGCCGCGGAAGGCACGCGGGGCGCGCTTGGGGCGATCCGAAATGAAACCTGGGGGGTTGCACTCCTTTGGGTCATCGCGATTGGCCTGCTGGCCTACGCGCTGTGGCGTTGGATCGACAGCCTGATGGATCTTGATGCGCATGGGCATGATCTGAAGGGCAGCGTTGCCCGTGCGGGCCTGCTGGTGACGGGCGCAATTCACGCGGCGCTTGGTGTCTCCGTCGCCCGAATCGCCTTGCAGGGCGGTTCCGGCGGGCAGAGCGGAGCGGAAAGCATGACGGCGCGCGTCCTCGAATTGCCTTACGGGGTCTGGCTGGTCGCAGCCGTCGCGATCGCGACCATCGGCGCGGGCGTCTACTACGCGCGCAAGGGCGCCAAAGGGCTATACCGAGAGGACATTCGCACAACACGCGTGACACAACGGCTCGATCCGCTGATGAAAGCCGGGTTCGTGGCGCAAGGCGGCGTGGTTGCAACCATCGGTGTGTTCATACTCTTTGCGGCGATGGCGTCGGATGCCAGCGAAGCCGGTGGCCTCGGCGCGGTTTTCGGCGAAGTGCGCAGCCAGCCTTACGGGCGTATCCTTCTTGGCGCTCTGGCCCTCGGACTTCTTGCATTTGCCGCGGAGAACTTCATCGAAGCAATCTACCGAATCGTTCCGCGGCGCGCCGGTGACGAGATCGAGACGCTCGCGTCCAGAATGAAGCGCGAGGCGCGGCACGCCGCGCGCAAGAGCGCAGACGCCGTCGGACACTGACACGCAGCCGCCCCCGCGGCGCGCCAGGATGCCGCCGATGTGCGAAAGACATTCTCAATGAGGGTGCATCGCCTTTGGCAGGGTTCGGCTTAACCGCTGGACCCTGCTTTCGCGTGCTTGTAACAGGACAGCGACCTGACACGCGGACAGACAAATGCCTGATCTTCTTATCGAGCTATTCTCCGAAGAAATTCCCGCCCGGATGCAGCAGAAGGCCGCTGAGGACCTCAAGCGGCTGATGACGGACGGGCTGGTGGACGCGGGCCTGACCTATGCGGGCGCAGCGGCCTTTTGCACGCCGCGCCGGCTGGCGCTGACCGTTCAAGGGCTGACCGCCGAAAGCCCTGCCCTGCGCGAAGAGCGGCGCGGTCCAAAGGTTGGCGCGCCTGACAAGGCGGTGGCGGGTTTCGCCCGTGGTGCGGGCGTGCCCGTCGACGCGCTCGAAGAGCGCGATGATAAGAAGGGACGGTTCTACTATGCAACCGTCGAAACCCCGGGGCGCAGCGCCGATGCCATCACGGCAGAGCTTCTGGAAAAGGTGATCCGCTCCTTTCCCTGGCCGAAATCCATGCGCTGGGGCGTCGGAACGCTACGATGGGTGAGGCCGCTGCACAGCATCCTGTGCATCCTCTCTGATGAGGAAGGCGCGCGTGTCGTCCCGCTGGAGGTGGATGGGATCGCGGCTGGGAAAACCACGCGCGGGCATCGTTTCATGGCGCCGGATGCCTTTGACGTCACCGGGTTCGACGATTACGAGGCCCGGCTCAAACGCGCCCATGTGGTTCTGTCTGCCGAAGAGCGGGCGGACGCGATCTGGCAGGAAGCCACGTCGCAGGCTTTCGCGCAGGGGCTTGAGGTTGTCGAAGACCGGGGATTGCTGCGCGAAGTGGCCGGGCTTGTGGAATGGCCGGTGGTTCTCATGGGGTCCATAGATGACGCGTTCCTCGGTCTGCCGCCGGAAGTGTTGCAGACCTCCATGAAAGAGCATCAGAAGTTCTTTTCGGTGAGAAACCCCAAGACCGCGCGGATCGAAAAATTCGTGACCGTCTCCAATATCGAAACTGCCGATCACGGGGCGACCATCCTTGCGGGGAACCAGAAGGTTCTGGCGGCGCGCCTGTCGGACGCCAAATTCTTCTGGGAGAACGACTTGCGGGTTGCGCAGGACGACGGGTTGACAGCGTGGACAGATAAACTGTCGAACGTCACCTTTCACAACCAGCTTGGATCGCAGAAGGACCGCATTGACCGCATCGCGGCTCTGGCCCGCGACATCGCAGGCGCGGTCGGCGCCGATGCCGGTCTCGCAGAACAGGCCGCCCGCGTGGCCAAGGCCGATCTGTCATCTGAAATGGTCTACGAGTTCCCCGAATTGCAGGGGCTGATGGGACGCTACTACGCGGAGGCGGCGGGGCTGCCTGCCGAGGTCGCCGCCGCCTGCGAGGAGCACTACGCGCCGCTCGGGCCGTCCGATGATGTGCCATCAGCGCCGGTTTCCGTGGCCGTTGCGCTTGCCGACAAGCTCGACACGTTGACGGGCTTCTGGGCAATCGACGAAAAGCCGACCGGTTCGAAGGACCCCTTCGCCCTGCGCCGCGCCGCGCTTGGGGTGATCCGTCTCATCCTGACCAACGGGTTGCGCCTCAGCCTCGACCGGTTCATCGACGCACAGCTTGTGCGGCAAAAGAAGGGGCTCAACGGCGGTGCCGACGCGGCGGATCTTCAGGCGCTGGACGCGTTGGTCGATGCGATTGCGGATCACGGCGTCTTCGGCGCGGCGCTGCGCTCTGTGCTCGACCGCATCAGGGGCACGGACAACGAAAAGGTTGGCGATGAAGGGTCGCTGCTGCGCACGGTTGGCGACAAGGTGCCAGACCTGTCGACCGACCTGCTCGCCTTCTTCCATGACAGGCTCAAGGTGCATCTGCGCGACGAGGGCATTCGCCACGACGTGATCGATGCCACGCTTGCCATGGACGGTAGCGACGATATCCGGCTGCTGGTGGCGCGCGCGGAAGCCCTTGCCGCGTTTCTCAAGACCGACGATGGCGAAAACCTCGTGCAGGGGTTCAAGCGGGCCAACAACATCCTGACGCAGGCCGAGGAAAAGGACGGCGTCGAATATTCCTTTGGCGCGGACCCGAAATTCGCAGAAGCCGACGAGGAGAAGGCCCTCTTCGATGCGCTGGAGCGCGCGCAAGCCGCCATCGACCCGGCCATGCAGGCGGAAGACTTCGGTGCCGCAATGGCCGCGATGGCATCCTTGCGCGCTCCGGTCGACGCGTTCTTTGAAGCGGTGCAGGTCAACGCCGAAAGCCAGGTGTTGCGCCGGAACCGGTTGAACCTTTTGAGCCAGATCCGCAGCGTGTGTCTCAAGGTCGCCGATCTCACCCGGCTCGAAGGCTGACGGCCACCGGGCGCCCACGCGCGGCGCGACGGTTCGCAGCACAGATCACGACAAAAGACCGCAGCCTCGGCTGCGGTCTTTTTGCCTTCCCTAGGATCAGCGTGATGCTCGGACCGCTCCGCGGGCGGTCGCCGCCGGATGTTCAGGCCAGGGACCGCGCCTGCGCGAAGGACAGCAAACGCTTGTTCTTTTCATCCCACAGATGCAGCCGCGCCGTTGCGAGGCTCTCCGGGATCGTCAGGCGGTTATGCTCGCTCAGCACCGGATGATCGCGCAGCACTTCTGGCAGGCGATAAAACGGAATCCGGCTGTAGAGATGGTGCACGTGATGGATCCCGATATTGCCACTCAGCCATTGCAGCACCGCCGGCATCACATAGTGCGAACTGCCATGCAGCGCGGCTTCTTGCAGTTGCCACTCTTCCTCGCCCTCCCAATGGGTGTGCTCGAACTGGTGCTGCACGTAGAAGAGCCAGACCCCGGCGGTGGCCGCCAGGATGGTCGAGGGCAGGAAGATCAGCAAAATTGGCATCAGGCCGCCAAAATAGAAGATCACGCCCAGCGCCGCGATCAGCGCCGCATTGGTGCACATGGCGCTGAACCAGTGCTTTGCCTGGCTGAGAAAACAGACCGGAATGCGGTTTTCGGCAAGGAACACGTAGCTCGGCCCGAGGCCAAAAAGCACCACCGGATTGCGATACAGCCGATACAGCATCCGACTGCGCCATGGCAGCGCGCGGTATTCATCCACCGTCAGCGTATGCACATCCCCGATGCCACGGCGATCCAGATGCCCCGCCGCGCTGTGATGGATCGCGTGGGATCGGCGCCAGACATCGTAGGGCGTGAGCGTCAGCACCCCCAACACCCGCCCGAGCCAGTCGCTCAGGGTGCGATTGTTGAAGAAGGCGCCATGGCCACAATCATGCTGGATGATGAAGAGACGCAGGAGAAAACCCGCGTTCACCAGCGCAATCACCACCGTCAGCCAATAACTGACCGACATGGACCACCACGCCAACGCCCAAAGCCCGACAAAGGGTCCGATGGTTACCGCAAGTTCGAACCAGCTCCGCCCCACACTCGGTTCGCGATACTTGGCGAGAATACGAACCCAGTCGGTTGCTTTTTGCACGTCAGTGGGCGGCGCGGCGCGCTGGGGAATGTCGAACATGGGCCTGCATCAATCCGTCTATTGTCTTTTTCTTGCTCGTTTGCTGCATGTGCGCAAACGCGACAGATATGCAGGGCTGGTAATGTTTGACATGTTGTTGGCCCAAATGACAGCACGCATCGCGCCATTGGCCCAACCTGCGCAAAAGCGCCGCACCATGATCGCGCGCCCCGACCCGACGCTGCGTGACATCTGGGCCTTCGATCCCATCCCGCCATCCGCCCTCGGTCGCGATCATTCTGCCCCGGTCAGGTCCTTCATCACCGCCAGAAAGCTGCGCACCTCGGCGGCGGAGTTGTAATGCGCCAGCGACACCCGCACACAGTCGTCCTTGCCCAAGGGTTTGAGGATATTGCCAGAATAATGGTCGGCTTTGCGGGTATGGGTGCGGATGTTCTGGGCGTTGAGGGCAGACACAATCTCCGGTGAGGCCATACCGTCAATCCAGAAGCTGACCAGCCCTTCGCGCGCGGGGTTGTCAGCCCCGCCTACGATGCCGACCCCGGGCATCTCCGTCAGGCCGGGCAGGTTGCCATCACCGTAGAGCATCGCGTCGGTCAGCGCCTTTTCATGTGCGTGAATCGCGCGGCCGGCCGCTTCAATCCGCGCGCGCGGGTCTTCGGACGGGCTGACTTGCGCACCGAGCCATTCGAAATACGCAACCACGTCAGAAAAGGTCGCGTAGGCGCCAGTGTCCCGCGTGCCAAGTTCCCAATTGCCGTCCGGGCCGCCATCGAGGCTGTCATGGGCCAGCGCGGTCAGGCGGTCGGACGTCCAGGCGATGCCGTAGCCGTGGCGCGAGAACACCTTGTAGGGCGAAATCACATAGCCATCGACATCCGCTTCGGTCAGGTCGATCCCGCCATGGCAGGCATGCTGGATCCCGTCGACGATAATGAACGCCTCGGGCGCCACAGCCCGGATTGCACGGCTGATCCCGGGCAGGTCCATGCTCATGCCGGTGACGGGCGATGTGTGCAGGATCGTGGCGACCTTGGTGTCGGGGGTGACATGCGCGGCATAGGCCTCCGGTGTCACGCGGCCCGAAGCATCGTCATGCGCGATCAGCACATGGCGCAGACCCGCCACCTCGGACCAGCGGCGCGCGGCACTGCGCGACGCGGGATGCTCCACCGTAGAGCCGAGCACCACCCCATCGGGACCGGCCCCAAGGCAGGCGTCCTGAAGCAACCGGAAGAGCAATTCCGTGCCGGATTCACCCACAAAGATACTGCCGCCCGGCGCGTTGAAAAAGCGCTTGGCGTCGTCCTTGGCCTTCGCGATCAGCGCCACCAGCGCATGGGCCGCCGGATTGTCCCGACCTTGGTTGTCCGGGATCGCCGCGAATTTGGCGGACGTCTCCACGACGCTGTTCAGCGTCAAAGCGCCTCCGGCGTTTTCGAAGAAGATGCGCGGTCCGGTAAACGGGCAGGTCTCCACATGGGAAAAGCGGGACCGGATTTCTGTCAGCAGGGTATCGGGGAACGTCAATGGGGTTTTCCTTCCTTGGACGCCTGTTCCAACGCATGGATGGAGGCTTCGAGCGCCTCTTCGGCGTCTTGCGGATCATCGGATGGGATGGCGTAGCTGCCGGTCATCCATTTTGCCAGATCTATATCGGCACAGCGCCGAGAGCAAAACGGACGGTATTTCTGATCGGAGTCGCGTTCACAAATCGGACAGCCCATGCCACTCGCCTTTATTCCATAGCCTGAGAGAAGATGCGGGTTAGGGGTAACCTGTCGCGCTTGCGCTGGATTTCCAACAATCCAAGCTGGGTCCAGCCCGCAAGAATGGTTTCGGTCGAGTCCCGCTTGAACGCGGCGCGCAGCGCGCTTTCGAGCTGCCTGCGGTCCTTTTTGGGAATCGGCGCCGGATCGACAATCACCAACCCGCCCAGCCCGCGCAGGCGCAGCTGGCGAGGCAGATCCCGTGCCGCGGCCAGGTTGGCCTTGAGCCCCGCCGCCGGAGAGGTGTCGCCGCCGGTGTTCACGTCGATGGCCACAAGCGCCGATGTGGGCTCAATGATCATCGAATGCCCGCCCCCGAGCGCGATGACCGGGCTTTCGAGCCCTGCGATAAGCGCGTCGATGCCGTGATCTGCAAAACAGCCTTCGGCCGTGTCGATCTGGGCCGGCTCCGTCCATTCGCGCCACGCAAGGTCATGCGGGCCGTCACCTTCAAGCAGCAACTCGGCCGGCCCGTCCGCGTCCGCAAGAACCTGCGCCGCAAGGCCGGCCATGTCTGCCACATCGGACGCGATCTCCTCTGCCTCGGCCATCCCTGCAGAGGACCGGATGATCAGCCCGGCCCCCTCGGGAAGCGGCGTCTGCGCCAGCGCTTCGCGTGCGGCAACCTGAACCGCATCGCGACGATCGTCATCCCGAATGCTGCGCGAGATATTCACCCCCGGTGCGCCGGGGGTCACGATGGCATAGCGCGACTTGAACAGCAGCCTGTTGGTGACCGGGATCGCCTTGCCCGGTTCGGCATAGCCGGTGACCTGCACGAGGATCGGCTGGCCCGGTGACAATCCCTTGACCTGCCGCAGAAAGGCCGTGCCATCCGGCGTGGTCAGAAACATGCCCCCCTGCCCCTTGACGGGCCGGTCGGCAATGGCGCGGTAGATAGAGCCCGGGCGCGGCAACGGCGCATCGATCCGGATATCATCGAGGCGCCCGTCAACCATCAGGGCCGCGGCCTCGCGTCCGCGATACTGCTCCAAGGCGATCAGTCTGCCCTTCATGCCGTGCCTCCGTAAAGGGGATAGCCCGCAGCTTGAAGCAGGTTGGCCGTTTCCGCCAGCGGAAGCCCGACAACCGCCGGGAAAGACCCGTTGATCCATGGAATGAACGCGCCTGCCGGGCCTTGTATCCCGTATCCGCCGGCCTTGCCGCGCCAGTCGCCCGTCTCGAGATACGCGTCGCGCTCCGCCGCACCAAGCCGTTTCATGGCCACCTGTGTGACCACGTGGCGCTCCCACAGGCGATCACCCTTGCGCAGGGCCACGGCCGTGATCACCCGGTGGCGGCGCCCCGAGAGCGCATCGAGAAAGGCTCCGGCCTCTTCACGATCTTCAGGTTTGCCGAGGATGCGGCGCCCAAGCGCGACAGTGGTGTCGCCACACAAGACGATCTCGTACTCCGACGCCGCGACGGCGTGTGCCTTTTCGCGCGCGATCCGAATGCAATAGGCGCGCGGACCTTCGTCCTTTTGAGGGGACTCGTCGATATCCGCCGGGCGCACCGCATCGGGCACCACACCGATCTGACCGAGTAGTTCAAGCCGTCGCGGGCTTGCAGAGCCGAGGATCAGATGTGGTTTTCGAGAGGGGCTGTCTGGCATGGATAGACCTGTCTTGCCTTGCAGGATGTGTCAGGCCGCCGCAGGACCGCAGCGCGCCGGGTCCGCCTTGCAGCGTCGTTCGCCAGTTTCGGGCCGCGCCCGGATACAGACCGGGCGCCGCACCGCGTCAGCGCGCCGGGCATTGCGGTCCGGCACGGCGATTGTGCTTACTTGAAGCGATAGTTGATCCGACCCTTGGTCAGATCATAGGGGGTCATTTCCACCTGCACCTTGTCACCCGCAAGAACGCGAATGCGGTTCTTGCGCATCTTGCCTGCCGTATGTGCGATGATCTCATGGCCGTTCTCAAGCTCGACCCTGAATGTCGCATTCGGCAGGAGTTCCTTGACGACACCGGGGAATTCGAGCGTGTCTTCCTTGGCCATGGTCTCTCCTGGTTTGCGTTGCCCTGTTTTATCGGGGCGCGCGCTTATATGGGGCGGTTTTGGCCTCAGATCAAGGCCGCAATTCAACGCAGAGCGACCATTGGAGCGGGAGTGTCGCGGCCTTTTTGCTCCGACCAATGCGCCCGATTGCGCACAACACCGGCGGCGCGGACCTGCGCGATGGTGCTGCGGTCGATCTCCACAAGGGTCCAGCCGGGGTGATCAATCGCGCCCTGGGCCAGGACGCCATTATCCGGAAACCCGATATCCGGCGGCCCGAACATGCCGCCGCGCCCGGTGGAAATGTCGATCGCTTCGGACCATGCCGCAGGGCCTACTAGGGAAGCCATCACCGTCACACATTGGTTTTCGAGCGCGCGGGCGCGCGCGCCGATCCGCACCCGGCTGTGGCCATGCAAAGCCTCGGTCACGGACGGAACGAGAATCAAATCCGCCTCGGCCAAGGCACGACCCAGAAGCGGAAACTCGCAATCGTAGCAGATCAGCACACCGATCTTGCCCAGCGCGGTATCAAAAAGCCGCAAGGGACCGCCGGGCACGATGTGCCAGTCATCGCGCTCGAACTGGGTCATGATCTGTTTGTCCTGCACCCCCATGGCCCCGGTTGGCGTAAAGAGCCGGGCGCGGTTGACCGGCCTCGCACCAACCTCCGGGTCAAACACCGGAGCCGACGCCGCAAGGATATGCAGCCTGTATCGCGAGGCGAGGTCGGCATGCAGCGCGTCGATCTGGTCGATGCGCTCCGACACCGCATGAATCGAGCCTTCGAGATCGCGCGCCGTTGCCTCGCCGTCGAGCGTGGCAACTTCAAGCGCGCCATATTCGGGGAAAACGCACAGATCTGCGCCTTTGGTGGCTGCTTGCGCAACCCAATCGGTGATCTTCTGCGCGTAGCTGTCCCAGTCAGGCAGAAAGCTCGGCGGATAAGCGGCGGCGGCAAGGATCATGGTGGCCTCATGGGGTGGGCTTCGGGAAGCCAGAAAAAGCGGCGCGTTCACTCTCTGCGCCCATCGACGCGACGGGCATAGAAAGAGGTCACGCGGAAGGGTTCAAGCGCCCCATCCAGATTTGCAAGCGATGGTCGGTTTCCGAGCTCTGATCGGTGTCTTTCCAGGAAAACCGTGCCACCGCGCCAGGCAGAGGCGCATAGCCGCGCTTGCGCCAGAATGGCTCGAGACTGCGCGGGTTCTCAGGCCGCATCGGGTGGTTTTCGGGGCGGATCACCGCCGCAAAGATCGCCTGCTCGAAACCATGGTTTCGGGCGTGGTTTTCCCGCACATCGAAAAAGGCATGCCCCAGGCCGCAGCCGCGATAATCAGGCAACAATACCGATTCGGCGCAATAGAAGGTCTTTGAGACGTCGATACCCGTCCCGTCCAAAGGCGCCGCGAAATCCTCTGCGTGATCTTCGAGCGGCGTGCCGGTTGCGGCCCCCACCATGCGATCCCCGTCGAAGGCGGCCACGACACGGGCACGCGGGCTGTTGCGATAGGTGGAGAGGTAAGCGCGCTCGTAAGCCGCGTCGCCATCGTAGAGGTAAGGCCAGTCGCGGAACACCGCGATCCGCAGCGCGGCCAGATCACCGAGCCTGTCTTCAAGCTCCTGCCCGGTCAGGGGCTCCAGCCGGATACCGCTGTCCCGGTCTTGGCTCAATGCGCGCCCCATTTGCCGCGCAATTGCGCGATGAGCTGATCGCGCGTCTGGCGATAGGCGTTGAGTTTCTGTTCACGGGTCTCGCCAAGGCCCGTCGGGTCCATGATCGGCCAATACTCCACCGCGATGTGATAAAAGCGCGTGAGGTCCAGCGCCATGCGCTGCGACGCGGGAGACAACGCCACCACGAGATCGAAGCCCGAAAGCGCCTCTCCGGTCTGTTCAAGCTCCTCGAAACTGCGCGAGCGATGACGTTCGAGATGCACACCCACCTCTGAACAGACGGCAATGGCGAAGCCGTCGATTTCGAGGTCATTCACGACGCCAACGGATTGCACGTAGGCGTCAAGCCCATAGAGCTTTTTCATGATGCCTTCGGCCATCGGAGACCGCACGGCATTATGGTCGCAGCAAAACAGCACCGACTGGGGGAGTGGCGCCAAGATCAGCCTCCGAAATGCAGAACGCAGATCAGGGTGAACAAGCGGCGCGCGGTGGCATCGTCAATGGTCACCTTGCCTTCAAGCCGGTCCTGCAGGATGCGTGCGCCTTCATTGTGGATGCCGCGGCGCGCCATGTCGATGGTCTCGATCTTGGATGGCGGCAGCGTCTTGACCGCATCGAAATAGCTTTTGCAGATCTGGAAATAGTCCTTCACCACCTGCCGAAAGGGCGAGAGCGACAAATGAAATTCCGCCGCTTTTTCGTGGTTCTCCGTGCTCACATCGAAAACGAGGCGCTTTTCGCGGATCGACAGGCCAACGCGATACGGCCCTGACGGAACCGGGCGATCGTCGCGCGCAGGCAGCACAAAGGAGTTTTCCTCCATCAGATCGAACATGGCGACGCGGCGCTCCTGCTCGATCTCTGGTGTGGGTGGCGGAAGATTCGCATCGTCCAGTTCGATATGCGCAATCCGGGTCATGGCAGTCATCTCCAATATCCCTCCCTTGGATCCCACCTCTAGCAAGCACGCATGGGGTCCGTCCATCGCCCAGATGGCGAAATGCGGCGTCTCGGGGCAGCCGGGCAACAGGGCCGCCTTGCGCGCGCAACGCCCGAAAAGCGGAGCGGCTTGGCGATCAGCGGTTGAGCCGGCGCAGGCGCGCCGTGACGGACAGACCATGCGCTTCGAGGCTTTCGGACCGGGCCAGCGTCTCCGCTGCCGGGCCGATCGCGGACAGGCTGTCGGGGGTCATCCGCGCCAATGTGGTCCGCTTGAGGAAATCGAGCACCGACAGCCCGGATGAAAACCGTGCGGACCGCGCCGTCGGCAACACGTGGTTGGGTCCGCCCACGTAATCCCCGATGGCTTCCGGCGTCCATTTTCCGAGAAAGATGGCACCGGCATGGGTGATCTTGGCGCTCAGGGCATCCGGATCCTCGACGCAGATTTCGAGATGCTCCGGCGCGAGTCGGTCGGAGAGGCGTGCTGCTTCGTCCAGATCCTGCACGGTGATCACGGCACCGTAATCCCGCCAGCTTGCGCCGGCGATGGCCCGGCGCTCAAGCGTCTCAAGGCGTTTTTCGACCGCTTGTGCCACGGACTTGCCAAAGGCGGCATCGGTGGTGATCAGGATGGATTGCGCGCTTTCGTCATGCTCGGCCTGGCTCATCAGATCGAGGGCGATCCAGTCGGGATCGTTATCGGCATCGGCAATCACGAGAATTTCCGACGGGCCGGCTATCATGTCGATCCCGACCTTGCCAAAGACCCGCCGCTTGGCCGCCGCCACAAACGCGTTGCCCGGGCCGGTGATCTTGTCGACCGGCGCGATGGTTTCGGTGCCGTAGGCGAGCGCCGCCACGGCCTGTGCGCCGCCGATGCGGTAGATCTCGTCCACGCCGGCAATCCGCGCCGCGAGGATCACCAGCGGGTTCACAACCCCATCCGGCGTCGGGACGGTAATCGCAAGCCGGTCTACCCCGGCGACCTTGGCCGGGATCGCATTCATCAGCACCGAGGACGGGTAGCTTGCCAGACCACCGGGCACGTAAAGCCCGGCGGCGGAAACCGGCGTCCAGCGCCAACCAAGCGTTGCGCCCTGCGGGTCGGTCCAGCTCTGATCCTCGGGCAACTGCCGCGCGTGGTAGGCGCGGATCCGGTCCGCGGCCTGTTCGAGCGCGCGCGCTTCGGCCTCGGGCACGGCGGCACAATACCGATCCATGTCGCTTTCGCTCAGACGCACCGTCTCCGCCGTGAGCGTCAGACGGTCAAAGCGCTGCGTGTAGTCGATCAGGGCAGCATCGCCGCGGGCGCGCACATCGGCGATGATCGCGGCCACCGTGTCATCCACATCCACGCTGTCCTCGCGCTTGGCCCCGAGAAGGGTGGTGAAAGCGGCTTCGAATCCGGCGTCTTGCGTATCGAGAAAAACGGGCATGGCAGGCTCCTTTGGCGCGCATTTAGCCCGGTGGGCAGGCAGGCTCAAGCCACACGGACCGCTGCGCGCGCGGCGGATGTCGGATTTGAGTATTTTCAGACAGAAGAAACAGCGCGTCGCGTTCTGACTTGTGCGTGGTTGCGAAGTGGCTAGGCTCGGAACCGGGAGGAGCGCATGGCCTGGAGATTGTTTTCCGACCGGGGGAGACCTGTGCATCTTGGTCCCTACCCGCTGGAGCGGTTGGTGCGACGCACGGCGCTGGACCTCGGCGGGCTGCCGCCGTGGCAGCCGGTGCAGATCCGCGCGGACATGGACGGCCTTGTCGGCGCCATGGCCGAGCATCAGGCGATGATGGATGCGATCCGCGACGGCTTTGTGAACAAGGCGCGCGCCGCCATTCCAGAAGAGCGGCAAGCGCGCAGCGATCACCTCAAGGCCTTTGGCTATTTCAGCGATGCCTCCATGGTGGGCTGTGGCCCGGTGCCGGATGCCGCGCGCCTTGCGGAACCCGTGATCAATCCCGGCGTCACCGCGTTGTCGAAGGCGTTGCAGACGCGGCAGACCAAGACCCTGGCGGCCGGGATCGACCTGATCATGGCGGATCTCAAGGAGTCCATGACCGCACCTGTCGGGTCGATTGCGGAGCACGGCTCGGTGCTCGTCTTCCTTTATGAATATCCGCGTGATCCGCGCCCCGACGAGCCAGGCGGTGCGATCTTGCAGGGCGCGCAGGCCGCGCGCGCCTGTTTGCGTGCGACGGAAACCGCGGTGGTGATCGCGAATTACATCCGGCTGCTGGGGTGGGAGGCCAAAGCGCATACCGGGACGGCCTCGGACCTGGATCTCGATCAGGTGACCGTGGCGTCGGGGCTTGGCTGCGTCTCCGCAGAGGGTCCGGTCGTACCATGGCTGGGACGGCGGTTCGGCGTTGCGGCGGTCTCGACCACGCTTGACCTTGCACATGATGCGCCGCTGGCCCCCATGGCGGATCAGCCGCGCGCCGAGATCGCGGGATGGCGGTGGCAGCTGGGCCTGCATTCGGTCAAGTCCGCGCGCACGCAGGATCCTTTCCGCGAGAGGGATTTCGCCGCGGGTCCGCATCCGTTCGAGTCCCTGCGGCGCGTGGACAAACCCACCACCTATATCGACGAGGCAAACGTCCCGCGCGTGCCCAAGCGCACCGACATGTTTGCGCGTGCGCAGTTTGGCGACATGGGCCCGGCCCTGCAAAAGAAGGCCACGGGCGGGTTTTACGTCCGCAAGGCCGCGCCTTCCGCCGCGCAGCGGCGCGCGCTTGGAGCCTTTGTGCTTTTGCAGGACGGCGCGCCGGCATCCGACCGGGTCTCGCCCGATCCGCAGACCCATGCAGAGATGATCAAGGCCGCGAGCTACTTTCTGGGGGTCGACGCGGTCGGGATCTCGCGCTGTCCGGCATGGGCGTGGTATTCGCATGACGCGACCGGGACCGAGATCGACCCGCCCCATGACCAGGCCATCTCCATGATCATCGATCAGGGTTTCGAGACCATGGAGGGCGCCTCCGGCGATGACTGGATCTCTGTTGCGCAGAGCATGCGCGCCTACCTGCGTTTCTCGCTGCTTGGCGGCGTCATCGCGGTGCTGATCCGGCGGATGGGATACGCCGCCAAGGCGCATACGGTGCTGGACGGGGAAGTGCTTCAGCCGCCCTTGCTGCTGTTGTCCGGGCTGGGCGAAGTCAGCCGGATCGGAGAGGTGATCCTGAACCCTTTTCTCGGGCCGCGGCTCAAATCCGGCGTGGTCACGACCGACATGCCGCTGGCGCACGACCAGCCGATCGATTTCGGGCTTCAGCGCTTCTGCGAAGGGTGCAACAAATGCGCGCGGGAATGCCCGTCCGGCGCGATCACCGCCGGGCCAAAGAGAATGTTCAACGGCTACGAGATCTGGAAATCCGACAGCCAGAAATGCGCCACCTACCGTATCACCACGGAAGGCGGCGCGATGTGCGGGCGCTGCATGAAGACCTGCCCGTGGAACCTCGAAGGCCTGTTTGCGGAGGCCCCGTTCCGCTGGGTTGCGATGAACGTCCCGCAGGCCGCGCCCGTCATTGCCCGGCTGGACGATGCCGCGGGACGCGGTGGGCTGAACCCGGTGAAGAAATGGTGGTGGGACCTCGAATTGCAGGAGAACGGCGCGTATCGGCCCACCGACAAGCCGGTCAACGCGCGCGACCTTCAGCCGCGGCTCAAGATCCGCGCCGAAGATCAGACGCTCGCTGTCTACCCTGCCCCGCTCGCGCCGCATCCGTGGCCTTATCCATACGCCATGGACCGCGAAGCCGGGATCGAAGCATTTCAGGCCATGGTGACAGCGGATGTCTACCGCAAACGGCAATCTGCGGGCGATGACAGCGTGGTACACAGGCGTCCCGATTTTACCGATGCGCCTGTGCTGCAACTTGTCGTGGCAAAGGCGGAGCGGCTTTCGGACACGGTGATGCTCTACCGGTTGGCGCATCCCGACGGGGCGGATTTGCCGGCATGGGAGGCCGGGGCGCATCTCGATATCGTCGTTGCTCCGGAATACTTGCGGCAATACTCGATGTGCGGGGATCCCGCGGACCGAAGCCGCTACGAGATTGCCGTCTTGCGCGAGGATGCCGGGCGTGGCGGGTCGCAGCTCATGCATCGGATCTTTGCCGAGGGGCGGCGCGTCTTTGTTTCCAAACCGATCAACCATTTCCCGCTCGTCGAAGAAGCGTCCCACACGCTTTTGATGGGCGGGGGGATCGGCGTGACGCCGATGATTGCCATGGCGCATCGCCTGCACGCGCAGGGACGCCCGTTTGCGTTGCATTATTCGGTCCGGTCACGGGCGGATGCCGCCTTTGTCGACGCCCTGACCGCGGCCCCGTGGGCGGCGCAAGTGGCGATCCACGTGTCCGATGAGGGCAGCCGCGCCGACCTCCCCGCGATCATCCGTTATGTGGACGGCGCGCATATCTACACCTGCGGACCGGACGCCTATATGCAGGCGGTCATGGAAGCCGCGTCACACGCAGGGTTTCCGGAAGACGCGCGCCATCTCGAGTTTTTTGCGGTTCCGGAGTTGCCCGACCGCGAGAACCACCCCTTCACCTTGCGCTTGAGCGATGGGCGCGACGTGTCTGTTTCGGAGGACGAAACCGCCACGGACGCCCTGGCCCGCGCGGGGATTCATATCGACGTTAAATGCGCGGATGGGATCTGTGGCGTGTGTCAGTGCACCGTGCGCAGCGGGACGGTGGATCATCGCGACTTCGTGCTGTCCAACGCGCAACGGAAAACACGGATGATCCTGTGTCAGTCCCGGGCCGCTGAGCCGGGCGGCGTGCTGGAGATAGAGCTTTGAGCACGCCGGTTGCGGAGGGCTGAAGACCCGCTCAGACCTCGTGATCCGGTGTCTTGCCGGATGGCGCACGATAGGGCCGGGTGACATCGCGCAGGGTCACCTCGATCGCCTCGACCTTTGCCCGCATGAGCCCGTCGCCGGCAAGGGTCAGCACGATATAGCCCGACGGCGCAGGCTCCGTGGGCTCGAAAGTGATGGACAGGACCGATAGAACCAGATCCTTGTCCTTGCGGTCGATGCCCTGACTCTGCACGGCCTCAACCCCGTCGATCGCGAGGACGGATCGTACCCGCTCCGGCGCCAGTCCCGCAACGGGCTGCTCGCGGCGCACCCGGTTGATGAGCAACGCCAGACGGCGGCGCCGCGGATCCCATTGCATGTCTGCGCCGGTCAGGATCCCGTCCTGAGCCAAAGCCGAGATCACCTGTAGATCGTCGGGATCGAGGGCCCCGAGATTGAGCGGGGTCTCCCGCGCGTCTTCGAACCGTGCGTCTTCGCTCATGCCTTCACCCGTTCAATCCGGGCGCCGACACCCGAGAGTTTGCGGACCACATGTTCATAGCCGCGGTCAAGGTGGTAGACCCGGCTGACAATTGTCTCGCCCTCCGCGGCGAGCCCGGCAAGGATCAGGGAAACCGAGGCCCGCAGGTCCGTCGCCATCACCGGTGCGCCGCGCAAACGCTCCACGCCCGTCACAGTTGCGTGCCCGCCATGCACGTCGATATGCGCCCCCATCCGCACCAGTTCCGGCGCATGCATGAAGCGGTTTTCAAAGATCTTCTCTTCGAGCACGGATGTGCCGTCGGCGGTGCACAAGAGTGCCATCATCTGGGCCTGAAGATCGGTGGGAAAGCCGGGAAACGGCTCTGTGATGACATCGACGGCCCGCACCCGGTCACCCTTGCGGGAGACCGTCAGGCCCTTGTCCGTCTCGACCACCGAAATGCCTGCCGCGTCCAGCTTTTCGCAAAAGGCCGCGACAAGATCGATCCGACCGCCGAGACAGGTGACCTCGCCGCCACAAATCGCCGGCGCGAGCATGTAGGTGCCAAGCTCGATCCTGTCGGTCACCACCCGGTGGGTCGCGCCACCGAGCTGATCGACACCCTGAATGGTGATTTCGGGGCTGCCATCACCGTCGATCTGCGCGCCCATGCCGCGCAGGCAATCCGCCAGATCGACAATTTCCGGCTCGCGAGCGGCGTTGCGCAGAATCGTCGTGCCCTTGGCCAGCGTCGCCGCCATCAGAGCGTTTTCCGTGGCGCCGACGGAGGCGAATTTGAACGTGATATCCGCGCCCTTCAAGCCGCCAAGCGGGGCCTTGGCGTAGACATACCCATCGCGCAGATCCAGCTCGGCCCCCATCGCTTCCAGCGCGCTCAGGTGCAGGTCGACCGGCCGCGCGCCAATCGCACACCCGCCCGGCAGCGACACAACCGCCTCACCGGCCCGGGCGAGCAGTGGCCCAAGCACCAGAATCGAGGCGCGCATCTTGCGCACGATGTCGTAATCCGCCCGCACAGTGGTCAGGTCGTGGCTCGACAACGCCAGCACCTGGCCGTCATGCAGAGCGCTCACCTCCGACCCCAGAGATCGCAGCAATTCCGTCATTGTCGCGATGTCAGAGAGACGCGGCGCATTGGTCAACGTCAAGGGCTGGTCGGTCAGCAATGTTGCAGGCATCAGCGTGAGACACGCGTTCTTGGCCCCGGCGATTGGGATATCGCCGCTGAGCGGTCCGTTCCCGGTGACGATGATCTGATCCATACTGCCTCAGCTTTCTTGTGCGTCCGGCGTTTCACGGTCCGTTGTGACGCCGGTGGGGTTTGGTGTGTTTGCCCGTGCGGGTTCCTGTTCGCGAGACCCCGAAGCCCGTGCACGGGCCTGCGCCTTGCGCTTTGACAGATTCGCTTTCAGCGCCGCCTTGAGACGGGCATCACGGTCTTCATTGGGCTTGGGTTTGCTCGGTTTGTCCTGCGCCATGGCCTCTCTGTAACGCAGGGGTGAAAAAGGGTCCAGATTGCGCTTGCACGTCTGCGCGATAGCGTCTAATCACCCGCCACGCTCCGGCGACCGGCGCTGCTGTAGCTCAGAGGTAGAGCACTCCCTTGGTAAGGGAGAGGTCGAGAGTTCAATTCTCTCCAGCAGCACCATTCCCACCATTCTGAACGAGTTGCCCTGAACGCGTTGCCTGCGGTTTCGGAGGAAGGTTTTTCGGTCCAAGGCGCAGTGCCGTTCTCGTTTGGGATTACGAAAAGCGTTCTCCTGCCGCACTCGGCGTAGTGACTACGATGCGCAGCGCGTTTGCGCGCAACCTGACATTTCAATCTGAGCCACGAATCGGCGCGTTCTGGACGTCCCGCCAGACTCGAAGAGCCCTACGGTTGCGTCTCGGCATCCTTCGGGCTCCGATGAGACCGGCGCGCAGCGAACCAGTTGCTTGTGCAAAAGACCTGTGTGTCCTTAACCGGCTGTTTGCCAATCCGCGCCTATACCCGTGCGACTGACGGAGCCAGAAGGGATCTTGGATGCGCGTGTTTCTTGCAGCGGCCTTACTCGCAACCCTCGTCGGATGCTCAACCTTTCCGAAGGTCGATTCCTATGTGCCAGAGCGCTTCCTGAGCGATTCGCACCTGCCGGATAGCGTTGCAGGCCTGCCGGTTGCAGTCCCCGCTTATGAATTGAAGAGTTGCGCCGCTCTTTTGGCCGAACGGGCTGAGATTCTGCGCGAGATCGGTCTTGCCGAAAGCATGGTCAGAATGGGTCTGATCACCGGGGGCCGCGCAACGACGGTGCTTGGTCAACCACTCGACGCGATCCCGGAGGAGCAACGAGAGTGGTTGATTGGTCTTGCGCGCGCGCGCGTCGAGGCCATCAACAGCGTCACGCTCAAACGCGGCTGTCAGGAAGCGCCGATTGTGGTTGGCCCGGTCCCTCCCGTCGCACCTGTGGCACCCGCTGCACGCCCCCCGATCCCGGGTGTCTCCGATCCGATCGTGGTGCCGCCTTACGTCCATGTGAAATAGACGTTGGTGATAGTGGGGCGGGCCCCTACGCGCGGCGATACGCCAGATCGCTCCGGGGCCTGGCGAAGATCGCGCACACGACACTGAGCGATGAGCGATGAGCGATGAGCGATGAGCGATGAGCGATGAGCGATGAGCGATGAGCGATGAGCGATGAGCGATGAGCGATGAGCGATGAG
>NZ_JAFMPQ010000059.1 GCF_020667845.1 Cognatishimia sp. F0-27
CGGCTGAACGAGTTCTTCGACAGCAGCGGCGCGATCAACAGCCATTTCGAGGCGATCCGCTTCGACGGCGCGCCGGACGCGGAGATCGATCTGCTGGACGATGGCGGGTCGGGAGGCGGATTCCTCGGCGGCGAATCCGATCTGACCATTTCGCTGGATCTCGGCCCGCAGAGTGCGCCCGGGGCTCAGGCGACAGCCACTTTGCGGGTGACGGGCATCGACTCTGCCCTGCAAACCGATGCCGACGGACCGATCACCTATCTCGTGCGCATCGCCGCTGAACGCGGGCTGGTGGAGGACACGATTACCGGTCGCTCGGCAGCCACGGCCTTCCTTGTCGTCACGGTGGACCCGGAGAACCCGCCAACTGTCGCCGCGCCGATCGAGATTGAATTCGGATATAGGGGCACAGCCGGGCCGTCGAGTTCGATCGAGATCACCGCAAGCCTTGCCGACCAGAGCGCGGCCTCCGAACTTGTCGATGGCATTGTTGACGCGGCGCCTGCGTTTATCGGCGAGGCCGTGCGCGCTGCGATCTCGGACAACGCCTCAGCCGCATTGGGCACCACTGTCGAAACCCTGACAGACGGGCTGGCCGGTTTTGCGACCCGGCTCGACACTTTCGGCCTGAACGCGGACAGCGCCACCGGCGCGCTTGGCTTTGCATTGGATAGCTTCGGGGATTTCGGATCGCTCGAAGCCCGTGGTTTCGAAGGAAGCCTTGGCCAGGGCTGGCTGTCGCTGGCGGACCTGCGGCTCGAGATCAGTGACACGTCGGTGCGCCTTGCGGGGCTGTCCAATCCGGACCTGATCGAGGCCCTTCAACTGGACAGCAGCGCCTTTTACGCGGTGTCCTACTCCGTCGGGAAGGTCGCCACTCTTGACGGCGCGGTGCTTGACGCCGCCCCGCCGCCGCTGCCGCGTTTCGCGGTGCTGGAAAACGGCCAGTTTGCCACGCAAGGCGCCTTTGAAGGCACGCTCGCATCCACGCAGGACGGGTTCACGCTGACCCTCGATGACGGGCGCGTGTATCTCTTCGGTGCCGACGGACGCTTCCTCTCGCTGGAAAGCCCGACCGGCGTGACCGTTACCGCCGCGCATGACGCGGGCGGGCGGCTGACCGGCCTGACCGGTGACACTGGCGACAGCCTGACATTCGAACGGGATGCCGCCGGGCTCGTCACGGCGGTTGCCGATGAGGCGGGCCAGCGGCTGGTGCTCAGCTATGACGCCGCAGGCCAGTTGACGTCTGCAACCCTTCCGACGGGCACCGCGTCCTTCGCCTATGACGCGAGCGGCACCCTTGTCGATGCAACGGCGCCCGGTGCGCGTGTCACGTCTCTGAGTTATGACGCTCAAGGCCGGCTGAGCGGGGTCGATGCCGGGGACGGCCTGCGCCTCGAAAGCGTGGTCTATGACGGGTTTGGCGGGCTCACCCTGAGCGTTGCCGGTGGCAGCACAACCCGTGTCCAGCTCTTGCCCGGCGGTACAACGGCGCAAATCACGGATGGGGCGGGCAATGCTTCCGCGCTGGTGTTTGGCGAGGGTGGCGTCTTGACCGGGCTGCGCGCGCCAGATGGCACGCTGACCGGGTTCGACTTCGACGATCAGGGCCGGCTTCTCGAGATCACCGACGCAAACGGCGCGACGGTCTCCTTCTCCTATCAAGGCGACAACCCCGAACCGGTGCGCTTTACCGATGCGCGCGGCAATGCGCGCGACTTCACCTACAACGATGCCGGGCAGATCACGTCTGCGGAATGGCCCGACGGCACGGCGCTTTCCTTCGACTATGACGCGCAAGGTGCGCTGACCGGTTACACCAACCGACGCGAGCAGACAGTGGAATATCGCTATGATGCCGAGGGCGCGCTGGTGTCCGAAAGCGACGGATCGTCGGGGGCTGTCACCTATGCCTATGATGCAAGGGGGCGGCTGATCGAGGCAACAAACAGCGATGGCACAACCACGCTGAGCTATGACGAGGCGGGCCGCATCACTGCCGTGTCCTATCCAAACGGCAGCGGTCTCAGCTACACCTACACCGATGCGGGTCAGCGCGCGTCCATGACCGACGCGACCGGCCAGACCCTCAATTACGGCTACGATGTGCTCGGACGCCTGACCGAGCTCAGCGACGCGACAGGCACACTGGTGCGGTACACCTATGACGGTGACAACAACCTCACGCGTGAGGATAATGCCAACGGCACCGCGACGCTGTTCAGCTATGACAGTTCCGGCCGCGTGATCCGGATTGAAAACCGGGATGCCGCCGACGCGGTGACGTCCTTCTATGCCTATACCTATGACGTTGCGGGCCAGCGGATCGGCGTGGAGACCGCACAAGGCGTCTGGACCTATAGCTATGATGAAATCGGACAGCTGACCGCAGCGCAGTTTGTCTCCACGGATCCAGAGGTGCCAAGCACCGCCATCACCTATGAATATGACGCCGCGGGCAACCGCACGCGGGTGGTTCAGGACGGGGCCGAGACGCTCTACGTAAGCAACGCGCTCAACCAGTATGTGCAGGTGGGCGACGCGCGGTTCGACTATGACGCCGATGGCAACATGATCCGCCGCACCGATGCCGAAGGCGTCACACGCTATCGCTACGACGTCGAAAACCGTCTGGTGCGGGTCACCGAACCTGATGGCACCGAGATCACCTTCGACTACGACGTGTTCGGCAATCGCAGCGCGCGCACGGTGGACGGGGTCGAGACGGAATACCTTGTCGATCCGTTTGGACTTGGCGACGTGATCGCCGAGAGCACCGGCGGTGTCGAGACGGCCCGCTATGTGCACGGGCTCGGGCTTGCCGCAGGCACCGTGGGTGGCGAGCAGGTGTTTTACGAGGCCGACGCGGTGGGGTCGGTCACCGCTGTCACGAATGGCAGCGGCGCGGTGGCAAATCGCTACGCTTACACGCCGTTCGGGATGGAATTGGCAGAGACAGAGACACTCGCCAATGATTTCGAGTTCAACGGCGTTTTGGGGGTGATGGAGGACCGCGACGACCTGACATTCATGCGGGCGCGGCAATACGATCCCGAATTGGGCCGGTTCCTGAGCGAGGATCCCTTATGGTTGAGCGGGGATATTGGCAATCTACCGAGATTTGCCTTCAACAATCCCGTGAGCGTTGTCGATCCAAGCGGTGAAGTGGCACCGGCCGTTATTGCAATCTGGGGCATAACTGCCGTTGGTTCATTCCTGTCAGGAAAAACCATTGGCAGCGCTTCGGTTGAAATCCTCGCGACGGATGGCGTGATTGCAGACACTGGCATCGGAGCCGATGAAACGCCACAAGAGAGGATTGATAGGATCGGCAGCGCTGTCAACGACCTACAAATCGAAGCGTTGTTGCTTGGCGCTGGGAGTGGAGCAAAAGGAATTACCGCGGGTGTCGCTGCGCTTGAAGAGGGAGCAAAAGGTGCTCGAAGCGTTCTAAACAGCCCGTACATTACAGGCATTGAAAACACGACTGGGATTCTGGCCACTGTTTTATCCGGTGATGACCCGGATGCCGGAGCGAACACCTCATCCCCCGCCGCCGCCCATTCCGGCGCCAATGACGGTGACCCGCATATCTCCACCTTTGACGGCGTCGGTTATTCGATCCAGGCCGTTGGCGAGTTCATTCTGGCCCAGGGCGACGGCTTCCAGATCCAGACCCGCACCGAGGCAATCAACGACTTCGTCTCCGTCAACACCGCCACGGTGATGAATATCGGCGATGATGTGGTTGGCATCTACGCCCGCGACGATGTCCCGCTCGTGATCAATGAAACACCGGTCATCCTCGAACGGGGCCAGTCCGTTCAGGTCGGTGACGGCTCGGTGTATCGCGGCTTCTTCGGTGGCTCGGACGAGCTTGGCAATTTTGACGTCTACGTCGTCATGGACGGTGCCGGGAACGGCTACTGGACCAATGTCTATTTCGGCGCCAATCACCTGCGGCCCTTCGTGGCGGGCGATCAGACCGTCTCGGGCTTGATGGGCAATGCCGACGGAGAGGTGGCCAATGATTTTGCGCTGCGCGATGGGTCGATCCTGCCCAACCCGCTGCCGCAGGACGTGCTCTACGGCGCGTTTGCGGACAGCTGGCGCATCCTGCCGGAAGAATCGCTGTTCCTCTACGACGACGATGAAAGCACCGAGACCTTCACCGATCCGAACTTCCCCGGCAACATCCTGACCCTCGACGACCTCGACCCGGACGTGGTCGCCGACGCGGAAGCCATTGCCCGCGAAGCCGGGCTCGTTCCGGGCACCTTCGAATTCGAGACAACCGTGCTCGATATTGCCGTGACCGGTGATCCGATCTTTGCGCAAGGCGTCGCGGGCGCCCCTGCGTTCGTGCCGGACGATGACCCGGAAGATGTGGTGCCGGCGGAGGAGATTGTGGCAACGCCCGGGATCGGCGTGATCCTCGGCACCGACGCGATTGACACGCTGCATGGCACGCCCGAAGCCGACTGGATCTTTGCGCTTCGCGCCGGCGACACCGTCAACGCCCGCAGCGGCAATGACACGGTCATGGGGGCCGGTGGGAACGACCTGATCAACGGGCGCCAGGGCCGCGACCTGCTGGTTGGCGGGTCCGGAAACGACACGGTCTCCGGCGATGCAGGCTTTGACACGGTGCATGGCGAAGCAGGCAACGACAGGCTTCTCGGCGGTGGCGGCAACGATGCGCTGCACGGCGGAAGCGGCGCGGACAGCCTTGAGGGCGGCATCGGGTTCGACACCCTGACCGGATCGGACGGGCGCGACACACTCGACGGCAATGACGGGTTTGACAGTCTCTCGGGCGATGCGGGCAACGACCTGCTGCGCGGCAATTTCGGCAATGACACGCTGGATGGCGGGTCGGGCAATGACACGCTTGAGGGCGGGCTTGGCTTCGACAGTCTCATGGGTGGGGCGGATAACGACTCTCTTGAGGCGCGCGACGGGTTCGACACGCTAGACGGGGGTGCCGGGGACGACACGCTGCGGGGCAACAACGGCAATGACAACCTTGATGGCGGCATCGGCGCCGACATGCTCGAAGGTGGGCTCGGATCCGACGTGATGCATGGCGGGGCCGGGGATGACACGCTGCTGGGGTCCAATGGCTTCGATGTCCTGACCGGGGGGGGCGGTGCCGACTTGCTCGAGGGCAATTCCGGGAATGACATGCTCGACGGGGGCGCCGGGAACGACACGCTGCGCGGTGGTTTGGGCGCGGACACGTTTGTCTATACCGCGGGCGCTGACCGGATCGTCGATTTCCAGCGCGTCGACAGCCTTCAGATCGCCGCAACGCTGGTGTCGCAAGCCCAGCCGCAGGCCGACGACCTGCGCGCCTTGGCCTCGCACGACGCTGTGGGCGATCTTATCCTCGATTTTGGTGACGGGAACGTCCTGACATTCAACGGCGTGCGCAGCCTCGGTGCGGTGATTGATGACGTGAGCTTTATCTAGACTGGGGCGGGCGGGCTCCTGACGCGTGCGCCCCCGGCATCAAAGCGCGATAGGGGCAGACGCCCACCAACGGACGCCCCAACCGGTTCCGCGGCACCGCACCGGCAGTCTGGCAGGGCACTGCGCGTCCCGTCAGAGCGCGGCACCGGGCCGGATCATCAAAAACCGCGCATGAACCGGGCGCCGATCCGAGGGGTCCACGCATGCGAATCCTTTACTTTCTACGACTAAAGTGGCATACAGACATGTGCTACGTTACCACTATCGCACTTCCTGTCTGCCTTGGCTGACAGAGCAAACCGATACTGCTCTGACCGATGCCAGGCCGTTGCAATCCAGCGAACGGTAAGAAAAGACAGGAGAATTCACGATGGCCACCGGCACCGTGAAATGGTTCAACACCACCAAGGGTTACGGCTTCATCGCGCCAGATGAAGGCGGCAAAGACGTTTTTGTTCACATCTCCGCTGTGGAGCGGTCCGGGTTGACGGGGTTGCAGGATGACCAAAAGGTCACCTACGATCTGCAAGCCGGGCGCGATGGTCGCGAAAGCGCCGTAAACCTCGCGCTGGCCTGATTACCCGCCAAATACCCAATAGACGTGTCGAATGCCCGCGCTCCCGGAGTGTCGCGGGCATTCCTGATCAGGCAAAGGCCCGGTTGACCGCCTCTGCCTTATTATGCTCCGCGCGCCCGGCGCGGAGACTGCCCCGAGCGGGCAGGCCTCCTGAACGGGGGGAGGCTCAGGGTCTCTGGCCTGTCCGGAGCAGCCATCCGGACCCGAGACAGCACCCCCTCACGCCCACCGCGACCGGTTTTGTCAGAACAACGTGACATCATCCAAAATGGTCTCGACGCTGGTCACGCCCTGAAGCGTCAGCGCATTGCCGCCGCCGAAATCGAGCACGAGGTTTCCAGCCCCGTCGGTTTGCGCATAGCTGCGCAGGTCTTCGACCGTGGGCGCGGTCTCTGAAAGCAGCGTGGCCGCGATCTCAAGGCCATCCACGGGCTGGAAATCCACAACCCGGTCATCCCCTTCGGCATAGACGAAGCTGTCCGCGCCAAGACCCCCGCGCAGAACGTCATCACCTGCGCCGCCATCCATCGTGTCGTTGCCTGCGTTCCCTTCGAGCCGGTCATCGCCCGCGTCACCGTGCAAAACGTCAAATCCATTCGCGCCATACAGAGTGTCGTCCCCGTCTCCGCCGTTCAGACTGTCTGCGCCGAGCCCCCCTTCGAGCAGGTCTGCGTCCCGACCGCCGTCAAGCAGATCGTTGCCGTTGTTCCCCATAAGCGTATCGGTGCCGTCGCCGCCATTCAGCGTGTCGAACCCATCGCGGCCACGCAGGAAATCGGCGCCGCCATCGCCCGACAGGTCATCGAAGCCCAGCCCACCTTCAAGCGTGTCGTTTCCATCCCCGCCCGTCACCACATCATTGCCAAAATTGCCCGCCAGCGTGTCGTTCCCGTCGCCGCCTTGCAGCGTGTCGAACCCGTTGCCCGCGCGCAGCAGATCATTGCCCCCGTCACCGGAGAGACGGTCGAACCCGAAGCCGCCTTCAAGCGTGTCGTCATCCAGCCCGCCATGGAGCGTATCGTTGCCACCATTGCCGGCCAGACTGTCATCGCCTTCTGCGCCGGTGATGGAGTCATGTCCGGCGCCACCGAAAGCCGTATCAGCGCCAAGCCCGGCGTCGATACTGTCGTTCCCGTCCCCGCCCGAAAGCATGTCTCCGGCGTGATAACCGAGCAGCGTATCGTTGCCTTCGCCGCCCGAGAGACTGTCCTCGCCCGCGCCCCCGAACATCGAGTCGTCTCCGAGCTGTCCCTCGATGCTGTCGTCTCCGTCACCACCATCGAGCCGATCACCGCCATCGCCACCCAGAAGAAGGTCCGCGCCACCGAACCCGCGCAAGATGTCGTCTCCCGCGCCGCCGTTGAGGGTCTCGTCAGCCGCGCCCCCGGTCATGGAATCCGCCTCCGACGTGCCCAGCAGGTCCAGAACGATGTCATTCCCGTTGAAGGGGGTCGGGTCGTCTTGCGTCAGGACCGTCCCGTCATCAAAGACGATGCGCTCTATGCGTTGCCAGAAATCGTGGCCCGCCTCATCCGCCCCGAGGTCTGTCTCGATGGTCACCCATGTGACCTGTCCGAACGTATCCCGCATCGAGAGCAGGAACTGCGTCGCACTCGCCGCAAAGCTCACGTCTTCCGGCGCTACCCCGACGATGTGCAGGCTATCCGTTCCGCCGTCCAGGGCCTCGACAATGTGATCGAAATCCCCGGCGGTGAAGCCGCTCGACGCGCTGTCGCCCGGGCGCAGAATATAGGTGTCATCGCCATCCGCACCCACCATGCGGTCGTTCCCGCGCGCCCCGTCGAGGGTGTCATTCCCGGCGGCGCCACTCAGGGTCTCATCGCCGTCGGTGCCCCGCATCGCGTCCGCGGCATCGGTGCCGAAAACCACATCGGAGATGCCCTCGCCGCGCATCGTCACGCCATCGGCCTGCGTGAGGACGGTGCCATCGTCGAATTCGATACGCTCGTAGCGCGACCAGAAATCATGGCCGGCCTCCGCGTCCCGCTCGGTCTCGAACGCGAACCGCGAGGGCGTGCCGAAAGAATCTGTCATGGTCAGAAAGAAGAAGTCGGCGCCTCCGGTCAGATACACCTGCTCTGGCGTGACGCCCCGGACTTGCAGAACGTCAAGCCCGCTGCTGCGTTCCTCGACGATAAGCGCTTGCGGATCGTCCGGAGAGGCGGTTGAAAACCCTTCGCCAAGATCCAGCACGTAGGTGTCGCTGCCGCCACCCCCGAGAATCCGGTCTTCACCGGCTCCGCCATCCAGAATGTTGGCGTCTCTAAAGGTCGTGGCTTCAATCGTGTCGTTTCCGTCGCCTCCGTCTGCCGTGCCCTGACGGAGCGAGACAGAGTCCGCCCCGGACCCCGCAAGGATGGTGTCGAACCCGGCGCCCGTGCCCCCGGAGAGCGAATCGTCGCCCTCACCGCCTTCGATCAGGTCCGCATCGCCGCCGCCATCGAGCGTGTCGTTGCCAGATCCGCCATAAACCGTGTCGTTGCCGTCCATGCCGAACACGCTGTCATCGCCGTCCAGCCCGGAGAGCACATTGCCCAGCCGCGTTCCCCAAATCGCGTCGGCGCCGTCGGTGCCGGTTTCGTCGCGTGGATCGGTCGAAAAGGCGTGTATCGCGTAGGTGGTCCCGACAATCTCCACCCACTCGATTTCGGAAATGCGCCAGCTGTCCCCAAGCTTGTAGTTGAACGTCCAGACATAGTCCCCGTCGCGGCCCTGAAGCGTTTGAAAAAGACCGAACCCCACGCGGGAGACCAGCGTATCCTCTCCCTCACCGCCGATATAATGCTTCACGTTGAAGACATCGGGCGCGAAACCCTCGATCGTGTCGTCGCCCGATCCGCCGTCAATCGTTACGCGTCCCCCGTTGGTATCAACAATCAGGTCATTGCCGGCCCCGCCGGAGGAGCTCCCGCCCACTTCGAGCGTGTCGTCGCCATCTCCGCCGAGGACTTCCCAGCCATTGGTGATGCTGTCATTTCCCTTGCCGCCGTCGATCGTGTCGAGCCCGCTTCCCCCGTCAATGACGTCATCCCCCGCTCCGCCAAGGATGCTGTCATTATCGTCGCCGCCATCGACGGTATCGTTGCCGTCACCGGCAAAGATCGTGTCGTCATCCTCGCCACCGTCGATGGAGTCGTCACCTGCATACGCATAGATCGTGTCGAAGCCACCGAGCCCCTCGATCGTGTCGTTTGCGGCGATCCCGACCGCATCCGGGTCGCTCTCAAGAAGATTGTCGCGGTTATTGCCGGTAATGCGCAAAACGGATTGCCTCGCATTGATCAAAAATGACAGAAAAAAGGGCGATCAGCGGATCGTCTTGCAAGGAGTATCCTGCGCAGCCCGGGCAACTGCAAGGTTCAAACGCCGGTTTTGCACCGCTCGAAGGATATTGTCGAAAAATCCGGCGCAGCGCAACTTCAAGCCAATAGCACAGTGAAATATGGCTTTAATTCAGGCGGCTAGCGTAGTTTTGTGGTCTTGAGGGAAAGGCTTTTCGGATTTCAGAACCCTTTTTGCATCCGTCTCAAAACCGAATTGTCCTTTTGCAGCATGCCGATAAACCGAATTTCATCGTGACGCCTCTTCCCGTGCCTGCAAAATCCGAGGTTGCGATAAGCCAGCGTCCCATTCCCGCGAAAAGACGGGCAATATTATATGAGTCTGATTCTAATGAAACCGGCCCTGCAAAACCGCACAGGCGTCCGGATGTCGACAGGCCCCTGATCCGATGTCATGCGACGCGGCCGCCTGCCGACCGACAGGGGGGGCGCACCCCGGCGGCCCGATGATCGCCGCGACCGCGCAGCTCAGCCTGTGACCGGGAAGCGGCGACAATGCCCCTCAGAACATGCCGTTGTCATGGGCGCTGGTCTTGGGCAGTTCCTGAAGGACGTCCCAATGCTCGACGATCTTTCCCGTGTCATCCAGACGAAAAATGTCGATGCCTGCATAATCCGGCCCGCCGGGCCAGATCTGGTGGCAATGCAGGATGACGTGGTGACCGTCTGCAAATGCCCGTTTCACATCGACCCGCTTGCCGGGGTGCTCTTGCGCCATGCGCTCGAAATAGTCGATGAAGCCCTGTTTGCCGGTGGCGACATGGGGATTGTGCTGGATGTAATCCCACCCCGCGTATCGCTCGATGGCCTCGCGGGGGCGGCAATCGTTGAACATCATCTCGTAGAACGCGATGACATCCCGCTTCATCTTGTCGGGATCAGGCATCTCCGGCCTCCCGCAAATACGTTTCGATTTCTTTTTCTATCGCCGCGACGACCCGGGCAACCGTTGCCGCCTGTGCGGCATCGGCATGGGGCGGGGCGAACCGACCCGCATCGTTGTCGAAATACAACCCCGAAGCGTCGGAGAAGTCTTCCGTCAGGGCCGCTCGAACAAGGATATCTGCCCCAATCCCGATATCGTTGCCGGCTACGCCAAAGCCCTTGCGCACCATGTTGGTGGCCAGCAGGGAGCCGGGGTTCACCGCGACGGTGACAGGGCCCTCCTTGCCGCGTTCCGAAGCGAGCGCCTGGCTCCACATCGTCAGCGCCAGCTTGCTCTGGGCATAGGCGTCCATCGGCTGGAACACGCGCTGCCCCGAAAGCCCCGCCAGATCGACGGAGGCCTGCGCGGCTGAAGACAGATGGAGGACGCGACCGTCTTGCGGGATCGCAGGCAGCAACAGCCGCGTCAGCAGGGCCGGCGCCAGCGTGTTCACGACAAATCTCACATCCCGTCCGTCCGCAGTGGTCGGTTGTTCCGTCTTGAGGACACCCGCGTTGTTGATCAAGACGTCGATGCACTTGTGTTCCGCGAGCACCGCCTGCGCAAGACCGGCGACTTGAGACAAATCGGAAAGATCCGCCCGGTAGCCGGCGACCGGGCCGGCATCCGGCATGGCACGCAGGTCCGCCAGCGTGCGGGACAGCTTCTCCGCGCTGCGCCCGTGGACCAGCAATTCATGGCCATGCGCGCTCAGCTTGCGGGCGGTCTCAAGCCCGATGCCATCGGTCGCGCCGGTGATGAGGATCGTTTTGGGCATGGACATTGCCTCCTAGGCTGTGAAATCAGGCAGGATGTCTTCGGCCAGACGCTGCATCGTGGTCTTGATGTCGGCCGCGTTGAAGCGAAGGTTCAGCGCGACATGGTTGATCCCCAACGTGCGCAGGTCCGTAAGGTAGCGCCGCAGGAAATCGGTGCCCGATTGGAAACCCAGATGGATCGGGCGGGGATCTGCGTCCGCTTTGTCCAGCAGATCGATATAGAGCGACTGCATCACCGGCTTGTCCGGCAAACCGGCCTCGGCGATCCGGGCGCGGTAGCCGTCCACAAGGCGCCGCTGGCTGGCTGCATCGCGCGGATAGGTCATCCAGCCGTCGCCGTTCCGGGCAACCCAGTCGGGCGCCTGCTGGCTGCCCCCGGTGATCAGAAGCGGCAAGCGGGCGCCGACGGGCTTTGGCAGCATGTCGATCCCCCCGCTGAGCGTGCCGCAGGGCGACTCAAGGCGGGGGTGATGCTGTGCCATGGCGCGGACATAGTCCACGCTCTCACGGAAGCGCGCGCCACGATTGGGAAAGGCGATGTTCAGCGCCGGGTATTCTTCAGGCCTGTCGCCCGAGGCGATACCCAAAAGTACCCGCCCGCCCGACAGAACGTCCGCCGACGCCGCAGCCTTCGCCACATGCGCGGGATGGCGAAGCGGCAGGATGACGCTCGCGACACCAAGCGCGATACCCTGCGTCGCCATCGCCAGCGCGCCCAGATAGACAAAGGGATCAAACACTTGCCCGGCATCGCCGAATGACGGCACGTTGAACGGGACATCGCGCAGCCACAGCGCCGAGAACCCGAGCGCATCAGCCATCCGCGCCCGGTCGATGTAGCGCGTCAGATCAGGAACCGGGTCATGGCCATGGGCATCCAGCGGCGCCACCAGACCGATGCTGAGCTGCCCGGGGCGAAAGACCGAATTATAGGCGCGGTTTACGGTCTCAAACCGCTTGGTCGCGGTCTTGTCCAGCATCGGTTCCCTCCTGTGGCGTCAGATCCCGACCACGCTCCGGCGGTTGACGCAGTGCGGATCGTCGTCTTGGTCGGATGCCCGGCATGGTCGATGGCGCCGGGCTTGTCCGAAGGCCGCGTGCCCGTGCCGCGCGCCCATATCATGGATGGTCCCATATACCATCGCGTCCCGCGTCATTCGCGACAAATGACACCACGCAGTTGGGCCCTGCGCGACCGGCCCTACAATCTGACCATGCCGGCCCGGGCGATCTGGCCGGTCTCCACCCCGTCAGCCTCGGTCAAGCTCGACGCTTACCTTGCCCGAGCGCGCGTTGTTGGCGGCGAGCCGGACTGTCCGCTTGCATTGCGCAAGCCCGGCCATTCCCGGGAGCGGTCAAGCGGTCTGGCGCCGTCAGTCCGCAGGGATCGTGTCATCCGGGCATCCCGGAAGGCCCGGTGCCCAAGACGGGTGCATTTCAGCCATGCGCCGGTGACCAGCGGCACATTCCGCAAGACTCCGCACACCGGAGCGCGTAAGCTTTCCAAAGGTTGAGGATCCTGCCGACACCCGGCCCACGATCCGCCCGCGCTCAACGGAGGCCGCGATCATTTCCAATCTGCATCAACTCATCTACTGGTCCCAACCCTTCGGCTATGACGATGCGATTCTGGCCGGCATCCTGCTCGACGCCCGCCGGATGAACGCCCGCGCGGATGTCTCCGGCGCGCTTGTCTGTCGGCAGGATGTTTATCTGCAACTGCTCGAAGGCCCCGCCGACACGGTGCTGGAAACCTATGCACGCATCCGCCGTGACGACCGGCACACAAATCCCACGATCCTGACAAGCCGCGCGGTCTCTGCCCGGCTCTTTGGGGACTGGTCGATGCTGCACGACCCCGCGACCTCCTGGATGTGGTCGCCCGAAGAGATCGCGGACGGCGCGCTGGAGCGCGCAAGCGCGACCGAAGCCATCGCGGCCTTCGAAGCGCTGGGCGCCAAGGTCGCCACATCCGCGCCGACCTGCCCGCGCTGATCCCGCCCGGCGCGCCGAACCGGGTGCCGCCAGGCCGGTCCTGCGCCGCATGATCTGCACCGGTCACCCGGCGGCGCCCGCAACCCGACGTGCCGGACCGGACGACGCTGCAATCCTTTCAAAACCGTTGCCAGAGGCCAAAAACCGCGTCAGTGTGATAATGATCACAGTCGCGTCGCAGCGTTGCGGCTAGCGTCAAGACAGGATTCCGGGGGGCGCTAGGCCTGCCGAGAGTGCCAGTGGCCCCCGAAAAAGAACGCCGCGACCACGCCAGACGTGTGACCGGCGGTTTTGCAACCATTGCGCTTTGCAGGAGTTATTTTCATGGCCTTCATTCCCACCGACCCGCTTTTCGGCCAGCAATTGCACCTGCTGAACAACAATGCCGGACAGCTCGACCTTAATGTTGTCGATGTCTGGGATGACTATTCCGGTGACGGGGTGCAGGTGGCGGTGCACGAAGACGGGATCGACCTTTTGCATCCCGATCTCGCGGCGCAGCTTCTGACGACCATCGATTACGACTATACCAATAACGATTTTGACCCCTCGGCAACCCTCGGCGATCCCAGCTCCGGAGACCACGGCGTCGCCGTGACCGGGATCATCGGCGCCCAGCAAGGCAACAACCTTGGCGGCGTTGGCGTGGCCTGGGGCGTCGAGATGGTCGTCTATCGTGGCTATGGCGCGGCCGGGGGAGAGAACATCTACGACAGCGCCGGTCTGGGCGACGGGCTTCCCACCGATGGCGGCCCGGGCAACACCAACGGCAATGACAACGGCTCGGACATCATCAACAAAAGCGCGGGCTTTGGCGCCAATGTCTTTATCGCACGAACCGCACAGCAAGAGGCCCTCGCCGAAATCGCCGAATTCGGGCGCGAGGGGCTGGGCACGCTGTTCGTGAAATCCTCCGGCAACAGCCGCGCGGGGGCCAATTCCTCCAGCCGCGAAGAAGGCACCGCCGAAGCGGAGGACACGGTTCAGCATTCGATCAACGTGGCCGCCCTGCGGGCCGATGGCTGGGTGACCTTTTCCTCGACACCGGGTGCCAACCTTCTGGTCTCGGCCTTCTCGCACGGGCTGAACAATTCGGGAAACATCACCACGACCGATCGCATCGGCACCAACGGTTACAACACCAATACAACCCCCAATGGCGGCGATTACGTCAGCACCTTTTCCGGAACCTCCGCCGCCGCCCCGCAGGTTGCGGGTGTCACGGCCCTCGTTCTGGAGGCCAACCCCAATCTCGGCTGGCGCGACGTGCACGATATTCTGGCCTATTCCGCGCGCCATGTGGGCTCCGCCGTGGGCACCGCGGCCAATACCGGCGCGCCAACAGGCAGTGGGTTCGAACAAGCCACCCAGCTTGACGGGTCAAGCTGGTTCTGGAACGACGCAAAGACATGGAACGGCGGCGCGCTGCATTTCTCCAACGATTACGGCTTTGGCCTGGTGGATGCGCTGGCGGCTGTGCGGCTTGCCGAAACATGGGACAGGCATTCGACGACCGCCAACCAGACCACCGGGGAGATTGACCTCGACTTTACGCCGCTGACCGTGACGAACAGCTTTGTCTCTCAGAGCGCATCGCTGGATGTGGATATGGTCATCGAATATGTGACGGTGAATATCGACTTCACGATCGATGACCTCGCCGATGCCGAGATCTTCCTGCTCTCGCCGCAAGGCACGCGCGTGCAACTGCTCAACGATACCGGCGATACGCAGTCTTTCTCTACCGGGGGAGGAGGGTGGGATTTCGGCACCAACGCATTCCGCGGCACCGTGAACCTTGGCGCCAGCGACCCGACCAATACCGGCGACTGGCAGATCCAGTTCCGCAATGACGACGGTGCGTCCAACGGGTCTTTTGTCGTCAATGACGTTGACATCACCTTCACGGGCCGCGCTGTCGGCGGCAATGATCTCTTTGTCTTTACCGACGAATATTCCAATTATGCGGCGGGGTCGGAACATGTCACCTCGTTTAGCGGCAACCTTGCGAGTTCGGCGCGCGCAACCCTGAACACGGCGGCGGTGACGTCGAACACCGTGCTCAACATGCAGAGCAATACCGGCTTGATCGACGGTGTCGCCATGATGGCCACTTTCATCGACCGGATCTATACCGGGGATGGCAATGACACCATCACCGGGGACAGCTTTACAAACTTCCTGCACTCCGGGCGTGGCAATGACAGCATTGTCGGAGGGTCCTCCGCCGGGGAGACGATCAATGGCGGGCCCGGAAACGACACGATCGACGGTGGGGCGGGCGATGACGTCCTGATCGATGGCGTTTTCCAGTCGTCGGAAGGTGTCGACTCCCTCAACGGCGGTGCGGACGACGATCTGATCATCGTGGACTGGGTGACAACCGGCAATGTCTACGAAGGCTCGCTCGGCAACGACACGGTCGATACCAGTGTCGACAACACCTCGGTCAATATTGACCTGAGCACACCGAGTTTCACGAGCTTCGGATCCACTTTCAGCGGCTTCGAAAATGCCATCACCGGCAGCGGCACGAATTCCCTCACCGGAAGTGACCTCGCCAATCTGCTGATTGCCGGACGCGGCAATGACACCATCGACGGGCTGGGCGGCAACGACACGATCATCGGTGACGATCTTCCCTTCGGCATGCTCGGCGTCAATCTCGACGGCAATACCGACCAGTATTTCGAGGCCGAACCGCTGACCGAGATGCCGACCGGCGTCTTCACCGTCGAATGGCTCTACCGGAGCGAGGCGGCCCCTTCCTCGGGCATCCCCTTCGTGTCCTACGCGGTCACCAACAGCACCAACGAGTTCCTGGTTTTCGGAGGCACGAACGGCAATATCTCCGTGTTCGTCAACGGGTTTGCCCTGGATACGGGCATCGCCACCACAAGCGTTCAGGACGGCGACGTGCACCGCATTTCGGTCAGCCTCAACACCGGGGCCGGACCAAATGGCCGGGTCTCGCTTTATATCGACGGGGTCGAGGAGTTCCGGGGACAAGGCCCGAACACCGCCTTTGGCACGCCCCTGAGCCCCGGCGGCACGTTCATCATCGGTCAGGAACAGGACGGCAGCACGCCGGGCACCGCCTTTGACCCCACCCAGATCGCGCAGGGCACGATCGGCGATATCCGCATCTGGTCCATCGAGCGCGAGCAGGCCGATATCGACGCCACCCAGTTCACCCAGTTCGACGCGCTCGACCTGCCGGCAAACCCCGCGCTCGTCGCCAATTGGCAGGTCAACACCGACACCCGCAGCTTCGACGCGCTGGTCGGCGCGACGGCCCTGACGATGGACTCCCCGGACGGCAATCCCTTCAAGTTCGAGCGCTACAGCCACGATGGCGGCAACGACACAATCGACGGCGGCAGCGGCGCGGATCTCATCTTCGGCGGCTCCGGCACCGACACGATCAACGGCGATGGCGACAACGACACGATTCTGGGCGGTGCCGGCGCGGACAGCCTCACCGGCGGCACGGATACCGATGCGCTGAGCTATGACGGCTCCACCGGCGGCGTGATCGTCAATCTCACGGCCAACACGGCCACCACGTTCAACGGCCTCTCAAGCCATGCCGCAGGCGATACGATTTCCGGTTTTGCCGACCTCATCGGCTCCGATTATGACGACCGGCTTGCCGGTGACGCGGGCGCCAACAACATCGTCGCCGGTCAGGGCGATGACATTCTCGACGATACCGCCGGTGCCGATACGCTGCGCGGCGAGGCGGGCGACGACGGCTTCCAGGTCGACGCAGCCGATGACGCACCGGGCAAGGTCTATGACGGCGGCGACGGAATGGATCGGATCAATTTCTTCGGCACGGGTGCGGGCTCGACGGTCGATTTTACCGATGACACGGTGACCGGGATCGAGGAGCTGCGGTTCCTGTCGACCGTCGCGCCTTTCAACGGCGGCGGCACGGTCTTCTTCAACGCGAGCCAGGTCGCCGGTTTCGCCCTGTTCGAAAAGTCTGGCGTCACCGCGGCGGCCACGGTCGACATCACGATGGATCAGGCCACCCTTGACCTTGGCGGCATCACCGTCACCGGCTTTACAGCGATCGACCGGTTCATCATCACCGGCCAGTCGGTTGTCGAAACCATTGTCGGTACGACCCAGAACGACAGCATCAACACTGGCGGCGGTGACGACAGCATCGCGGCAAATGACGGCGATGACATCGTCGAAACCGGCCTTGGCATCAGCGATCTCGACGGCGGGACGGGGGAGGACACGGTCAGCTTCGCCACCGCAACAGACGCGGTTACCGCGAGCTTCCAGTCAAGAGGGTTTGCATTCGCAGGCGCCCCGGCGATCCTCGGTGAGATCGTGGCTTTCGAACATATCGTCGGGTCGGCGTTCGACGACGTTCTCGATCTGTCTGATACCAATCCCGTTGGTCTCGACCCGACTGTGGTGAAATCGGCGCTTGGAGGAGCAGGCAACGACTTTCTGGGCGGGTCCAGCAATGACGACCTGCTGGAAGGCGGCAATGACAACGATACGCTGGCGGGCAGAGGCGGCGTTGACACGCTTCTTGGCGGGCAGGGCATGGACGAGTTCCAATACCTTTCCGGCATCAGCGCCCTTGACGCGAGCGACAGCATCGAAGGAGGCACCGGGGAGGACATCCTCTATATCGGGGCTTTCACCGCCCAGACAAGCGCGGTCGACCTGCGCGGCGCAAGCCTCACAAGTATCGAAATGCTGCGTATGCAGAACGACAGCTCTGACGCTGTTGTTCAACTCAATGCATCGCAATTCGGGACCGGCCTCGCCTTCGATGCGCAAGTCACCAACCAGAGCCAGGGGACGTTCAACAGCCGTGTCGAGGTCTTTCTCGACACGCCCGGCTTTTTCGACCTGAGCGATATCACCCTGATCAACTGGGGCGCCGACGACCGCATCCTCATCACCGGAAGCGGCTCGGACGACAATATCATCGGCACGTCCGGGAATGACAGCGTCGAGGGCGGCGGCGGCAATGACGCGCTGCATGACACGCTCGGCGCCGACACCCTGCGCGGCGGCGACAATGACGACGGCTTCCAGGTCGCGGCACCTGCCAACGGCGTGGGCGAGGTCTATGACGGCGGGGCGGGCTTCAATACCATCAACCTGTTCGGAAACGGTCCGACATCGGTCTTTGATTTCCGCGACGACACGCTGACCAGTATCGACGAGATCCGCTTTCTCAGCTCTGCCGCACCTTTCGAGGGCGGCGGCACCCTGCAACTGCTCTCAAGCCAGTTCCAGGCGATTGCCAATTACGAACGGGTAGGCGGCAGCGGTGAGGCGATCATCGACGTCGCGATGGATACCACAAACGTCAATCTCCTCAATGCGACCTATACCGGGTTTCTTGCAACCGACAGCTTTGCGGTGCGCGGCAGCGGCAATGACGACACGATTGTCGGTTCGGTGCGCAACGATACGCTCGAAGGCAATGGCGGCAACGACCTGATCTTTGGCGCGGCAGGCGACGACACCATCGACGGTGGCGGCGACACGGATACCGTCTCCTACAATCTCAGCCTTGTGGGCGTGACCGTCGATCTGCGCGACGGCGCGGCGACGGGCGAGGGAACTGATATGCTGAGTTCCATCGAGGCGGTTCGGGGCAGTCTCTCCGCCGACCGACTCTCCGGATCGAACAACACCGACGAGCGTCTCGAAGGCATGGGCGGCAACGACACGCTCGCCGGGCGCGGCGGCAACGATACGCTCATGGGCGGCGACGACAGTGATCTACTGCTGGCCGATTCCGGGGACGACTCCATGGATGGCGGCGCACAGACAGATACGGTGTCCTTCGCCTTCGTGGCGGCTTCGGTCCGCGCCAACCTTGAGGGCGGCACTGCCACCAGCACGCTGTCAGGTGCCGACACCCTCGTCGATATCGAAAATCTCATTGGCTCGCGGGAGCGCGACATCGTCTACGGCTCGCGGAATGTGGGCAATCACATCGACGGCGGGGGCGGCAATGACCTGATTTTCGGCCTGAGCGGTGAGGATACGCTGATCGGCGGCGCGGGGGATGACGACATCGCCGGCGGCGATCACGCCGACTCCCTGCTTGGCGGAGAAGGCGAAGACACCCTCAGCGGAAACAGTGGCGATGACAGCCTTGAGGGCGGCGAGAACAACGACACGTTGCTGGGCGGCGCGGACAGCGACACGCTGATCGGTGGCGCGGGTGAGGACCGTCT
>NZ_JAFMPQ010000005.1 GCF_020667845.1 Cognatishimia sp. F0-27
GAGCCGGGAGCCGGGAGCCGGGAGCCGGGAGCCGGGAGCCGGGAGCCGGGAGCCGGGAGCCGGGAGCCGGGAGCCGGGAGCCGGGAGCCGGGAGCGGTGACTGGTCGTGCGCGCCAAACGGGTTACACTGTCTGGGTATGCTGCGGGAGCGATGTGCATGATCGGGAGTCTTCTCAGGCGGTTGCGGCAGCTGTCGCGGCGCATCCATGTGCGGGTGATCCTCTTTGCCCTGCTGGTTCTCGTGGCGCTGGCCATGGCCAAGCCGATGGGCCCCCTGATCCCCGAGCGGCTGGGTGAGTGGATCGGGGCGGACGCGCTCGATCCGATCCTTGCCACGATGGCGTCGTCGATGCTGGCCGTGACGATCTTTTCGCTGACCATCATGCAATCCGCCCTCGCCAACGCCGCCAGCGCCTGGACGCCGCGCAGCCATTTGATCCTGCGCGAGGACACGGTCACGCATTCGGTTCTGGCGAATTTCCTCGGGGCGTATCTTTTTGCGCTTCTGGCGATCATTCTGCGGGCGGCGGATTTGTTCGATCCGCGCGAGAGCGTGGTGCTGTTCGGCATGACGATCGTGGTGGTGGTGATCATTGTCGTCTCGTTGATCCGCTGGATCGTGCATCTCGAGGGCTTGGGTTCCTTGCCCTTCACCGCGCGGGTGATCGAACGCGAAGCCCGGGCGGCGCTGGAAGCCGCGGCGCTGACGCCTTGCCACGGGGGGCACGCACTGACCGATCCGGGCACGCAGATCCCGAACGATGCCGTTGCGATCAAGGCGCGACAAGCAGGCTACCTTCAGCAGATCTTCGAGCCGACGGTTCAGGAGGCGGCCGAAGAGCATGACCTGCGGGTCTATATCGTCGTGTCGGTTGGTCAGTATGTTCTGACCGATGAGGTCATGGCGTTTGTTGCCGCGCACAGCGGTGCGCCGGACCCGGATGCGCTGACCCGGATCGGACAAGCGATGATGATCGACGACGCGCGCAGCTTTGAGCAAGACCCGGTGTTCGGGCTGACCGTGCTGGCGGAGATCGCCACGCGCGCGTTGTCGCCGGGCGTGAACGATCCCGGCACCGCCATCGACATCGCGCATCGGCTGACGCCTGTGCTGGCTGCCGCGCGCACTGGCGTGCCCCGAAAAACCGGTGTGCACGACCGGATCTGGTCGCCGCCGCTGGAAGCGGACCGGTTGTTCGACGCAAGTTACGACCCGATTGCGCGCTATGCCGGCTCAGCGGTGGAGGTGCACCGGGCGGTTTTGCGCGCCTTGGGACAGGTCGCGACGGCCACACAGGATGACGGTGTGCGCGAAGCGGCCAGGGCCATGCAGGCGCGCTGCCTCGAACGGGCGCGCGCGGCGATCCGTTTCGAGGCCGATCTTGAGGCGCTGGAGCAGGCGGTTCAGCAGACCTGATCCCGGTCTCCTCGTGATCCCGGGGGCCGGGCACGGCGGGCCGGATCAGACAAAAGCCGGATCATCCAAACGCGACACGGAGCGTCGCTTGCGCACTAGTGTTCCGAGAGGTTCTCTTTTTCAAATGTGGGTCATATCGGCTGCCCGACGGGCAGCCTCAACATGAAGGCGCCCTCATGAAGACCCATGCCCAAGCTGTCGTCATCGGAGGCGGTGTGATTGGATGTTCGATCCTGTATCATCTCACCAAGCTGGGCTGGACCGATGTTGTCCTGCTTGAACGCGACGAGCTGACCTCCGGCAGCACGTGGCACGCGGCGGCGAATATTCACGGTCTGCATGACAGCACCAACATATCGCGGCTCCAGCATTACACGATGACGCTTTACAAGGATCTGGAAGCCGAGACGGGCCAGAGCTGCGGCGTGTTTCAGCCCGGCTCGCTCTATCTCGCCCAGACCGAGGCGCGCGAGCATCAGCTGCGCCTTCAGGAAGCCAAGGCGCGGCTTTACGGGATGAATTTCCACGAGGTGAGCCGCGACGAGGCGGAGCGGCTGCACCCGCTGGTCGATTTCGACGGGGTGCGCTGCATCATGTATGAGCCGGATGGCGGCAATGTGGACCCGTCGGGTGTGACGGCAGCCTATGCGGCCGGTGCCCGCGCGAACGGAGCGCAGATCCACCGCTTCACGCCTGTGATGGCCACCGAGGCGCAGGCGGACGGCACATGGATCGTGCGCACACCCAAGGGCGATATCGCCACGCCATGGGTGATCAATGCGGCAGGGCTTTGGGGCCGCGAAGTGGCGGCGCTGGCAGGCATCCGTCTGCCGCTGCAGCCAACCGAGCACCAGTATTTTGTTACTGAAACCATTGCCGAGATCGCGGCGCTGGACCGGCGTTTGCCGTCGGTCGCGGACCGCGATGGCGAGTATTACCTGCGCCAGGAGGGGCAGGGGCTTTTGGTGGGCGCCTATGAGCGCGATGTGCGCTTGTGGGCCGAGAAGGGCACGCCGCTCGATTTTGCCCATGACCTCTTTCCCGACGATCTGGAACGGATCGAGGACAACATGATGCGGGCCATCGACCGGGTGCCCGCGGTTGGCACCGCCGGGATCAAGCGGGTGATCAACGGCCCGATGATCTGGTCGCCCGACTCGAATGTGCTGATGGGCCCGGTTCCCGAAAAGCCGGGGTATTTCGTGTGCGGCGGGATCATCCCCGGATTTTCGCAATCCGGCGGCATGGGGCTCATGGTGGCCGATTGGATCGTGACCGGCGAGATGCGCTACGACATGTTTGCGTGGGATCTCGCGCGGTTCGGCGACTGGGCCAACGATGCCTTTACCAAGGCGCGCGTCTGCGACCAGTACGCGCATCGCTTTGCGATCCATTTTCCCGGCGAGGAACGCGCCGCAGGCCGGCCCTTGCGGCAACGGCCGGTCTATGCGCGGCAGGCCGCATTGGGTGCCGTGTTCGGCCTCAATGCGGGGTGGGAGCACCCGGTCTATTTTGATGCAGATGTTGCCGACAGCGCCGGGTTTACGCGCCAGCCCTGGTGGGATGTGGTGGGACGCGAGGCCCGCATGCTGCGCGCGGCGGCGGGGATCATCGACATCTCCAATTTCGCGGTCTACCGGGTGGCCGGACCGGGGGCGGAGGACTGGCTTAACGCGCTGTTTGCCAACCGGATGCCGCGCGAGGCGGGGCGGTCCTGCCTGACGCCGCTGATCGGCAAACGCGGCGGGATTGCCGGCGACTTCACCGTGACGCGGCTGCAGTCGGGGGAGTTCCGGGTCATTGGGTCGGGTCTCGCAGAGCGCTACCACAAGCGGTTTTTCGATGCCGTCCCGCTTCCGGACGGCACGCTTTGGGAAAGCCTGACAGAGGCACTGTGCGGATTCAACGTGGCCGGGCCGAAAGCGCGCGACGTGCTTGCGGGCCTGACCGATGCCTCGCTCCAGACCGCGGATTTTCCGTTCATGCGGTCCGCTGAAATCAGGGTCGCCGGCGTGGCGTGCCTTGCCCTGCGCGTGTCATTCACCGGGGATCTGGGATGGGAGTTGCATTGCGCGCAAGAGGATCAGGACGCGCTCTATGCGGCTTTGATCGGGGCCGCTGCGTCGTATGGCGGTGGTCCGGTCGGCAGTCGCGCCCTGATGGCGCTTCGGCTGGAGAAGGGCTACGGGTCGTGGTCGCGCGAATACAGTCCCGAATACTGGCCGCAGGAGGTGGGGCTTGCGCGTTTGTGCAAGACGGACAAGGCGTTCCTCAACCGCGAAGCGCTTCTGGCCGTCCTCGACGAACCGGCGCGCGAGACGTTGGTCATGCTGGCGCTCGATGAGGCGGATTGTGCGGCCTCGCATGCGGATGCCAGCGGCGGCGAACCGATTTTCCACGACGGGAAAGGGATCGGTCGGATCACATCCGGCGGCTATGGCTATGGCGTCGGGATGAGCCTCGCGCTTGGGTATGTGACCGCGGACAGCGTGCGCCCCGGGGACGCGGTCGACGTCATGGTGCTGGGACGGCCTCACCGGGCCGTTGTGCTGGACAAGCCGCCATTCGATCCGGAAGGCGCGCGTTTGCGCGCTTAGGCCGAGGCCTGTGGTGAACGCGCGGCGCTGCGAGCCCCGAGCGGGTCTTTGTCGAAACGAGGGTATCCCGAGCGCGTCCCGGTGCCCAATGGCGCGTCGAGCCCGGCTTGCCGGTGCTGAATGAGCACAAGGTGTAAAGCGTCGTTGACGCTGCGACAGTCGCGTGGACAATGACACCTTCGCCGCATAGAACGTGAGTCCACGGGTCCGGACGGTTGAGAGAGGGGGGTGCGTGATGCGCGCATCAATACCACAAGATCAGGAGCGTCGCCTTGCGGAATTGAACGCCTACCACATTCTCGACACGGATGGCGAAGAGAGCTTCGACGAGATCGTCGAGCTTGTGCGCCGGTTGCTGGACGTGCCGGTGGTGCTCATTTCGCTGGTGGACAGCGACCGGCAATGGTTCAAGGCCAGCGTCGGGGTCGACATCTCGGAAACGCCGATCGAACAATCGATCTGCGCCCATGCCATTCTCGGCGACGGGCTTCTTGAGATCGAAGACACGCTGGATGATCCACGCACCTGCGACAACCCGCTTGTCAACGGGCCGCTCGTACAGATGCGATACTACGCCGGCGCGCCGTTGATGACGCCTTCGGGGCGCAAGCTGGGCACTTTGTGCGTGCTCGATACCGAGCCGCGAAAGCTGACCGAGGACGAGCGGGCGACTTTGCGCGTGATGGCCAGCCAGGTCATGCATCAGCTTGAACTGCGCCGGACGCTGGCCAATGAGGTGGCGTTGCGTGCGGAGATCGACCATCGCGTGAAGAATTCGCTGCAATCGGTGGCGTCCTTCCTGCGGCTTTATCGAAGTGCGGCCCAGAGCGAGGAAACCCGCAGCGTGCTCAATGCCGCGCTGGTGCGGGTGTCGGCGGTTTCGGATCTGCACGAGGCGCTGTATCGCAATGACGCGGTTCACGCGGTGGATATGGCCGATTTCCTGAGCAATTCCATGCGTCTGTTGCAATCCCAGGCCCCCGAAAGTGTGCGGTTGGAGGCGGATATTGCCCCGATTGTCGCACCGGCCGCGCTGGCCAATGCGCTGGCACTGATCCTTGCGGAATTTACGGCGAATTCCTTCAAACACGCCTTTCCCAACGGCGGCCCCGGCGTTGTGCGTCTCGAACTCGACCGCGAAGGCCCGGGTCTTGTCATGACCTGTTCGGATACGGGCAAACCGACAAAGTCGCCCCCGGCGCCCTCCACCGGTATCGGGATGCGGATCATGGAAGCCGCAGCCGAACAGATCGAAGGCCAGCTTGAGATGGGCAGCAGCGCCGACGGCTACAGGCTGCGCCTGCATGTGCCGGTCGTGCCCGAGATGCCGTCATCGGCCGATCCAGAGCCCGAAGCCGATTCGACCAGAGTGGCCGTCTGCGAATAAGTCAGGCTCGCTGGCGGCTGTCCCGGCCTGTCACCGTTGCCCGGCTGGGTCTGTTTTCAACACCCCGCCGAACCTGTCCCCAACGCTTGGTTCGGTTTGTCGCCAACGGGTCGCTTGGCCTGTCACACACGCGCGTCTTGCCCTGCCACGGATGCTCGGCACGGTCTTTCGCCAACGCGTGGCGTGACCTGTCGCCAACGCGCGGCCCGGCCTCTCACCAAGTCTCGGCACGCTGTGCACCCTGTGCATGGCCACCAGCAGGCCGGTTGTGCCTCGATGCGTCATGAGCGATGCGGAATGCTGAGCCATGCACAGAGCAGCGCGGGGGCTGTGCAAGTTGGCCTAACCCGTGCCCCGAAACACCGGGCACGCCCGCGTCAGCGCGCGCCGACCACCGCGTCGAGCGGGCGCATCTTCAACCGCGTGATACGGTTGTTCTCGCGCCCGACCACCTCGAAGCGAAACCCGTGGAAGCTGAAGGCCTGGCCCTGCATCGGGATCATCTGGGCTTCGTGGATGACAAGACCGGCCACGGTGTTTGCCTCTTCGTCCGGCAACTGCCAGTCGGTCGCGCGGTTCAGGTCGCGGATCGTCATCGCCCCGTCGACCCAGAAATAGCCGTCATCGGCCATCTTCACCTGATGTTCGGCCTGCGGATCGTGCTCATCGGTGATCTCGCCGACGATTTCTTCGAGGATGTCCTCCAAGGTAATCAGCCCTTCAAGCGAGCCGTATTCATCGACCACCAGCGCAAAATGCGTCCGGCGTCGCAGGAACTGGCGCATCTGGTCGTCAAGCGAGGTGGTGTCCGGCACGAAATAGGGTTTCATCATCACGTCGGTGAGCCGAAACGCGTCGAGCGCCGCCATGGCGTCCTTGGATCCTTCAATCAGCTTGTACATGGCGCGCAGCAGGTCCTTGGCATGAATCATGCCAATGATGTTTTCCGGATCGTCGCGGAACACCGGCAGGCGCGTGTGGTTGCTCTCAAGGCATTGCTGCAGGATTTCCTGCGGCGGTGTGTCGGCATTGATCATCTCGATGCCGGACCGATGGAGCATGATTTCCTCGACGGTGCGCTCGGCGAGGTCCAACGCACCAAGGATCCGGTCGCGGTCTTCCTTGTCGACGGCGCCTTCCGAATGCCCGAGTTGAAGGGCTCCGGCGATCTCCTCGCGTACGGCGAGGATATGGCTGTCCGGGTCGGTCTTGACGCCAAAGATGCGCAAGACGCCACGCACGAGCATGCGCACCGCGGACACGACGGGAGAAAACAGCCGCACAATCACCGAAATCGGGCGCGCGACCCGGGCTGCTGCGGTTTCGGGATTGGTGATGGCGTAGGTCTTGGGCAGGACCTCCGCAAAGATCAGCACCAGCAGCGTCATGACCAGCGTGGCCAGCGCAACGCCGCTTTCGCCGAAAGCCCGCGTAAAGAGCGCCGTGGCGAGGGAGGTTGCGAGGATGTTGACGAGGTTGTTGCCAAGCAGGACGGACCCGATCAGCCGTTCGTTGTCCTCGGTGATCTCGAGCGCCGTGCTTGCGCCCTTGGAGCCTTTGTCCATCGCGGCACGGAGCTTGCCGCGCGAGGCGGCGGTCAGCGCGGTTTCCGATCCCGAGAAAAAGCCCGAGAGCGCCAGCAGGACAAGGATCGACCCGGCTGTGATCCAGAAAGCGGCGTCCATGATTTCGGGGGCAGTATCCATGAGTGTCAGCGTCCTTTATGCTGATTGGGTTATGGGGTGGCATTGCCCCGGCTTCAAGGGGAGGCGCGGATGCAGGTGGCGGATCTTGGGCGGCTGACCGGGCCGGTGCTGGGCTTTGGCGGCCCGTATTCCAACGGTCCGGCGCTGGCCGCGCTGCGTGCCGAGGCGGCGCGGCGCGGAATCGTGCCGGAGGCGGCGATCTGCACCGGTGACGTGGTGGCCTACGGGGCGCAGGCTGAGATCTGCGTTTCTGGCATGCGCGATTGGGGGGCGATCTGTATTGCCGGCAATTGCGAAAAGCAATTGGCCCGCAACGCGTCGGATTGTGGCTGCGGCTTCGAGCCCGGCACCACCTGTGATCGGTTGTCGGCGGCTTGGTATGGGCACGCATCGGCCGATATCGGGCCCGAAAGCCGCGCCTGGATGGCGGCACGGCCGGATCTGGCTGTGTTTCAGCTTGGCGGGATGCGCTACGGCGTGATCCATGGCGGCGTGTCGGATGTGGCGCGGTTTCTCTGGCCCGTCTCAGAGGAGGCGGCCTTTGCGGAGGAAATCGCTGCGCTGGAGGCCCTCGTGGGACCAGTGGATGCGGTGCTTGCAGGGCATTGCGGTTTTGCCTTCGCACGCCGGATCGGGCGGCATCTGTGGATCAACGCGGGGGTGATCGGATTGCCACCGCATGATGGCTCTCCGGATACCCGGTTTGCGCTGCTGCATGCGGATCGGCCTCCGGAGCTGGCACGCTTGCGCTACAACCACGCGGCGTCTGCCCGCAGCATGGTCGCGGCCGGGCTCACGCAAGGCTATCACGACTCGCTTGTGACTGGGTGGTGGCCCTCCGAGGAGGTGCTGCCAGACGGGCTGCGCCGGGATGCAACGGCAGATGCGGTTACGCGATCTGGCTAGCGGCTGGCCGGGTCGGTGCGCGATGCTCTGCCCGGCTCAGTCGGTGTCGCGCGCGAGCGGGTGGTGGTCCAGCACCAGTTCGCGCAGGCGTGCATCGAGCACATGGGTGTAGATTTCCGTGGTTGCCACGTCCGCGTGACCGAGGAGGGTCTGGATCGCGCGCAGGTCCGCCCCATTGGCGAGCAGATGCGTGGCAAAGGCATGGCGTAATGTGTGTGGCGTGACCTTTTCCGGTGACACGCCGGCGCGGACCGCAAATTCCTTGATCAGCAGGTAGAAGGCGTGCCGCGTCAGATGGCCGGCCTTGCCGCGCGACGGAAACAGAAAGGGCGAGGCGGGCCGGCCTTCGGCCCGATGAGCCTCCGCCGCCGCGTCCAGATGTCCGAGCCAGTCCGCAAGGGCGGTCCGTGCCGGAGGGGACAGAGGCACCATGCGCTCCTTGCCGCCTTTGCCGCGGATCAGCAACATGCGCGGATCGCCGCGTGCGGCAGCGACCGGAAGCGAGACAAGCTCGGTGACCCGCATGCCCGTCGCATAAAGCAGCTGCATGAGGCAGGCATTGCGCATCCGATCCGCAGGCGAGCGCCCATGCGCGGCCCCGGCGGCGAGCAGCCGGTCGACCTCTTCCTCGCTGAGGGTTTTCGGCAGGCGTTTGTCCCGGCCGGGCCCTGCGATCTGCACGGCGGGATTGTCGGTCCGCAACCCTTCTTCGAAGGCAAAGCGATAGAGCTGCTTGATCGCGGAAAGGCGGCGGGCGCGGGTCGCCTTGGACAGCCCCTCGGCATCGCATTGGATGAGATAGGCTTCGAGGTCGGCCCGTTGGGCATCGGAAAAATCACGGTCGCGCCCGGCCAGCCAATGGCGCGCGTGGTCAAGATCGCGCTGATAGGCGGCCAGAGTGTTTGCGGCCGCCCCGCGTTCAGCGGCAATCGCGTCCAGAAAACCGGAGATCCAGCGCCCGCTCATCGCCCTGGCCCTGCAACAAGGCGCCGCGCGGGAGACATGGGCATGTCGTCGCGGCTCATCTTCGCGCCCTTTCGGCATCAAGCACCATCAACTGCAACGCGGTACGCCGCGCCGCATCCTCAAGCCCCACCGCGCGCAGCGTCGCGAGCCCATCGGTGAGGTCCTGACCGTTTCCTTCCGCTCCGCTGCTCACAAGCGCCATGGCGCGCAGGATTACCTCGCCCAGCCGACCGTCCGCGCGCTTCGCGACAAGGCTGTCGGGCGGGGTCGCGCCGGAAAACGCCCGCGCCACCGCGGCGGCATGGGGCAGGGTGCCGGGGGCCTCCGGTGCAGCGCCGCGGGCAATCGCAGTCAGAAACCGCACCTCGGGGTCGGTGCCGTCGAGGCTGATGGCGAGGCTCTCGTAGGCGGTTGACAGGAACGCGGCCTGTCGTGCGATCCGACCGGCGCGCCCGTCGAGATCGAGCGCCACCAGATCGGTGGCAAAGAGCTCTGCAACAGGCACCAGAAGTCCCTGTGACGCCATCTGCGGCCAGAGCCGAATAAGCGCCTGTTCCACGGTGCCGGGCGTGCCCCGCTCCAGCGCGCGTTCGAGCGCCTGCAAGGCGCGCACCCGGTCCCAGACGCCCCCGGACGCGGCAGGCTTGCGCAGCGTATAAAGCCCCAGGAGCCGGTTGGGCGGCAGGGCACCGGCGCGGGCCAAACGCTCGGCAGCCTCGATCTGCGCGCGCCAGCCATTGTCGCCAGTCAGGTCGAGCACGGAGAATTTCAGCGGCAGCGGTGCTGTCGGCAATGGCTCGCCCAGCGCCTCGAATAACCGGAATTCCAGCGGCGTGGGGCGCACGGGCGGCAGGATCGGTGCCCTGATCTCATGCAGCTCCCCGTCAAGAAACCGTTCCAGCAGGTCGATCCGGCGCGCCGGGATGGTGCCCAGTGTTGCCGCGGTCTGCACGATCAACGCCGCCCGCGGCCAATCCCCCGAGCGGGCAATACAGAACACCTGAAGCGCCGTGTCCCGCGAGAGCGCCGGCGCGCGTTCAAGCGCGGCACAGGGCGCGTCCGAACGGCCCAGCAGCAGGTTCACATCGGCCCAGGGACGGAAGAGTTCGGTGGAGCGGTGCCCGGCAATCTGCAGCAGCGCCTGCGCCTCTTCGATGAACCCGGCGCCCATGAGCCGATCGAGCCGGGCTGCGAGATGCCGGTCCGCGGCCTCCCCGCCCGCCGGAGCATCGGCCTCGGCCAGCATCAGCACGCGCATGAGATCGCGCAAGGCGGGCACCGCCGGTTGAACCGCAAGGATCAGGTCACGCAACGCTTCGGGATCAGAGCCCTGCCAGAGCGAGACCGGCAGCCCTGTCATCCGGCTCGGCAGCAGCCCCGCCGAGGCCACATCGATCTCTTCCAGTGGCAGGCTCTCGACGGGAGGCACGGTGGCGCTGCCTGCCACCGGGGCGCGCCCCGGGTCTGTCAGACCGGTCTGCGCCAGGGCCGTGGTGGCTTGCCCGCACAGAAGTGCTGCGGTTATGAAGAGGAGGTCAATTCGCATCGAGTTCCACGGGCTGACGAATCTCGGTCTGCGGCGGAGAGAAGTCGACCCCGAAGAACGGACCGATATAGGCATAGGCGACAAGGGCGATACCGCCCAGGACAGCCAGATAAAACAACCACTTGATGATACGCCCCATGACCCGATCCTGCTCGCCTGACTGCTTTTCGCGACTTATACCTAGCCTTTTTGGCCGGTTCACGTCATTCACGCAACTTGTATGACGAATGGGCAGCATATGGCCGACGCGAAACGGCACAATCGGGCAACGCTTCACAAAACCGTGGTCATGGTCGGTATGATGGGCGCGGGAAAAACCGCCGTCGGGCGCACGCTGGCCGCCCGCCTTGGCGTGCCGTTTCGGGATAGCGACCACGCCATCGAAGAAGCCGCCGACCGGACCATTGCAGAAATCTTTGCGCGGGATGGCGAGCCGTTCTTCCGCCGCAAAGAAACACAGGTGATCGAACGCCTGCTGAACGGGCCACCCTGTGTGCTCTCGACAGGGGGCGGCGCCTTCATGAACGCGAATAACCGGACGATGATCTCGGCGGCGGGGGTTTCGGTCTGGCTTGACGCGTCGCTCGATCTGCTCTGGAGCCGCGTGCGGCACAAGGACACGCGACCGCTTTTGCGCGGGGCCGACCCCTATGGAACCCTGCAGGCGCTCTATGAACAGCGCGTGCCGGTCTACGCGCTCGCCGATATTGCCGTGCGCTCCGAGCCGGGACTGAGCCTCGAACAAATGGCCATACGGGTGGCCGAACAGCTTGCCGATCGCCGCCCTGACGTATTGGAACCCACCCGATGACACGCGATGCCGCCCCCTCCTTCACAGCACCGTCGGCAGAGTCGATCCGCACGGTTCCCGTTCCTTTGCCGGGGCGTGCCTATGACGTGCGCATCGGTGCGGGTCTGCTCGACCGGGCGGGTACCGAGATCGCGCCGCTTCTGGCGCGGCCGCGCGTGGCCATCGTCAGCGACGCGCATGTGGCCGGTCTGCATCTTGAGACCCTGCGTGACGCGCTCGCGGCGGCCGGGATCGCGTCCGACGCGCTCACCCTGCCGCCCGGGGAAGCGACAAAGAGCTGGCGTTGTCTCGAAGAAGTCTCTGCCTTCCTGCTCGAGTCCAGGGTCGAGCGCCGCGATGTCGTGATCGCGCTCGGCGGCGGCGTGATCGGCGATCTCGTGGGATTTGCCGCGGCGATCCTGCGGCGCGGCGTGCGCTTTGTTCAGATCCCGACCTCGCTTTTGGCCCAGGTGGACAGCTCGGTGGGCGGCAAGACCGGGATCAACACGGTCCATGGCAAGAACCTGATCGGGGCCTTTCACCAGCCCTCCCTGGTCCTCGCCGACATTGCCATGCTCGACACGCTGACGCCGCGCGATTTTCTGGCGGGCTATGGTGAGGTGGTTAAGTACGGGCTTCTGGGCGATGCGGCCTTCTTTGACTGGCTGGAAGAGCATGGCGCCGCCGCGGCAGCCGGCGATCGTGCGGCGCGCCTGCGCGCGGTGGAAAGGTCGGTGCAAATGAAAGCGGAGATTGTTTTGCGCGACGAGACCGAGCAGGGGGACCGGGCGCTCCTGAACCTTGGGCATACGTTCTGTCATGCCTTGGAGGCAGCGACGGGCTATTCGGACCGGTTGTTGCATGGCGAGGGCGTGGCCATCGGGTGCGCCCTTGCTTTCGAACTCTCCGCGCGCCTCGGTCTGTGTCCACAGGAGGAGCCAAGCCGCGTGCGCGCGCATCTGAAGGCGATGGGGATGAAAACCGACCTTGCGGACATTCCCGGCGATCTGCCTGCCGCAGACGCGCTCCTGGACCTGATGGGCCAGGACAAGAAGGTGATCGATGGCAGGTTGCGGTTCGTTCTCGCGCGGGGCATTGGCCAGGCCTTCGTCACATCCGACGTGCCGGGCGACGCGGTGCTTGATCTTCTGCGTGACCGCCTGCCCTGATTTGCCCGCTTTGCCGCCCAAGCGGTGGCGGGTTTCTTCTGTCGCGAAATACTCCGGGGGAGTCCTTGGCTTGCCAAGGACGGGGGCAGGGCCCCCGCAACCCGTGCCCCGAGGCGCAGGCGCGCGAACGGCGGGCGCCCGTCAAGACGTATTGGCTCTGGCGTGGAAAACAAAGCCGAGAAGGTTCATCAAAAGCTGGGCCGCCAGCACCGATGTCGATCCGGTCGGGTCATAGTCCGGGGCCACCTCCACAAGGTCGATCCCGACCACCGCGTGCTGCGCCGCAACGATCTGCAAGAGTTCAAGCACCTCGTAATACTGAAACCCGCCATGAGACGGCGTGCCGGTGCCCGGCGCGATGGACGGGCAGAAGGCATCGATATCGATGGTGATGTAGACCGGGGCGCCCTTCGGCAGGCGCCGTGCGGTGGCCTCGACCCCGAGCGCCCGCATTTGCCGCACCGACAGGATGTCCGAGCCCATCCGGCGCGCATCGTCATATCCCTCCTTCGCGGTGGAGGAGACATTGCGGATACCAACCTGGGTCAGCCCGGTCACCCAGGGTTTTTCCGCCGCGCGGCGCATCGGGTTGCCGTGCCCTCGGGTCACGCCGTGGCGTTCATCGACAAAATCGAGATGCGCATCGATCTGCAGCACATGGAAGGGGGCCTTTCCTTCGAAAGCCTCGATGCAGGGAATGTTGACCGAGTGATCGCCGCCGATCACCACCGGCAAGGCACCCGCCGCCAGCGCCGCCTCGACCCCCGCACGGATATTGGCATGGCTCTGGACGGTGTCGGTATGCACGATATCGGCGTCGCCCATATCGACGATCCGCACGTCTTCGCCAAGATAGGTGACATCGTCCTCGTGATCGTAGGCGCCGGCATGACCAAAGCTGAACAGGGTCGAGGCTTCGCGCACCCCGCGCGGGCCAAAGCGGGCGCCGGCGCGCCATTGTGTGCCCGCATCGAAGGGCGCGCCAAGGATGGCGGCATCGGCGTCGATCATGCTCCAGTCCGACACGTGCGGCTTTTTCGCAAAGGTGCAGATGCCGGTGAAGGGCAGGTTCAACCGTCCGGTGGCATAGCCATGCATGACAGGCTCCTTGTTTCTGGGATGTCAGGGCGCGCTGGGACGCGCCGCGGCCCAGATGACACCAAAAGCCCGCCCCGTGCAAACCGGTGACACCCCCAGGGCCATGCAGGAGCATGTGGCAGGCGGTCTGTCCGGTCTGGTGCCGCGCGCCGCATTCTGGCAGTCTTGCGTCATCACCGCAGGAAAGGGGTCCTCCATGCGCAAGCTCATCCTCGCCCTCGTCACGCATGGCGCCGCGCTTGCCGTTGGCTTCGGGCTCGGCGTCTATTTCCTTCCGATCCTGACCGCGCCGGCCTCGCCGGACGCCGCGATGCTGGAAAGCCGGGCGCAGAACGCAAGTTTCACCGCAGCGTTGACCCGCGATCTCCGGGGCAGCGATTTCCTGCATTGGGGAGAAGGAACGATCAGCATCACCGATGGTCAGATCGTTCATATGGGTGCGCTCGCGCCGGGGCCGGATTACAAGCTCTACCTCGTCGACAGCTTCGTCGAACACGAGGACGAATTCCTCCCGATCAAGGATCGCGCGCAACTGATCGGTGATGTGGACAGCTTCGGCGGCTTCCTGCTCGACATTCCCGAGGGCGTCGACGTGACGCGATACACCACTGCCGTGATCTGGTGCGAGGCGTTTTCCGAGTTCATCACGGCGGGTCAATACCGCCAATAGGGCCGATCCGGCATCCGGCCTCCCGGTTTTCGCGGTGTGGGCCTCTGACACGGTGCCTGCTGCGCGATGCAACCTGTCCGCGCCGCGCCGATGCGCCGCGGGGCCCCGGGATCGGTCCCCTGCGGCGCGTTGCGTCGCGTGGCGCATCGCGGGAAAAGCAGGCAGACGCGCCCTTGTCCCGGGGCGAGGCCAAGAAAAACTGCATAGGCGCTCTTTCCCCCGCGCCGATCCCATGCGATAGGGACGCGTCAACCGAACCCCTCCAAAGGAGACCCCCATGGAGATTCGCGAGGCGCTGACCTTCGATGATGTTTTGCTGGTTCCCGGCGCTTCCTCGGTGCTGCCATCCATGGCTGACACGAGGACGAAGGTAACCCGGTCCATTGACCTCAACATCCCGCTTCTGAGCTCGGCCATGGATACCGTGACCGAGGCGCGCATGGCCATCACCATGGCGCAGGCCGGTGGCATGGGCGTGGTGCACAAGAACCTCAGCGTCGAGGAACAGGCCCGCGCGGTGCGCCGGGTGAAGCGGTTCGAGAGCGGGATCGTCTACAACCCGGTGACGCTGCATCCCGATCAGACCAAGGCGGATGCCAAGGCGCTGACGGATCGCTACGGCTTTACCGGCTTTCCCGTGGTTGACGATCAGCACCGCGTGCTTGGCATCGTCACCAATCGCGACATGCGGTTTGCGGCGCAGGACGACACCCCGGTCAAGGTGATGATGACCTCGGACAATCTCGCGATCCTGACCGAACCGGCGGACCGCGAAGAGGCGATCAGCCTGATGAAAGCGCGTCGCATCGAAAAGCTTCTCGTCACCGATGCCCGGGGCAAGCTCACCGGTTTGCTGACGCTCAAGGATACCGAACAGGCCGTGGTGAACCCGACCGCGTGCAAGGACGAGCTCGGTCGGCTGCGCGTCGCGGCGGCCACCTCCGTGGGCGATGCGGGGTTCGCCCGCACGGAAGCCCTGGTGGATGCGGGCGTGGATATTGTCGTGATCGACACGGCGCACGGGCATTCGCAAGGCGTGATTGACGCCGTGAGCCGCGCCAAGCGGTTGTCCAATGGCGTGCAGGTTATCGCGGGCAACGTGGCGACGGCGGAGGCGACGCGGGCACTGATCGACGCGGGCGCCGACGCGGTGAAGGTCGGGATCGGCCCGGGCTCGATCTGCACCACACGGATGGTCGCTGGCGTCGGGGTGCCACAGCTCACCGCAATCATGGATTGCGCGGCAAGCGCGGGTGACGTGCCCGTGATCGCCGATGGCGGTATCAAGTTTTCCGGCGATTTTGCGAAGGCGATCGCGGCGGGGGCCTCCTGCGCCATGGTGGGATCGATGATCGCGGGCACGGATGAAAGCCCCGGAGAGGTCATTTTGTATCAGGGCCGCAGTTTCAAGGCCTATCGCGGTATGGGCAGCCTTGGCGCTATGGCGCGTGGCTCCGCGGACCGCTACTTCCAGAAAGATGCCGCGTCCGACAAACTGGTGCCGGAGGGCATCGAGGGGCAGGTGCCTTACAAGGGCTCGGCTGGCGCGGTCATTCACCAACTGGTCGGCGGGCTGCGCGCAGCCATGGGCTATACCGGCTGCGCCACGGTGGCGGAGATGCGCCACAACTGCAAATTCGTGAAGATCACCGGGGCCGGGTTGAAGGAAAGCCACGTGCACGACGTGCAGATCACCCGCGAAAGCCCCAACTACCGGATCGGTTGACCCGAGGATGACACCGGGCGCGCGCGTTCAGGCGGCAATCGAGGTGCTCGACCGCGTCGCTTCCGGAGAGGCGGCGGAAAAGGCGCTTCTGTCCTGGGCGCGCAATGCCCGCTACGCCGGGTCGAAGGACCGCGCGGCGGTGCGCGACCACGTCTTCGACTGCTTGCGGCGATGGCGGAGCGTGGCGGCGGTGGGCGGTGGCGAAACCGGCCGCGCGCGGATGGTCGGGCTGGTGCGCCAACAGCGGATTGCACCGGAAACGCTCTTTACCGGCGAGGGGCATGCGCCTGCCGTGCTCACGGATGCCGAGCGCATGGCGGGACGCCAGCCGACCGAAAACGAAGCCCTCGACTTGCCGGACTGGATCCAACCGCTTTGGGCGGACAGTCTTGCCGATCGGGGCGCGCGCGTTGCGGAGGTCCTCAGGCACCGGGCGGACGTCTTCCTGCGCGTCAATCTGTTGAAACAGACCCGCGACCGCGCGCAGGCTTCGCTTCGAACCGAAGGGATCGAAACGGCGCCCGTCGCCGGCAACGAGACCGCCTTGCGCGTGACGGAAAACGCGCGCCGGGTGCAGCAAAGCGAGGCGTTCCGGTCGGGCTGGGTGGAGCTTCAGGATGCCGCGAGCCAGGCGGTGGTGGCGCATTTGCCGCTCGGTCCGGGACAGCGTGTGCTCGATTATTGTGCAGGGGGCGGCGGCAAGGCTCTGGCGATGGCGGCCCTGACAGGGGGCCGGATAGACGCGCATGACAGCGCGATGGGCCGTATGTCGGATCTTCCGGAACGGGCAAAGCGGGCGGGCGCGCAGATCGAGCGGATTGCCAAACCTTCGGGGCTTTACGATCTGGTTCTCGCCGATGTGCCGTGTTCCGGCAGTGGCGCCTGGCGGCGGGCGCCCGAAGGCAAATGGCGCATGTCACCCGAGCGGCTCGACAGGTTGGTTGAAACCCAGCGCGCCATCGTTGACGCTTGTCTGCGGCATGTCGCTCCCGGTGGCACTTTCGCCTATGCGACCTGTTCGGTGCTGGCGTGCGAGAACGCGAATCAGGTCAACTGGATCTCCAGCCGATTTCCAGAACTCGCACCGGCCACGGTCGCGCAGTTTGAACCGGGATGTGACGGTGATGGGCTTTTTGTTGCTTGCTTCACGCGTGAAAATCTCTGAGAGTGCAACTCTAGGCTGTAATTTTCGATAGTTAACCCGCGCTTAATACCAACCGGATGTTATGCAAGGGAGAGTCTATTTGCGGAGACCGCTGTGACCACGGGTTCCCACTTCGGCGTGTTTGGCGCCGGCCTTCCCTTGCGCCTTGCGTTGAGCCTGACCTTGTTGTCGGGCGCAGCGTTTTTCCTTGCGCTTACGATGCCGGAAAGCGGCCTGCGGCTGGCCATGTTGAGCGCGGGCGGATTGGTTGGTGCGGTGGGGATCGGGATGGCCGTTGCGATTGGGCTGCGTGAGGCGTCACAGCGCTGGCAGGCGACCTTGTTGGCGCGCACGCTGGAAAAGGACCCCTCTTATTGCTTTGTCTGCGCCCGCGATGGCACGATTCGCTCGGCCAATCTTGCGGCGCGCAGACGTTTCGACACCGAGTCTGGCGAAACGCTTTCAGAGGCATTGCGGGATCTTTTTGCGAGCGCAGAGGGCGTGGTGTGGCGGCTTTTGCAACGCGCTCTGCAAGAGGGCAGCGCACTTGAGGATATCACCAGCCACGCCGAAGGCGTGCGGGTGCATGTCCTTGCCCTGTCCGACAATCTGTCGGTCTGGCGTCTCGAAACCGACGCCATCCGCGGGCAAGGGGTGCGACGCGAGGATGTTCCCACGCTGTCGGTCGGGCGCAATGGCGTGATCCTTTACATGAATGCCACTGCGCGCGATATCATCGGTCGCCGGGCGCGGACCGTGGAAGAGATCATCGAGGATACGCCCCTGCGTGCGGGCAGTGTTCACCGTCTGATCACCCGGGAAGGGTTTCGCAGGGCGCTTGTCCAGATGCGTGACACGGGGGCCGGACGCAAGGATCTGACACTCTCTCTCATCGCTGACAACGAGGAAGGCCACGCGAAGTCACGCGAAGACAGTGGGTTTGATACATTGCCGGTGCCCTTGATCAAGGTCGCCCCCGACGGGCGATTGTTGCGCGCCAATCCGGAGGCGACCCGGCTGCTTGGCCTCGAAGGGGCAGAGGATCGCAACCTGTCCGAATACATGGAAGGTCTTGGACGGGCACTGACCGACTGGCTGCGCGAAGCCGCCGAAGGGCGGATGCCGCATCGCTCGGAGTTTCTGCGTCTGACGCGCAGTGACCGCGAGGTCTTCGTTCAGGTAACCTTAAGCCGCGTCACCGAAGACGGCCAGCCGGTCTTGCTCGCCGTTCTGAATGACGCGACCGAACTCAAGACTCTCGAAACGCAGTTTGCACAAAGCCAGAAAATGCAGGCCATCGGTCAGCTTGCGGGCGGGGTGGCCCATGATTTCAACAACCTCCTGACGGCGATTTCGGGCCATTGCGACTTGATGCTCTTGCGCCACGATCAGGGCGATCCCGACTATGGCGATCTGGTTCAAATCAACCAGAATGCAAACCGGGCCGCCGCGCTTGTCGGGCAGCTTCTGGCGTTTTCACGCAAGCAGACCATGCGGCTCGAAATCCTCGATCTGCGCGACACGCTCTCGGATCTGACCCATCTGCTCAATCGGCTGGTCGGTGAAAAGATGCGCCTGACGCTGCGCCACGATCCGATCCTACCGCCGATTCGGGGAGATCGACGGCAGCTCGAACAGGTGATGATGAACTTGGTTGTCAATGCACGCGACGCCATGCCCGACGGTGGAGAGATCCTGATCGAAACCGAACGGCGTGTCCTCCGAGAGAAGCTGGAACGCGGTCGCTTCGCCGTTCCTCCGGGAACATATGTCTGTGTGCGTGTCATCGATCAGGGGCATGGCATCCCACCAGACAAGATTGAAAAGGTTTTTGAGCCGTTTTTCACAACCAAGAACACTGGCGAAGGGACCGGTCTGGGTCTTTCAACGGTTTATGGAATCGTAAAGCAGTCCGGGGGTTACGTGTTTGTGGACAGCACGCTGGGGCAGGGAACCCAGTTTACGCTCTTGCTCCCGGCGCATGAACATCAAGCCGAGGACCGAAAGGAGCCTGTTCCGGTCACACCGCGCAAGCTGCCCGACAAAGGATCCGGCGTGGTTCTTCTGGTGGAAGACGAGGCGCCTGTCCGTGCTTTTGCGGCGCGCGCCTTGCGGTTGCGCGGATACACCGTGGTCGAGGCTGAGACGGCTGAAGATGCGCTCCTGCTACTTGAGGACGAGAAGATGGCGGTGGATGTGTTTGTCACCGATGTCGTGATGCCCGGGATGGACGGGCCGACTTGGGTGCGAAAAGCGCGGGAGCGCCGCCCCGATGTGAGCGTTGTTTTCGTCTCCGGTTATGCAGAAGACGCTTTTGGCGAAGGCCAGGACACGATTCCGAATTCCGTGTTCTTGCCCAAGCCGTTCTCTCTGAATGACCTAACGGAAACAGTGCATCAGCAAATCAACTGATCTCTCTGGCACGACAGAGGCACGCCATTTTCTCGCTCGCAAACAGGACATCTTTCGTTGGACCTGCCCGGGTTTGATGCGTCTGCCTCGAACGCAATGACTGCACCCAAGGAGACGAACGTCAGGGCTGAAACAATAGGACAAATCCCAACAACAGCTGAAAAGTATCGCGCTGGCCAGAAGTGTGCCGCCGCAAACCGGTGGCTGACGATCTGGGTTTTGGCAACTCAATGCTGAAGAAATGGATCGCGACCCATGAAGATGCGGATGTGGTGTCGAATGAGGATATTGACCGCGCCAAAGCGCTGGATCGACGCCGACGAAACGCCCGGATCCACCGGCAGGAGACAACGGTTTGCAAAAGGCCCCTAGTTTTCGCAGGCTGAATTCCATGAGATCGGGTTTTTTTGAAGAACAGAGCCTTCTTCGCAGCGCATCGATTGTGTCGTTGCGAGCCCGTGCACAGGCCGATTGCGCGCGTTTCGCAGCCGCCTTGCTGGTTGTATGGGGCAGTCCGATCCGGTCACGCTCGCGCAGGTCAAATAACAATCGCATTTCACCCTGATCACAGGCGGAAACCCATGTTCGACGAACGAGTTCAAGGAGATCCGCCAAGAGGTCAATCATCGCCGGGTCGGCAGATTGATGCGCTCGACCGGTTGTCGATTCTCCGAACGAAGTCCGTCAGAGGGACGAAAGACAGGGATCCGACGTTCAAGAAAGCACCGGGCACGCTGGGTCGTGACGTCATGGTAGAGTGCCAAATCAGAAATAAGCCGGCGATATCAGCGGGGTCTGGACCGGTGTAGGCGGCAACCGTTGCCTGTGATCCTGAACATGCATTGCAGTTACGCCATCGGCGAGGCGGACCAGCAATCGGATGACGTGTGATTTGGCGATCAGGGCAATGAACATCGCCATCGAATCCCGCGCTCCGCAAAAGGGCTGCACCGACCACACCGATCGCCGTAGCTGTTTCCTGCATCGCTGCACTGGTTGGCCAGTGCGGCACGACAGACAAAACCACAGCACGACAAGCAATACGCTGCTTCGGGAGCCGATGATGCCCTTGATACCAGTGAAAACGATCGCGCAAGGAGACCGGCGCGTTGGGTCACAGAGCGCGGTGCCAGAGCGCATAATCCTCCGCCAAGTGCCGCTTGAGCTTGGTTTGCATGCTTGGTGAAAGCGCCGGACATTCCTGGCAGGGCGGGTTGTGAACCGGGATGGAGACGTCGACACCAAGCCGACTGCGCAAAAAGTCTTGAAGCGCGACCTGGTTTTCATACCGATAGAGCGTGTTCACGCATACGCCATTTGGGCGCGGCTCAAGGAATTTCGCTTGTGCGCCAACATCCGCAAATGCGGGCCGCTCCTCTTCGAGGTAAGCGCCGCAAAACTGCTCGAAGCTAAGGTGCTCGGTGGAGTTGGGCGTCCCCCGCACAGCGCTTCGTTGCCGATACCGGTACCAGGACCGCAGCCAGTCAATGGGCTCGCGGATCACCGCCAAAAGCTCCAGCGAGTCGCCCCCAATCTTGTCGAACATGGGCCGGAAGAACCGATTATAACGGTAGAGCGGTGCGTGTTTCAGGGTGGGCGGACCGGTGATCACCATGGATGCATGAGGCGCCAACGCCGCGGCATAGGCGGTTGTGCCGGTCTTTGGAACGGCCAGGAAAACCAGTCTCTGCGGATAGAACACCAGCATTTTCAACCTCTTGACGCGTTAACTGACGGCCTAAACCTTTGCTTAACCAGTTCTTGTCAGGCTGAATACGCAAAGAATTCACTTGAATTGTTCTTGTTTTGGTCTCAAACAGTTGAGAACAAGTTAAGAACAAAACCGGCGATAGACGCTCCCTCACGGGTATGAAATAAGGGTCAGACCTCATGGCAACGGCAGATCTTCTGAGCATGGATAACAAGCGCAACGCGGACAAACAAAAGGCGCTGGACAGCGCCTTGGCCCAGATCGAACGACAGTTCGGCAAAGGGTCCATCATGAAGCTTGGAGGCGACAACAAGCTCAACGATATCGAAGCGACGTCGACCGGGTCGCTCGGTCTTGATATCGCGCTTGGGATCGGCGGTTTGCCCAAGGGGCGGATCGTCGAGATCTACGGACCGGAGAGCTCGGGCAAGACAACGCTGACGCTGCACTGCGTGGCGGAAGAGCAAAAGAAGGGCGGGGTTTGCGCATTTGTGGATGCTGAACACGCGCTCGATCCGCAATATGCCCGGAAACTCGGTGTCGACCTCGATGAATTGCTCATCTCGCAGCCCGATACGGGTGAACAGGCGCTTGAAATAACGGATACGCTCGTTCGGTCCGGCGCCGTGAACATGGTTGTCGTGGATTCGGTTGCGGCTCTCACGCCCAAATCAGAGCTTGAAGGCGACATGGGCGACAGCTCCGTCGGGGTTCACGCGCGCCTGATGAGCCAGGCCATGCGCAAACTGACCGGGTCGATCTCCCGGTCGAACTGCATGGTGATCTTCATCAACCAGATCCGCATGAAGATCGGCGTGATGTTCGGCTCTCCGGAGACCACCACGGGTGGTAACGCGCTGAAATTCTACTCCTCGGTCCGGCTCGATATCCGCCGCATCGGAGCGATCAAGGATCGCGACGAGGTCGTCGGCAACGCGACGCGCGTGAAAGTGGTCAAGAACAAGGTTGCGCCGCCATTCAAGCAGGTCGAGTTCGACATCATGTACGGGGAAGGGATCTCCAAGAATGGCGAGCTGCTCGACCTTGGCGTCAAGGCCGGTGTCGTCGAGAAATCCGGGGCCTGGTATTCCTATGGCGATGAGCGGATCGGCCAGGGGCGCGAGAACGCCAAGACATTCCTGCGCGAAAACAAGACGATCGCTTACGAGATCGAAGACAAGATCCGCGCGGCGCATGGGCTCGAATTCGATATGCCGGAAGGCGCTGACGATGGCGACGTTATGGAAAGTTAACGCGCGTCGTGCGGCGGCAAGCGCTGTGCGCCCGACCCGCAGACCCTGACTTAACGGCCAGGAACGGAGCCCCCGCGAGGGCTCCGTTTTTCATTTCCGCCCCGAGGATCGGTCGATCGGCGTGGTGAGCATGGACAGCGTGCAACGAGGGCGATACACCCGCTCGCAAACACTTGCCGCCGACACCTGCAAAGAGGCCAAACCATGCCCACGCTGAACGACATCCGGTCGAGCTTCCTGAACTATTTCGAAAAACAAGGCCATGCGGTTGTCCCGTCGAGCCCGCTGGTTCCACGCAACGATCCGACGCTGATGTTCGCAAATTCCGGAATGGTCCAGTTCAAGAACCTGTTCACCGGCGTCGAGACCCGCGACTACAAACGCGCGACCACCGCGCAAAAATGTGTGCGCGCGGGCGGCAAGCACAATGACCTGGACAATGTCGGGTACACGGCGCGCCATCACACATTCTTCGAGATGATGGGCAACTTTTCCTTTGGCGACTACTTCAAGTCCGACGCCATTCCCTTCGCGTGGGAGATGGTGACCAAGGAGCTCGACATCACGCCGGAGCGTCTTTTGGTGACGGTGTATCACACCGATGACGAGGCGGTGGAGATCTGGAAAAAGACCGGGGTTCCAGAAGACCGGATCATTCGGATCGCGACCAATGACAATTTCTGGATGATGGGACCGACGGGCCCCTGTGGCCCATGCACCGAGATCTTCTTTGACCATGGCGAGAAATACTGGGGCGGTCCTCCGGGAACACCGGAAGAGGACGGGGACCGGTTCGTCGAGATCTGGAACCTCGTCTTCATGCAATTCGAGCAGTTCGAAGATGGCAGCCGCAAGGAACTCGCGGCGCAGAGCATCGACACCGGCATGGGGATCGAGCGCGTTGCTGCCTTGTTGCAAGGCACCAATGACAACTACGCAACGGACCTCATTCGATCCTTGATCGAAGCGTCGGCGGATGTCACATCGACCGACCCGGATGGTCCGGGCAAGACCCATCATCGCGTTATCGCGGATCATCTGCGCTCCACCTCCTTTCTGATCGCCGACGGGGTGATGCCGAGCAATGACGGGCGCGGCTACGTGCTGCGCCGGATCATGCGGCGCGCGATGCGCCATGCGCACATGCTGGGTGCCGCCGACCCGGTGATGCACAAGCTTGTGCCGGCGCTTGTGCGCCAGATGGGTGCGGCTTATCCCGAGTTGGGACGGGCACAGCCACTGATCGAGGAAACGCTGCATCTCGAGGAAACCCGGTTCAAACAGACGCTGGATCGTGGCCTCAAGCTTCTCGACGACGCGCTTTCGAAGCTGCCGGACGATGCGGAACTGCCCGGCGAGACGGCGTTCAAGCTGTATGACACGTTCGGCTTTCCGCTCGATCTGACGCAGGACGCCCTGCGTGAGCGCGACCGCTCGGTGGATACCGCCGGTTTTGACAGCGCCATGGCAGAACAGAAAGCCAAGGCCCGCGCGGCCTGGGCCGGTTCGGGGGAGTCCGCAGATCTCGCGATCTGGTTCGACCTTCTTGAAACCCATGGCGCCACGGATTTCCTCGGCTATGACACGGAAATCGCCGAGGGCCAGGTGCTCGCCCTGGTGCATGACGGGGCGGCTGTGGAGGCGCTTGCGGCCGGTGAAAGCGGGTGGGTGATCCTCAACCAGACGCCGTTTTACGGGGAATCCGGCGGCCAGGTGGGGGATACCGGATGGCTGCGCCGCCTTGAAAACGAAGATGACATAGCGACCGTCACGGATACCCAGAAGATGGGCGACGGCAAACTCATCGCGCATCAGGTCACGGTGACCGCGGGGCGCTTTGCGGTTGCAGACGCCCTGCAGCTCGAAGTGGATCACGGGCGCCGCTCCGCCATCCGGGCCAATCACTCGGCGACGCATTTGCTGCATGAGGCCCTTCGGCGCGCGCTCGGCGACCACGTGGCCCAGCGGGGCTCCCTGAACGCGCCGGATCGGCTGCGCTTCGACTTCAGCCATGCCAAGGCGCTCAGCCCTGAGGAAACCCGCCGGGTGGAGCAGGAGGTCAACGCCTATATCCGACAGAACAGCACGGTTTCCACACGGATCATGACACCGGATGACGCGCGTGCCATCGGCGCCCAGGCTCTTTTTGGCGAGAAATACGGAGACGAGGTGCGTGTCGTCTCAATGGGTCAACAGAAAGGCTCGGGCAAGGGCAGCGACGGCCAGACATATTCGCTGGAACTCTGCGGCGGAACACATGTGCGCCAGACCGGCGATATCGGCCTGTTCACGTTGCTTTCCGAAACCGCAAGCAGTGCCGGCGTCCGTCGGATCGAGGCGCTCACCGGTGACGCGGCGCTCGCCAACCTGCGTGCGCGGGATGCTTCGCTGTCGGAGATCGAGGGGCTTGTGAAAACCGGTGGGTCGGAGACACCCGCACGGATCAAGGCGTTGCTGGACGAGCGCAAGGCGCTTGCGGGCGAGGTGGCGCAACTGCGCCGCCAGCTTGCCATGTCCGGCAGTGCGACAGATGCCGTCTCAGGCGGGGAAACCCGTCAAATCAATGGCATGCCCTTTGTTGCTCAGGTTCTCCAAGGGGTGACGGGCAAGGACCTGCCACCGCTAATTGATGAACACAAGGCGCGGATCGGGTCCGGTGTCGTGTTGCTGATTGCGGATGCGGGGGGCAAGGCCGCCGTGGCTGCCGGTGTGACGGACGACCTGACCGGAACGGTTTCTGCCGTGGATCTGGTGCGCGCCGCCGTGGCCGAACTTGGCGGCAAGGGCGGGGGCGGCCGTGCAGATATGGCGCAAGGCGGTGGCAAGGATGTGAGCAACGCCGCTGCCGCGATCAAGGCGGCTGAGGCCGTGATGGAGGGATAAATGCCAGCACTCTGGATTGCACATGTGACCGTGACCGATGCGGATGCATACGGGGCTTATGCCAAGCTGGCGGGGCCCGCGATCGCTGCGCATGGTGGCACGTTTCTCGCGCGGGGCGGACGGTTCGTGCAGCTTGAGGGCAAGGAGCGACCGCGCAATGTCGTGGCGCGCTTTCCCTCTGTGGAGGCGGCCGTCGCCTGTTACGAATCCGATGCCTACCAGGCGGCGCTGGACCATGCGCGTGGCGCATCGGAGCGCGAATTGATGGTCGTGGAGATCGACGACATCTGATGCGGTCGCTTGCCGAGCTGCGGCGGAGCTTTCCCGGTCCGGGGCGGATCGACTGGATCGGTGTCCGTCCGGAGCGTCTGGCGCCGTTGGAGTCCGTGGCAGAGGGCGTGGTCGCCGAAACCGGTCTGGTCGGCGATCACAGCCGCGCGGGCAAACGCGCGCTGACCCTGATCCAAGCGGAGCATCTCCCGGCGATTGCGTCGCTGATCGGGCGCGAGGTGTTGGCGCCCGAGTTGCTGCGACGGAACATCGTTGTATCCGGTATCAATCTGACAGCGCTCAGGGAATTCGGGATCCGTATCGGATCGGTCGTGTTGGAGATCACCGCGCCTTGTGCGCCATGTTCACGCATGGAACGAGACTTGGGACCGGGCGGCTACAATGCAATGCGGGGCCACGGCGGTTGGTGCGCGCGCGTGGAGCAGGGCGGCCTTCTGCGATTGGGTGACCCGGTGCATCCGGCGCGATGATCCCCGTTCGGAGTTTCGGCACCTTTTCGCGCAACCAAACCACCCCATTGGCGGAGCCTCGCGTATGACCGAATCCGAGGCTTTCAGACTTAAAGCGATTCGTGCGACGATCGCTTCAGTCTGTTGATAAGTCATGCTATTTCTCGTTATTGTGAGAATTTTCCCGCTGGCGGAAACGTTAAATCAGGCTGATTGTTCGGAAATTGCGGCCAAATTATGGCATTGTGGGCACACATTGCCGGTGCTGCCCTAGAAAATGCACGGTTTGTGCGAAAAACTACGCAGCAAGTCCGGAATTCCTGTCGCCCATTCGCAATTCAGTTGGCTAAGCTACCGTTACCCTTTTGAAAACTGTCTTGGGAGATAGATCATGAAGAAAGTTCTTGCCGGTGCGATCCTCGCAGCTTCGGCCTTTGCGGCGCCCGCGTTCGCATGGGAAGGTCAAGTTGTGGCCTGTTACGACAAGGTGTGGGTGCCAGCGAAGTACACCACGTCTAAGACCCTTGTCATGGCCGCTCACAGCGAGTGGCAGCACAAGCACGGCCAGATGATCAAAGTGCATTACCCTGCTGTCTACAAAGAGCACAAGCACCTGAAGACGCCCGGCCATTACGTCGCGCGCAAGGCGCCCTGCGTTCACGACTAAGTCGAGACATCATAGACTGCCATGAAAAGGCGCGGGGTCGGTTCCCGCGCCTTTTCCTTTTTGGAAACGATTGTTTCCATAATGGAAACAAGGCATTGCATTTGTTTCCTGATGTCCTGGATGAGTTGCGGCGTGGGTATCCGGACCCAAACGCAAACCGGTCGCCGATGTCCGGGTTCATGCCGCGCGCATGCGCTGACGCAAAAGGGCGACCCTGCCGGGTCGCCCTGTTTCACGTCTGTATAGCTGTAGGCGTTGGGATAGCGTTACACGCCACGCGCGGCGCGCTTTCGCTCATGCGGATCGAGATACCGTTTGCGCAGGCGGATGGCATTCGGCGTAACCTCGACCAGTTCGTCATCGTTGATATAGGCGATGGCCTCTTCGAGCGACAAGGTGATTGGCGTGGTCAGGCGCACCGCCTCGTCGGTCCCTGAGGCGCGCACATTGGTCAGCTTCTTTCCCTTGAGCGGGTTCACCTCAAGGTCGTTCTCGCGGCTGTGCTCGCCAATAATCATCCCCTGATAGACCTTGGCTTGTGCGCCAATCATCATCTTGCCACGGTCTTCGAGGTTCCAGAGCGCGTAGGCCACGGCCTCGCCATTCTCCATCGAGATCAGCACACCGGCGCGACGCCCGGGAATTTCTCCCTTGTGTGGCGCCCAACCGTGGAAAACCCGGTTCAGAACGCCGGTGCCGCGCGTGTCGGTCAGGAACTCGCCATGATAGCCGATCAGGCCGCGTGATGGCACATGCGCGATGATCCGCGTCTTGCCGGCCCCGGCCGGGCGCATTTCAGCCAGCTCGCCCTTGCGCGCGCCGGTGAGTTTTTCGATCACGGCGCCGGAATACTCGTCATCCACGTCAATCGTGGCTTCCTCGATCGGCTCCATCAAAGTGCCATTGTCTTCGCGCATGATCACTTGCGGGCGCGAAATCGACAGCTCGAACCCTTCGCGGCGCATGTTCTCTATCAGAACGCCCATCTGCAATTCCCCACGGCCGGAGACCTCGAAGGCTTCGCCTCCGGGGGTGTCTGCGATCTTGATGGCGACATTGCTTTCGGCTTCCTTGTAGAGCCGTTCGCGAATGACGCGGGACTGAACCTTCTTGCCATCACGACCGGCTAGCGGGCTGTCATTGATGCCGAAGGTGACCGTGATCGTCGGCGGATCAATGGGCTGTGCTTCCAGAGGGTCTTCGACGGCAAGCGCGCAGATCGTGTCGGCCACGGTGGCCTTGGACATGCCCGCAAGGCTCACGATATCACCGGCAACGGCCTCTTCGATATCGGCCATGTTGAGGCCGCGGAAGGCCTGGATCTTGGTGACCCGGAACTGCTCGATCTTCTGACCGATCCGGCTCAGCGCCTGCACCGTGGCACCGACCTTGATCCGGCCCGACTCCACGCGCCCTGTGAGGATACGCCCGACAAACGCATCTGCGCCCAGCGTTGTGGCGAGCATGCGGAAGTCGTCGTCTTTTTTCTTGAGCTGCTTTGGGGCGGGAACGTGGTTCGCGATCAGGTTGAACAGCGCAGAGAGGTCCTTGCGCGGGCCGTCAAGCTCGGGGTCGGCCCAGCCGGAACGGCCGGACGCATAGAGATGCGGAAAATCGAGCTGGTCCTCGTCTGCGTCAAGCGATGCAAACAGGTCAAAACACTCGTCAAGCGCACGGTCTGGCTCTGCATCGGGCTTGTCGACCTTGTTGAGCACCACGATAGGCCGCAGACCAAGCGCCAGCGCCTTGGAGGTGACGAATTTCGTCTGCGGCATCGGGCCTTCGGCCGCATCCACAAGCAACACGACGCCATCCACCATCGACAGGATCCGCTCCACCTCGCCGCCGAAATCTGCGTGGCCGGGCGTGTCGACGATGTTGATGCGGGTGTCTTTCCATTCGACGCTGGTTGGCTTGGCAAAGATGGTGATCCCGCGCTCGCGTTCGAGGTCGTTGCTGTCCATCGCGCGTTCGGCCACGGCCTGATTGGCGCGGAAGGCGCCCGACTGTTTGAGAAGCTCGTCGACAAGGGTTGTCTTGCCGTGGTCGACGTGGGCGATGATTGCGATATTGCGCAGGTCCATGAGTTATGTCGCTCGGATAGGGAAGGGTTGGCGCGGCCCTACAGCCCTGCGCGCCAAAAGACCAGAGCCCAATGCGACACAGCGGCGGTGTGGCGCTCTTGCACGGGGCTATGCGCAGCCGCGCGCCGCTTGCCGCGCCGTGGCGGTGCAGCGCGTGTCAGTGCTGGGCGGTATTCGAAAAGACGTTGATCACGATGATCCCGGCAATGATCAACCCCAACCCAAGGAGCGCGGGCAGGTCAAGTTTCTGGCCGAAGACGACCAGCCCGATGATCGAGATGAAGACCACGCCGAGCCCGGACCACATGGCATAGGCGATGCCCACCGGGAAATGTCGCAATGCAAGTGCCAGAAGGTAGAACGCGGCCCCGTAGGCGACGATCACGATCACGCTTGGCACGAGACGTGTGAATTGCTGACTTGCCTGAAGCGCCGACGTGCCGATGGTTTCGGCCAGAACGGCGCAGGCGAGGATCAGATAGGGCATCGGGATGGGCTCCGCTGGGATGTGCTGCGCCTGACTGTGCATGGGCCAGGCGCAAAGGTCGAGCCATCACGCCTGGGCCGGGGCCTCCTGACACACCGGATCAGGCGGGTCGAGTTGGATCGGGAAGCGCGCGCGGATCGCGGCATCGACGTCCGGTGCCAATCGGGCTCGGCTTGGTGTGTTCAGAATGGCGTGTTTGAGCGCCCGGGCATTGGCGATGAGGTCCGGCTTGCCATTCTCTTCCCATTCCTTTGGGGAAGACCGGTCGCCCAGTGTCGGGTAGACATAGTCGCTTTGCATACGCGAGAGGGTCTGCTCCGAGCCCAGATAATGGCCGGGGCCGCCAAGACAGGTCTCGCGCATGGGCGTGAGGTCGAGCGTGTCATCGCTGACCTCGATCCCACGCACGCAGCGCAGGGCCTGACCGATGAGGTCATTTCCGAGGATCAGGCTTTCGTGGCAGAACCCCAGAAGCGACGCATGCATGCCCGCGGCTTCGTATACCATGTTCAAACCGGACAGACCGGCCATTACGTTCGAGCACATCTGTTCCCAGCCGGCCTGCATGTCCGGGCGTTTGCTGTCGGCGATCCCGGCGGCTGCGCCTCCGGGCAGCCCGTAATAGGCATGCATCTGGGCGCAGCCCGCGGTGAGCAGAGCCTGTTCGCCTGATCCGCCAGACATCGCACCGGTGCGCAGGTCCGATACGAAGGGCCATGTCCCGAAGATCGCCGGATGTCCGGGTGCCAAGGCATTGACATAGACCAGACCGGCAAGGCATTCCGCCACCGCCTGCACGATGGCCCCGGCGAGGGTGGCGGGCGCGGTGGCCCCGGCTTGTCCCGCGGAGAGCAGCAAAACGGGCATCCCGCCCCGGATGCAGGCTTCCATCACCTCGCAGCTCTCGGTCGCGAATTTCATCGGCGGAACGACGAAACAGTTGGAGTTGGACACGAAAGGCCGCTCGCGCCAGGCCGTTTCAGAACCCGCGATCATGTGCAGAAGTTCCAGCGCCGGGCCGACGGATGCAGGCTCGCAAAACGACGTGCCGACATGTTTGGTGGTGCCCGTGCAACACGCATAGAGCGTGTTGAGATCGAGAGCGAGCATGCCCTCCACGTCGCGCGCGACGATCGGGCGTTGCAGGAAATGAATGTTGTCGAGCGTGTCGGCAATACGCGCGGCGTCATGCAGATCGGCCAGCGTGCTGTCGCGATAGGTGTCGGTTTCGGGCTCAACCATATGGACCGCCGCACCGGCCGTGCCGTAATGGACCCGTGTGCCGCTCAGATCGAGATCGTGCACCGGATCCCGACCGCGGAGCGTCACTGTTCGGTTGGCGATTGCGAGCATGTCCTCGACCAGCGCCGGCGGAAAGCGCAGGCGACCGTCCGACCCAAGGGTGGCGCCGGCCTCTGTCATGATCGCGATACCGGAAGGGGGGGCATCAGCCAGGCCGATCTCGGCCAGGGCGTCGAGCGCGGCATGATGAAGCCGGTCGAGATCGCTTGCCTTGAGCGGCGCCAGAGTGCCGCCCCGCTGACCGGGATTGACGGGTTTTGTCGGCAGAGGGCGCGCGCGGGCGGCAACACGTGCGGCGCGGCCACCGGAACGACGGGGAGTGAGCACTGTCATGGGAAAAGCTCCCTGGGCAAAAGATCGGTAAATCGCGGCATGTCTTCAGTCGCGAGTCACGGTCTTCCCCGGGCTGATTTTCCCCGGCGAGCCCCGATGGTGCGCAATACACGCACAAAGGCACTGCGGTCGTCTTGCATAAAATTAGGATCGAATGAAGCGACGGCGTGGTCTGCTCGGAAAACGACGAAATGTCGCTTTCAGCGGATACTGCGAACAATTCTTTGCAAACCGTGGATGTTAACGAGCCCGTAAGCGCCCCGGCAATAGGCTTCTGCGCATCCGAAACTGTACCGAAGGAACCGAGTTCATGCGTATCAAGACAGCCCTGGCCGGGATGGCCGCAATGTTCACCGCCACCGCCGCTTTTGCCGTCGATTATTCCGCCGCCATGCGCGGCTACATGGAGCAGAACCTTGCTTCTTGGGTCGCGGCCCCCGAAATCGTGCAGGCAATCGCCGCACAGAATACACAGACGGCTGGCTACGATGCTTCGCAGATCGATGCGCTTGACCAGCAGTGGCGTGCGCAGGTCGGCACTGGTTCGACCCCCCTGATCGACGCGGTCATGAATAACCCCGCCTCGGAATTCCTGCGTCAGCAGGTTGCTCTGTCCGGTGGGGCGATCACCGAAATCTTCATCATGGATTCCATGGGCCTGAATGTCGCGGCTTCCGGTGTCACCTCCGACTATTGGCAGGGCGACGAGGCGAAATTTCAGCAGACCTACGCCATCGGTCCGGATGCCGTGCATTTCAGTGACGTGGAGTTTGACGAGTCCAGCCAGAGCTTTCAGGCGCAGATCTCCATGCCCGTTGTCGATGAAAGTGGCAAAGTGATCGGCGCGATCACGGTTGGTGTGCTGGCTGACGCGCTTCTGTGACGGCCCTGGCCGGTTCTTCCTGAGCAATGAAGGCATATTTCAGATGAGCGACACACAGGATTTTGACATCGATCCATCGACCGCGGGTGATCGCGGAATGTCCACGCGTCTGCATTCGATGTTTCTCAAGGTGGCGGGGCTGATGGCGGTCACAACGCTGGTTGTCGCAGGCGCGATGGCCTTTCAGGCGATAAGTCTCGTGGATGGGCTGGCCAAACAAGGCGTCATGGAGCAAACCGCCAAGACGGCCGATCTCAAGGCGCAGGCCGCCTTGGCGCCGGTGCGCTTCGGGGCCGTGCCCAAGATCCTCGAGGTCATTGACGACGCAGAAGGCGCCATGGGTGACGGATTCCGGGGAGGACTGGTGTTGTCCCAATCCGGTGAAGTCTATGCCAACGAGGCAATCCGCGCCGATGTCAGCGCGCGCCTCACGGAGCTCGCGGGGCAGGTGATCGAGCAAGGGACGCCAGCCTATTCAGAGGACGGGATGAGCGTCGCTTTTCCGATAAAACCGTCTGACGAGAGCCCCGCCATCGGCGCATTTGCCCTCTCGATGAGCGCCGACGATGCGCTTGCGGCGGTGTGGGCCCCCAAAATGACCATGGTGGCGACGGGGTTTGTCTTGTTTGCAGCAATGTCGATCGTGACCATGTGGGTTCTGCGCCGGATGCTTGGAAATCCGCTCAAGAGGCTTGCGAGCGCGATTGAAACCGTTTCCCAAGGTAACTACGACGCGGAAATTCCGATGGCAGTCCGCAAAGATGAACTTGGCGGGATCGCTCGGAAACTCAAGGAATTGGTCGTCCAGTTGCAGACAGGGCGTGATGCCGAAGAAGCACGTGCCCGACATGCCGAAGCCCAAAGCAGTGTGGTTGATCGGTTGAGCGATGCGCTGACAATGCTTGCGGAGGGATGTCTCTCGTCCCGTCTTGATGCGCCATTTCCAGATGAATACGAGACCTTGCGCGAAAACTACAATCGCGCGACCGACAGTCTCGCGGATGCGATTGCGAACGTGAATGAAAGCGCTCAAAGCATTCGGAATGGCTCGGATGAAATTGCCTCTGCCTCTGACGATCTGTCCCGACGGACGGAAACACAAGCCGCTACGCTCGAGCAAACGGCCGCGGCGCTGGAGGCCATGCTGACCGGGGTCCGTGATGCGGCCAAAAGTGCCGCCGACGCGGATCGCGTTGTGCGGGATGCCCGCAGCATGGCGTCCCGGAATGGCGAAGTGATGCAAGCGGCGGTGTCCGCGATGTCGGATATCGAAGCTTCTTCGGACCAGATCGGCGAAATTATCTCGGTGATCGACGATATTGCGTTTCAAACCAACCTTCTGGCTTTGAACGCCGGTGTCGAAGCGGCCCGCGCGGGCGAGTCGGGCAAGGGCTTCGCGGTTGTTGCCGCAGAGGTGCGGGCATTGGCGCAGCGCAGTTCAGATGCGGCACAACAGATCAAGGACCTGATCTCCGGCTCGTCGGAAAAGATCAGCGATGGCGTTCGGTTGGTCGAGCGGGCAGGGAGCGCATTGGAAGAAGTTGTCTCGCAGGTCGGAGAGATTTCCAATCTTGTGGCAGGGATCGCACAAGGAGCCGAAGAGCAAGCGCAAGGGCTCAACGAAATCAATGTCGGCGTGTCCAATCTGGACCAGGTGACCCAGAAAAACGCTGCCATGGTCGAAGAGGCCACGGCTGCCGTTCATATGCTGAAATCGGATGCCAACACGCTTGCGCAATTGGTCACACGGTTTGAATTCGGCGCGCCGCAACAAGCGACAGCCGCGCAAGCAGACCCCTCAGACTGGCCGGCATCCACGGAGCATGACAATCAACGCGTCCCGAAGCGCGCATGACATCAGGCGACCGACGGGAAGGGTGCTTGCCGACCCATGGCCTGCCTGAGACACGTGACGGAGCCAATCATGTCATGTGCGGATCGGTAGAGCCAGAATGTCTAAACCATCTCGGAAAAGTGCCTTCATCGGCGCGAGACCGACGCCCGCCATGCATGCACGGGGGCGCTTTCGGCTCCCGGTCATCGCGTGCATAGGCCGAGGTCTTTGCCGTACACCGGCCCTGTCAGCGGGTGCCTAAACTGTTTGCACCTCGGGCACCCGGCGCATGAGGCACGCGATGATCAGTTCGGCAAGCGCTTCAAACGCTTTCTCGCGTGCGGCGCCGCGGCGCCAAATCATGCCGATCATCCGGTCAGGGGCCTTGCCGCTGAAGGGGCGGGCCACGACGACATCCTGGTGCGCAACCTCTGATTTGATATAGAGCGCCGGCATCAAGGAAACCCCCATGCCCATCGCAACCATCTGTCGCAACGTGTCCAGAGATGTGCCCTCGTAATCATGTGAAAGAGACGCGCCGTAGTCTTCACAAAGCTGACGCACCTGGTCGTAGAGCTTGTGTCCGGGCTCCAGGGACAACACGGTTTCCCCACGCAGCTGATCGGCGCGGACTGCATCCATCGCGGCGATCGGATGATCGGCCGGGGCAACCACGGCAAGCGGTTCTCGAAACAGCGGCCTGCTCGCGAATTCGGCCTGCGGCACCGGCAATGGGAAAAACAGCAGGTCTAGCGTGCCGTCATGCAGGCTTCGCAACAAGTAATCGGGCAGCCCTTCGCGGACATAAAGCTTCAGATCGGGATGCGTTTCATGCAGATCGGGAACAAAAAGCGGGAGCAGGTAGGAGCCGAGGGATTGCACCACGCCGACCCGAATGGTGACGTGCAACGGATCCCGACCGAGGCTGGCCTGCATCCTGATTTCATCAATCTCGCGCAGAACGCGCCGTGCCCGTTCTGTAATCTCGAGGCCGAGCGGGTTGAGTATGGCCCGCGGGCGCGTGCGCTCCACCAGTGTTACCCCAAGGGTGCGCTCCAGTTGGCGCAACTGCGCACTCAGCGTGGGCTGCGTGACATGACAGCTTTCCGCGGCACGACGAAAGTGCCCTGTATCGGCGAGGGCCACGAGATAGCGCAGCTGTTGAACGGTGGGCACTGTCTTCTCTCCAGAGCATTTCCATAGAAATTTTCTATCAGGATACGGTGCGGTTTCGATTGGATCAATTGGGTTGTCCGCCCTATCTGTCTACAGTCAACGAGGGTCGGGTCATGAAATCATTGCAGTCAAGAGCGCGCCCATCGGCCGCACACATGCTGTTTGCCAACCGCGATCTGGCAGGGTCTGCCGCGGTCGGGCGCAACGACGCGCATGGTGGTCAGAGCTTGTTCCGCGAGGTGCGCTGATGTCGACGCCACAGCATACGCATGGCGGAAACGGGATTATCGGGCTTTTGCCGGTTGCGATCTCCGGCATTCTATTTGTCTGGTTTCTGACCCTCGTGCCCGTCGTTGCGGATGGCGGCATCTTGCGCACGCAATGGACATGGGTGCCGTCGCTCGGGATCACGCTCTCATTTCTCGTTGACGGTCTGTCCCTGACATTTGCGCTGCTGATCACGGGCATCGGCGCGCTCGTCCACCTTTATTCTAACACCTATCTGGCCGGGCATCCGCAATTTGCGCGGTTTGCGCTCTTTCTGACCAGCTTCATGCTGGCAATGCTCGGGCTTGTCCTTGCAGACAACCTGATCGGATTGTTCGTGTTCTGGGAGCTGACAACGATCACCTCCTACCTGCTCATCGGCTTTGGCCATGAAACGGCCAAGGGTCGCCGTTCGGCGCTTCAGGCGCTTTTCGTGACAGGCGCCGGGGCGTTGGCCATGCTCGCGGGGTTCATTCTTCTCGGGACCGTGGCGGGCAGTTTCGAGCTGTCGGAAATCCTATCCGATCCCGATGCCATCAAGGGCAGCGGTCTCTATGTCCCGATCCTGCTTCTGATCCTTGCCGGCACCTTTACGAAATCAGCGCAATTCCCGTTTCACTTCTGGTTGCCAAACGCCATGGCTGCCCCGACACCGGTATCGGCCTTCCTGCACTCGGCGACGATGGTCAAGGCCGGCGTCTACCTGATGGCGCGCTTGCATCCGGGGCTCTCCGGCACGGATCTGTGGATGTGGAGCTTGACGATTTTTGGCGCGGTCACGGCGGTTCTGGCCTCGATCCTCGCGTTGCGGCAGACCGACCTGAAACAAGCCTTGGCGTATACCACATTGATGGCACTGGGCACGCTGACGCTCTTTCTCGGGCAGGAATCCGGCTATGCGATGACGGCCTTTGCAACCTTTCTGATCGTTCACTCGCTCTACAAGGCGGCGCTGTTCCTGATCGTCGGGTGCATCGACCACGAGACCGGAACGCGGGAGACCGCGATCCTTGGTGGTTTGGCACGGTTCATGCCGATCACAGCTTTTGCGGCGGCGCTTTCCGCGCTGTCCATGGCCGGGTTCCCGCCCTTCTTGGGGTTCATCGGCAAGGAACTGAAATATGCCGGCGCGCTCGCGGTCGGATCGGAACCGCTCTTCGTCGCCGGCGCCGTTCTGGTGGCCAATGCGTTGATGCTGGCGGTGGCCGGTGTCGTGGCGTTCAAGCCATTCTGGCGCCCGGCGGGTGGCGAGATGCCCAAGAAACCGCATGAAGCGCCGTGGCCGATGCTTGTCGGCCCGGTGCTCCTGGCCATCGCGGGCGCGGCGTTTGGAATCTATCCGGATCTGCTTCAGCGCGCGCTGGTGGCCCCGACCGTGGCGAGCCTTCTCGGCAATATCGAGGACACCAAGGAGCTCAAGCTCTGGGCCGGGGTCAACCTGCCGCTGATCCTGTCTGTTGTCACGGTCGCTCTGGGGTTGGTGCTTTATCTCACGCATGTCCGGTTGCGCGCGTTCCTGGCATCCCTGCTCGAAGCTCTGCCGAATTTTGACCGCGGCTGGGACAAGTTCCTTGTGGGGTTCAAGGCTTTTGCCGCGTGGCAGACCCGCCTGATCCAATCGGGTGTGCTGCGCAGCTATATGTTCTGGACATTCCTGACGACATTGGTCGGGCTGGCCGGAACGATGATCGCGCGCGACGTCTGGGTCGGCTTGCCGGATCTGTCAGACGTCACGTGGAAATACTTCGCGTTGATCGCCTTCCTCATCGGGGGGGCCGCGCTGACAACCATCACCAGTTCGCGCATTGCGGCGATGGCGGGGCTTGGGGTCACGGGAATTGGCGTGGCGCTGATCTTCATCGTGTTCAGTGCGCCGGACGTGGCGATCACCCAGCTTCTTGTGGAAACCCTCGTCGTGGTGCTCGTGGCCGTTGCGCTGTTGCGCTTGCCGACCCTGGATTCCGGCGGCCGGAAATTCCGCAAGGGCGACGCGGTTCTGGCCACGGCGGTGGGCGGCACTGTGACGCTGATCATCCTCGCGGTTCTCGACACGCCGCTCGATCGCCGTCTGACAGATTATTTCGAGGTAACTTCGTGGCCTGAAGCGTTCGGGCGGAACATCGTGAACGTGATCCTCGTCGATTTCCGCGCGCTGGATACCTTCGGGGAAATCGCCGTCGTGGTTATTGCAGCGCTGGCATCCTACGCGCTGCTGAGAACCACGCCCAAGATGCAGCAGGCGTCTTCGGTCGACGCTGACCATACGGGCGCAGACGCCGCACTCGATGAGCCGGCCCGCGCGCGCCGCACCAACGAGGAAGGCCTGCGCAACCAAGCAGAACCGGACCGCGGGCAACCCGGAAAGGACCTGACATGAATTCCGTTATCCTGCGTGCGGGGACGCGATACCTCGCCGGTCTTTTGCTGATCTTCTCGCTCTACATGTTGTTGCGTGGTCACAATGAGCCCGGTGGCGGATTCATTGGCGGGCTTATCGGCTCGACCGGGTTTGTCCTGTTCGCTGTTGCCTGTGGAACGTCGGAGGCACGCTCGGCATTGCGGTTTCAACCGCAGGCCATCGCGCTCGTGGGGTTGGGTGTGGCATTGCTCGCCGGGTTGGCCTCGGCGCTGTTCGGAGATGCGCTCTTTACCGGGCAGTGGCTCTTCATCGGGGCCACGGAGACCGACAAGGGCCTGCCGCTTTCCACCGTTCTGGTCTTCGATATCGGCGTGTATCTCGTTGTTTTCGGGTCCGTGCTGACCCTTGTGTTTGCCATGGAAGAGGAGATCTGAGGTGGAGGGGCTCCTCGCGATATCAATTGGTGTTCTGGTTGCGGCAGCGGTTTACTTGATGCTGGCGCGGAATGTATTGCGCTTCATCTTTGGCCTCGTTCTGATTTCGAACGCGGCCAACCTAACAATCTTCGTGTCCGGGCGTCTGACGGCGGGTGCACCGCCTCTGATCCCGGTGGGCGCGGAGGCCCCGCTGGGGGACGTGGCCAACGCGTTGCCGCAGGCGCTGGTTCTGACCGCTATCGTGATCGGCTTTGGTCTGTTTGCCTTCGCGCTGGTCCTGATGTTCCGCGCCTATACCACGCTCGGGACGCTATACAGCGACGAGATGCGGGTGGCCGAACCGCGTGAGGACCGCTCATGAGCTGGGTTCTCGCCACCCCTCTGGCCCTGCCATTCCTGACGGCGGTCCTGGCGTTCCTGTTCCGGCGTCATCCTGCCGGGCGCATGATATCCGTGCTGGGGAATGCCGCGCTGCTTGTCGCGGCCGTGGTTCTCATGGCAGAGACACTCGACCGCGGTGTCATCGCGGCCCAGATGGGCGGCTGGGGCGCGCCATTCGGGATCACGCTTGTGGCCGATTACCTTGGGGCGGTCATGGTGGTGATCACGGCGATCACCGCGCTGGCGGTTGCGGTATACGCTCTGGCGGATATCGACGAGCGCAAGGAATATCTTGGCTATCACGCGCTGTTCAACGTCTTGATCGGCGGCGTGGTGGGCGCGTTTATCACCGGTGACCTCTTCAACCTGTATGTCTGGTTCGAAGTCATGCTGATTTCGAGCTTCGGCCTGCTGGTTCTCGGCGGCTCGAAGGAGCAGATCGACGGCGGCGTGAAATATGTCACGCTGAATCTCGTCTCGACCATTCTGTTCCTGTCCGGCGTGGGGTTGCTCTACGGGATGACGGGCACGCTCAACATGGCTGATCTGGCCCGCACGGTGCCGACGCTTGAAAACCAGGGCCTCGTCACTGTCGTGGCGATGATGTTCATGATTGCCTTCGGTGTGAAGGCGGCGGTGTTCCCGCTCTTCTTCTGGCTGCCTGCAGCGTATCACACCCCGGCTTTCTCGGTCTCGGCTGTGTTTGCCGGCTTGCTGACCAAGGTGGGCGTCTACGCGCTGATGCGCATGTTCACGCTGGTTTTCAACGGGGACACGGAGTTTACCCATACGATCCTGCTCTGGGTGGCGGCGTTGACGATGATCACCGGCGTGTTGGGTGCGGCGGCGCAGAACGACATTCGCAAGATCCTGTCGTTCCACATCGTGAGCCAGATCGGCTACATGATCATGGGGCTGGCGCTGTTCACACCTTTGGCGATCGCGGGCGCGGTGTTCTATCTCGTGCACCATATCGTGGTGAAGGCGAACCTGTTCCTGATCGCGGGTGTGGCGCAGCGTGCGGCAGGTTCAACCGACCTTGCCCGCATTGGCGGGCTCTACACATCCGCGCCTATCCTGGCCATCCTGTTCCTGATCCCCGCGTTCTCGCTGGCCGGGTTTCCACCGCTTTCAGGCTTCTGGGCGAAATACGTGCTTGTCGCGGCGGCGCTGGATGCCGAGGGCTGGATCATCGCCGCCGTGGCGCTGGTGGTGGGCCTGCTAACGATCTACTCCATGACCAAGATCTGGGCGGAAGCCTTCTGGAAGGCGCATCCTGACGGTCTGGAACCGACGCTCTACCGGATCGGTCAGCCCGCGCGCAATCATCTGCTCTGGCCGATTGCCGGGCTTGCGACGCTGACAATCATCATCGGGTTCTACCCGGAACCCTTTATCGCCTTCGCAGAGACATCGGCGGCGCAACTGCTTGATCCGTCCGGGTATATCGAGGCGGTGCTTGGAGTGGAGGAGGGCGCATGAACACCCTGGCGGTCAACCTGCTGCTGGCGCTTGCCTGGGCAGCCCTGTTTGGCAGCTTCGGCTGGCTGACACTGTCCTCGGGCTTTGTGCTGGGATACGTGATCCTCTGGCTGCTCGGACCGCTGATGGGCGGATCGGCCAATTATGCGGGCAAGGTCTATTACTGGATCAAGCTCATCATCCTGTTTCATTACGAGCTTGTGGTCTCCAGCCTCGAAGTGCTCTGGGACATCATCACCCCGCAGCATCGCGCGCGCCCGGCCATCATCGACGTCCCGCTGGATGTCAAAACCGATGCGGGTATCCTGCTCGTGACGAACCTGATTTCGCTGACGCCCGGAACCCTGTCGCTGGACGTGAGCGAGGATCGCCGGACCCTGAAGGTGCATGCCATGTTCGCGGATGACCCGGACGCGGTGCGAGACGCGCTCAAGAACGGCATGGAGAAGTGGGTCATCGACGCAGTGGAGGGGCCATGACACCGACGGAATTTCTGGAATTCAGCGTTAACGCCGGGTTCGTGATGGTGGTCGTCGCGGTTGCCTTGGGGTTCCTGCGTCTGGCAATCGGACCGAGCCTGCCGGATCGCGTGGTCGCGCTTGATCTCATGACGATCGCGATCGTCTCCTTCTGTGCGCTTGCCGCGGTGCAAGCCAGCGATCCGGCCTTCCTTGACGTTGCGCTGGCGCTGGCGCTTGTGGGGTTTCTGGCGACCGTGGCGCTGGCGCGTTTCGCGGAACGGCAACGCTTGCGCCGCGAGAACAAGGAAACCCCGACCGACGAGGAGGGCGCGCCATGATCGAGATCGTGTCTGGTATCCTGATCCTGTTTGGTGGCGCGTTCTGTGTGATCGCCGGGATCGGCCTCATGCGGATGCCCGATGTGTTTATCCGGATGCACGCGGCAACAAAGGTTGGCACGCTTGGCTCAGGTCTGATCCTCGCCGCTGTTGCGGTATCCATTGGCAGCTCCGACGTGATCGCCAAGGTTGTTCTGACCGTGCTCTTCCTGCTCCTGACCGCGCCGATTGGAGCGCATATGATCGGTCGCGCGGCCCTTCGGATCGGGATCGAACCGTGGCGGCCGGACGATATGAAACGGGCCGAGGAGGCTGCAAAGTCCGAAAGCGCCAAAACAAACGGGTGAGACTCCCGTCTTTCCCGTCGGCGATGGCTGAAAAGGGTCAAAGACAGGCGCGCTGAAACGCCCCATGGCGCGCCGTTCTGTTGCACGAGGTCTGGCGTGGCGGTGTCCACATTGCGGGTCGTGCAGGTGCTTTTCAAGCGCGCGCCACGACTGAGGGACGTGTCGGGGCGGTTCGGCATGGCTTTGGGCGCGCCACCATTCACGGTGGACTGCCGGGCTGACATCCCTCATACGCGCCAAGCGACAACCTTTGCCGCTGCCTTGGGACTTTTGGTGCAAAACCGCGGCCGGCACGCAGCCAGCGACGTTCTGTGACGATCCGGCTTCCGCCCCGGCAGAGGCGCGCCGGAGCGTTCCGGACTGATCCGCGTTCGGCGTGAGGCTCGCATCGGGATCAAATCGCGGTTCCGGATTGCAAGGGCCTGCGCTGCGCGCCCAAGCCGTGATCCCAGTGGTGCGCAAGCCGCAACCGGGCCCATACCGCGTTGCCAGTGGTTTGCACGCCGCGACCGGACCGAGAGAGCCCCGCGTTGGCACCAACAAGAAACCCTCCCCGGGGCGCGTGGATGGCACGGGGAGGGCGATGCGTGAAGGGCAGGGGCGGGCTTAGAGAATGAAGTCGCTCTCAACCGCTCCGCCGGGGATGTAGATCTGACCATCGGCAACGCCGTCGCCATCCACATCCATGCTTGCAATGGTCACGCCGAAGCCACTGCGCACGATATCGAGCAAGGTGATCTCACCCGCGGTGCCGGTAAACTGCGTCACCACGAGGAAGGCATCATCGTCAACCGTTGCCGTATTGGCGTCGATCCCGCTGACATCGATCCGGTCGCCTTCTGCGCTGTCGAAATCCTCGATCTCGTCGCGGGCGAAGATCCCGACCCCTGTATGGGTGATGTCGCTGAACACAAACGTGTCGGCGTCGTCGCCACCGGTCAGGAAATCGCGCCCTTCACCCCCGTCTAGGCGGTCAGCGCCGTCACTGCCAAACAGCCGGTCGACATCCGCACCGCCCAGAAGACTGTCTGCGCCGTCGCCGCCAATCAAGGTGTCGCGCCCGTCAAGGCCCGACAACGTATCAGCGCCGAGGCTGCCTTCGAGCCGGTTGCCATGAAGCGCCGTTCCGGTGATGACATCGTCGAATGCAGATCCGAACACGTTCTCGACCGCCATCAGCATGTCCGAGCCGGCACCACCGGTCGCGATCCCCGTTTCGAGGTTCACCTCGACGGCGGCGGCAAGTCCGGTATAGATCGCGGTATCGATGCCATTGCCACCGTTGATCGTGTCATCTCCGAGACCGCCCACGAGCCGGTCGGTATTGCTGCCACCGGAGAGCGAGTCCGCGTCGGCCCCGCCTTCGAGACGATCATCCCCGCCGCTGCCGACAAGCGTATCGGAGCCCTCGTCGCCACGCAGCGTGTCATTATCGCCAGCGCCGATCAGGTAGTCGTTCCCGGTTCCACCGTTGAGCGTGTCGTTGCCCGCGCCACCGGAGATATTGTCGGCCTCGGCGTCGCCATCGATGCTGTCGTTCCCATCGCCGCCAAGCAAAGTGTCCTCACCGCCACGGCCAGACAACTCGTCGGCCCCGTCGCCACCGACAATCCGGTTGGCCACGGCATCCGCCCCTTGAAGCGTGTCCCCAAGGGCCGACCCGATGACGCCCTCAATCTGTTCGAGCATGTCAGCGCCGGTCGTGGCGCTGCTGGCGGTGCCAGCCGCCAGATCCACGGTTGCCGCAGATGCCACGAAGGCGAAGGACAGGGTGTCGAAACCGGCCTCGCCATTGATGGAATCGGCACCGCCATCGGCAAAGAACAGGTCGTCATCGCCACCGCCGCGCAAGGTATCCGCGCCATCGCCCCCAACAAAGGTGTCGTTGCCCGCAATGCCTTCGAACAGGTTGCCGGTCGCATCGTCGCCGATAAACCGGTCACCGCCGAGACCTCCGATGGCGCCTTCGATCTCGGTCAGACGATCGCGGCCCTGGCCCATCGCAATGCCAGTGCTCAGATCGACCATGATCGCCGTGGCGAGTGGCGCAAGCGTCAAACCTGTCGGTGCGGCGGAAAATGCCACCATGTCAAAGTCATCGCCGCCGTTGATCACGTCGTTGCCATCAAGGCCGACGATCAGGTCCATGCCGCCCAGACCGTTGAGGATATTGTCGTGGATCGTCGTTCCGACGATCAGGTCATTGAACCCTGACCCTTCCACATGTTCGACATTGGTGATGGTGGATGTTTCACCGGCAAAGCTGTAATCGCCCCGTTCGAGCCAGATCTCCACCCGCGCCGTGGCATCGCGGAAGTGGATCGTATCGAAATTCGTTCCGCCATCAATGAAATCGAGACCGCCACCGGCATAGATCAGGTCGGCATTGCTGCCGCCGTCGACGCTGTCATTGCCGGTGCCGCCAAAGAGCGTGTCTTCACCCGCGCCGCCCTTGAGCGTGTCGTTGTCGGCCCCACCGCTCAGCGTGTCGTCGTTTGCCCCGCCTTCAAGGCTGTCGTTCCCGCTCTCGCCGTCGACGAAGTCTTTGCCATTGCCGCCCAGCAACGTGTCGTCGCCTGTCCGACCGGCGATGTCATCATCGCCATCGCGCCCTTCAAGGCGATCCCCGATGCTTTCAGCACCCAACAGCGTGTCGTTCTGATCTGTCCCGATCGCAGCTTCGAAACTGCCGATGGTATCGGTGCCCTGACCGGTTGCACTGTTGTTCTCGAAATCGACATTGACCGCGCTTGCGCTGCCAGAGAAGTCGAGCGTGTCAAAGTCATCCCCGCCTTCCATGTCGTCATTGCCCGGGCCGCCGATAACGCTGTCATCGCCTGCACCACCCAGGATTCGGTCTCCGCCTTCGAGGCCAAAGATCGTGTCGTTCCCGGCCAGACCGTTGATGTAGTCGCCAAAGACCAGGTTCGATCCGTAAATCAGATCATTGGTCACGTCGCCGATATAGAACCCTTCATCGGGCAGATAGGCCGCTGCGATATAGCCGTCGGAATATCCATCGACGAACCAGTCGATAAAGCTCCACCGCGTGTTGGAACCACCGGTCAGAACATAGCCGGTCGCGACGTAGGAGGTGACGTCGTTGGTCTGCGCGTTTGTTTCGAAGCCCGCGGCGCGCCCAATGAGGATGTCGCTGAAGCCGTCACCGTTGATATCACCGCCATCAATGGACCGAAGCACCTCTTCGCCATTGGTGCCGCCCGTCCGGATCACGAACCGAAAGCCGTCGGTGCCGTCGAGCCCATCCACTTCAAGGTTGCTGGTCTGTGCTGCGTCCGTGCCGAATATGACGTTGACCCGTGTAAGATCGACCGGATCGTCTTGTTTCCGGCCGCGCGCCACCTGATCGACAATCGCGATATCGGCGAAACCGTCGCCATTGATATCGCCGAGCGCGGCAACGGTCTGGCCGAGATTCGCGCCAATCCCGTCGTCGATGAAGGGCGCACCGCTGATCACGAACCCCTGCGCAGAGTTCAGATCCTCACGCGTCAGGTCCGACGGCATACCGCTATCGGTCCCGAAAATCACATAGGCCTGGCCAGTTTCCCGGGTTCGGTCGACTGTGTAGGTACTGGTCGTGAACGTGCGGACCTGCTGATAGTTTCCCGATGGTGCCGGAGTATAATAGTAGGGTCCGTAGCTCCTGTTTGTGTAGCTGCGAATTTCGGTCATCGGAAATCCGCCACCGGCCGTGTAGCCGTAGCCGGGGGAATAACTCCCATACATGGTGTAGTTGCCCGGCGGCGTGTAAAAGCGCGTATACCGGTTGGTATAGGTGCGACGGGTTCTTGTATATGAGCCGGTCCCGAAGGTCGGTGTGTAATACGTGTTATAGACCCGGGTTGTTCTGTAGGTATTGTAATCGACTGCCGCGCCCGGAGCACCGATCAGGAAGTCATCGAACCCGTCGCCATTGAAGTCGCCGATGGCAGCAACCGAGGCGCCGACCGCGTCAACCGGTCTGACGCCCGTGAACGTGAAGCCGTTGCTGCCGGTCAAGCCATTGGTATCGATGCCGCTTGTCCCGCCGTTGCCCGGGTCGGTGTTGGCGCCGAATACGACATAGGCGCGCCCGGCATCCTGGGTCACATAGACCATGTTGTTTTCGCTTCTGAAAACGTCGTATTGCGGCGCGCCGAAGATCACATCGTCGCGACCGTCATCGTTGAAATCAATCCCCCCATCCGCGGAATTGCCAAAGTCGGTCGGGTTGTTGCCCTGCTGGGGGTTTCCGCTCGGGATGGAATCCTGACCGATCGACATGAAGGAAAACGCGTTCGCGGGGAGTGGCTGGCGCGAATAGGATTGCGAAAAACCGCTCTGGTTGCCGGCGAGAATGAACCCGACGCCGGCGCCGCCGATGTAATTGGGCGGTTGATTGGGGGCAGACGTGTTAATTGCCGGCCCATATTGTGCCACCGCCCCGAGATCGAAAAAGCCGTCTCCGTTGAAGTCGCCGGCATAGAAGACCTCGGAGCCCAAGCGCTCTTCCGGGGTCGTCGTGAAGAAACGGCTGCTTGCAGGTCCGGCGAGGTCGGTAATCAGAACCGTGTTGACCGGATTTTCCGGGGTCGCGCGTCCAAACACGATATAGGCTGCGCCGTTATCGGCGCCACCCAGATACGTGGTGCCCGGCGCGCCAATCAGAACGTCGGCATAGCCATCGCCATTGACATCGCCCAACGCGCTGACGGATGCCCCGAAATTCTGTGACGGCTCGGACCCGTTGATGCGAAACCCCGTGCCGGGCGCAGGGTTCTGGAGGTCCGTTGTGGAGGGTCTTCCGTTTGCTGTCCCGTAGACAATCGTTGCCGCCCCGACATCCTGAAAATAGCTCAGGAAATAGGCAACCCCGTGGGGGTCATAAGAAACCAATCCCCGATCAGCGTCACGGGCACCCACGACAAAGTCACCAAAGCCGTCCCCGTTGAAATCGCCGATAAAGGCCAACGTATCGCCAAAGCTGTCATCGGTGGTGAATGGCGCGGAAATCTCCGCCGTCAAGCGGGTTGAAACGGTGGTCATTGGCGATCCTACTGGTTACAAACCTCTACGCGAGGCAACATCTTGTTGGCAGTGAAATTGCCCAAACGACATTTGCTTGTCTATAGACAATTTTAAGAAATGCCTTTGGAGACATCTCCAGATATGGCGCGCTTGCGGATGGGGCACTGTCCGCTGGTCAAAGCGGTAGACGCGCATCCGAGGGCCAGACGAATCCGCAAAAAAAGGGGGCTTGCCGCGCGCGGCCTTCCGAACCCGTCCCGAGGTGATTGCGGGGGTCGTGCGGATCCGAGTGATGACCGCGGGCGCGATGCGCCGTTCCGTTTTCTGACGCCATGAAAGGCTTTGGCGGTTTGCGGTGCCGCGACGCAATTGCGGCGCGCCCGACTGCAAACACCCGACGGTCGCCAATTCCGGCACCAACAGACCGTCGGCTTACTTCGTTTTGTGCGCGGGGCCTTTCGATTTGGCCTTGGCTGCCATCGTGCGGGCCTTGTTCTTTTTGCTGGTCGATTTGCCTTTCGGCGGCGGCGGGCCTTTGGGCTTTGTCTTGGGCCTTGTGGCGCCTTCCGAGAGCGCTTTGGCGCCGCCGCCTGCAGCCTTGTGCGTGCGGTCTGCCTGCTTTGGCGCCGGTTTGGCCCCGTGCTTTGGCGTCGCCGCGGGTTTCTGGCGCGACTCTGTCTGCGCCGCGTCGGGTCGGTCGGCACGGGTTTGCCGTGGCTCGCCCGCCTCCGGACGTGACGCGGGGGCTTTGCCGGGCCGGTCCCCATGCGGCGGCCGCTTGCCGCGATGCGGCTTTGGCGGGCCGTCGGCGCGCGCCGGCCGCTTATGCGGCGGGTGGGGTGGTCGCCCGTCCGTCAGAACCGGGGCTTCGGCCAGTTCCGTCACCACGGCGCCGGGTTCGATTTCGCCGCCGTTGGCCAAAAGCGCGCGCAGCTTGGGCGCGGCATCGCGCTTGACCTGAACAAGGGAGCGGTCCTGCTGAATACGGATCGCGCCGATCTCGTCGCGCGTCACCGCGGAGCTCTTGATCAGCATCGGCAGCACCCGCCGCGGTTCGGCCCCGGCCGCGCGCCCGCCGGTGATTGCAAACCAGACGCTCGGCCCGAATTCCGGGCGTGGCGCGGGCTTCGCGTCCGGATCGACAAGGTCTTCGGGGCTGGATCGTGCCGCGCGATAGAGGCGCAGATAGGCGGCGGCGAGTTGCTCGGCGCTGAATGTCTCCTGAAGGCGGCCCACCACGTCAGCCTCGGACTCGGCGACCGGCTCCGTCCAGGCAGGGTCGGCAAACAGGCGTTCTTCTTCCTTGGCACGCACCGCGTCCGCAGAGGGCGCGGTTGTCCATTCGGCCTTGAGCTTTGCCCAGTTCAGGATCCGCTCGGCTTTCTTGCGCGAGGATTTCGTGACGATCAGCGCGCTGACACCCTTGCGCCCGGCGCGGCCGGTCCGCCCGGAGCGATGCAGCAGCGTCTCGTGGTTCGAGGGCAATTCCGCGTGCACCACCAGATCGAGGTTGGGCAGGTCGATGCCCCGGGCGGCCACATCCGTCGCCACGCAGACCTGCGCCCGCCCGTCGCGCATTGCCTGTAGCGCGTTGGTCCGTTCGGACTGTGTCAGTTCGCCGGACAGGGCCACAACCTGAAACCCGCGATTGGAGAGCCGCGTGGTCATGCGATTGACCATTGCACGCGTGTTCGCAAAGACGATGGCGTTGGGTGCTTGATGATACAGCAGCGTGTTGATGACCGCGTTTTCGGTGTCGCGTTCGGCGACATGCATGGCGGTGTATCGGATATCGGCGTGTTGATCGGTGGCCGATTGCACCACGATGCGGCGCGCATCCTGCTGGTAGCTTTGTGCCAGCGCGACGATGGGTTTCGGAACGGTGGCCGAAAAGAGCAGCGTCTGTCGCGTCTGCGGCGCTTCTCCGAGAATGAACTCGAGGTCTTCGCGAAAGCCGAGGTCGAGCATCTCATCCGCTTCGTCGAGCACCACCGCCGCAATCGCGGTCAGGTCGATGGAGCCCCGCATGATGTGGTCACGCAACCGCCCCGGTGTGGCGACAACAATATGGGCCCCGCGCGCCAGTGCGCGGCGTTCGTCGCGCATGTCCATGCCACCGACGCAGGAGGCCATGACCCCTCCGGCACCGGCAAAGAGCCAGCTCAATTCGCGCTTCACCTGCAGCGCCAGTTCGCGGGTCGGCGCGATCACAAGCGCGAGCGGGGCGCCGGGCGTGTCGAACCGCTCTGCATCACCGAGCAGCGTCGGCGCGATGGCGAGGCCAAATCCGAGGGTCTTGCCGGACCCGGTCTGGGCAGAAACAAGCAGATCCTGACCGTTGAGTGCCGGATCCGATACGGCCTCCTGAACCGGGGTAAGCGTTGTATAGCCACGGTCGTCGAGTGCAGCGCGCAGGACCTGTTTCATGGGATGTGCCTTTCGTGGGGCGGGACGGGGCGCGATACCGGTCCCGCTGCGGCGGGGTGCCGCGCGCGGGCATGGGCGCAACGCAGCATGCCAAAGACCGCCGCGCTAATGCATGGCGCGGGGTTTGTATAGGGCCTGCGGGTCCTGAGCGGCCCGGACGGGCGCTTTGTCGCTGTTATTGGGCGATTGCTTCGGGCTTACGGTCGGTTTGCACGGGATCTCGGCTGTTGTCCGGATGGTCACGGCCAAGCGCATCGCGCGGTCTGCGGGCGAGCGGGCCGCGCTAATTGACGACGCGATCGGACGGGGCCGCGGGGCAGGCGGCGGCCGCCTGGACCAGACCGTGACCAAAGACGGGGTCCTTGCCTTCCCGACCCAGATCAATCGCTCCGGAGGCCAGCTTCGCATAGTCAAGGGGCGCGCCAGCGGCGAGGCGCGCCGTCACCAGCGGCGCGGCGATTGAGGTGCCGCTCACGTAGCGCGCACCGAAAGGGGATTGCACGAACACATCGACACCGGGGGCGGCGAAATCGATATGGGATCCGCGCACCGCGCGCGGCATCGCGGCGCCACGGGCATCGACAGCCGTTACCGCCAGCACGCCGGGCAGGGCGGCGGGATATTGCGTGGCCGCGACACGCCTGTCGTTGCCTGCCGCAGCCACGATTGTCATCCCGCGTTCACTGGCCGCAGAGACGGCCCGCGCCAAAAGCTTGTTGGGCGGACCCGCCAGAGAAATGTTGACGACCCGGACGTCCTGTGCCGCCAACCAGTCCAGCGCCTGAACGAGCGCGGAGGCGCCTGCACGCGTATCGCCGTCGGGCGTTTCGGTGAGGACCGCTGCGCTGTAGAGCGCCACGTTCCGCAAGCGGCGGGGATCGGCCAACAGGCTGGCGACCTCCGTGCCGTGACGCAGACCGGCTGGACTGCCGGCACCAAACTGGCGTTGGCTCAGCCTTGCGCCGCTCAGCCCGTCGGCGGAGGGCTCGACCCCGCCATCGATGAGGCCGATTGCCCCGGTCGCGCGGCAGCCGCCCTCGGGCCAGCGCATCAGCGTCGTGGCGTAGTTGCGCCGGTCCGTGACCGAAGGCAGGCTCTGCAGCCGGTAGGCGTGGTTCACGCCGACCGTGGCGGTGGTGACATCCGCCTCGAGCGCGTCGATGGCTGCCGCGCCGGAGACGTCCGCGGGCAGGTCGACGGGCACCATGATCAGGTCGAGCGCGTCGAGCGGCACCGCCGCATCGGGCGCGTAGCCCAACGCGCGGGCGGCCCGTCGCAGGGCCGTTTCGCGCGCGGCATCGGGCACCAGAGCATAGACCCGGCCGGTCTCCGCAAGCGAAGGGGGCAGCGGGGGGGGCGCCAGCCCGAGGTCACGCACGAGCCCGCAGCCGCTCAGAGCCAGCAAAAGCGCCAATGCTGCGAACATGCCAGACCGGCGCAGGCTGCGGGGCAAACCGGATTTGCTCATCTTGACCTCTCACGTCGTTCTTGTCTTGGTCGGGCGGCTGGCGGGATGGTTGAAAAAAATTTCAACCATTTTGCGTGCCCGGCCGACAAAGACGGAAACAGTGCCATTGCCCGCGTTGCCGTGATTATGGATTGCGTGCAGGCTGGCAATATCAGGAGGCCCCAAAATGGACCGCGATGACAAGATCCTAACCTATCTTCAGGGGCGCATGTCTCGGGAAGATGTGGCGCTTTTTGAGGCAGAAATCGCAAAATCGCCTGATATCGCGGCCCAGGTGGCGGTGATGCGGCGCGCGCGCGCGGTTCTGGGAACGCCTCCGCCAGACCTGCGCGATGACGGGTGGGACCGGCTGTCCCGGGCGATCGACGCACAAGGCACGCCCGACCGCGCCGCCAATGTGAACCGACCGATCCGCCTTTCTCTGTTGCAGGCCGCAAGCGTGGCGGTGGCTGCGGTGATCGGATGGAGCGTTCTGCAACCGGTCCTCTTCCCATCAGAGCCTGGCGGGCTTGCCCCGGCCTCCGCAGAGGCGGAGGTGGCGGTGCTGCAAGTTGTCTTTGTGGCTGATGCGCCGGTCGGCGAGATTGCGGCGCTCCTGACCAATCTCGGTGCAAGTATTGCCGAGGGGCCCGGCGTGCTGGGCATTTTCCGCCTGCACTTTGCCGATACCGCCGCCCGAGACAACGCGCTTGCCACCCTGTCGCGCCGGACCGACCTCATCGACGAAGTGCTTGTCGACTAGCCAGCTCAACGCCGCCCAAGGCAGCGCAGCAACAGTTTCTTGGCGTAGTGTATCCGCGCTTTGATCGTGCCTTCGGGCGCGCTTTCGATCGCGCCGATCTGCGCGTAGGTCAGGTCCTCATAAAACGCGAGACGAATGGCGCTGAGATGCCCGGGTTTGAGTTTGGCAAGACAGGCTCGCACCCGGTCGGCATCCTGCGCCGCGATAAGCAGCGCTTCTGCATTGGGCGCGTCGTCCACGCGTTCCGGCGGGTCCTCGACCACCTGAAGCCGGGACGATTTGCGGTGCCTGTCGATCAGCTTGTTGCGGGCGATGCTGAAAAGCCACGTCTTGACGGTCGAGGCGCGCTGGTAGTGCCCGGCCGTGTTCCACACCGCGAGCATCGCTTCCTGAACCACGTCATCAGCGGTTTCGGAATCGGCTCCCCGGCTGCGCAGAAACGCAAAAAGCGGCATCTCGTGGCGCTCGAAGAACACGCGCATGGCGGCCTTGTCACGCGCCGCAATCCGACCCAGCAATTCTGCATCCTCGATCATCGGCTGTGACATGTCCCTCGCGGTTCGACCGCCCGGCAGGATGGCACCGCAGGATCGGTGTTGCAAGCCGATGCGCCGTTGCGGAGAGCCGCACCTGTTCTGCGTCTCTTGGCGAAAAAAGACATTCCAGATCAGCGCTTTGTGAATTTTGTCAAAAAAGTTTCAACCCAATGTGCTCGGGCTGCGACCAAGCCCTTGAAAGCCGCGTGCATTTGCGGCTCAGCCAACAAGGAGAAATTGAAATGGCGCCCGTTACCACACCCTCGATTGTATTTGCATCCCAGCCCGCAAGCACCTCTGCCAACCCGGGACCCGATCACCGCACTGTGACGCTGTCGGATGGCAGCTTTGTCACCGTGTTCGCCGTGCCCACGGGCGAAATCCGGTTTCAGCAGTTCGATGAATTTGGCAGAGCCATCGGCACCGAGGGCCAGCTCGCCAGCGGCGTGCCGCTGGCCCGGTTTGACCTGTTGGCGATTGAAAACAGCGAGCTTGTGCTTGCGCTGGAAGACGCGGGCGGCGCGATTGCACTCTCGTCATTCGATATTTCAGGCGGCACCGCCACGCTTACCACCACGGTTTCGGCAACGCTGTCGTCCATCTCCGGCACGTTCACCGGCCCGGCCCTGGCCGGGTCCAGCAGCACTGATCTGACAGTGCAGTATCTCAACGCAAGCGGCGGGGCCGTCTCGCTTCAGACGGTCACCGGACTGGCCGGTGCCGCCAGCCCGACCACCAATACCGTGAGCGTCGATGCGGATCCGGGCTCTGCGCTCGACGCGGTGCTGCTCGGGAATGGCAATCGGGTTGTCGTGATCGACACCAACGGCGCAGGCTCGAGCACAAGCAGCGACACCGCCTTCGTGGTGCTCGATCCTGCGGGTGCCGAGGTGGCGCGCGGCACGCTGTCCGACCCTGCCGGCGGGGCGGTGTCAAAACCGCAGGTCGTTGCGCTTGCGGATGGTGGGTTTGCTGTCGCGTTCCAATCCGACGGGGGCGCTCAGACCGTGCGGCTTCAGGTGTTCAACGCCGACGGGTCGGCGCGCTCGGTAATACGCGACGTATCCGACGACGCGACGGATGCGAATGCCGATCCGGCCCTTGTCGCGCTGGATGATGGGGGATTCATCGCCTTTTTCGACCGCGCTACCGACGATACCGGGCTGGTTGCGCAACGCTATGACGCGCAAGGCGTGGCCGTGGGCGATCCGGGTGAACTGGCCGCTGGCGCAGGCGTGGAGGCGCCCTCGGTGAGCCTGCTCGGGGATGGGCTTGTAGCGCTCACCTACCTCGACGGTGGGGTGCTCAACAGCACGGTTCTGGGCACGCGGGCGCTGGACCTCGATCTTGGCGAGCAAGGCACTGACCTGCTGGGCACGGTGGACGACGATACCGTGAACGGCAGCACGGAAGACGATACGCTCGACGGCGCCGATGGCAACGACCTGTTTTTTGGCGATCTGGGTGCCGACCTGCTGCGTGGCGGCAATGGCAACGATACGCTGAACGGCGCGCGTGGCATCGATACGATTTTTGGTGGTGCGGGCGATGACCGGATCATTGTCGAAAACGGCAACTTCATCGACGACATCAATGGTGGCGGCGACACCGATACGCTCGATATGAGCGGATACACGTTCAATTTTGTCACCGTGGACCTGTCGGCGCAGACATACACGGTTGGTGGCGGCGCGGGCGTTCAGCGGGTGGTCAATGTCGAGAACGTCATCGGATCGGACGAGAGCGGCGACATGCTGACCGGCAATAGCGGGGCAAACCGCATCGAAGGTCGCGGCGGCGACGATACCATCAATGGTTTCGGGGGCTCGGATACGCTGATTGGAGGCGACGGCGATGACAGCGTGACGGGCAGTTTGAACGGGCGCAACCTGCTCGAAGGCGGCATTGGGAGCGACACGCTGACCGGCGGCGGGCGCAACGATACGCTGATTGGCGGTGCGGGCGCAGACATCATGGACGGGGACGGCGGAAACCAGGACCTCGCCGATTACAGCGCTTCTGACGCGGCTGTTTCGGTTGCGTTGGCGCTCGGACAGGTCGCCATCGGATCTGGGGGGCATGCCGAGGGCGATACATTGACCGGCATCGAGCATCTGACCGGGTCGGCCTTTGACGACGTGCTCAGCTCGAACAACAACAAGGTGACGATCCGTGGGCTTGACGGCAATGACAGCATCACCGGCGGCTTCAACTTTGACCGCCTGATCGGGGGCGCCGGGGACGATACGATCAACGGTCAGGGTCAGGGCGACAGCGCCGTATTCGAGGGCGACCTTGCCGATTTTGTCATCGGTCGGTCCCAGACTGGCCAAGTGCGGATCGGAGATCTGCGCCAAGCCCCGGAGAGCGAAGGCGTTGATACCACGATCAGCGTGGAGTTTTACGAGTTCGCCGATCAGACGGTGACCGTGAGCACGGTTATCGATGACACCGTGATCCTCGGGACAAATGCCTCAGAGACCATCACGCCGCCCGTCGATGCCGTGCAGGTGTTTGGCTTTGGAGGCGACGACGTGATCGTCGCCAGTGCTGCGGGCCAAAGGATCGACGGTGGGCGCGGCGCGGACACGGTAACCGGCAGCACCGGCAGCGATACGCTTGAAGGTGCAGAGGGGCGCGACCGGCTTTCCGGCGGGGCGGGTGACGACACGGTTTCGGGCGGCGATGGCGACGATATCGTGATCGGCGGCGGCGGCGCAGACCGCCTCGAAGGCGATGAGGGGCACGATTCCTTTGACGGCGGGGCCAATGCCGACAGGCTCAATGGCGGGCTTGGCGACGATACGCTCTTTGGTAACAGCGGTTTTGATACAGCCCTGTATGTCGGTCTGTCCGCCGGTGTCTTCGTCACGCTTGAGAGCGGCTTTGCGACCGGCGGCGGCGGTGACGATGTGCTTGCGAGCATCGAAGGGGTGTTCGGGTCCGGCCATGACGATGTGATCTTCGGGTCGAATGCCAAGGGCGAACGGCTCGAAGGCTCTCTCGGCCACGACCAGCTCTCCGGGCTGGACGGGCGCGACACGCTGCTGGGCGGCGATGGCAATGACACGCTTCTGGGGGGCGATGGTGTCGATCGCATGCTCGGCCAGGACGGCGACGACCGGCTCGAAGGCGGCGGCGGCACGGATTTCATGACCGGCGGCGCGGGGGCGGACAATTTCGTGTTCCGCAGCATCGACGACACCGGCGTGGGCCGCTTCAACCGCGACGAACTGCGCGATTTCTCCGGCGCGGAGGGCGACCGGATAAACCTGTTCCTGATCGATGCGGACGAGACGGTTGCGGGCAATCAGCGGTTTGTCTTTGCCGGCGACAGTTTCACGGGATCTGCGGGGGAGTTGATCCTCAATGACTTCGTGCTTTCCGGTGTCGATGTGACGATTGCCTCGATGGATGTGGATGGCGACGGTCTCGCGGATGGGCAGATCTACGCGGTTGGCAGCGGCATCACCGTGGACGATTTCGTGCTCTGACGCGCGCGGGCGCGTCATTCCCAAGAGCATGTCATCGGGCCGGTCGCACATCCGTGTGGCTGGCCCGGTGCTTTGTGGCGTGTCGGTCTTGCGTGGTGCGCGCGGCATCGGGCTTGCCGCGCAGAGCATGCGGTGTCGCTTTGCGCGGCACTCGGATCCCGGATGTGACCCCCGGCGCGCAATCCACCGTGACAGCGCCGCGCCGCAGCTGTAATCGTCTGACAGAGCCAAGACAGTCCGGGAGACCCCATTGTGCTAGACCTTCTTGTTCGAAACGCGGCATTCCCAGACGGCCGGACCGGCCTTGATGTGGCCATGCGCGCGGGCCGGATCGTCGAGATCGCGCCGTCCATCGAGGCGGAGGCCGGGCGGGTGATCGACGCGGCCGGTCATCTCCTGTCGCCGCCTTTCGTGGACGCCCATTTCCACATGGACGCGACGCTGTCGCTCGGTCTGCCGCGGATGAATGTCTCGGGCACACTGCTCGAAGGCATCGCGCTCTGGGGCGAATTGCGCCCGACGCTGACACAGGATGCGGTCGTCGAACGCGCATTGCGCTATTGCGACCTTGCGGTGTCCAAGGGGCTTATGGCCGTGCGCAGCCATGTGGACGTGTCGGACCCGAAGCTGGTGACCGTCGAAGCCCTTCTGGAGGTCAAGAACCGGGTTGCGCCCTATCTCGACCTGCAATTGGTGGCCTTCCCGCAGGACGGCTATTACCGGCATCCGGAGGCCGCGGCCGCCTTGGAACGCGCACTCGACATGGGGGTCGACGTTGTCGGGGGCATCCCGCATTTCGAACGCTCAATGGAGGCCGGGCGCGCCTCTGTGGAGGCGCTGTGCCGGATCGCGGCGGATCGCGGCCTGCGTGTCGACATGCATTGTGACGAGACCGACGATCCCCTCAGCCGTCACGTGGAAACCCTTGCCGAACAGACCGTGCGCTTCGGATTGCAGGGCAGGGTGGCGGGGTCCCATCTCACCTCCATGCATTCCATGGATAATTATTATGTCTCCAAGCTGATCCCCTTGATGGCCGAGGCAGAGCTTGCCGCGATCCCCAATCCGCTCATTAACATGATGTTGCAGGGCCGGCACGACACCTACCCCAAGCGTCGCGGCCTGACCCGGATTCCGGATCTGCTTGCGGCGGGCCTTGACGTGGCTCTGGGGCAGGATTGCGTGCTCGACCCGTGGTATGCCATGGGCACGGGCGATGTGCTCGATGTGGCGCATATGGCCGTTCACGCGACCCAGATGGGCGCACAGGTCGACAAGACCACCTTCTTCGACGCGGTCACGACAGTCCCGGCGCGCATTCTGGGTCTTGACGGATATGGCCTCGCCGTCGGCTGCCATGCGGATATGGTGCTTCTTCAGGCACGTGACCCCGCGGAGGCCATCAGGCTTCGGCCCAACCGGCTCGCGGTGATCCGCCGTGGCAAGGTCGTGGCCGAAACCGCGCCGGAGCTCACGCGCCTCGCGCTTGAGGGGAGACCGCAGAGCGTGGATCCGGCCGCATACGCGCCCCGCAATGCGACCTGAAACAGCCGCCGCCCGAGGCACCGGGACGCCGCGACTGGCTGCGCGATTCTTGGTCAATTCGCCAAAGCGGACCACGTCTCGGGCATCAGGCGCTTGACTCCGTCCCGGTGCGCGGCATGGTCAACGCGTATCGCGGAGTGGCGCGCCCGCCCGGGCGATGGCCCAGATCGCGCCAGAATAACCAGCAAGGGAGTTTCCACATGAGCCGTATCCTGATGAACCGTCGCCGCCTGCTTGGGACGGGAGCCGCGTTGACGGCGTCGGCATTGGCCACGCCCGCATTGCTGCGCGCACAATCCGCCCCGGTCAAGCTTGCCGGCATCCACGCCTCGCCAGTCGAAAACGCCTGGAACTCCGTGTTGCATGCCGCGATGGTGGCAGCCGACGAGGAAGGTGTTGTCGATTACAGCTTCTCCGAAGGCGTCTCCGGGACCGATTACCCCCGCGCGATGCGCGAATTCGCCGAAGCCGGCAACGTCTTGATCGTGGGTGAATCCTATGCGGTGGAGCGCGAAGCCCGCCAGGTGGCGGCGGATTATCCGGACACGGCGTTCCTCATGGGGTCTTCAGGTGAGGCGTCTGGCGACAATTTCGGCGTGTTTGGCACATGGAACTGGGAAGCGGCCTATCTGGCGGGGATGCTCGCCGGGCGCATGACACAATCCGGTATCGTCGGGTCGGTCGGGGCGATCCCGATCCCCGAGGTCAACATGCTGATCAATGGCTTTGCCGATGGCGTGGCGCGGACCAATCCCAACGCCAAGCACCTCGTCAGCTTCATCGGCACCTTCTTTGACCCGCCCAAGGCCCGCGAAGCCGGTCTGGCGCAGATTGATGCGGGCGCGGATATCCTGTTTGGCGAGCGGATCGGCACGGCCGACGCGGCGCAGGAACGCGGTATCCCGGCAATCGGGTCGCTGATCGACTACACGCCACGCTATCCGGAAACCGTGTTCGCCAACGCGCTGTGGTCCTTCCGGCCGCTTGTGGATGCCGCGCTGGCCGATGCGGTCGCAGGCAACCCGGTTGGCAAGAACTACACCCCGCTCAGCCTGATGCAGGATGGCGGCAACGATATTTCCTTTGTTCCGGAGATGGTGCCCGCCGATGCGGTGGCCGAGATGGAAGAGGTGCGCGCCGCCATCAAGGCAGGCACATTCGAAGTGCCGCGCAATTTCGACGAGCCCGCATGATGCCAGGGCTCAAGGCCTGCCCCCGTGACGGGGGGCGGGCGTGACACGGGTTCTCGAACTCGAAGGCATCACCAAACGCTTTGGCGCGACGCTGGCCAATGATGCGGTGTCGCTGCATCTCGACCAAGGCGAGATCGTCGCTCTGCTTGGCGAGAATGGTGCAGGCAAGACGACGCTCATGTCGATCCTCTTCGGGCATTACACGGCTGATGAGGGTGCGGTGCGTGTGAATGGCGCGTTGCTGCCGCAAGGCAAGTCGCGCGCGGCGATCCGCGCTGGCGTCGGCATGGTGCATCAGCATTTTGCGCTCGCGGCCAATCTCACGGTGCTCGAAAACGTGATGACCGGCACCGAACCGCTGTGGCGATTGCGCTCCGACATCGCCCATGCGCGCGAGAAACTGCGCAGGCTGTCCGAGCGCTTCGGGCTTGCGGTCGATCCCGATGCGCGTGTGTCTGACCTGTCGGTCGGGGAGCGTCAGCGGGTTGAGATCCTCAAGGCGCTCTACAATGACGCGCGTATCCTGATCCTTGATGAGCCGACGGCGGTTCTGACCGCGCAAGAGGCCGATACGCTGTTCGCAAAGCTGCGCGCCATGGCGGCGAACGGGCTTTCGCTGATCTTCATCTCGCACAAGCTGCACGAGGTGATGTCCGCCTCTGACCGCGTTGTTGTCTTGCGCGCCGGTCGCGTGGTGGCCGAACGCGCGACCGGGGCCACCTCCAAGGAGGAGCTGGCCGAGCTTATGGTCGGCAGCGCGGTGGAACGCCCGGTCCGCCCGCCCGCCCGGCCGGGCCCGGTGGTGCTGGAGGCGCGCGACGTGACCGTGCCGGGCAAGGGTGGGGCCTCTCTCAAGGGGATCAGCTTTACCCTGCGCGCGGGCGAGACGCTGGGCATCATCGGGGTCTCCGGCAATGGCCAGACCACCTTGGCCGGGCTGGTCTCTGGTCTTGTGGCGCCGAGAACCGGGCATCTCGACGTGAAGGGCCGCCCGCTGCGCCCCGGCGTGCCCCAGGCCATCGCGGCAGGGATCGGGCGCATCCCGGAAGATCGCCATGCCGAGGGGGTGCTTGGCGATATGACGACCTGGGAAAACGCGGTGCTGGAGCGGATCTGGTCACCGGAGTATTCGCGCGGCGGCGTGGTGCGACGCGGCGCGGCGCGCGAAACGGCGGCGCGGATCCTGCGCGACTATGACGTGCGCGGCGCGCAGGTGGATGCGCGTGTGCGCCTCTTGTCGGGCGGCAATATGCAAAAGCTGATCCTTGGCCGGGTCCTAGAGGCCGCGCCCGACATCCTTGTGGCGGCGCAGCCCAGTCGCGGTCTGGACGAGGGGGCCATCGCGGGCGTGCATCGGCGGTTGATCGAAGCGCGCGACCGGGGATGCGGAGTCTTGCTGATCTCGGAAGATCTCGACGAGGTGATCGCTCTGGCCGACCGGATCTGTGCCATTGTCGGCGGGGCGCTGTCCCCTGTGATCCCCGCTGAACGCGCCGACGCGCGCCTGCTCGGTCTCATGATGGCCGGGGATTGGCGTGCGGCGGAAGGCATCGAGGCAGAAGCGCTCGACGCGGGAGCGACCCATGCGGTTTGAACGGCGCGAACAGCCCTCCACGGCGCTGACCCTTCTGGCTCCGCTCGGCGCCATCGCGGCGGCGTTGGCGATGTCCGGCATCCTGATCGCGATTGCGGGGGCCAATGTGTTCGAGGCGTTTGGTCTCATCCTGCGTGGGGCGTTCGGCTCGCGTCTCGGCATCACCGAGACGCTGACGCGCGCAACGCCGTTGATCCTCACGGGATTGGCCGCGGCCGTCGCGTTTCGGGCCAAGCTCTGGAATATCGGCGGGGAGGGCCAGTTCTATCTCGGGGCGCTGGCGGTTGCGGCATTCGGGCTGGTGCCCGGGCTGGCCTCGGCGCCGCCGGTTCTCGTCATCCTGCTGTGTCTCTGTGTCGGGGCACTCGCGGGCATGGCGCTGTTGTTGGTGCCGGTGGGGTTGAAGCTGCGCTTTGGCACCGATGAGGTGGTCACGACCCTCCTGCTGAACTTCGTCGCGGTTCTTTTTGTGTCGATGATGATCGAAGGGCCGCTCAAGGACCCGCTGGCATTCGGCTGGCCGCAATCCGTGCCGGTGCCTGACGCCGCCGTCCTGCCGCAGCTTGTGGAGCGGTCGCGGCTGCATGCCGGGCTGATTGTGGCGCTCGTCCTCGCGGTGGTGGTCTGGTGGATCCAGTCGCGCACCGTGTTTGGCATGCAATCGCGGGCCGCCGGCCTGAACGCCCGCGCGGCGGAATTTGCCGGCGTGCCATTGGGGCGGACCCTCGTCGTGGTGGCCTGTCTCTCCGGCGGTCTGGCCGGTCTCGCGGGCGCGATCGAGGTCATGGGCGTCAAAGGCTACGTGACAACTGATCTGTCTCCCAATTACGGCTATTCCGGGATCGTTATTGCCATGCTGGCAAATCTCAATCCGATCGGCGTGATCGGCGCGGCACTGTTTTCAGCCGTCATGTTTGTCGGGGCGGACAGCATGTCGCGCGCGCTCGGCGTGCCGTCCTATATCGCCGATGTGACGGTCGCGCTCTCTCTGCTGACGATGCTTGTGGCGCTGTTTCTGACGCAATACCGGGTGCGGCGATGAGCGTGGTTCTGGATATTCTGTCGTCGGTCGGCATGTGGGAGGCCGTGCTGCGCATCGCCACGCCGCTAATCCTCGGGACGTTGGGGGTCCTGCTTTGCGAAAGGGTCGGCGTTCTGAATCTTGGCATCGAGGGCATCATGACCTTCGGTGCGATGGTCGGCTGGCTGACCGTCTATTCCGGTGGTGACCTCTGGACGGGTCTTGCCGCCGCTGCCCTTGGCGGTGCGGCCTTCGGCTTCTTGCACGCGTTGATGACGGTGCCGCTTGGCCTGTCGCAGCACGTGACCGGTCTGGGGATCACGCTGTTTGCGTCGAGCTTCTCCTATTACATCTATCGGCTCGCGGTGCCGACGGCGAGTTCACCGCCCACCGTGGAGCCCTTCCGCCCGCTGGCCGTGCCGCTGCTGTCGGATCTGCCGTTTATCGGGCCGGTTTTGTTCAATCAGACCGCGCCCACCTATCTTGCGCTGGTGTTGGTTGCCGTGCTCGCCTACCTGCTTTATCGCACGCCGCTCGGGCTCGCCATCCGCATGACCGGCGAGAACCCGCATGCGGCGGATGCACAGGGCATTGATCCGATCCTGCTGCGGATCGGAACGATCATGGCCGGCTCGGCACTGATGGGACTGGCGGGCGCGTTCCTGACGCTGGCCGCGTTCAACTCGTTCTTCCCGACCATGGTGCAGGGGCGCGGCTGGATCTGCATCGCATTGGTCGTGTTTGCGCTGTGGCGGCCGGGCCGAGCCCTTCTCGGAGCGTTGCTTTTTGCCTTCTTCGATGCGTTTCAGCTACGGCTGCAAACGGTGGTCGAGGGCGTTCCCTACCAGCTGTTCCTGATGCTGCCATACCTTCTGTCCATCGTGGCGCTGATCATCATGGCGCGGCGCGCGCGGGTGCCGCAGGCGCTGATGCAGGCCTACAGGCGCGGAGAACGCTAGAACGCCGGCTGGTGTCATCGCGAGAGACCACAAACACCTGCCTCCCGTGCCGCGAGGAAAAGGGCAGGGCGGATGGATCGCCACCCTGCGCCTTTGCGGAACGGATCAGACAAGCGTCACGTCATCCAGCAATGCGTTGACGTTTGCAAAACCAAGGAATGTCAGCGTTGTCCCGCCCTCGAAAGCGAGGGTCAGGTTGCCATCAACAACCGTTGCCAAAGCGCGCAGGTCCTCCGTGGTTGGCGCTTCGGCGCTCAGAAGGTCCGCGTCGATCCGAACCGCATCGATGTTGTTCTGGAAATCATTGATCTGGTCAGACCCCGACCCGACGGAAAAGACGAACGTGTCGGCCCCGATCCCGCCGCGCAGCGTGTCGTTATCCGCGCCGCCGTCAAGCGTGTCGTTCCCCGCGCCGCCAACGATCTGGTCACGCCCGCTGCCGCCGTTGAGAACGTCGAACCCGTTGGCCCCTTCGAGCGTGTCATCTCCGGCATCGCCCGCAAGCGTATCGGCGCCAAGCCCGCCCTGCAGCAGATCGTTGCCATCGCCTCCGGACAAGCTGTCATTGCCATTATTGCCCTGAAGCGAGTCGGCACCCGTCCCGCCGTCCAGCGTATCAAAGCCGTCACGCGCTCGGATGAAATCGTCATCGGCGTCGCCGCGCAGCACATCGAACCCGAGCCCGCCTTCAAGCGTGTCATTGCCCGCACCGCCGTCCAGCGTGTCATTGCCGAAATTGCCGATCAACAGGTCGTTGCCCGCGCCCCCGGCGAAACTGTCGAACCCGTTCAACCCGGTCAGCGTGTCATCGCCGGCGCCGCCATCGGCCACATCGAAGCCCTGACCGCCGAAAATCTCGTCATCGCCATCATTGCCATTGAGCGTATCGTTGCCGGGCCCGCCTTCGAGCGTGTCGTTGCCCGGCGCGGTGCCCGCCCCGTCGCCACTCAGGGCGTCATCGCCGAGACCGCCCGCAAGCGCGTCGTTTCCGTTCCCGCCGTTGAGCGTGTCGCTTCCGTCGCCCGCGTCGAGCACGTCGTCATCGTTGCCACCGTCAAGCAGATCATTGCCGCGTCCGCCGGTCAGGGTATCGAAACCGGCTCCGCCACCGAGCGTATCATCGGCGTTGTTGCCGCGCAGGTTTTCGGATTCCGCGGTGCCTTCGATCACCCGTGGAATGGCTTCGATCGGGGCGGTGATCTCGGATTCCAGCACGGTTGTATTGAAGAACGCGTCTACGATCGTCACTTCAAGCGTGATCTGCCGCCCGATCTGTTCTTCGCGGGGGCGGAACTCCGACAACGTGGCGCCGCCGATGCTGACACCGTCCTGAAACCATTGATAGCGGACCGACGTGATCCCGTCCGGATCTTCAATCGACGACAGATCGGAGGTCAGAAGCGTTTCTTCGAGGGCGTCGCCCAGGATCACCGGCGTGCCGGTGACCGGATCATCGACGTTCTGCACGCTTTCGAACCGGTTTTCGGACCGGATGGTCTCGGGGTCGCCCGCGCCGTCCGTATAGCTGATCTCGACAAAAATCTGCGCACCGACGTCGTCCTGCGCCGCGACATAGCTGTCCTGCGTCGCGCCGGGGATGGCGTCCGCGCCGCGGAACCACTGGTATGAAAACGCGCCCAGACCGTCGGCATCCTCGATGGTTGAGGCATCGACACGCAGCGTGGCGTCCTCAACGAAATCGCCGACCACCCGGAGCGTCCCCGTCGGGGCATCGGGGATGTTCTCCACCGGATCGCCCGGCAGGCTGGTCACGCTTTCTGCTGTGCCAAAGAGATCGGTGAAGGAATAGCGAACCGTGATCACCCGCCCGACATCGCTCTGTTCAAGCTGATAGGAGGTGCCCGTCGCGTCCTCGATGGCAACACCGTCGCGCAGCCACTGGTAGCTGCGCGTGCTTGCATTCAGCCCGTCCGGGTCGCGCACGGCGCGCACATCGAGGCGCAGGGTCGCATCCTCGATCATGTCTCCCAGAATGAGCGGCGCGCCTTCGGGCGCGTCGTTGACGTTCTCGATCGTGCCGAGCGAGACACGGTCGGTGCTGGCGCGGTTTCCGAATGCGTCGGTGACATGGGCGATCACTTCAAGCTCTTGTCCGACATAGCTTTGGCTGTCGAGAAGCAGGCTGTCGGACTCGCCAAACACGCTGAAACCGACGCCATTGATGATGAACTGATACTGGATGCTGTCGATCCCATCTGCGTCAGACAAGTCTGTGCCGTCCACCGTAACCGTATCGAATTGACGGATGGGTTGATCCGGATCGGCGAGGCGTGGCAGGCCGGTCAGCGGATCGTCGAAATTGCGCAAAGGCGCCGTAACGGCCGACTCCACCGTCTCCCGCGTTCCGAAATCGTCAACATAGGTCATCTGCACGAAATAGGTGGCGCCGACGTCTTCCTGTGCGAGAGCAAGCGTCAGTCCGGTCTCTCCGGGAAGGGCCTCCCCGTCGCGGAACCATTGCAGCGTCACGCCGGGAGCATCGGCGCCAATCCAGGATTCATTGTCGGGGTCCAACGCGCCCAAGCCGTCCCGAATGGTCAGTGAACGGCCCTCAAGCGGTGCGGCGGAGCCCAACGTGCGGATGGTGCCGGTCTCCAGGATCTCAGCGAGGATCGGCCCCTCTGTCGGTGCATCATTGGTGTTGCGGGTGGGCGCGGTGGCGCTTGAAAACACCGTTTCGGGGTTGCCCGCGTCGTCGAGAAAATCGAACTGAAACTGAAATTCCGTGCCCACGCGACCATCGAAGTCGGTCGGTGTGAAGCTGTTCTGGTTCTGGGACGCGACGATCCCCGCGCGCTCACCCTCCGCGTTCAGGCGCCACAGGGTGATGCGCGCCTCGCTCAGATCTCCGACGCCGTCGGCGTCAACAAGGCCCGCCGGGCTGAAATCCGAGGCCAACCAGGTCAAGGCTTCGTCCTCGACCGGTTCCAGCGCCGCGGGCACCGCGATCTGGCCTTCTGCCAGCGAATTGAATTGGAAGATCTGAAAGCCGCCCTCGTCGATGGCCTCGTAGGCAACGACAGATCCATTTGACAGGACGGCCATGGCTTCTTTGTTGTCCGTTGCGCCGGCGCCGAAGGGCACCGGGTCATTGGCCGGTCGGCCCGTGGCGTCCATCAGCATGACATAGGGTACCGGGACCGAGGAGGTGGATTTGATGACCGCGTCGAACTGCACCACGAAGCCGCCATCGTCGAGCGCAACCATATCGGTGAATGTCACGGACGGCCCGACGCGGCTGACATTGTCAAAGAGATCGGTCGCGGTCAGGGTCTGGGTCTCACCGATCTGGCCACCAGCGGGATCGAAGACGCGAATTTCGAGCGACCGGTCGGTGCCGCCGGCAACAGCGAGCCGGTCGTCGCTGAGCACGACGACCTGTCGGAAGGACTCGACGTCCAGCGTGTCGCTCAACCGAGTCACTGCACCGTTCAACGTGCCGTCGTCATTGACGCGCTGCAAAAAGAGATTGGTGGGGAAACCCTCGGCATTCGGCGTCTGATCACGATGGGCATAGGCCGACACGACGCCGAGCGTGCCATCGGCAAAGGTCACGAGCGCGCGTTGCTCCACCGAAGCGCCGGATTCAAAGACGGTCAGCGCCGCGCTGTAGTCCGGGTCCGGCACAACGGTGCGTGAACTGCCATCGGCGTTGAAGATTTCGATCCTTTCCCCGTCGTTTAGGGTGCCCCAGCGCAGGGCAAACCCGCCGTCATTCAGAGGCGCGACCTGCGTGAGGTCGCGCAATACGAAATCTCCAGTGCGGTTCGACGGGCTGGCGATCATGCCGAGATCCGTCACCGCGCTGCCATCGGAGGAGATGCGCACAGCGGACAGGGCATTGCCGCCAAAGACCGCAAGAATCGTGCCCGAGGCTTCGTAGATGAGATCAACGGCGCTGATCGAGTTGCCGGGGGTGTTGATACTCACACCGCTCAGGTTGATGGCCTGTCCGTCGTTGTCGTGAAACCGGCCGCGCACCCCCAACGAGCCCGCGGCCCAGGCGGAAAAGAAACCGCCGGAGGGCAGGGCGACCACGTCTCCGGAAGATCCGGATCTGGCTGGTCCTCCGACCCAGGGATTGTAGGTTTCGACTTCGGGGGCCGGCGTGATCTGGATTTCTGGCATGGGTATCAAACGTCTTTCAAAACTGCTCTTTTTCCGAGTATTCCAACAGAAATATCGTCATTTCAAGCGGTTCTGCCGCAATAGTCTCGTTGAAGCGATCTCGCGTAGCGGCGCCGCTCCCGTCTGGCCAAGACGCGCGGTCGTCCTCGTTTCAAGCCACGAGACGTCAGGATGTGTCTGCTGCAAGGCGGCGTTGTGATCGCGATGATCGGAGGAAACCCGACAGCCAGGGCTTGGCTCTCCGGAGATCGCGGCATCTTTGCGTCAGGCCGGAGGGCCAAACCATGCTTGTCCGTCGCAGGCTTCCCCCTTCTTTCTGTTGCAGGCCGATGAACGGCGTTGCGATCGAGACGGGCACCGGAACGCTGCGCCACGCAGTCCTGACAGGATCGATCGGCTCTAGGGGCTGGCTCGTCCGTCGTCAGGTCCGTGACCAGAGAACGGGAGGGGGGCGCCAACCGCCCGTGCGCTCTTGTCTTGCGGTTCGAAGCGTCCGGAGCTTCCGCCGACATGTCGGTCGAAGCCGATAGCAACGATGCCACGATGCAGGTCTTAACGGGCATTCAGGGGCGGGCGGATGGGGGCCTGCACGCGCTTCGGTTGCGTCCGGAGCAATCCGCAGGACGACGGTGCCAAGAGACGCAAATCGCCGAGGGTTCGCAGAAGTGCCATCAACGCCTGAGATCGGGACAATGCGCAGCCGTTCTTGTGCCACGGACAGGGTGTTTCATGCGCGCCAGACGGCATGCGTGCACCGCCCTGCGTGTTCCACGCACCCGTCCGACAAGGTGCCGGTTTGCCCATGCCGATGCCGCCATCGCGCTGGTTGATTACGCTGGGCGTTCCGGCTGCGGTCTCGGTGGGCGGTGTGATCCACACGGGCGGCCTCCCCAAGACTGTGCTGCTCTCTCGGGTGGCGATCCAAACCGGATCGTGCCATCCTGCCGGTGTCTATCCTCTCACTTCAACGAAGGTCTGTCGTGACGCGTGATTTAGCCATCCAACGGATTGCCGCCTATTTCGATGACGGCTCCTTTTTCAACGATCTGAGCGGGCTCGTTGCCTACGAGACGGAAAGCCAGGAGCCCTCCGGCACTCCGGAGCTTGCGCGCTATCTCGATGAGGCCATGGTGACGCGGCTGACCGCTCTGGGGTTTTCCTGTGAGATCTGTGCGAACCCGAACGCCGGCGCCGGCCCGATCCTCTTGGCGGAGCGGCAGGAGGGCACCGGGCTTCCCACCATTCTGACATATGGTCATGGCGACGTCATTCGTGCGCAGACCGACCAGTGGCGCGCGGGGCTGCATCCGTTTCGACTGGTTGAAGAGGACGACCGCTACTATGGGCGCGGCACAGCGGACAACAAGGGGCAGCACCTGATCAATTTGACCGCGCTTGAAGCGATCCTGACGGTGCGCGGTGCGCTTGGCTTCAACTGCAAAGTCATTATCGAGATGGGGGAAGAGATGGGCTCTCCCGGTTTGGCCGAATTCTGTCGCACCCGAAAGGAGGCGCTCGCGGCAGACGTCTTGATTGCGTCTGACGGACCCCGCTTGCAACCCGACACACCGACATTGTTCATGGGATCGCGCGGCGGCGTGTCCTTTGATCTTGTGGTGGCGCTGCGTGACGGCGCCCATCACTCGGGAAACTGGGGCGGATTGCTGGCCGATCCCGCGATGATCCTCGCGCAGGCATTGTCGACAATCACGGATGCCCGCGGGCAAATCGCCATTCCCGAGTGGCGGCCGGACAGTCTGACAGAGGATATCCGCAACGCGCTCAAGGACCTGCCCATGGACTCCGGCGATGGCCCTTCCATCGACGCGGATTGGGGCGAAGAGAGCCTTTCCCCCGCCGAGCGCGTTTATGGATGGAACAGCTTTGCGATCCTCGCCATGAAAAGCGGCGTGCCAGAGGCCCCGGTCAACGCCATATCGTCCCATGCGCGGGCGGCCTGTCAGCTTCGGTATGTCGTGGGAACGGATCAGGCCGATATTCTGCCTGCCCTTCGTCGGCATCTGGACGCCCATGGGTTTGGAAACGTCGAGATCGTGCCCCATCAGCGTGGCTTTTTTGATGCAACGCGTCTCAGCCCGTCGCATCCCTGGGTCAAGTTCGTGTCGCGGTCCCTTGAAGCGACATGCGGAAAACAGCCGCATGTTCTTCCCAACCTCGCGGGCTCGCTTCCGAATGATGTATTCGCGGACATCCTCGGTCTGCCCACGGTCTGGGTGCCGCATTCCTATCGGGGGTGTTCCCAACATGCGCCAAATGAACACGTGCTGAAGCCTGTTTGCCGGGATGCGCTCAGGCTTATGACGGGTCTCTTCTGGGATATTGGCGCGGAGGATTGTCCATAGCGACTGTCTTATTGCGGCGGAGCACTGTCAGGCCATGTCCAGATACCGGGGACCTAAAAACCGTCGCGGATCATGGACGGCGTACGCGGTTTTGCGTGTTTGGATATCGGTGATTGCTTGCCAAGGATGAAAGACCGTGGGAACCTTTTTGGCATGAGCCAGCAAAGGGGCGAATATGCAGAATGCGGATGTCATCTGGTCAAATGTTGACCGCCACAAACCGGATTTGATCGGCCTGTCAGATCGCGTGTTCGACGTTCCGGAAACGCTTTACAACGAATACCGGTCGGTGGCCGAGCACAAAGCGATGCTTGTCGAGAAGGGCTTCAGGATCACCGAAAACGCCGCAGGCATTCCCACCGCCATTCTCGGTGAGGCAGGCCACGCGGGCCCCGTGATCGCGATCCTCGGTGAGTTCGATGCCTTGCCCTATCTCAGCCAGGAACCGGGCGTTGCCGAGCCACGTCCCCTCGACGCGGGCGGAAACGGCCATGGATGCGGGCACAACCTTCTCGGTGCGGCGGCGCTGCTTGCCGCAACCGCCGTCAAGGATTGGCTTGACGAGACCGGTATCGAGGCGCGCGTGCGCTATTATGGCTGCCCTGCCGAGGAAGGTGGCGCCGCAAAGGCGTTCATGGTCCGGGAAGGGCTGTTCGACGACGTGGACGCCGCCATTTCTTGGCATCCGGCGACCTTCACGGCGGTGAACAAGGCGAATTCGCTCGCCAATACGCGGATCGATTTCACGTTCCACGGCAAGGCGGCACACGCGGCGGGGGCGCCCGAACTCGGCCGCAGCGCGCTTGACGCGGTCGAGTTGATGAATGTCGGGGTCAATTACATGCGCGAACACATGCCGGACGGTGCGCGCATCCATTATGCCTATCTGGACGCGGGCGGTGTTGCGCCCAACGTGGTGCAGCACAAGGCAACCATTCGGCAATTGGTGCGGGCCAGCGACCTTCAGACCCTGCAATCGCTCATCGAACGGGTCAAGAAGATTGCCCAAGGGGCCGCGTTGATGACCGAGACACAGGTCGAGGCCAAGGTCTTTACCGGCGTGTCCAACCTGATCGGCAACCGGCCCCTCGAAGAGGCCATGCAAGCGGAGCTTGACCGGTTGGGACCGGTGGATTTCGACGACGCCGATCGGGACTTCGCCCGGGAAATCCAGAAGACCCTCACCAAGGACGATATCGCGGTGTCATTCCGGCGCTGTGGTATGCCCCCGCCGGACGAGGATCTGCCTCTGTGCAACTTCGTTGCCCCGCTTGATCTCAAGGGCGACGGCGGAGAGGGATCAACCGATGTGGGGGACGTCAGCTGGGCCGTTCCCACGGTCCAGGCCCGGGTCGCAACCTGCGCGGTGGGCACGCCGTTTCATACCTGGCAGACCGTCACGCAAGGCAAGGCTCCGGCGGCGCATAAGGGCATGGTCTATGCCGCGAAGGTCATGGCCGCGACCGCGAAGCGCCTGATCGAGGATCCGGCGTTGCGGGCCAGGGCGAAAGAGGTGCATGCGGCCCATCTGGCAAAGACGCCCTATGTCTGCCCGTTGCCGGACGGTGTCGCTCCGCCGATCGTTCCGCAGGCCGCATCATGAGCGCGACCGACCCCAACAAGTATCCCATCGAGCTGTCCTTTCCGGATATCTCGGGATACCGAAAGGGCAATACCGGCGTAGAGTTCTACACCAGCTTCGACAGCGGCACTGCCGGGCCGCATGTGCTGATCAATGCGCTCGTTCATGGCAATGAGGTCTGCGGCGTCCTCGCGCTTGCGCAATTGTTCGAGGCGGAGATCCGGCCCAAACGGGGCAAGCTGACACTCGGGTTTTCGAATGTCGCGGCCTATCAATCCTTCGATCCGGCCGATCCGATGGCGAGCCGGTTTGTCGATGAAGACATGAACCGGGTCTGGGATATCGAAACCTTGGAGGGGGAGCGCAGCTCCTGCGAGGTTGACCGCGCACGACAGATCCGCCCGTTGATCGATACGGTTGATCTTATGCTGGATGTGCATTCCATGCAGCACAAGACAGCCCCCGTGATCGTGGCAGGCCCGCTTGACAAAAGCGTGGCGTTGTCGCGTCGGCTCGGCACGCCAGAAATCATCGTGGCCGACACCGGTCATGCGGCCGGACGACGCTTGCGCGACTATGGCGGGTTTGGCGATCCCGCGAGCGAGAAGACCGCCGTGCTGATCGAATGCGGCCAGCACTGGGAAGCCGGGGCCGCCGCGGTCGCCATCGACAGCGTTTATCGCTGGCTTGTGCTGCATGACATGATCGACACCGACATGGCCGCGCCAAACCTGCTTGCGCGGCCCGAAGCGCAAAGGGTCGTGAAGGTTGAAACACCTGTTACGGTCGAGACCGAGCACTTCGACTTCGCCCAGCCTTTTACGGGGCTTGAGACCTTGGCAAAGGGAGAATTGATCGGCACGGATGGCGACAGGGAAATCCGTGCGCCCCATGACGGCTGCGTGTTGATCATGCCAAGCCGCCGCCTGACGCCCGGCGCAACGGCGGTGCGGCTGGGTCGTTGGCTCGTGTGAGCCGGGTCGGAGAGCCATCTTGATGCGCCATGAGCGGGGAGAGCGGGATCGCTTGGCTCGTTGCGGCGGGAAGGTGTCGGCTTTATGGACGGAGCCGCCATCCGCACTAAGGCCATGAACGTCTGCTGTCATGCCGCTTCGCAAGAAAGTTTATCGAACCGAAACATTGCGAGGCTGCCGCCAATTATGATGCAAGTTGCGAAGATCTTTTGATGCCACACGAAGACCAGTTCCGCACTGACCCAGACCACTGGTCTGTCCTCGTCCCCGAGCTGCTTGTACGTGACCTTGAGGGGTCGCGCAGGTTTTACTGCGAGGTCCTCGGCTTTAGCGAGAAGTTCGGTCGCCCAGAGGATGGTTTCTGTTACATCGAGATGGGGCACGCGCAAATCATGCTCGAAGCTGTTCCGGATGATCCTGAAGACGCATGGATCACCGGCAGGCTGGAGCCACCCTTTGGAAGGGGCTTAAACCTACAGATCGAAGTTGCCGCCGTCCATCCGATCTATGAGCGCGTGCTCAACGAAGGGGTCGAGCCGTACCGTCCGATCCGCACCGCTTGGTATCGCGAGGGCGACCATGAGAACGGGCAGGACGAGTTCCTCGTACAGGACTTAGATGGCTATCTCTTGCGGTTCATGCAGCATATCGGAACGCGGCCAGTGCGTGAGCGCTAGTTTGGCGCGGTGATCTGGTCGGTGCATCCAACTAAGCCAAATGAAAGACCAGGAAATACAAGCGCATAGCCTCAAAGCAGGCTTTCATCTTGCCTGCAGCATCCGTCAATTTGGGCCCGAACCGGCCATTGGCTGCGCTGCCCTCATATCCAATACTGCCGGCAGGCAGGCCGACCCCTACCCATCATTCAGGTGACACGCGCTCACCCGGCCCGGGGCGATTTCCTTCAGCTTGGGCACCTCGCTGCGGCACCGCTCGGTTGCATGCGGGCAGCGCGGATGGAAATGGCAGCCCGTCGGCGGATGGAGCGGGGACGGGATCTCCCCCTTGATCGGCGCGTATATCCGGCGATCCGTCTCCAGCCGTGGCGCTTCGGCCAGCAATGCCTGCGTGTAGGGGTGGTTCGGCTCCCTGAAAAGATCGTCCGTCGGCGCCGTCTCGACGATGCGGCCGAGATACATGATCACCACCCGGTCGCTCAGATGTTCCACCACACCGAGGTCGTGGCTGATGAACAGGTAGGTGAGGCCAAGGTCTTTGCGCAGATCCATGAACAGGTTCAGCACCTGCGCCTGGATCGACACATCGAGCGCGGCCACCGCCTCGTCGCAGACGATGAAATCCGGCTGCACGGCAAGGGCGCGGGCAATCCCGATGCGCTGCCGCTGCCCGCCCGAGAACTGGTGCGGATAGCGCTGATGATAGGACGGGTCGAGGCCGACCCGCTGCATGGTCATGGCAACGTAGTCATCCACCTCGTCGCGGCTGATGAGCTTGTGAAACAGCGGGGCTTCGCTGATGATTTGGGACACTTTCAGGCGGGGATTGAGACTGCTCATCGGATCCTGAAAGATCATCTGGACCTTGAGCCGGCTTTCCAGCGCGTCCTTGCCCCTGAGCGTGGTCACATCCTTGCCGCGATACCGGATGCTGCCTTCGGAGGGCAGGTGGACCCCTGCAACGCAGCGCCCAAGCGTGCTCTTGCCGCAGCCACTCTCACCCACAAGGCCGACAACCTCGCCGGGCGCGATGGCCATATCGACACTGTCGACCGCATAGACCGTATGCTCTTCGACTTTGGCACCAAGACGCCGGGCGAATTTCTCGGCGATATCGAGTTTCTTCACGAAACGCTTGGAAACCGCATCCAATTCGATGATCGGTGTCGTCATGCCGGCGTCCCTTCGTCCTGTGCAACGGCGAGCGGGTGATGGCACCTGACGAGATGACCGGGCTCCGGCGTCGTGGGGTCCGGTGCTGTGGCGCAGGTCGGGCTTGCATGGTCGCATCTGGGGCGAAAGGCGCAGCCCGTTGGCAAATCCATGGGCAGTGGCGCCATCCCCCTGATCTGTGTCAGGCGGGTGCCCCGCGCGTTGCGCGACGGCGCAGAGCCGATCAGCCCGGCAGTGTAGGGATGCAGCGGCCTGTTCACCACTTGATCCGTTGTTCCCATTTCGACGATCCGGCCCGCATACATCACCGCAACACGGTCCGCGAGGCCGGCGACCACGGCAAGGTCATGAGTCACCCAGATCATGGCCGTATTGTGCTCGGCGACGAGTTTCTGAACCTCGAACAGGATCTGCGCCTGAATCGTCACGTCGAGCGCGGTGGTGGGCTCGTCTGCGATGATGAGATCCGGTTGATGCAAAAGGGCGATGGCAATGGCAACGCGTTGCCGCATCCCTCCGGAGAACTGGTGGGGATAGCTCTTCAGACGTTCATCCGGGCTGGGAATCCCGACCTGGCCCAGCACGTCGCGACATCTCTGCCGGGCGTCCTCATCGGTCCATTTTCCATGCGCCCTGAGCGCCTCGATCATCTGGGTGTCAACGCGCAGAACGGGGTTCAGCGTCATCATCGGGTCCTGGAAGATCATTGCGATCCGGCGCCCGCGCAGGGCGCGCATCTGCGGCTCGGACAGCCCGACAAGATCCTTGCCGTCAAAGCGGATCGCGCCCTTGACGATGCGCCCGGGCTGGTCAACCAGCCCCATGATGGAAAAGCCCGTCACCGACTTGCCCGAACCGCTCTCACCGACGATGCCAAGGATCTCGCCACGGTCCAGCGCGAATGACACTCCATCGACGGATTTGACCACGCCTGCCTTGGTGAAGAAATGCGTGTGCAGGTTTTCGATGCTCAGCAGGGTCATCGGTTCAGCCTCGGGTTCAGGACATCGCGGAGCCGGTCGCCCACGAGGTTGATCGCGATGATCGTGACCAGCAGCGCGACACCGGGATAGACACTGATCCAATAGCGGCCCGAAAGCATGAATTCGAACCCGTTCGAGATCAGCAGGCCAAGGCTCGGCTCGGTCACCGGCAGGCCAATGCCGAGAAAGGACAGCGTCGCTTCAAGCGCGATGGCATTGGCCACTTGCACCGTTGCCACAACGATGATTGGCGGCAGGCAGTTCGGGAGCAGGTGACGGAAAATGACGCGGCTTCTGGAGAGGGCAAGGCATTGGGCGGCCTCGACATATTCCTTGCTCCGTTCCACAAGGGCCACGGACCGGGCGGTTCGTGCGAAATACGCCCATTGCACGATGATCAGCGCAAGCATCACCTTTTCCACACCGGAGCCGAGGATCGCCAGCAGCATCAGCGCCACGAGGATGGTGGGAAAACTCAGCTGGAGGTCGACGATCCGCATGATCACCGTCTCGATCCGGCCCCCGAAAAAGGCCGCCGTCATGCCAAGGCTGAGGCCGATCACCATGGCGAAGAAACAACTGACCACGCCAACCGCCAGTGACGTGCGCAGGCCATACATAATGGCCGAGAGCATGTCGCGCCCCTGTCCGTCCGTGCCAAGCCAATAGGTCATGATCGGCTCGCCCTCGGTGCCGCGGATGGCCAGTTCCAGTTCGAAGGGATCGTCCAGCGGCCGGCTCGATGACAGGGTGAATTCCTCCAGATCATCAGGCGTCACGGTCCAGAAGGACCGGAAATTGTGCTTTTCGCCGACGTCCAGTTCCGCCCGTCTGGGCAGGTCGTCGAGGCGCAGCGGCTCCATCGGGAAACTGCTCAGGGACGGCTCGAACGAAAGCCGGATCGTCACGGCGTTCTGACCCTTGACCGGGGCCCAGGAAAGCGTTGCACCATCCACCGGCGCCAGATCGTCAAAGCTCAGCGCCGTGCTGCCGGCCACGGTAGGATCCACCGCCAGCGCCAGATCCGCTTCCCACGGTTCTGTCATGCGCTGCGAGCCGGGGGGCTGGCGGCTGTCTTCCAGTCTGATTTCGGAAAGATCATAGGGGTTCTGCGGTGCCAGGAGCGGCGCGAAGACGGCAAGCAGAATGATCACGGAGAGGATGGCCAGACCAATGACGGCCAGCGGGCTTTCGAGAAAGTCTCTCGCGATCCGCACCGCAGGCGGAACCGGCTTCGCGGCCTTCGGTTCGGGCGCGTCGATGATTTCGGATGCGGGGTCGATACTGCTCATGCCTTCTGATCCGAGAGCCGGACGCGCGGGTCCAGAATGGCGTAGAGGATGTCGACCACAAGGTTGATCGTGATGAACAGGAACACGATCACGATCAGGTAGGCGACGATCACGGGGCGGTCGAGCTGGAAGATGCTGTCGATGATCAGCTTGCCCATGCCGGGCCAGGCAAAGACCGTCTCGGTCACGACAGCGAAGGCGATGACAGAGCCGAATTCGAGCCCGATGATCGTGACCAGTGGGATCATGATGTTCTTGAGGACATGCAGGCCGATGACCCGGCTTGGCTTCAGCCCTTTCGCGCGTGCGAATTTGACGTAGTCGAGGTTGATCGTTTCGCGCACAGAGGCGCGGGTCAGGCGGATCACGAGGCTTGTCTTGAACAGCGCAAGGTTGATGGCGGGCAGGATCAGATGGCTCAGACCATCCCATGAAAAGAAACTGCTCTCGATCCCGAGGAACTCGCCGCGCTCACCCCGTCCACCGGCAGGCAGCCATTGCAGGATCACCGCAAACAGCATGATCAGCATCAGCCCTTGCCAGAAATTCGGCAGCGAGAAACCGAAAATGGACCCGGTCATGATCGTGCGGCCACCGACGCTGTCGGGGCGCAGGCCTGCGTAAAGGCCGAGCGGCACCCCGATGAAGATCGAGATGATCATGGCACAGATCGCCAGCTCCATGGTTGCGGGGAAGCGATCGAGCACAAGCTGAAGCGCAGGTTCCCCGAATACGAAGCTGGTGCCCAGATCGCCTTTCAGAAGGTTGCCGAGAAAGGCCAGATATTGCTCCGGAAGGCTCTTGTCGAGGCCAAGCCGCGCGATCGCCGCGGCGCGCTCGGCTTCGGTGGCGTCTTGACTGATCAGGATTTCGACGGGGTTGCCGATGGCGTAGACCCCGGCAAACACCAGAACGGTCATGACCGCAACCACGAGCACGCTTTGAAGCAGTCGGCGAATGATGAAGACCGTCATGACCGGAGGCCCGTTCTAGGTGATGATCGTCCGGCAGCGTGGCGTTCGGACGTCGGTCGCGTGAAAAAATGCGGACCGGCGCATAGGCACCGGCCCGCTCTTGCTGTGCTTACTCGATCACGACGTTGGTCGGGCGCGTGTATTCATCCGTGCGGGGGATGTAGCGCAGACCCTGACGGGTGCCCCAGGTGTTCACCTGGAAATGCGTCGGGATCAGGCCCACTTCGCGCATGGCGATTTCCGTGGCACGGGCCAGCAGTGCTGCGCGCATGTCGTCATCCACGGTGTTCAGCGCCAGTTGAAGCGTGGCATCGAACGGCGCGCTGGAATACCGACCGCGGTTCGTCCGGCCGAGCCCGGTTTCATCGTTGCGGGTATGCAGGAGCGCACGAAGCGGAGAAGAGGCTTCGCCGGTTCCGGAGCCCCAGCCCACAAGCATCAGCGAGAATTCCGAGCCGTTCTCGTCACCCGTGGCGCGACCGAAATAGACCGAGCGTGGCATGGTCTCGACGGCGGTTTCGATGCCCACGCGGGTCAGCATCTGCGCAATGGCCTGCGCGATCTGCTCGTCGTTGATGTAGCGGTCGTTGGGTCCGTGGATCGTCAGTTTGAAGCCGTCCGGATAGCCCGCCTCGGCCAGCAACTGCTTGGCGCCCTCCGGGTCGTATTCCGGCACCTCGATCTGTTCGGACACACCGAAGAAGCCTTCAGGAAGGACTTGCCCGGCAGGGATCGCGATGCCTTCCATCACCTCTTCCACGATGGTGTCGCGGTCGATGGCCATCGAGATTGCCTTGCGGACATTCACGTCCTGAAGCGGATTGAAGATCTGGTTGCCGTCATTGTCGGTGACGAAGGGCGAATAGACCCGGCGGCTGTCCACATGCAGGTAGATCACGCGGTTCGACACGCCTTGGCTGAGCACGATATCCGGGTTGTCTTCCAGCGTCGCGATGTCGGAGGTCGGCACGCCCGAAATCACGTCGACATCACCGGCCAGAAGCGCGGCAACACGGGCGGCATCGGAGCTGATCGGCCTGTAGGTGACCGTGTCGAACTCCGGAGCGCCACCCCAGTAATCCGGGTTGGCTTCGAGGACGATGCTTTCGCCGGGGGTATAGCTCACGAACTTGTAGGGGCCGCTGCCGATGCTTGCGACACCGGAGTTGTAATCCTCTGTGGTCGCGTCCGGGTTTTCCGAACTGACGATCTGGATGGTCGACAGGTCGATCGGCAGAAGCGGGTAGGGGCCGTTGGTGCGGAACTGAAGGGTGTAGTCATCCACCACGGTGATCTCGGCGATACCGGCGGTGTATGTCGCGAAGGATGACGGGCTGTTCGGCACGTTCGGCACGCGTTCGTAGCTGAACACGATATCCTCCGCTGTCAGGTCGGAGCCGTCATGGAATTTCACGCCCTCGCGCAGCTTGAACTCCCAGACATCGTCCGCAATCGGACCCCATTCGACGGCCAGACCGGGCTCAAGCTGCTGATTGCTGTCCTGATGAAGCATGCGATCATAGATGAGGCCAACGATCTGATTGTTGTTGCCGGTGTTGTGATAGTGCGGATCCATAGCCGTGACTTCGGACGCCACCGCAATGGTGATGTCCTCCGCTTGAGCCACACTGCCCATGACAAACCCCACCGCGAATGTCGCGGCAGAAAGCGATTTCCACATTGACTGTACTCCCTGATAGCAGCCTTCCTTGCTGGCCGGGAGGCGCTCTTTTTCGGCCCTCACCGGTCAGCTACCTCGAAGGTTAGTCGCACTGTCGACGTTCTGGGAAGCGTTTTTTTGGTTTGCTTTGCCAACCGCCTGCGTCACAACAAGGGCGGCGCGTCTTGCGGGAGGCGCGACACTGCGCTGCGCAAACGGCACGCCCGCACGCCCCTGTTTGCCCAAGCGCCGACCACAAGACCCGGGGTTCGCGTCGTGACACCATCAGATCAGCCAAGCAGCATCGACCATCTCCGGGCATTGGTCGGGTTCGATACGGTCAGCCATCGCTCGAATCTCGCGTTGGTCGATTATCTGGAAATGACGTTGTCGGGGCTCGGCGCCCGGATCGAGCGCATTCCGAACGAAACCGGAGACAAGGCCAACCTCATCGCCAGTTTCGGGCCGGAAGATGTCCCGGGTTATATCCTGTCCGGTCATACGGACGTGGTGCCGGTGGACGGGCAGGCGTGGTCAACCGACCCGTTCACGCTCACAGAGCGCGACGGCAAGTTGTTTGGTCGGGGTGCGACCGACATGAAAGGCTTTCTGGCCTGTTGCCTTGCGCGTGCGCCACAGATGGCGGCGGCCCGGCTGAACGCGCCGCTGCATCTTGTCTTTTCCTATGACGAGGAGGTGGGGTGCCTCGGCGTGCGCGATGTCATCGATTGGATCGGTGAATGGGCCGTGCCGCCTCTCGGTTGCTTCGTTGGCGAGCCGACCGGCATGGATATCGTGACCAGCCACAAGGCAAAGCGCGCCTTCGAGGCGTCGGTGACCGGAAGTCCGGGGCATTCTTCGCGCGCGCCGTATTTCGTGAATGCGGTGGATTACGCGGCGGAGTTCCTCGTCGAGTTGCGGCGCCTTGGACGCGAGATCGAGGAAACCGGCGCCCGCGACCCGCTGTTCGACGTGCCTTTCACCACGACGCATGTGGGCGTGATCCATGGCGGCGAAGCACTGAACATCGTGCCGGAGCATTGCCGGTTTGAATTCGAGTTTCGCGCCCTTCCGAATGAAGATGTCGACGCCATGGCGGACCATATGCAGCGCTTCGTGGACACCGCGTTGCTGCCGCGCATGCAAGCGGTCAGTGCGAACGCGTCTTTCCGGCTTGAAAGCACGATCGCTTATCCCGGGTTGGACAGCGCGCCCGAGCACGAGATTGTCATCCTCGCCAAACGGCTGGCAGGCCGCAACGATCACCGCAAGGTGGCCTATGGCACCGAGGGAGGGCGTTTCAGCAAGACCGGCGGGATCCCGACCGTGGTATGCGGGCCCGGTGATATCGACAGGGCGCATAAGGCCGACGAGTTCATCACGCGCAACGAGCTGTCCGCCTGTGAGGCGTTTATCGACCGCTTGATCTCACATGCCAGCAGATAGGCGCGTGGCTCAAGGCCGGGCGTGCCTGTAGGGCAGGGCGGATATGTCCGCCGGCCCATAATCCGGCGTATCGACGATGACGATCCCGGCGGCATACCCTTCCCAAGCCGCCCGAAAATGCGTTTTTGATCGCAGCAGGATGATGTCAAAATCCGCCGGATCGAGATCGAACTGGTGGAAGGGATCAAAGTCGATCGCGCTCTGAGACAGGCTTGTGACGCTGATCATCAGGCCCTTCACATCGAGAAGCACGCTGTCGCCCAGCCGCACCTCGCTGCCGGCCCGCATCGCGCCGGTCCCGCGATAGGTGAAATCCGACCGCACCGCGGCGACTTTCGCCCTCACGGTCACCGGGCCGCCGGCAAGCGGCGCGGAATGCCCGCCGAGTGCCAGTGTGACCTCGCCACCCACGCCCGCCTGCATGGCAGTCCTGACCGCCCCGGGGTCCCAGAGAAACGGCACGGCGATGCGCGCGCGCTCCGCCGCGCCCAAAAGCATCCTGAGGCCGTGGGTGCTGTCATTGGCCCGGTCCGCATGTTCCAGCACGACCACCGGCCGGCTTGACCTGTCTGCAAGAGCGAGTGCCCGTTCAATGCCTTCGGCAAGACCATAAACGGGCGCGGCGGATGACAGCGCCGCGCGCGCCTGCGCCATCTTGCCGGACAGCTCTGCCGCCAGAGCCTCTGCCGTCGCCTTTGTCCCGTCGACCACGGCCACGACAGAGGCCCCGCAATTGGGCACGTCGGCATAGGCGAAGCCGGCAAACAGAGACATGTCCCGATAGTCCACGCTGTCCCCAGATTGCCGCGCGGCCTCCGCAACGAGATCTTTCAGCGGGGCAAGATCGGTGGCCGAAAAGATCGATGGCAGGATAAGGCCGGGTCTGGCGAGCGCCATGGCGGGCCGGATTTCCCCGGCCAGTGTTCTGAGCAGGCAGCGCGCCGCCCGTTCACCGGTCGCGCCCATGTCAATATGGGGCGAGTAGCGATACCCGAAGGCCGCCGTCGCCGCGTCGATCGACGCGGCGTCGAGGTTGGCGTGGTAGTCGAAGGCAACCATGATCGGCAGGTCCGGCCCGACAGCGGACCGTATCACATCCAGCGTCATCGCGTCGGGATCGAATTCATCCTGCGTCACCATCGCGCCATGCAGATGCAGGAGAACCCCATCAATCCCACCGTCCAGCGCCAGCAGACCCTCGACGATCTCCGCGCGATACTCCGCGACTGCGGCCTGATCGGCCAGCCCGGCCGCCCCGCCATCGGCGTGCAGGATCGGGATCGCCTCCGCACCGGCCGCGTCGATGACGCTCAGGAAACCGCCCATGACCGTATTGGAGCCCCGAAACCGGTCGAGCACGGCATGCCCGCGCACCGTGCATGCCTCAAACACATCTCTATGCGTGACATGCGGCAGGAAACTGGCGCATTCCATATGCAACCCGGCAAGCGCAATCCGATGGGTCATGGCAACAGGTCCAGCGATTGGAGATGCGGTATGGCCCAGTCCGGCGGTGTCCAGACGACGTCTGCATCCAGCGGGTAGACCGGACGGGGCAGCCCGCGGAAGGTGAAGTTGCTCAGGATCGGGCTGGTCAGCCCTTTGGTGTCGACCTCAAGCACCTGATCCGGATTGAAGAACTCGTCAAAACCGGCCCGGAAATGCCCGCGGCTTTTCACCACCACCGCCCGATATGCGCCGGGGTCAAAACCGAGATGCTCGAAATAGACCGGGTCCGCGCATTGTTTGCGATTGCTGGAGACGACCACTGTCAGCCCGCCGATCGCAAGGGCCGCCGTGGGGCCCAGATCCACCTGCCGTCCGGCAACCAGCCCGCGCCGTCCGACCACCCGCCCATCGCTGATGGCCAGAACCCGCGCGTCTGCGGAGAAAGGATCTCCAAAGCCGTCGGATCCGCGCCGCAGGAACCGGGCCGTGATCCGCGATCCGAGGCCCGCTGCGGTCGCCTCTCTTGCAAGGTCTGGATCGATGAACAGACCATAAAGCACATTCCCGGCCCCGGCCCCGATCAGAGCGCGCAGGAGATCGGTCGATGTCCCGCGACCGCCGCCCCCGGGATTGTCACCCGCATCAGACAGGATCCACCGCGCGCCATCATCGGCGGTGACGGCACGAACCGCCTCCGGAATACTGGTCAGCGTGCGGTCAAAGCGTTCCCGGTCCGCCCAGAGCAGCCCGGCAAGCCGCGCCGCCTCCCGCTCTGCGGTGGCGCGATGGGTCGCGGTCACCACCGTGGCAATGCCGTTATCCGGCGTGTCGCTGTAGACGAAACCGCCAAGCACCGTTGCATTGACGATCACGCCTTCCGGGTCAGTCAACTGCGCGGCATCGCGGATCCGTTCGGCATAGGCACCCGGTCCATCGGTCAGCAAGGTCACGCTCGTAGGTGTGAGCGGCAGACGCACCGAGGCCATGTGAACCCTGCACCCTGTGACCATGCGGGCAAGGATGACGGCGGCTTCGCGGGCGACATCGGCCTGATCGACATGGGGATTGGTCCTGTAGCCGATCAGGCAATCAGCGGCCGCAGCCATCCGATCGGACAGGTTTGCATGCAGATCGAGGGTGGCGACAATTGGAACATCCGGTCCGACGGCCTCCCTGACAACTTCCAGCAGCGCACCATCGGGATCCAGCGTTTCGACACCGACCATGGCCCCGTGACTGGCGATGTAGACCGCGTCAACGGGGTGTTGATCGGTGAGCCTGTGCCTGATCGTGTTCAGGACGTGCGCCAGCACATCCTCTTCCAGCGGACCGCCGGGTTCTGCCGCGGCCACAAGCACGGGAAGGATCTCGGCGTCGATATGCCGAGCGATTTCCTCCAGAAAGGCAGGGATTTCCGCCCCTTGGCGCGGCGCGTCGCATTGCGCGTCGGCCAAGATGGCATCGCCCTCCAACCAGGTCCGCAGGTCGAAATCCGCACGGCGGGTCGGCGGAGCAAAGCGATTGCTCTCAAGATGGAACCCGAGAACCGCGACCCTTGTCATGTCTCGGCACAGTCTGAAAGCGCTGATCGTGGTATCAAGGCAGGAGACCTTTCGCCGTTGACCCCATCTGGGTCGGGTTGGAGGGTGCCGGGTGTCTGGTCCGGACAGTCGCATGCGCTGGCCATCCCCGGCTGACCACCGATGGAGCTTTCCACGGCTGCCTGCCGGGGGGGCGACATTCTTTCCCATCAAGACCGCATTTTTGCGACGCCGCAAGACTGTCTGGCACGCAGAGCATGCACCGCGCTTTGCGGTGCGGGTGATAAAAGCACCGAATGACAGGCGCGCATCTGGACCGACCTATTGGCCCCTGAGGTCTTCCGCAGGGGGCTTTGCAAACCGGCGGCGCGCGCTCTGGCGCAACCGAGAGATGCCGGAAATGGAGGGGCAGGACCGCTATCCCGGCGACAAGGCGTCACCTGCAGCGACCTTGCAGCATCGCCCGGTGCCACGGTGTTGGCCTCTGAAACAATCCGTCTTTCGGCCTTTTCGCTGGCGGGCCATCGTTGCCCGGGAGGGCTGGCACGAGGCTGACAGGCCCCTCCGGCCTGCGGGATGAACCCGTCTTTGCGCCCCTGCGGAGAACGACGCCGGCTCGTGGTGCGCCCGCAGGCGGTGGCCTTCTGGACATGCCGTTCGGCAGAACTCGGATCGGGTTGGTCTCCGGCCCGGTCTGGATCTGCAGTCATGCGCTAAAGGACAAAGCGGGACGTCATTCGATGGGGGGAGCCACGGGCGAGGGCCACCTTGGAAGCCCGAAAAGTCGACGGAAAAGACGCTGCGCAAGAGCCCGATCGGGGGCGTATCACGGTTTGCCGCCGACCTATGCGCCGTCCGTCTTTTCATCATCGGTGCGCCCGCGCTTGGACCGGTGCCGCGTTTCGGAACCATCGTAATGCTGTTGCGACTGAGCGTTTTGCGCTGTTCGTTTCAGATCGACTGACCCGGGTCGACTCAAACGCCCCGTCCAACAACGGCCGTTGCTGCAACTCCCGCTATGGGAGCCGTGCTTGCGCAAGACCGGGAATGAAAATCGGTATGGGTGTCGATGCTATCGACCGGCCACACGCGCATCAGCCGATAGTGCCGTTGAAATGGCACCCGGATCATTTGATTGGCGCACCGAAAGACGATACCGTGGTTAAGCAAGTTTTCAGAGCATAAATATCTATGAAGCTTAATATGATAGAAGGGATTTTTCATGGAACCTGACATCAACCCGGACGACATCACGGTCGAAACAGAGATCACCCTCGATGGTTTCGAGACGTTTTCTTTGGATGGCAGGACTGATGGTGATGCAGGACCGGACTGGTTGCGCCTCGATGTCGTCGAAGGACAGACTTACGAGTTCCTACTCGATTCCATTTCTTCTCTTGCTTTCGACCTTTACGCAGAAGACGGCACGTTCCTTGCTGAATCCGAAGAGCTTTCCTCGTTTCAATACACCGTGCATCTGGAGTTCAACGCCGCCTCCACAGGCCCTGTTTTCATCGCAATCGAAGATGATTTTTTCCCTTCGTTTGATGAATATCAGTTCACGGCGCGGGCAATCGATGTCTCCGAGGACCTTCCGGATGAGCAACCGGGCGACCCCAGTGAAACCGCGTTGTTGCAGATCGTGGATGGGGCACCGGCCTCGATTGACTCCGCGCATGAATTGGAGGGCGACGTCGACTGGATCGCCCTTGCGCTTGAGGCCGATCAGAATGTGTCGATACGGGTTCAGAACACCTATTCCAATCCATTTTCCGATTTTGCGCCGTTTTCAGATCTTTTTGACGATGCGGGAAATCAGCTGACCTCTATTTCGAGCTTGAGCAGTGGTGAAGACCTTCTCATTTTCTATGAGCCGGCGGAAGACGGGCTCTATTATCTCCAGACCCGTGGGGGATCCTTCGAATACAACAGTTCGTATCGGGTCACGCTTGCCGAAGATCTGAGGGAGACCGAGCCGGATGTCACCCTGTCGGCAGGGGATAGGCTTGAGAGCGATCTGGTGGGCCAGAGCGATACCGATGCCATTGGTCTCAGTGTCGACGAAGTCGCGCTTTACACGCTGACCATGCGGTTCACGGATCCTGATCTTATTCTTGCTCAGAGCTATCGGTCGGGGCTGCTCGACGTCATGGTTGACGGCACCGATTTGGAACCGCGCGAGGTCATTGCAGGCGAAAACAGCATTGATTTTGTATATGCCCTTGCCGGTGCTCAGAGTGGATCGCTGCTCGCAACGGTGAGCTACAACGACATTTTCCTCGAAGAACGGAGGCTTGAATACACGGCCATTTTCGACTCCGTCGAGATCGAACGCGCGACAGGCACCTTTGACAGCGAGCAGATGGATGGCAGCGCGGCGACGGACTTCATCCGTGCGCTGGCCGGGAACGACACCGTTTTCGGATCGGACGGCGCGGACAGTCTTTACGGCAATTTCGGCAACGATGTTCTGGATGGCGGAGCGAATTCGGATCGGCTCGAGGGCGGCGTCGGGTTCGACACGCTGTATGGACAGGACGGGAATGACGTCCTGTATGGCAGCAGAGGCTTTGACAGCCTGCTGGGGGGGGCTGGCGATGACCTGCTCTATGGCAATGCCGGGAACGACACGCTTGAGGGCGATGTCGGCGAGGACACGCTTGACGGGGGCCTTGGGCGCGACAGCCTGAGTGGGGGCGAAGGCAACGACGCCCTGTCCGGGTCCTCGGGGTTTGACACGATCGAGGGTGGAGACGGGCAGGACGAGCTCTACGGTGGCCTGGGCAATGATCTGCTCAGCGGCGGCACGGGACGCGACAGCGTCTATGGAGACCGGGGAGCAGACATCATCCTGGGCGGCGGCGCGAATGATCGTCTGTATGGCCAAGGCGGGGCAGACAGCATCGATGGCGGCCTCGACAATGACTTGATCTCCGGTGGCCATGGCAACGACACCCTCATGGGCGGTGAAGGAGATGACACGCTCTTTGGCAATCGGGGGATCGACAGCCTGATGGGCAACACCGGCAACGACACCCTGAACGGCGGGGGCGGAGCCGACGTGCTTGAAGGCGGTGCCGATTTCGACCAACTGAATGGGGATGCCGGGAATGACACGCTGATCGGAGGCCAAGGCGGTGACTTGCTGCGAGGCGGCTCAGGGAATGACAGCTTGTCTGGCGGCCTCCAGAACGACGATCTCGGTGGCGGTACGGGGGATGATATCCTGACGGGCGGTGCCGGCCGTGATACGTTTTCCTTCCACTTCGGCTTTGGACATGACACGATCACCGACTTTGAAGATGGCGTAGACCGTATCGAATTCAGTTTCGGGCTCCGCGGCGGTTTGGAGTATTCCGACCTCACGATCACCGAGGAGGACGGCGACATTCTGATCGCGACCCCGGCAGGCCAGACCATCCGTCTACTGGATGCGAGCGACAGCGTGGTCCTGACCGACGCGGATTTCGTGATCTGACACGGGCAGGGGCGTTTGGCTCGGTTGGAACGGATGCGAGCACGGTCAAGAGCTGACCCGATCCTGGCGTGTTGCGAGGCGTTTCCAAGCAGCGCGCCCTTGTCAGAGAGCCGCGACGTCGAGCAAGCGTTATAGCTCTCATCACGTGTTCAACGCATGACTCCTTCGGCGGCTTGAACCGTTTCTCCGTGCGTCTGATGTTGGAGGCAATACGCCGGGACCGGTGACCGAGGTGCTGGTCGTCTTTGCGAGGCGGTCACATCCCGTCAGGGGTCTTTGCTCTGGGGGCTGATTGCTCTCCGGACAGCGCCACTAAGCATACGTCCTTGGGGGAAGCGCCGAGACGATCTATGGATCGTTTCGAGACAGGCCAAAGTGAGATGTCTTTCGGGAATCTGAAACACTCACGATCTTCGCCGGAGCGAGACGGTTTTGCACCGTTTCTGGTGAAAATTCGCGCCAACCCGGCAATCGAAAAAGACAGACACCCGCAATCCGAAACCATTGACGGCCATCATCCATCGGTCTGAAGGTAGTAACGTGACCACAAAGGTAGATCTCAGAAAATCGGAAGTCGTTTACTTCCACAAAACAACCTTATCCGGTGAGGTTTTTCACATCGGCTCCGGCAAGATAGCCCGCGCATTTTCAGCACAGCGCGGCGTTGACTGGCTCGCATTCACCTCTGAGTTGGACAGCTATGACGTTGAGATAGTGGAATATCACCAGTGTCCCGCACGCGCCCGATTGAGAGAAGCAGAGTTGATTTTCGAGCTGCAACCGTCAACGAACACGCACCATCGAAAAGGTCCACACGGCCAAGTCTTGCGCGGATTTACCAAGAGCGGGCAGAGATGCGCGTGCAAGGCACCAGACTGCTACGGTCTTGAAGCGCAGCGATTATACCCTTAGCACCTGAAAACCCAAAATTCCCAGTCAGTCGCGACGCCCGATCCCCGCGCCGGTGAAAGAGGCGAGAAAGCCGCCATGTTGCGAGGGTGTTCTGCCGCTGGGTCCCTTGGTTCTCAAGAAACCACATGGCAGGATTCACGAAGGCTCTGCGGCCAAGCCACTAAATGCCTTGATGCATCGCACTAGCAATGCCGATCGACAGAATACTAAGATAGAAACCATCCGTCGGTTGGTGTGGCGGAGAGACAGGGATTCGAACCCTGGGTGGACTTGCGCCCACAACGGTTTTCGAGACCGCCCCGTTCGACCACTCCGGCACCTCTCCGCGGGGGTCTGGGTAGCGAGCGTTTAGCCGGTTCGCCGCAGTCGTGCAACCGCGAAATCAGCGATTTTTTCAGGCACCCGACGCTTGGGATTTTGCGAAATCGTGCCACTTTCCATCAAACCCTTGTCAGGGTGGGTGACCTTGACCTCGGCAGAGCTTATATGCCTTCCAACCGCGCGAGCGATGCGGCGATTTCGGATGCAAGGACTGTCATGACTCGATCTCTCTCAACCCGGCTCCCCGGTGAGGCACAAGGCTCAATCGCTGCACTCTTCGGGCTTTTGGCGAGTGTTCTGCTAGCCGCTCCGGCCCTCGCACAGAGCCATGACGACCTGCTCGACGCGCTCAAGACCGACGAAATGCTGGCCATCATGCGCGAAGAGGGCGTTGGTTACGGCGATGAACTGGCGCTGGATCTCTTTGCGTCGGGACAGAACCCGCGCTGGTCAGCGCTGGTCTCCGATCTCTACAACACGGACGCCATGCGGCAGGTGGTCTCCGAGACCTTCTCCGAGACGCTCGCCGAGCCCAATATTGCGCCGCTTCTCGACTACTTCGCCCATGGCGACGGGGCTTATGTGGTCACACTCGAACTGGCCGCGCGCCGGGCCATGGTTGACGAGACGGTCGAAGACATTGCCCGCAACGCTTACCAGTCCGCGCTGGCAGACGATGATCCGCGCCTTGTGCTGATCGACCGCTTCGTGGCGGCAAACGATCTGGTCGAGGCCAATGTCGAAGGTGCGCTCAACGCATCTTACCAGTTCTATCGCGGTCTCGTGGAGGGCGGTGCGTTCCGCATGACGGAAGAAGACATTCTTGCCGATGTCTGGGGGCAGGAAGAGGAAACCCGGATCGACACCCGCGAATGGCTCTATGGATTTCTTCTTCTGGCTTATGGGCCGCTCGACGATGCGGAGCTCGAAGGCTATGTCGAAATGTCAGAAAGCGCCCGCGGTCAGGCATTGAACCGTGCACTCTTTGCCGGGTTCAACGCGATGTATGACAAGATTTCCTATGGTCTCGGTCTTGCTGCGGCACAGCAAATGCAAGGACAGGACCTCTGAGCGTCAAACCGGCCCGGAACGCTTGACAAACAGGTTCGGGTTCACGATAAGCCGCGCACACAGGATGATGCGGGGCTCGCGCGCCCCGTGTTTTTGTTTTGTGAACACGATTGGCCCAGCAACTGGACGCCTTCTCGGCAACCGGTGATCGGGAAATAAAAACGATGACAACGCCCGATTGGCGGGCGCGCTGTCTGAGGTGGCAAGGATGCCGGAAACGCCCGCATTGTGACGGGGGCCGAAAGACGCGGTTGAAAAAAGGAAGACACGCATGTTTGCGGTGATGAAAACCGGCGGCAAGCAATACAAGGTTCAATCCGGCGACACGCTCCGCGTGGAGAAGCTGGCAGCGGACGCGGGCGAAACCGTGCAGTTCAACGACGTGCTGATGCTGGGCGGCGACACGACCGTCGTGGGCGCGCCGTTCGTGGCTGGCGCCGCTGTGCAGGCCGAGGTTGTCGATCAGATCAAGGGTGACAAGCTCATCCACTTCGTCAAGCGTCGCCGCAAGCACAGCTCGCAGCGCACCAAGGGGCACCGCCAGCAGCTCACGCTGCTGAAGATCACCGAGATCCTCGCCGAGGGTGGCGACAAGACCGGCGTGAAGGCAGCAATCGGCGCGGGCTCCGTGAGCGGTGGCACCGTCGCGGCAGCAAAGCCGGCGCCGGCGAAGGCCGTGGCCGAGGATGCCGGAGCGGCATCCGGTGCTGACGATCTCAAGCAACTGTCGGGCGTGGGCCCGGCGCTGGAAAAGAAACTGCATGAGGCCGGGATCACGACTTTTGCCCAGATCGCCGCATGGACCGAGGAAGACGTCGAGAAATTCGGCGAAGTTCTTTCGTTCAAGGGACGGATCGAGCGCGAAGGCTGGATCGAACAGGCCCAAAAGCTGGCCGGCAAGTAAGGAGACTAACCCATGGCACATAAAAAAGCAGGCGGTTCCTCCCGCAACGGTCGCGACTCAGCCGGTCGTCGCCTCGGCGTGAAGCTCTATGGCGGTCAGGCCGCTATTCCGGGCAACATCATCGTGCGCCAGCGCGGCACGAAGTTCTGGCCGGGTGAAGGCGTCGGCATGGGCAAGGATCACACGATCTTTGCGACCATCGAAGGCGCTGTCACGTTCCACAAGGGCCTGAAGGGGCGCACGTTCATTTCCGTGATGCCAACAGCCGAGGCAGCGGAGTAAGCCGACCTCACAGTCTGGATCAGACACACGGGATCGGCGCTCGCGCCGGTCCCTTTTGTTTTTCGGCAATCCCTTTCTGGGTCGGCTTAACCGGATATTCATCCTATCCGGGCCAGACCACGTCACCGGATTGCCAGAAACGCGCTGTAAGACGGGGCAGAATCGTCCCGTTTTCCCGTCCAATGCACGAAGAGGAGAGTGCAGATGGAGCTTGAGACCGTAATTGAACCGCTTGTGGTAGAAACAGAGCGCTTCATCCTGCGTCCGCTGCGTCAATCCGATGCCGGATTGATGGCGTTCTACGCGGCGGACGAACGTGTGGCATCGATGACCACCTCCATTCCGCATCCTTTGCCGCCGGGTGCCACCGAAGCCTATGTCACGCAGGCGCTGTCTGATGAGCGCGCCGAAGACGTCTGGGTGATGGATGCAACCAAATCCTCCGGGGCCGAGCTGATGGGGGTCATCTCGCTCAAGCGCATGGACCGCAACCAGTCCGAACTGGGTTACTGGGTTGCACCGCCGGCATGGAACACAGGGCTCGCGTCAGAGGCCGTGCGCGCGTTGGTCGATGCCAATCCGCTCGGCAATGCGACGATCTTTGCATCCGTCTTTCAGGACAACCCGGCCTCGGCCCGGGTTCTGGTGAATTGCGGTTTCGACTATATCGGTGACGCCGAGGCGTTTTCGGTGGCGCGCAATGCCAAGGTTGCGACCTGGACCTATCTCAAGACGCTTGCCTGATCGCGCAGCGCCACGTGAAGCGTGTCGTCCCTGAAGGCGATCGGGATGCGCGCCTTGACCGGTCAAACGCGAAAGCCGCGCAGTCTGTGCGCGATGCAATGACGCTTGAGCGGGGCGCGCGTTGCGACTACACCGCCCGCATCAACAAAGGCGATAGCGATGAAATTTCTCGACCTCTGCAAGGTTTATGTGCGATCCGGCGCGGGCGGGAACGGGGCGATCTCTTTCCGGCGCGAGAAATTCATCGAATATGGCGGCCCGGATGGCGGGGACGGTGGCCGCGGCGGGGATGTCTGGATCGAGGCGGTGGACGGGCTGAACACGCTGATCGACTTTCGCTATCAACAGCATTGGTTTGCCAAGAGCGGACAAGGCGGCATGGGCCGCAACCGCACCGGCAAAGACGGTGACGACATCCTTCTTCGGGTGCCTGTCGGAACGGAAATCCTCGACGAGGATCAGGAAACCGTGCTTGCGGATCTCGACACGCTTGGCGACCGGATTTGCATCGCCAAGGGTGGCAATGGCGGGTGGGGCAACCTGCATTTCAAGAGCGCCACCAACCAGGCGCCGCGCCGGGCCAATCCGGGCCAGCCGGGGGTTGAGCGCACGCTTTGGCTGCGGCTGAAGCTGATCGCGGATGTGGGTCTCGTGGGGCTGCCCAATGCGGGAAAGTCGACCTTCCTTGCTGCAACTTCCAATGCGCGCCCGAAGATCGCGGATTACCCGTTCACGACCCTGCATCCCAATCTGGGTGTGGTGGCGGTCGATGGCACGGAATTCGTGGTTGCCGACATTCCGGGGCTGATTGAGGGCGCGAGCGAGGGCCGGGGGCTTGGCGATATCTTTCTCGGCCATATCGAGCGGTCGGCAATCCTTCTCCACCTTGTCGACGGCACCTCCGGGACGCTGATCGAGGACTGGAACACCATCATTGCCGAGCTTGAAGCCTATGGCGCCGGGCTGGCCGACAAGCCTCGCGTCACCGTTCTCAACAAGATCGATGCGCTGGACGAGGAAGAGCGCGCTTTCCTGAAGGACGAACTGGAAGCCGCCGGGGCGCAGGGCGTCATGCTCATGTCCGGCGCCACGGGCGAGCATGTGACGGATGTGTTGCGGGCTTTGCGCCCGGCTGTCGAGGCGCGACGCGAGGCGGATCGGCGCGCGCGGGACGGCGTCGAGGAAGATGAGGAGGACGGGTCTTGGCAACCCTGACCGATGCCCGGCGGGTTGTCGTCAAGATCGGCTCTGCTCTGCTTGTGGATCGCAAGACCGGGGCGCTGCGGGCCGCATGGTTGCAATCGCTGGCGGCGGACGTGGCCGAACTCAAGGCGCGCGGCGCGGATGTCATCCTCGTCTCCTCCGGGTCTATCGCCTTGGGGCGCGGCGTGCTGAAGCTCGGGGAAGCCGCGCTGCCGCTTGAGCAGTCGCAGGCAGCGGCCTCTGTTGGTCAGATCCGCCTCGCGCGGGCCTACGAGGAAGCGCTTGCCCCGCATCAGATCACCACGGGTCAGGTTCTTGTGACGCTGGAAGACAGCGCGGACCGGCGCCGTTATCTCAACTCGCGTGCAACCCTTTCGACCTTGCTGTCGCTTGGTGTTGTGCCGATCGTGAACGAGAACGACACGGTTGCGACGGATGAGATCCGCTATGGAGACAATGACCGGCTCGCCGCGCAGGTTGCGGTGACGGTGGGCGCCGATCTTCTGGTCCTTTTGTCGGATGTCGATGGTCTATACACCGCGAATCCGGTCTCTGATCCGACGGCCCGGCGATTGCCCGTGATCGACGCGATCACGCCCGAGATCGAGGCCATGGCCGGAGACGCCGGGTCCGGGCTTTCGAAAGGCGGGATGAAAACCAAGGTCCTTGCGGCCAAGACGGCAACCGGGGCGGGCTGTGCCATGCTGATTGGCGAAGGGGCGGGGTTGCATCCGCTGCGCGCCCTGCGCGATGGCGCCAACAGCACGGTGTTCACCCCGCAGCTGGATCCGCACGCGGCGCGCAAACGCTGGATCGCGGCGATGAAACCGCAGGGGACGGTGTTTGTGGACGACGGTGCTGCGCGCGCTCTGGACAGCGGCAAGTCCTTGCTTCCGGCGGGTCTTGCACGGGTAAGCGGCGCCTTCGGTCGCGGCGATCCCGTGACCATCTGCAGCGCGCAGGGGCGCGCCCTCGGGCAGGGGCTGAGCCGCTATACCGCAGAGGAAGCCCGCCGCATCGCGGGCCACCGCAGTGACGAAATCGAGGGGCTGCTTGGATATCCGGGCCGCGCGGTGCTGATTCACCGCGATGACATGGCCCTGTAACCGCGGGCGGGTTGTGCGGCAGCAGGGGTCTTTGGGATGGACCCGGACTGCGAGACTGACTAAATCTAAGCGGGTTCGCCGCCTGCGATGGGAGAGCCACAATGAAAGACCTGACCGACATTCACGCCGTGATGTCCGATATGGGACAGCGCGCGCGTGCCGCAGCTGCGACACTCGCCTTTGCCACCCCGGACGCGCGGCGGCATGCGCTTGAGGCAGCGGCGGATGCCATCGACGCGGAAGTGCCAGCCATTCTCGAAGCGAATGCCAAGGATCTGGCGTTCGGCCGCGACAAGGGGTTGTCGGACGCGATGATGGACCGGCTGATGCTCAACGAGGAGCGGATCGCCGCGATTGCCGCCGGGTTGCGCGCAGTCGCCGCGCAGGACGATCCCGTAGGTGCTGTGATGGCGGAATGGCAACAGCCCTCCGGCCTGCGAATCCAGCGCGTGCGCACGCCGCTCGGTGTCGTCGGGGTGATCTACGAATCCCGTCCCAACGTGACGGCGGATGCGGGGGCGCTGTGTCTCAAGGCGGGCAACGCCGTCATCTTGCGGGGCGGCTCCGAAAGCTTCCATTCTTCCGGTGCGATTCATGCGTGCTTGCTTGACGGTCTGCGCGCAGCGGGGCTTCCCGAAGACGCAATCCAGCGCGTGCCGACGCGCGATCGGGCCGCGGTGTCTGAGATGCTGACGATGACCGAGTCCATCGACGTGATCGTGCCGCGCGGGGGCAAGGGGCTTGTCGGCCTGGTGCAGCGCGAAGCCCGCGTGCCGGTGTTTGCCCATCTCGAAGGCATCGTGCATGTCTATCTCGACGCGTCCGCGGATCCGCTCAAGGCGCTCAAGGTTGTGGTGAACGCCAAGACCCGCAGGACCGGGATTTGCGGCGCGGCGGAATGCCTGCTGATCCATCGGGATGCGGTCGAGACTGTCGGGCAGGGCGTGATCCGCGCTCTGATCGACGCCGGCGTGCAGGTTCGCGGCGATGACGCGCTGCAATCGATCGCGGGCGTCGTGCCGGCGAGCGCAGACGACTGGGGACATGAATTTCTCGACATGATCATCGCCGCGCGGACGGTGGACAGCATCGATGAGGCCATTGAGCACATCCGCGTCCACGGCTCGAACCATACCGATTGTATCATTGCAGAGGACGCGGACGCCGTTCAGCGGTTTTTCGAACAACTCGACAGCGCAATCCTGATGCACAACGCCTCGACGCAGTTTGCCGATGGCGGAGAGTTTGGCATGGGCGCGGAAATCGGTATTGCGACGGGCAAGATGCATGCCCGTGGCCCGGTTGGCGCGGAGCAATTGACCAGCTTCAAATACCTGGTCCGTGGCGACGGCACGATCCGCCCCTGAGACCGCGAGGGCCCGGGCCCGTCCGCGTGTGGCACCGGCTTGTCTGGCCCGGGGCGCCGGATGTCCGGCGGACCGGCACGCCAAGCGGTCACGCGCCGCTATTCATCCGGATTTGGATCGTGGCCTCGTCCGTGCGGGTCGCAAGCGTGACACCCCGTTGCAGAGCGAGATCGGCCAGAAGGACGAATTGCACACGGTCCGGCGTGATCGGGGTGTCCTTGCCATGGCCAGCCAGCCGCGCCCAGGTGCTTTCGTCAATGGCGATGCGGGGCCCCTGTGCGCGGATCGTCCAGTCATCGCCAGACCGTGTGACGGTGATTTCCCCGCCCTGGGGCAGTGCGGTTTCGCAGCAGAGGTGGGCGAGGAAGGCCAGTTGCACCTGACCGCGTGGCAAATCACCGTCGACCTGCCATATTCCGCGCATCCTGGCGCCCTTGGAAACGCCGGCCAGGGTGCTGGCAATGTCGCGGGCGCTCATTATCTGGTTCTCCGAAGCGGACCCGAAGGCGACACGGAAAAACCGAATGCGGGCCGTCGCGCTTTCGCAGCTTTCGCGGATCAGCGTCATCTCTGGCGCATTCGCATCGCCGCCCGCAAGCGACAGCAGCTCCAATCCGTTCTGGATTGCGCCGATCGGGCTGATAAGGTCGTGACACAGCCGTGATCCGACAAGTGACGCCAGCGACGCATTTGGGTCAGTCATGTAACCTCCGAAAGGAATGAGAAATGGATGAACTCAACGCGTTGTTGGAGCCGGGCATGCTGGTCCAGCATCCCGACAGACCCGATTGGGGCACCGGCCAAGTGCAATCCAATATTGGCGGGCGGATCACGGTGAATTTCCGCGAAGAAGGCAAAGTGGTCGTTGATGGGTCACGGGTCAGTCTAATTCCGATTTTTGATCCTTAGAAGTGTGAACCCGAAGGGCACGTCCGATGCCGACGCGAGGGAGCGTGACACCGCCGGGACCTGCTTCGGGAGTGTATCGCGGCCTTGCCGGGCATGAAAGCCGCGTTCGCGCGGCGACCCCGTGATGCACCGGTACAACGCGGGTGCGATTGAGGCGTGGCGTGCGCCGAGCGGTGACACCTGTCATATCTCCAAAACGGTCTGCAGGACTGTTAACAAATTACGCCGAATTGCTTAATGAATGCTTAAACCCTGAGGGCAGAGAGGCCGATTGGCGGCTTTGCCCTGTGAAGGCGCCCTGCGCCAGAGAACCGTTGAATTTGGAAGGCGCGATCCGTATGTCCTGCGCGACAGACGCGGCCACGCGTCATGCAGGTCGGCGCAAGTCTGCCCGACCCAAAAGCAGGACCCTGCGTGTGAGACCGACAGACACGGGCATAACGGTTCGACTGGCGCAGAGCGCCGACGAGATCGTCGCGGCGCAACGCCTGCGCTATGATGTTTTTGTTCGGGAACTCGGTGGCGACGGCCCGCTTGTGGATCACGCCGCCGGGTTGGAACGCGACGCTTTTGACCCCCATGTGGACCATCTTCTTGCCATTGACCGCAACACCGATGCCGTGGTCGGTGTCTATCGTCTCCTGACGGATCAGGGCGCGCGGGATGCCGGTCGATTTTACTCCGAAAGCGAGTTCGACCTTTCTCCCTTGCGCGCCAGCGGACGTCGGTTGCTGGAACTGGGGCGATCCTGCTTGCACAAAGACTACCGCGGCGGCATGGCGTTGCTGGCGCTCTGGCAGGGGGTCGCGCGTTACGTGCAGGCGCGCGAGATCGAGCTCCTTTTCGGCGTGGCGAGTTTTCACGGCACAGCGCTTGCGGCGATCCGCGAACCGCTGTCGCTGCTGCATCATCGTCACCTCGCGCCGGAACCCTTGCGGGTCGTCTCACGCGATCAACCGGCGCTCGACATTCTGCCAGAGGATCGGATCGACCGCCGCCGCGCCATGCTCGGCGTGCCGCCCCTGATCAAGGCTTACCTGCGGCTTGGCGGCTTTGTGGGGCAGGGCGTGTATGTCGATCATGCGTTCAACACGATCGATGTCTGTCTGATCGTCGACACCGCGCGCCTGTCAGAGCAACAAAAGACGCATTTGGCGCGGGAGCGCGTATGAGTTGGGTGCCACCTCCGGAGCCAGAGAGGCGCGCGTTGAGCGCCGCTGACTGGATGCGCGTGGCGTTGCGCGCTCCCGCGATGGCCTTTGTGGTGTTTGGCGGATTGGCCCTGTTGTTGCTGTTGCGCCTGTTTGAGCGCCCTCTGGCCGGGATGACGCGGCCGGTGACGCCCCATATCACCGTTGCGGTGTGTCGCTTGTCCCTGCGCATCATGGGGCTTGTGGTCGTTCAACGCGGGCGGCTGATGACAGGGCGCGGTGCGCTTGTGGCAAACCATGCGTCATGGCTGGATATCTTCGTTCTCAACAGCCGTAAGACCCTGTATTTCGTTTCGAAATCAGAGGTTGCGTCCTGGCCGGGGATCGGTTGGCTGGCGCGGGCCACGGGGACGGTCTTCATTCGGCGCGATCGCCGGCAAGCGCGGGAACAGGCGAAACTGTTCGAAGACCGCCTGATATACGGTCACAGGCTGCTGTTTTTTCCCGAAGGCACCTCGACGGATGGATTGCGGGTCTTGCCTTTCAAGACAACGCTTTTCGCGGCTTTCTTTTCCGACCGGTTGCAGCACGAAATCAGTTTGCAGGCCGTGTCGGTCGTCTATTTCGCGCCGCAGGGGCAGCCTGCCGACTTCTATGGATGGTGGGGTGACATGAGTTTTGCGCCATCCCTTGTCGACGTGCTGGCGCAGCGCCGGCAGGGCCGGGTGGAACTCATCTACCATGACCCGCAGCGGGTCGACGATTTCCCCAACCGCAAAACCCTTGCGGCAAAACTCGAAGAGCAGGTGCGTTCCGGCTTCGACGCTGCACGCCACAATTGAGCGCGCTTGCGCGTATTGGGCTCAGCCCGCGGACTGCATGGCTGCCCGGATCTGCGCGAGCGCTGCGACCGGGTCGTCTTGTGCCCAGATTTCCTCTCCGATGGCAAAGAAGTCGGTCACCGGGGTAAGCCGCGTCACGGTTTCCGCGTCCAACCCGCCCTCGGCCACGATCGGTATCTCGATCATCTCGGACCACCAAGCAAAGAGCTCTTGCCCGGCGACCGTGCCATCGCCAAGATTGCCGCTGACAGGCCCGAAAGCCACGTAATCGGCGCCTGCCTCGCCCGCATTCATGCCGTCATGGCGGCTTTGGCCACAAAAGGCGCCCACAATCGCGTCGTCTCCGAGCGCCTTGCGCGCCGCACGGACCGACCGCGCACCATCGGTCAGATGCACACCGTCCAGCCCAAGCCGCTCCGCAAGCACCACATGCGTGTCGATCACCAGCGCGACATCGTGGGCGTGGGCCACCTCGCGCACCGCATCTGCCGCACGCGTCAGCCTGTCTTCGTCGCGCGTGGCAAGGGAGAGACGCAAACACGCCACGTCATGGGCTTTCAAAACCGCGTCGAGCGTGCCGGGAAAACGACCGAGGTCGAACTCCGGAGGGGTGACGAGATAGATCTGCGGGGCGTCAGCGTCGGCCATGGTGCGTCTCCGGGTGATTTCGCGCGTGTTTAGCGCGGGTTTTGCAGCAATGCCAATGGCTTTTCACACGTGCTGGCTGCGAACCCGGTCCGGAAGCCCGCCGCCTTCTTGCAGGGAGCGCAACAGCGGTTGCGCTTTTGTCACGGCTTGGGCAGAAGCGGGCGGCATACCCTGCCAGACCGGAGCTTCTGACCGCATGACACCGTCACCGCCCACCCAGCCAGCATTTGTGCTTGTCCGCCCGCAAATGGGCGAGAATATCGGTGCCGCCGCCCGGGCGATGTGGAATTTCGGCCTGGATCACATGCGCGTGGCCGGGCCACGGGACGGCTGGCCGAATGAAAAGGCGGTTGCCATGGCGTCGGGCGCGGGGCGTCTTCTGGATGAGGCGCGGCTGAGCGCGGATGTGCCCGAGGCCATCGAGGATTGTCACTTTGTGCTGGCGACCACCGCGCGCCCGCGCGATCTGACCAAGACGGTCTACACGCCGGAACAGGCGATGGTCGAAGCGCGTGACCGCATCGCCGCCGGTCAACGGGTCGGCGTTCTGTTCGGCCCGGAGCGCGCGGGGCTGGAAAACGAGGACATTGCCCATGCCAATGCAATCGTGACGGTCGATGTGAACCCGGCGTTCCCGTCTCTGAACCTCGCGCAATGCGTGTTGCTGTGTGCTTACGAATGGCGCCGTGCCACCGAGGCCGCGCCGGCGGTGACCCATGCCATGGCGGGCACGGAGTTTGCCGCGGCGCATGAGGTGGATCACCTTGCCCGTCACTACGAAGAGCGTATGGCGGAAGCCGGGTTCTTCTTTCCCGAACACAAGGCCGCGAGCATGAAGGTCAATCTGCGCAACATGTGGTCGCGCCTGCCATTGACGCGCGCCGATGTGCAGATGCTGCATGGCATGATGCGTCAGATGGTTCGCTGGAAAACACGCGGCAACGACGACGGATGAGCGGGCCGGGCGCGGCGCACCCGGGCGCCGTTTGGATGGTCGCCTGACAAAAAACCGGGCGCCGCTTGGGAGGGGCGCCCGGATAGCCAGGGTTTCGGCCAGGTGGGGATGATCGGGAGGTCACTCAGGGAGACGCGTGCTTGTTCGTCAGTAGCCGTAGCTCTTGTGCTTGGGCTTTGCGTAGCGGCAGGCATGGTTGCTGAGATATTTCGCTGAAACCCAGTAATGATGATGATTGAAGGACACCTTTGCCCAGCCGTGTTTGTGACCGACCACATGCACCTTGGTGCAGGGACTAAACGTGCCGAGCACGTGATAACCGGTGCCCGGGCCGGACCGTGCGTTGAGCGAAATGCCATGCTCGACCCAAGCCTGCGTGGCGGAGGCCGTCGAGGCCCCGAAGAGGGTGCTGGCTGCGATAGCGGCGGAAATGAGAAGCGTTTTCATAGGTTTGGTCCTTTTGAATATGGCTTTGTGAAAGGGCTCCCAGGCCCGTCGGACTGTCTTGAAATCGTGTAGTCAGAATACCGCCTTTGTGTCCCGTCGCGTAGTCGGGAAAGCCTGACCAAGGTATTCCAGACCCCCAAAGGGCGCGCATCCGGTGCGGCATCTGTCCGGATTGCCGGGCTGCGCGCTTTGCACGGTGGAGGTTGGAGACGTCCAATCGGACTTTGGCGCGACGCCGCTTGTGCCGGATCTCATGCGGGGCGTTGCGACCCGCGCCGTTTTTTTGCCCCTGTCGGTTCCGCCGACGCGATCGCCCCGCTCACAGTGGCAGAAGGCCGCGCTTGAAGGGCGTGCACGGCAGGTCTAGGTTCCGCCCAAAGACGACAGGGGGCCGCTTGGCCCAAAGTGCAAGGCAGTTCTTACTCATGGCAGGACAAAGAAAACTCTTTGAAGAGGTCGGCAGCGACAGCAAGGCCAAACCGGTTCCGGCGGGTGGTATGATTGATGCGGGCAAGCGCGGCGCGCGTGGCGCGATCCGCCTGTGGCTGATGATGCTGTTCATGTTGGTGATGGTGATGATCGTCGTGGGCGGGTTGACCCGTCTTACCGACAGTGGCTTGTCGATCACCGAATGGAAACCGCTGACCGGCGCGCTTCCTCCGATGAACGCGGAAGACTGGCAAAGGGAATTCGACTTATATCGCGCCATCCCGGAATACCAGTTGCAGAACCGCGGTATGAGCCTTGCGGAGTTCAAGTTCATCTACTGGTGGGAATGGGGGCACCGACAGCTTGGCCGTTTCATCGGTGTGGTCTGGGCGCTTGGCTTTTTCGGTTTCCTCGTGGCGCGCAAGATCCCGACGGGGTGGACGGGGCGGCTGCTGGGTCTCGGTGTGCTCGGCGGGCTCCAGGGGGCGATTGGCTGGTGGATGGTGGCCTCCGGCCTCGAAGGCGAGATGCTCGATGTCGCGTCCTATCGTCTGGCAACGCATCTTGGCCTGGCTTTTGTCATTCTCGGTCTGATTGCGTGGTATGTCTTTACGCTGGGCCGGGAAGAGCGTGATTTGATACAGGCGCGGCGCAACGCCGACACCGGGCTGTTTGCGTGGTCGTCGGTCCTGCTGTACTTCGCCTTCGCTCAGATCCTGATCGGGGCCTTGGTGGCCGGGATCGATGCTGGCCGGACCTATAACGACTGGCCGCTGATGGCAGGTGGGTTCCTGCCGCCCTATCCCTTCGATATCGATCCCGTCTGGCGGAATTTCTTTGAGAATGCCGGGTTGGTCCAATTCCTTCATCGCATGGCTGGATATGGCCTTTTCCTCTTTGGGATCGCGGTGTGGCTCATCGCGCGTCGCTCCGCCAATCGCGATACACGCTACCGGTTCAATTCCGTGATGGTGGTATTGCTACTTCAGGTTGTGATCGGTATCGTCACGGTTGTTTATATGGCGCCTTGGCATATTGCGATCGTTCATCAGATCGGAGCCATTCTGCTTTGGGTGCTGATCCTTCGGGGGCGGTTTGCAGCCCGCTACCCGGTGCAACAGTCGATAAGAGGATAAGGCGTGCAGGCATTTGAGCAGTTAATGAGTTTTCAGCGCGACACCGAAGCGCTTGGACAAGTCGCCGGTCGACAGGGCTGGGATCAGGAGACCATGATGCCGCGCGGCTCTGCGGAGCAGCGCGGGGAGGAAATGGCAGCGCTGGAGCATGTGCTGCATGAGCGGCGAACGGATGCGCGTGTCGGCGACTGGCTCGGACAGATTGACGATGCGACGCTGAGCGAGACGGACGCCGCGCAGCTGCGCCACATCCGGCGCAGCTTTGGGCGCGCGACGAAGGTTCCCGCACGGCTGGCGGCCGAGATTGCGCGCACCACGAGCCGAGCCCAGGTCACCTGGATCGAGGCGCGCGCCAATGATGACTTTGCGGCTTTTGCGCCGGTTCTCAAGGAGATCGTTGCGCTGCGTCGTGAGGAGGGCGCCGCCCTTGCAGGCAACGGGTCGCTCTATGATGCGTTGCTCGATGACTACGAGACGGGTGGAAAGGCGGCCGATCTCGAAGCGATGTTCACCGCCCTGCGGCCGCGGCTCGTGGCGTTGCGCGAAGCGGTTCTGGAACAGTCTCCCCCGGACCGGATGACGCATTCTTTCGAACCGGAGCTTCAGATGGCGCTGTCGCGGGAGCTTGCGGCGGCCTTTGGCTATGATTTCAGCCGCGGGCGGCTCGACAAGGCGGTGCATCCGTTCAGCTCCGGCTCCGGCGACGATGTGCGGATCACCACGCGCACGGTTGATACCGATCCGTTCAACTGCTTCTACTCGACGATCCATGAGGTCGGTCATGCGACCTACGAACAGAACGTCGACCCGGCGTTTCGATTGACGCCACTTGGCCGCGGGGCGTCGATGGGCGTGCATGAAAGCCAGAGCCGGATCTATGAGAACCAGCTCGGGCGGAGCCGTGCCTTCACCGGCTGGCTCTACAAGCGGATGCGCGACACGTTCGGCGATTTCGGTATCGCGGACGAAGAGGCGTTCTACCGTCAGGTCAATCGCCTGCACAAAGGCTATATCCGCACCGAAGCGGACGAGGTGCAATACAATCTGCACGTGCTTCTGCGCTTCGATCTCGAGCGCAAGATCATTTCCGGTGAGCTGGCGGTGGATGATCTCGAAGAGGCGTGGAACGCCCGGTTCGAGGCCGATTTCGGCTATGCGGTGGACAGGCCCTCGAACGGCGTGTTGCAGGATGTGCATTGGTCGGCGGGAATGTTCGGGTATTTCCCGACCTACACGCTGGGCAATGTCTATGCAGGCTGTCTGCATGAAGCGCTGCGCCGCGATGTGAGCGATCTCGACACACAGCTTTCCCGGGGAAACACGGCCGCCGCGACGGCGTGGCTGCGTGAGGCTGTGCAGCACCATGGCGGGCTTTACCCGCCGCGCGAGGTGATCGAGCGGGCATCCGGGCAGCCGGTGTCCGAAGAACCGCTGCTCACCTATCTCGAAGACAAGTTTCGCGGACTTTACGGGTTGTCCTGAGACAGGCTGGCGCCTTTTGAGGACTTCGTTATCGCTCCAAACAACAAGAGCGCGGCCGCCGGCCGCGCTCTTTCTTTGTTGTTCCGTGAGTGGCTGGAAAAACGATCAGGCGTTTGCGGCCGCAAACCCGCTTCCGCGGCGCGCGTCGAGCGAATAGGCTCCGGCCCCGGAAATGGAGAGCGCGACATAGCCCCCGGCAAGGGCAAGGTTTTTGAGAAGCTGTGTCATCTGCATCTGGTCGGCGGGATCAAAATGATACAGCGCGCCTGATGCAACACAAAATGCGGCAAGCGCCCAAGCGGTCGCACGCGTGAACAGACCCGCGATCAGCATCAGGCCAGCGATGATTTCGAACAGAACAACCGGCCAGGCGAGAGCCGCCGGGATGCCGCCCGTCGCCATGAAGACGCCGAAGCCTTGCACATCGGCCAGCTTGCCGATCCCGGCCATGACAAAAAGCAAACCGAGCAAGACCCGAGCGACAAGCAGCGCGGCGTTGGTGGAAGAGGCAGTCATTATAGCAATCCCCGTGTTTGAGTGATGGCGCTTTATCTGTTGCGGGGGCAGCGGAAGGGAATTGCCGACCAACGCGCAGATTTGGTGCGCAAATGCGCAAAGACAGGCGGCTTGATCCGGAACGCAAGGATGGCTTGTCGCGCCGGCCAGCACAGCATGTGGATGCTCGACACCGCCATGTTCGGTCTGTTCTGAACAAGCGGCCCAAGAACGGCAAACGCCGACCTCTCGGCCGGCGCTTTTTAATCCTGTCTGTCGGGGCAGCGCGGGGCAGGGCACGGCGTTGCCCACCAGAAGGGTCAGCCGTTCTCGGGGGCGCCTGTATCCGCGGCGGGTGGCACGTCGCCCTCTTCCTCGTCGCCCTGATCCGCGATCCAGGCAACGGACACGACTTCTTCTCCCTCGCCGGTGTTGAAGACCTTGACGCCCCCGGCGCTGCGCGAGCGGAAGGAGATCCCGTCGACCGGCACCCGGATGGACTGGCCTTTCGACGTGGCCAACATGATCTGGTCGTCCAGTTCCACCGGGAAGCTGGCGACAATGGCGCCGCCGCGCATGGATTTCTCCCAGGCCGTGACGCCCTGACCGCCGCGGCCGCGCACCGGGTAATCATGGCTCGAACTCAGCTTGCCCAACCCCCCTGCGGTGATGGTCAGGATCAGGTTCTCTGCTGCCGACATCTCCGCGTAGAGCTCGGTCGAGAAGTTGGGATCCGCGATGGCCTCGTCGTCCTCGCCCTCGGCGTCCTCGGTCAGGCCCGCCATCGCGCGGCGCATCTTGAGATAGGCGGTGCGCTGCTCCGGTTCGTATTTCGAATGGCGCACAACCGACATGGAGACCACCTCGGTGCCTTCCGGCAGACGGATGCCGCGCACCCCGGTCGAATTGCGCGAGTTGAACACACGCACATCCGGCACGCGGAAGCGGATCGCCCGCCCGGCATTGGTCACGAGCATGATGTCATCGTCTTCGGAGCAGATCCGCGCGTTGATCAGGCGCATGCCGCTGACATCGGTTTCGGTATCGTCGGGATCGGTTTCGAATTTCATCGCGATCTTGCCGTTCGACTTCACATTGGTGAAATCCGACAGCCTGTTGCGCCGCACAGACCCCTTGTTGGTGGCAAAAACGATCTGGAGGTCGTTCCATTCTTCCTCGGGGCGATCCACCGGCATGATCGCCGCGACGCTCACGCCGGTCGGGATCGGCAGGATGTTGACGATGGCCTTGCCCTTCGATGTGCGCCCGCCAAGCGGCAAGCGCCATGTCTTGAGCTTGTAGGCCATCCCGTCGGTTGTGAAGAACAGAAGCTGGGTATGCGTGTTGGCGACAAAGAGGTTCGTCACCACGTCATCGTCTTTCAGAGACCCGCCCGACAGCCCCTTGCCGCCGCGCCGCTGGGAGCGGAACTCGGTGAGCGCGGTGCGTTTGATATAGCCCCCCGCGGTCACGGTCACGACCATGTCCTCGCGCTCGATCAGATCCTCGTCATCCATGTCACCGGACCAGTCGACGATCTCTGTGCGCCGGGGCACGGCGTGGGCGTCGCGCACCGCCTTGAGCTCGTCTGCGACGATCCCGAGAATGCGTTCGCGGCTGGACAGGATATCGAGATATTCCTTGATCTTGGCGGCCAGCTCTTCGAGCTCGTCGGTGACCTCCTTGACGCCAAGCTGGGTCAGGCGTTGCAACCGCAGCTCGAGGATGGCGCGCGCCTGCGCATCGGACAGGTTGTAGGTCCCATCCTCGTTCGCCTTGTGGGTGGGATCGTCGATCAGCGCGATGTAAGGCAGGATTTCCTTGGCAGGCCACCGCCGGGTCATCAGCTTCTCGCGGGCCTCCGCTGCGTCCCGCGACGCCCGGATCGTGGCCACGACCTCGTCCACATTGCTCACCGCAACCGCAAGGCCACACAGGATGTGGCTGCGCTCGCGCGCCTTGCGCAGGAGGTGGGCGGTGCGGCGCGCGATCACCTCCTCGCGGAAATCGAGGAAGTTCGTCAGGAAGGCGCGCAGAGTGAGCTGCTCGGGCCGCCCCCCGTTCAGGGCCAGCATGTTGCAGGCAAAGGAGGTCTGCATGGGCGTGAAGCGGAAGAGCTGGTTCAGCACCACCTCCGCCGTGGCATCGCGCTTGAGCTCGACCACAACCCGCACGCCGTCACGGTCGCTTTCGTCCTGCACATGGGCGATGCCTTCGATCTTCTTGTCGCGCGCGGCCTCGGCGATGCGCTCGATCATCGTGGCCTTGTTCACCTGATAGGGGATCTCGTCGATCACGATGGCGTAGCGGTCGCGCCGGATCTCTTCCACCCGGGTCTTGGCGCGGATGATCACCGAGCCGCGCCCCTCGATATAGGCCTTGCGCGCGCCCGAGCGGCCGAGGATCACGCCGCCGGTCGGAAAATCCGGGGCGGGGATATAGTCGATCAGCTGCTCTGACGTGAGATCAGGGTCTTCGATCAGGGCCAGTGTCGCGTCGGCCACCTCGCCAAGGTTGTGGGGCGGAATGCGGGTGGCCATGCCCACGGCGATGCCTTCGGCGCCGTTGACCAGCACGTTGGGATAGCGCGCCGGCAGAACCGTCGGTTCGTTGCGTTCGTTGGCGTAGTTCGGAACGAAATCGACCGTGTCTTTCTCGATATCCTCAAGCAGCGCCTCGGCGGCTTTCTGCAAGCGGCTCTCGGTGTAGCGGTAGGCCGCGGGCGGGTCGCCATCCATCGAGCCGAAATTGCCCTGTCCGTCGATCAGCGGCAGGCTCATCGAGAAGTCCTGCGCCATGCGGACCAGCGCGTCATAGACCGCCGAATCTCCGTGCGGGTGATAGCGCCCCATCACGTCGCCAACGGCAGTGGCGCATTTGCGATAGGGCTTTGCCCGGGTCTGGCCGTTTTCCCAAAGCGTATAGAGGATGCGCCGGTGCACAGGTTTTAACCCGTCGCGCAGATCCGGAATGGCCCGGCTCACGATCACGCTCATGGCATAGTCGAGATAGCTGTTTTTCATCTCCTGCGAGATGGAAATCGATGGCCCGGTGGGCACCGGCTTGATTTCGTCTTCGTTTTCAGGGGGTTCTGGCGTATCGCTCACTTTGGGGGCCTGTCTGTTACGCTGCCATATCTAGTTGTGCGGACTGTATCAGCACCAAGCCCTAGAGTGCAATGCCGGGCAGCCAGACAGGTCTTAGCAGCCACGGCAGCTTGCTGCTAACATGCTGTTATTATTGAAATCTCCACAGTTGCTTGCCAGAATTTTCTCACAAGAAAAAACGATGAGGGCCCGAGTATGGCAAAACCCCTTCAAAACACACCCTGCGAAACCGAACTGCTGCTCAAGGGCTACGGTCTGACCACGGCGCAGATGTATTACCGGATGCCGGACTATCCCAATGTTCTCAACACGTTTGTCTGGCAGGACTATGACCGCGCGCCGGATCACGACCGTTTGCTGTCCTTTATCGATTTCTGGAAGGCGGAAATCGATGGGGCGCTGCATTCGGTGGAATTCACCCATCGCACGATGCTTTCCTCCGGAGAATGGCGCAATGTGGTTGGCGAGTTTCGCTATCATTGAGCCCGTCCGGGCCCCGTCGCGGCCCCGTCACCCGCACGAAAAAGCGGCGCCTGTCATGACTGGCGCCGCCTGTTGGATCGTCTTGTCGGATCCGCGCCGGGATCCCGGACAGCGCAGCAGGGCTGCGCCCCGCGTCGCGTGATCAGGGAATGATGCGCGTGTATTTGACGCCCTCAAGCGTCGCGCCAACCCGCAGTCCCGATTGACCGAACACAACCGCGATGACCGGGGCCATGGAGGTGGTCGTTTCCGCTGACAGCCGCTCGCCGCGTTCCGGGGTGGCATATTCCACGTTGGCGCCAGCCGCGTAGCCCGGCGAGCGCCGGAAGTTCAGCAGCGCATCGTCCGTCATGAAAAAAAGCACATGCGAGTATTGCAGGCCGCCAATCTGCAACCCGCCGGAGGCCTTGGTCATGGAATAGTAATCCACCGTCACGCCGCCGACCCGCAAGGCGCCACGCCCGTAGGCCCCGCCGACGCCGAGGCCGGCCTCGGTGACCAGGGGCATCACCAGAATGCCGGTGGATTTTGCGGCGAGATCCTGCGTGGCCGGGTAGTTGGCATAAAGCTGGGAAAGGGTCTGGTCGACACGGGCATCGATGGTCGCCGGCCCGCGGCTCCCGATGCCGTTGCCGCAGGCCGACAAAAGGGGAAGAGCCACAAGGCCCATGGAGAATGTGCGTCGCGAAAGGGTCATGTCACCGCTCGTTATGTTGCCGCGCCCGGGACGCCGGGTGCGCGGAATGCCTCTGATCCGGCCTTTTGGCGGCCGGTTATCCACAGGGATAGCGGAAAAGGAGGGCTTTGTCACCAACTGCACCGATCACAAAGCGGAAAACCGCTTTGGAAAACTGACGGGGTGCTTGCCGGCAAGCTCTGAATTTTCATTTTTGATTACCGGGGCAGAGCCCCGGCGGTTTGAGTATTTCCGGACAGAAGAAACGCACGCGTCTGGATGCCGACCGGGCGGAGGCGGCGAGACGGCAGGGCGATGGTGACTTGCCTGCAGCAGACCCGGCGGAGAGATCCGGCCCAAGCCGCGCGGGCGATTTGCTCAGCCGTTCAGAAGGCGCGCCGCCGCCGGCGCAAAATAGGTCAGAACGCCGTCGCAGCCTGCGCGTTTGAAGGCCATCAGGCTTTCGAGCATCACCTTGTCACCGTCGACCCATCCACGCTCCGCGGCGCCGGCGATCATCGCGTATTCGCCGGACACCTGATAGGCGAAGGTCGGTGCGCCGAAGCTGTCCTTGGCGCGGCGGCAGATGTCGAGATAGGGCATGCCGGGTTTGACCATGACCATATCCGCGCCTTCCCGCAGGTCGCGCTCGATGAGCCGCATGGCTTCATCGGCATTTGCGGGGTTCATCTGGTAGGTCTTCTTGTCGCCCTTGAGCGCGCCGGATGCGCCCACCGCGTCGCGGAAGGGGCCGTAGAACGCGGAGGCGTATTTCGCGGCATAAGACAGGATCGACACGCCCTGGTGGCCTGCTGCTTCTAGCGCGTCGCGCATCGCGCCGATCCGCCCGTCCATCATGTCCGACGGGCCGATGATGTCGGCCCCGGCATCGGCCTGGCTCAGGGTTTGCCTGACCAGCGCCTCGACCGTGCGATCATTCACAATGGCGCCGTCCTCGACAAAGCCGTCATGCCCGTCGATGTTGTAAGGGTCCAGCGCCACATCGGTCATGATGGCGATCTCCGGCACCGCATCCTTGATGGCGCGCGTGGCCCGGTTGCTGAGATTGTCGGGGTTCCAGGCCTCGGCGCAATCCTTGGTTTTCAATGCCGGGTCGGTATAGGGGAAGAGGCAGATCGCGGGGATGCCCAGCGCATGGGCCTCGCGGGCGGCCTCGACGACCTTGTCCACGGATAGCCGGTTGACGCCCGGCATGGAGGGGATTGGCTCGACAACGCCGTCACCGTCGCGCACAAAGACCGGCCAGATGAAATCCGCCGGCGTGACCGTGTTTTCCTGGACAAGCGCCCGCAGGGCAGGTGTCCGCCGGAGACGGCGCAAACGGGTGGCGGGGAAGGGGGCCTGACTGGGGCGCATGGCGGAACCTTTCTGAAGCGGACCGGGGCGCGAAACCGCGCGGGCATGTGTTGCGCAAAGGTATCGGACAGGCTGTCCCGTCTTGTCCAGCCCCCGAAACCGCGCGCCTCGGAGCCGTCCCCCTCTGGGCAAAGCGAATCCGGCGCGCTAGAACGCCGTGAAACCCCGCGCCACTCCGGCGCTTGACCGGCTTTGAGAGGCGTTTCTTGGATATCTACAGCACCGTTTTCGAAGTCATCGACATGCGCTCCTTTTCCAACCTCTGGTTCTGGATCGTGCTGGCGGTGGTCTGGTCAACCGCCAGCCACTGGGTCATGGGGGTGCCGTTCGACATGGTAACCCGGGCCCGCAAGCTGGGCGGGCAGGCAGAGTTGGATCTTCAGGATCTGGTGCGCATCAATACCAACCGGTTGCTGTTCATCGTGGAGGAAACCGGACTCTGGCTCGCCGCGATGGGATCTGCCTTGTTGACCGGCCTTGCGCTGACCGGGTTCGTCTACGGGATCGAACTGGCGCAGGCGGTGTTTCTGCTGGCGTTTCCGATGACGCTGGTCGGGCTTCTCGGGGTCTATTCGTCGCGCCGCATACATGCCGGTGAGAACGCAGGCGCGGCGCTGTTCCGCCGGTTGCGCATCCACCGGGTGATGACCCAGATCATCGGGATGATCTCGATCTTTGTGACCGCTGTCTGGGGCATGTATCAGAACCTCTCGATCGGGGTTTTGTAACGGCCCGTCGCACTTCGCGCGCCGATGCAGTTGACGACACGCGCTGCGCGCGCCATGTGAGCCGCATGGCACACAGAACCACAATCATCGGCGGCGCCCCGGAAGGGTTTGACGCGCGCCTGATCGTCTCCGAAATCGAGAAGGTGCAAGGCCCGGTCGTGCATGTTGCCCGCGATGACAAGCGGCTGGCATCCATGCGCGACGCGCTGGCCTTTTTTGCTCCGGATCTGCCGGTTGTGCATTTTCCGGCATGGGATTGCACGCCGTATGACCGGGTCTCTCCCAATGCGGATATTTCTGCGGCGCGCATGGCGACGCTTGCCGGTCTGGTGCACGGCATGCCAGGGCGGTTCGTGTTGCTCACGACCCTGTCGGCGGCAACGCAGCGGGTGCCGGCGCGGCGCGTGCTGCGCGATGCGGCGTTCACCGCGCGGGTTGGCGATCGCGTCGATGAGGACGCCTTGCGGCAGTTCCTTGCGCGCATGGGCTTTTCCAAGGCACCGACGGTGACGGAGCCGGGGGATTACGCGGTGCGCGGCGGGATCGTCGACATCTTTCCGCCCGGGGATGGCGGGCCGGTGCGGCTCGATTTCTTTGGCGACACGCTGGATGGCGCGCGTCGCTTCGACGCCGCGACCCAGCGCACGACCGAAAAGCTCGATGTGGTCGAGCTTGCGCCGGTGTCGGAGGTGATTCTCGACGAGGCCGCGATTACGCGGTTCCGGCAAAACTACCGGATCGAATTCGGTGCCGCCGGAACCGACGACCCGCTCTATGAGTCGGTGAGTGCCGGCCGGAAGCATCAGGGCATCGAACATTGGCTTCCGTTCTTTCACGAACGTCTCGAAACGCTGTTCGATTACCTGCCTGACGCGCCGGTTCTGATGGATGATCAACTGACCCCCGCACGGCTTGCGCGGTGGGAGAGCATCGAGGATCAATATGGCACCCGCCAGCATGCGCTGAACCAGAAGAAGACCCTGGGCTCCAGCCCCTACAAGCCGGTGCCGCCGGGGTTGCTCTATCTGGACGACGCGGCCTGGGAAGAGGCGCTCGGGGCGCGGAGGCGCGTGCAGTTCCATCCCTTGCCGCAAGCCTCCGGACCCGGGGTGGTTGACGCCGGGGGGCGGATCGGGCGCAACTTCTCGATGGAGCGTCAGCAGGAATCCGTCAGCCTTTTTGCTGCGCTGGCGGACCATATCAAGTCCCGGCTGGACCTCGGGCCGGTGGTGATCGCTTCGTATTCCGAAGGGGCACGGGAGCGCCTGACCGGCCTTATCGAGGATGAAGGGCTGGCCGAAGCCGTGCCGATCACCAATGGCACGCGGATCGGCAAACGGGGTCTGCATCTGGCAGTCTGGGCGCTGGAGCAAGGCTTCGAGGCGCCCATGCCAGAGGGCGACGAGAAGACCCGCCTGACCGTGATCTCGGAGCAGGATGTGCTGGGCGACAGGCTCATACGCCAACCGCGCAAGCGGCGCCGGGCCGAGAACTTCCTCACCGAGACCCAGAGCCTCAGCCCCGGTGATCTGATTGTTCATGTCGATCACGGGATCGGGCGCTTTATCGGTATGGAGGTGATCACGGCGGCCGGCGCGGCGCATGAATGCATCACGCTCGAATATGCCGAGAACGCCAAGCTCTACCTGCCGGTCGAGAATATCGAGTTGCTCTCGAAATACGGTCACGAAGAGGGGCTGCTGGATCGGCTCGGCGGTGGCGCGTGGCAGGCCAAGAAGGCGCGGCTCAAGGAGCGCATCCGTGAGATGGCGGACCGGCTCATCCGGATCGCTGCCGAGCGTGCTCTGCGCAAGGCTCCGGTCATGGATCCGCCGGCGGGTGCGATGGAGAGTTTTGCCGCGCGCTTCCCCTATCAGGAAACGGATGACCAGATGAATGCCATCGAAGACGTGATGGACGACATGCATTCCGGGCAGCCGATGGACCGTCTGATCTGTGGCGATGTCGGCTTCGGCAAGACCGAGGTGGCCATGCGCGCGGCGTTCGTGGCGGCCATGTCCGGCGTGCAGGTGGCGGTGATTGCGCCAACGACGCTTCTGGCGCGCCAGCATTACAACAGTTTTGCCGAACGGTTCCGGGGCTTTCCGCTTCAGGTCTCGCCGCTGTCGCGGTTTGTTTCGGCCAAGCAGGCGGCGCTTACCCGCGAGGGTATCTCGAAGGGCACCGTGGACATTGCCGTTGGCACCCACGCGCTTCTGGCCAAGGGCATCCGCTTCAACAATCTGGGCCTGCTGATCATCGACGAGGAGCAGCATTTCGGCGTGCAACACAAGGAGCGGCTGAAGCAACTGCGCTCTGACATTCATGTGCTCACGCTGACAGCGACGCCGATCCCGCGCACGCTGCAACTCAGTCTGACAGGGGTGCGCGACTTGTCGATCATCGGCACGCCGCCGGTGGACCGTCTGTCGATCCGCACCTATGTGTCGGAGTTCGATCCGGTGACGATCCGCGAAGCGCTGCTGCGCGAGCATTATCGCGGCGGGCAGTCGTTTTACGTGGTGCCGCGGATTGCGGATCTTCCGGAGATCGAGGAGTTCCTGCGCGAACAGATGCCCGAGATCACCTATGTGGTGGCTCATGGCCAGATGGCCGCGGGCGAGCTCGATGAGCGTATGAACGCCTTTTACGATGGGAAATACGACGTTCTTCTGGCGACGACCATCGTGGAATCCGGGCTCGATATCCCGACGGCCAACACCATGGTCGTGCATCGCGCCGACATGTTCGGCCTGTCGCAGCTTTACCAGATCCGGGGTCGGGTCGGGCGGTCCAAGACACGCGCCTATTGCTACCTGACCACCAAGCCGCGCGCGAAACTGACCGCGACGGCGGAAAAACGGCTGCGGGTGCTGGGAAGCATCGACACGCTGGGCGCAGGGTTTTCCCTTGCCTCCCAAGACCTCGATATTCGCGGGGCGGGCAATCTTCTGGGCGAGGAACAATCCGGCCAGATGCGCGACGTGGGTTACGAACTGTATCAGTCGATGCTGGAAGAGGCGATCGCCAAGATCAAGTCCGGCGAATTGCAGGGGCTTGACGCCGGCGATGACCAATGGGCGCCGCAGATCAATCTTGGCGTGCCGGTGTTGATCCCGGAAGACTACGTGCCCGATCTGGATGTGCGCCTTGGGCTCTACCGGCGGCTTTCCGGCCTGACCAAGAAGGTCGAGCTGGAGGGGTTTGCCGCGGAGCTGATTGACCGGTTCGGAAAATTACCCAAGGAGGTCAATACCTTGCTTTTGGTGGTGCGGATCAAGGCCATGTGCAAGCGTGCCGGGATCGCCAAGCTGGATGCGGGTCCGAAAGGGGCCACGATCCAGTTCCACAATGACAAGTTCGCAAAGCCCGAGGGGCTTGTGAGTTTCATCAAGGCCCAGAAGGGGTTGGCCAAGGTCAAGGACAACAAGATCGTGGTGCGCCGGGACTGGTCGTCGGATGCCGACAAGATCAAGGGCGCCTTTGCCATTGCGCGCGATCTGGCCGAGGCGGCGGGCACGATCCGGATCCGGAAAGAGAGCGCCTGAGCCGCGCAGGTGGGAATTTGTCGGGGGCGCTGCCCCCGTCTTCGCAGGCGAAGACTCCCCCGGGATATTTCAGGCCCAAAGAAACCGGGGCGCGCGGCGGGCGGGCGCGGGACGCGTTCGTGCAGGCGCAGCAAAACCGCGCCGTGAGGCGGATGCATATCGCATGCACAATCCATGCACATTCCATGTGTATCGCAGCTGCAGCATGGCCGGGCCGTGCAAAGCGCCAGCGGCGGGGCGGAGCGGGTTTTCCGGGCGGGGATGCGGGGCGAGTTCCATGCGAGATGGCGCGCGGCCGGGATGGCGCGGCTGGGATGGAGCGCGGCACAGCGCGCCGAGCGGTGTCGGCGGCGACGGTGTCGCAAGGCGGGGCGCTTTGGGTGTCCTGAACAGGCGGGGCGCAACAAAGCGGGGTGCTCGATCTCGCAGGTGGGGTGCGGTTGTCCCCCGGCGCGCGCGCGGCGGGATCAGGCGCGTTTCGTGTAGAGCGTGAGCGACGGGGTTGAGCGCGCCGCATCCGGCAGGAAGCCTGCCTTGAGCAGCACCTTTGCAGAGCCGGTGTTTTCCGGAACGACGCTGCCATGGATCACGCGCCCCGGTCCTGGGGGCAGGGCGCGCAGAAGGCCCGCAACCAGCTCACTGGCGAGGCCGCGCCCCCAATATGCCTCTCCAAGCAGATAGCCGATGCGCAGGTCCTCAGGGGCGGGCTGCGCGAGGGTCAGAAGGCCGAGCAGCGGACCGCCTTCCCGCGGGCGCAGGGTGTAAACGGTGCCGTTGGCCGCGCGCGCATCGATCCAGGCGCGCATGGGGTCGCAACGCGCGAGGTCCGGCTGCAAGCTGTCGGGCAGGTGGCGCAGCACGGGCTCTGAGAGCAGTCCGGCCAGGGCGCGGCCGAGGGACGCGCGGCATTTTTCGTCGCGAAGACTGGCGGCCCAGTTGCGGACCGTCAGTCTTTCGGTATCGAAATCGGGGCAGGGTGCTGTGCTCACGGATGTGTTGTCCCGCGCAGGCCCGGGCCCGGGCGGTTGGTCAGGCGCGCCTGCGACGCCCTCCGGTGCGGCCCGCGCGTCCGCGCCCCTCGTGACCGGCCTTGGGCGGTTGGCGGTTGAATTCGATCCAGGCTGCGCCCCCATCGTCGTTGTTCGTCAGGAAGTTTGCCGCGCGGATCGCTTCCATTTCCTTGCCCGGGCGCGGTTTCGTCGAGCCCATGCCGAACATCTGCACGAAGGTTTCGTCGTCCATGCCCTCGGGCAGGATGATCCCCGCGGCTTCGACCTCTGCCCGTTTTTCGGCGAGCTTGGCGGCGTTCACCGGCAATGCGACCGGGTTCATGATGGCCGATGTCATGCCGGCGCCCATGGCCATCGGCAGGAAGGCGTTGTTGATGCCGTGGCGATTGGGCAGGCCAAAGGAGATGTTGGACGCGCCGCAGGTGGTGTTGACGCCCAGCTCTTCGCGCAGACGGCGCACGAGCGTGAAGACCTGCAGCCCCGCGGTGCCCATGGCGCCGATCGGCATGACCAGCGGGTCGACCACGATGTCATGCGCCGGAATGCCGAAATCCGCCGCGCGTTCGACGATCTTTTTGGCCACCGCAAAGCGGACCTCCGGATCCTCGGAGATGCCGGTGTCGTCATTGGAGATGGCCACAACCGGCACGTTGTATTTCTTGACCAGCGGCAGGACCAGCTCCAGCCGCTCTTCCTCGCCGGTCACCGAGTTGAGCAGCGGGCGGCCTTCGGCAGCCTTGAGGCCGTTTTCGAGCGCGCCGGGCACGGAGCTGTCGATGCAGAGCGGGCAATCGGTCACCGCCTGCACCCGTTCGATCAGCGCGCGCATGAGGTCTGGCTCGACGAAGTTGTTGTCGGCGTAGCGCGGGTCTTCGGCCATCTTGTTGGAGAACACCGCGCCCGAGTTGATGTCGAGCACGTTGGCCCCGGCGGCGACCTGCGCCAGCGCGTCGGCCTCCACGCGGGAGAAATCGCCGCGCTCGAGCTCTTCGTTGAGGATCTTGCGGCCCGTCGGGTTGATGCGTTCTCCGATCACGCAGAAGGGCTCGTCAAAGCCGATCACGGCGGTCTTGGTCTTGGATTCGATGACGGTGCGGGTCATGGAGGCGCTCTCTTTTCTGTGCCAGGGACGTCGTCTTTGCGCGACCCTAGAAGGTCCGATGCAAAGAGCCTGTGCGCAAACGACATAACCGCAAACACGCGCGACCTACAGGATCATTCCGTTCATGATGATGGTGAACGCGGTTACAACGCAGGCGGCGTTCGGGATGACGCACGCCTCGGTGCGCATATGTCCGAGCGCGTTGGACTGCCTCGCAGCCCGGTCGCGCGACACGGGCGGGGCAAGGGCGCAGGTCGGTACAAACGCGATAACCTATATGGCGTCGGCGACCACCGCGTCGACTTCGATCTCCACCAGCCATTCGGGGTTCACGAAGCGGCTGACCGCCATGATCGTGTCGACCGGGCGCGCGTCCTGACAGAAGAGTTTCCTGGCCTCGATGGCCTGTTTCCAGTTGTCGATATCTGTCAGGATGACACGGGTGCGGACGATATCATGAAGGCCTGATCCGGCCTCTTCCAGCGCAGACCGGATGATTTCAAAGCAGCGCCCGGTCTGGAGGAAAACGTCACCGACGCCGACGGTGTTTCCATTCTGATCAACGGGTGCGGTGCCGCCGACGGCGATGAACGGTCCGACCCGAACGGCACGGCTGAAGCCGACAATCGCCTCCATGGGATTGCCGTTGGAGATCAATGTTCTTTGGGACGCCATGGACCATACTCCGGAATGCACCTTTGGAGCATAGACCAAAATCGGCCTTCTGTCGCGTCTGGCCGTCGGTTGGGCCAGACGCGACATGTCCCGAGCGTTGCCTGCCTGGCTGCCGGAGGCGGGGTTACGCGCGCCCCGCCGGTGTCGCGGAGGCGCCGCCGTGCTCGATGGCCCAGTTTGCGTTGGTCTTGATGCCGCCGAGCGGGAAGAAGTGCACCCGTTCGATGTTGAAATCGGGGTTGGCGGCCTTGTGGGCGGCCAGCTCAGCGATCACGTCGGTGGGCTCGTAGGGCAGGAGCAGCTTGGAGACGTCCATGGCGCGCTTTTGCAGCACCTTGAGCGAGGGGCCGACGCCGCAGGCGATGGCGAATTTGATCAGGGTTTGTAGCTTGGCGGGGCCCGCGATGCCGATATGGATCGGCAGGTCGATGCCCGCGGCGCGCAGACCGTCGGCCCATGCGATGATCGGCTTGGCCTCAAAAGCGAACTGCGTGGCGAGCGCCATCTGCGCGTCGGTGCGTTCGGAGAAGGATTGCTTCCAGCGCAGGGCGTCGTCGACATTGGCGCTGCCGCCGTCGGGGTCGATGTCGCGATTGCCTTCGGGGTGGCCCGCCACATGCAGGCGCTTGAACCCCGCCTTGTCGAACAGGCCGGTTTCGAGCAGCTGCATCGAGCAGTGGAAATCGCCTTGCGGCGTTGCGACACCGCCCGCGAGCAGCAGCGCCTGATCCACCCCGGCCTCGCCCTGGTAGCGCGCGATCCAGTCGGCCAGCGTTGCCGCGTCCTTGATGATCCGGGCGGGGAAATGCGGCATGACCCGGTAGCCATCCTGTGCAAGGCGCGCGGCGGTGGCGACCATCTCTTCGATCGGCGTGCCCTCGATATGGGCGATGTAGACCCGCGTGCCCTCGGGCAGCAGGGCGCGGAAATCCTCCACCTTGGCGGCGGTGCGGGGCATCACCTCGATGGAATAGCCGTCGAGGAACGCCTCGACCTGGGGGTTGACGCCGGAGGGCGTCTCTTCGCGGCGACGGAAATTGAGCAAGGCCATAAGCGCCTCCCTGAGGGTCATGAGGTCAAGAATCGGGGCGCATCAGGCCTGCTGTCCGTTTTCGGTGGGCGCGGCCCAGCCGTCATTGGCGATCAGGGTCTTGATGCGATCGGTGTCGTACTCGGCGTCGAGCCGCGCCGCTTCCCGTGTGGCGATGGCCTGGGGGTCGCCCTCGATGCTGCCGGACGGCGCCTTGCGCCACTCGGCGAGATAGGCGTCCGTTTCGGAGGCGCCGACCTTCATGGCGGCGCGGTCGATGGCCTGCTCGAACCGTTCGGGCAGAATGGCTTTTGCGCCGCGCCGGCCTTTGCCGACGATGACCTGCGCGGGGATATCGCGCCAGTAGACAATGGTGACATCGGGCATGACGATGGATCCTCGGAAGCGGTGTCTAGTCCTCAATAGCGACTGCCGCGCGCCATGCAGGGTCGGATTTCGACGCAAGCGGTGCTCTTCGCGACAGCTGGCCGCAACATAGGGATCTGCGGAGCCGGGCCAAGGGGGCGGGACCGTGGGAGTTTTCATGGATTGCATGAGGGTGATTCACATCGTGAGGGAGGCGGATTAGCAAAGCATAAAGGAACGGCGGGTAGAGTTGCGTTCGAAGCGCGCACATGCGGTGCCGGGTCCGGATGGCACGCGTTGATCCAGCGCGGGGCGCGTGAGGGCTTCGATAGGCCTCCGGAGGTCGGGGCGAGCGCATCGGCGCAGGGAGCAGGCTGTGTCGGCGCGCGCTGCGTCGCGGCCATGGGCGCGGGCTGCCTCGCGGTGCGGGTCTCGGCATCCAAGCTTGCGCGCGGGGGATCGGGACGCGCCGCGCTGCACGGGCAGGAACGCGACCTGTGTCCGGGGCTGGTGTGGAGGCCGTGCGCGGGCGGCAACGCGGCCTGTCCGGGGCTGGCGTGCAGGCCCTGCGCGGGGCGGTGCACAATTGGGAAAGGAGCGAGCCACGCGGGACATGGCGATCGTGATCGAAGCATATCGGATTGCGTATATGGCGCTGCCGAAGGCGGCCTGTTCGTCGGTCAAGCTTGCGCTTGCGGGCATTGACCCCGCAGCGCCCCGCGGCTTTGCGGACGGTCGCGGCGGGCATGACGTTCACAACGTGCACGGGCTCTACCAGACACGGCGCTTTCGGCCGCATCGCTGGGCCGCCTATGAAGATCATTTCAGGTTTTGCGTGATCCGCGACCCGGTCGAGCGTCTGCTTGCGGTCTACACCAATCGGGTCTGCGAGATCGGGGAGCTGAAGATGAGCCGCCGCCTGCGCCGCCATGCGCCCGAGTTGCCAACCGATCCGGACCCGGACACGTTTTTCCGCAATCTCGACCGCTACAAGGCTCTGGCATCGTCCATCAAGCACCATGCGCTCGGGGCGTGGGCCTTTGTCGGGCCGGAGCTCGGGCCGGCGCGCTACAACCGCGTTTACCGGATCGAAGAGCTCGATGCGCTGGCGTGGGACCTCGGGTTGCTGTCGCGCCGCAGCGTGGAGATTCCGCGCGCCAACCGGTCTCGGGCGCGGCTGCAACTTGAGGCGTTGTCCGGTTCCGCAATCGATGCGATCCGGCCATTTCTCGACCGCGAATACGCGCATCTCGGGGCGTTCTATGACAATCCGCTTGGATCAAAGATGCACGCGTCTTGCGCGATTGGGTCCGCATGCGTATCTTGAAGCCAACTTGATCTTCCATAAAGGCGCAGAGACATGGCGCCAAAGCGTCCCGAGGCTGCGGGCGCTTTCCCGATACCGGTTGAGAGCACCGCGCCCGACAGGCCCGATCCCAACGCGCTCTATGCCGCGTTGGATCTGGGAACAAACAGTTGCCGCATGCTGATTGCCCAGCCAAAGGGCAGTCAGTTTCATGTTGTGGACAGCTTTTCCAAATCGGTCCAGCTGGGCCAGGGTTTGGAGCGATCCGGCCGTCTGAGCCGATCCTCGATGGCGCGCACCATCGCGGCCCTGCGCGTGTGTCGTCAGAAGATTGACCGTCACAATGTCGCGCGGATGCGGCTTATCGCGACCGAAGCCTGCCGGCGCGCGGCCAATGCGCGCGAGTTTATCCGCACCGTGCGGCGCGAGACCGGGCTCAAGCTCGAAATTATCCAGCCGGAAGAAGAGGCGCGGCTGGCGGTGATTTCCTGTGCACCCCTGGTGTCGACCAAGACCGAACAGCTGCTGGTGGTGGATATTGGCGGCGGCTCGACAGAGCTGGTCTGGATCGATCTCAGCTCCGTGGCCCCGCGCGACCGGCCCCGTGCGATCATGCGTCTGCATGCAGGGTTCCACACCGCCGACAGCCCGTTCCCCACAGCCAAGGTGGTGGACTGGATCTCCGTCCCGCTGGGCGTGGCGACCTTGCGCGACCAGTTTTCCGATGTTGAGGCGGATTCCGCGCGCTACGCTTTGATGAGTTGCTTTTTCGAGGAGCATCTGGCGGATTTCACCCCGTACCAGGATGAACAGGCCCGTGAGGGGTTCCAGATCGTCGGCACCTCCGGCACCGTCACCACGGTCGCGGCCTCGCATCTCGGGCTCAAACGCTATGACAGGACCAAGGTGGATGGCCTGCGCATGAGTTCGGACCAGATCGAAAAGGTCATCCAGCGCTACCTGTCATTGGGGCCGGGGGGGCGCCGGCGCGATCCGAGGATCGGGCCGGACCGGCAGGCGCTCATCATGTCGGGCAGCGCGATTTTGCAGGCGCTCCTGCGGCTTTGGCCGACCGACCGGCTTTCGGTGGCGGATCGTGGCCTGCGTGAAGGGCTGCTTTATGCGCAAATGTCGGCCGATGGTGTTCTCGAAGACGGACCGTTATAGCATGTCTGCGGTAGAGCCGGGGGCCAGCCCCCGGACCCCCGGAGGTATTTTTGGACAGAAGAAACAAGGGGGCGGCGCGTCATGGCGAAGCAGCCGAAAAACGCATCCGGGCGCGGGCAGCGCGATCTCAAGGTCAAGGTCAAGACCGCGCGCGGGCGCAAGCTGAGCTCGACGCTATGGTTGCAACGGCAGCTGAATGATCCGTATGTGAAGCGCGCCCACGCTGATGGCTACCGGGGGCGGGCGGCCTACAAGATCCTGGAACTGGACGATAAATACCGCTTCCTCGTGCCCGGCGCGCGGGTTGTGGATCTTGGCTGCGCGCCGGGCGGCTGGTGCCAGGTGGCGGTCCGGCGGGTGAATGCGCTTGGCGAGCGCAAGAGCAAGGCGCAGGGGTTTGTCCTCGGGGTGGATCTTCAGGAGGTCGATCCGATCCCCGGCGCGCAGATCCATCAGCTCGACTTCATGGAAGATGGCGCTGACGATAAGGTCAAGGCTTGGCTGGGAGGGCCGGCGGATGTGGTGATGTCGGACATGGCTGCGTCTGCGTCCGGCCACAAGCAAACCGATCACCTGCGCATCATCGCGCTTTGCGAAGCGGCGGCGGAGCTGGCTTTCGACGTGCTCGAAGAGGGGGGCACCTTTGTGGCGAAGGTGCTGGCCGGGGGGGCGGAGGGGACGCTTCAACAGACACTGAAGAGGCGTTTCACCAAGGTTGCCAACGTCAAACCACCCGCGAGCCGTCAGGACTCCTCGGAGAAATTCGTGGTTGCAACCGGGTTCCGGGGCCAGATCTCCGACAGATAGTCGCGTTGTCTGGTCCATCGCCAGCGGTGCCGCGGCGGTGACAGGGTGACGAACGATCCCTGGGCGCGGTCGATCCAGGTCAGGGCCTGATCCGGTGGCAGGCCGTCGAGACCGGAGGGTCGCTCGCGTGCGAGGACCTGGTGCAGCCAGAACAGCCGCGCACGGGCTTCCGAAGGATCGGAAGGCAGGCGCGCGCCATCTGGCGGGAATGGGCTGAGCAGTGACATGGTCGTTGGGTAACAGCGGATTGCGGCGAGAATGGCGCGCCGGAAGGGTGCTGTCGGGGCATTTGTGGAATTCGTGATTGACGAACCGCGTGAAGTGAGGCCCCGTGGGCGCAACGGTGGAGGTGGGCATGCGCAGCCTTGGGGCTCTTGGACTTGGTGTTCTCGGACTTGTGGGACTGACCGCCTGTGCCGCACCTGAGCTCGAGCCGCTGCCCGCCGCGTTTTCGCTTCCTTTGCGCAACCCCACGGCGCCCATCGCGTCGCAGAGCGATGTGACCCTTGCACGGCTTCAGGGCGCTTGGATCGTGACCGAGGGTGCGGGCATCCCCTTGGGGACCGTCCAGTTTTCCAGAGATCACGTGGTTGTAGAGGGCGTTCGTCTGCCGGTCGCCATGACAACCGGCGGGCGATTGCGCTTTGGTGACGAGGATTTGTGGGTCCATTGGCTGGACATCAACAACCGCACCGCGGCGATCGGCGCGCCATCGGGCGGGCGGGTCTGGATCATGGACCGGACCGGCCAACCCGGCGAGCGGCGTGCGGCTGCACGCAAGATCCTCGCGTGGTACGGCTATGATCTTTCAAGAATGACAGAGGGTTAGGTGACATGCGTCAGGTGGCGATCATTGGCGGCGGCGTGATTGGAGGCGGATGGGCCGCGCGGTTTTCGCTGATGGGATGGTCCGTGGCATTATACGATCCTGACCCGGACGCGCCGCGCAAGATGGCCGAAGTCATGGACGGGGCGGCGCGTGCGCTGCCCATGCTCTACGACGCGCCGATGCCCCGACGCGGCGAGATCACGGTCTGCGCGAGCCTTGCGGAGGCCGTGCGCGATGCCGAGTGGATTCAGGAAAGCGTCCCGGAGCGGCTTGATCTCAAACACAAAATTCTTGCAGAGATCCAGGACTCCTGTCGTTCGGACGCGGTGATCGGGTCGTCCACGTCCGGGTTCAAGCCGTCGCAATTGCAGGACGGCGCCCGGCGTCCGGACCAGATCATGGTCGCACACCCGTTCAACCCGGTATATCTGCTGCCGCTGGTCGAGCTGGTTCCCGGCATGAACAAAGACCCGCAAAAACTTGACATTGCAACGAAAACCCTGCGCGAGATCGGGATGTTTCCGCTTGTCGTACGCGCCGAGATAGACGCGCATATCGCCGATCGTTTCCTCGAAGCCGTGTGGCGCGAGGCGCTGTGGTTGGTCAAAGACGGCGTGGCAACCACAGAGGAGATCGACAACGCAATCCGGTATGGATTTGGACTGCGTTGGGCGCAGATGGGGCTGTTCGAAACCTACCGTGTTGCGGGGGGCGAAGCGGGGATGCGGCACTTCATGGCGCAGTTCGGTCCTGCGCTGAAATGGCCCTGGACGCGCCTGATGGATGTGCCGGAGTTTGACGACGCGCTTGTCGATCTGATTTCCGATCAATCAGATAGCCAGTCTGGTGGGTACTCCATCCGCGGTCTGGAACGGCTGCGGGATGACAATCTGGTTGCGATCTTGCGCGCGCTGAAAGGGCAGGATGCTGCGGCCGGGCGGATCATTGCGGAGCACGACGCGCGGATGCGTGCCCCCTTGGCGGATACGGTGCCGCTTGTGACCGTGCGGCGTTCGGTCCCTGTCGATTGGTCGGATGTCAACGGTCACATGAACGAAGGGCGCTATGGCCAAGTGTTTTCCGATGCGTCGGAGGCGTTGATGGCGCATGTGGGCGCGGATCGCGCCTATATCGCTGGAGGGTACAGCTACTTTACCGTGGAAACCAAGATCAAGTATGTCGCGGAAACACTTGTGGCTGAAGATTTTTACGTAGAAACACGCGTGGTGTTGGGCGCTGGGAAAAAGCTCGGGCTTTGGCATGAGATGAAGCGGAGTGCTGATGATGAAACGCTTGCCACATGCGATCAGTTCTTGCTGCATGTTTCTTTGGAGACCCGGAAGTCCTGCCCACCCATTCCGCATGTTGCGCATGCCGTGGAGGCGCTGGCGCTGCGTCACAAACCGGTTTCGTAAAGGTATCCAACTCTCTTTTCCAGTGAAAGATCAATTTGTTGCAGCGCAAATCTCAAGTCACCTTGCGACAGATGGCGCGGCGTTTCGGGCCGGCTTTGGATTGCTGGTTTGAATCTGTTGCCCAAGCGCCTCGTGATGGGCCGGAACGGTTCGTGGTTCGTAAGGTCGAGACTGTTTTTGACGTCTCTCAAGAAGGCTTCGGGGTCTTTGGCCAAGGCTTCATAGCGCACGAAGTACACGCTGCAACCTCTTGAAAGATAAGTGAGTGAAGCGCTCATCTTGGCACGGCGCAGGGCGAAGATATTGGCGAAGCGGTCACCGGTCGCGGGGTTTCGGTCCGCCTGAAGGGGCGCGCCGATCAGCGTGTCTTGGCATGCTTGCGGAAAATAGCGCTTGCGGTCAATGATCGTCTCCCATTCCGCTCGGATAAAAGACGAAAAATCAAGCGCCTGCATGGCGATGCTACAGTGCCAGGGACGTGCGTGCATCGACAGGACCCAATCGCGCACATCCCGAAAAATGCAAAACACACAGACGTCCGAAGGGATGGCGATCATACTCGGAAATCCATGTTTCCATGCAAGGCCATCCGCCGGGATCAGAGGCGTATTTTTAACCAGCAAGCGATTGATGTAATTGGTTCCGGACGCACGTTCTCCCACAACGTGAAAGCGGCGTATCCGATGATCGGTAGACTGCATGAACCACCCGCGGCGGCGCATGCGGTTTGTCATCGGGTCGATCATGGGCTGCACGGAGGCTTTCGTCCTTTTTGCCGTTTTCAACCTTTTGTAAGGAGGTTTGGTGCAGAATTCTCTAACGGCGCATCGGTCCGGTGACATATGCGGGAGGGAACATGCAATCTGTGGCGGCGGCCCTGACCATGGTGCGCGATGATTTGTTTTTTCTGGCGCTCTGGGTCGCGTATTATGGCGGGCTGCTCGGGCGGGAGAATTGCACCGTGGTGAATCACGGACGATCTCCGGAGGTCGCGGCCTTGGCGGAGGGGTGCAATATCATCGGTTTGCCGGCGGCCCCGCGGAGCGATTTTGATGTCAAGCGGTGGCGTCTATTGAACCATGTCTTGCAGGGGCTGCGCTGCTACTACGATCATGTGATCGTCGGCGATGTGGATGAGCTTGTCGTCGTCGATCCGCAACATGGCGGCACCTTGCTCGATCTCTTGCGCCGCAGTCCACAGCGGCAGGTCCTCACTCCTGTTGGGCTTGAGGTCATCCATCGCCGGGACCGTGAGAAAGACCCGATTGCGGGCAAGGTCCTCGGACCACGTCGGCATGTGCGCGTCGCGCCACATTATGCCAAGCCCTGCATCCTGTCTTCGGGCGTGAAAATCGCGCGGGGCGGGCATTTCAGCCGGAGCGCGCAGCTCAACACGCCGCAAGGGCTTTACCTTCTGCATCTGAAGTTCTGCGACTTCGACGCCTATTGCGATGCGATGGACCGGCGAAACCGGATTGCCGAGGAAATCGGAGGCAAGCCGCGCGATGTCGCGGTCGGGCGGCACTGGTTTCGCGAAAGGCGGGGGGATGATCAAGCGGTCTTTGACGGCTTTGCTGATCTTGAGGAGAAGCAGGGCTTTGATCTTGAGTGGGTGCGCCGGGACATGCACGACAGCTGGGCGCCACGCGGCGATACCGGCTTCTGGGAGTTCGCACGGCCGGACTACCAGGTGCAATACCGCTTGCCAGACCGGTTTTCGGGGATCGCCTGAGGGTGACCGGCGGCTCAAAGAGACAAGGGTGCCAAGAAGGCGCGGAGCTGGGCCACCGTTTCCTGTGGGGATTGGTCGGGGAAAAAGTGCCCGCCGGAGATCGACCGCGCCGTCATGTTGTCGAGCCTGTCACGCCATGTGGCCGCGACATCCATCGCTTGCGCCATCGCACCCTCTGCGCCGTAGGCGACAAGGGCGGGGCAGGAGATCCGGCGTTCCAGATCGGCGGCGTCCATGGCGAAGTCTATGTCGATCGCGGCGCGATAATCGTTGCACATGGCATGGATGCATGCCGGGTTGCGCCAATGGGTACGATATCGCGCAAGCATGGCCGGGTCGAAATCAGCCAGAGTCGCCTTCCCGAAGCCCAGAAGGCAGCGTTCGAAATACGCGTCGGGATCATGGGCGATGAGCGTTTCGGGAAAGGGGGCCGGTTGGGCAAGAAAGAACCAGTGATAGTAGCTTCGGGCGACGGACGCTGTGAGATCTGCAAGCAGACGGTGCGTCGGAATGATATCCATGAGCGTGAGGCTGGCCACGCGCTCTGGAGCATCCAGCGCCATCCGATGCGCGGTTCGGGCGCCGCGATCGTGACCCACGAGATGAAAGCGCCCAAAGCCCAACTGTTCCATGAGCGCCAGCATGTCACGCCCCATGGAACGGAACGACATGGCGTCGACCGTATCGGGTTTGTCACTGTCGCCGTATCCGCGCAGATCCGCGGTCACCGCGGTGTGGCTCGCGGCCATCTGAGGCGCAATGCGGGTCCACATATGCCGGTTTTGCGGGAAGCCGTGGAGCAACAAGACCGGCGGGCCGGACCCCGTAACGTCATAGGCAATGCGCAGCGCATCAGGCGTGAAAAAATGGGTCATAGCCCCCAGGAGGAGACCGATACCGCGGCAGAGAAGTCAACCCCGGGCAGGTGTCGCTCCACGTTGGATCCGGCCGACAACAAAATCGCCTGCGCGTCCTGACCCAGCATCGCGAAGGCAGCGCTGCGCACTTCCTCGGGGATGTGGGTCAGGGCGAGCGCTACACCGACACCAAGGAGCAACGCACGCGAATTGGAGCGAGCAGACCCCGTGCGCAGAAACATCCGGATGAGATGCGTTGCAAAAAGTGTCAAGGATGCCAGAAGCGCCGCGGCCACGGCCATCAGGACCGCATCGCGCAGCGCCGGGCTGAGCGCGGTTTCCAGCGCCGTGCGGTTCTGAGCCACGACGACCACCAGATACGCCCAGAAAAAGCCCAGACAAAGCGATGGCAGAGGGCGATGCGGGGTGGGTTTGACGAGCGTGCCCCGCATATATGCGGGGTCGATACGCCCAACGCGGCGGTCAAAATCCTGGCGGGTCTGGTTGCGGATCGTGCGTTTCATACCCCCTAAGTGGCGGTCAAATCAGGCCGGGCTTCGCCGCGAAAATGACGGTTCTTGGGCATTTTGCTCATGTTTTGTGCAACAATGGTCCCAAACAGGGCGATTGATGCCTGTTCGGGAACAATGGCTCTTTGGCGCGGGGCTCTAGCGGGTCGCGATGGCGTCGAGTATGCGGGCCCAGCTCCGCGTTCCCTTGTGGAAGCTTTCGAGGTCGTATTTCTCATTCGGGGAGTGGATCTGATCGTCATCCTTGCCCCAGCCGACCAGCATCGACTCCATGCCGAGGATTGTCTTGAAATAGCCCGCGATCGGAATCGATCCGCCGCATCCGGTAAAGGCCGCCTCTTCGCCCCATTCCGCGGAGAGCACCGCGCGCGCCGCTTCGAAGGCCGGGTGGTCGGTCTCCATCTGTCCCGCGGGCGAGGCGCCGTGTTCATCGAATCGCACGCTGACATCCGGCGGCAATTGTGCCTCGACCCAGGCGCGGAAATGTTTGCGGATCTCATGCGGATCCTGCTGGCCGACAAGGCGGAAGCTGATCTTGGCGGAGGCCTGGGACGGCAGCACCGTCTTGAACCCGTCGCCGGTATAGCCGCCGATGATGCCGTTGATCTCGGCCGTCGGACGCGACCAGATCATCTCGAGCGCGGTGTGTTGGGATTCGCCCGCCGGGTCCGACAGACCGACATCGCCGAGGAAGCGCGCATGGTCGAAGCCGAGCGCATCCCATTGCGCCTTGATCGGCGGCTCGAGTTCGGGCACGCCATCGTAGAAATGCGGCACCTGGATCGTGCCATCCGGCCCGTGCAGGTTGGCGAGAATCGACGACAGCACCCGGATCGGGTTCATCGCCGCACCGCCGAACATGCCCGAATGCAGGTCCTTGTTCGGGCCGGTGAGGGTGATCTCTTCGCCGAGAAGACCACGCAGCCGCGTGACGATGGCGGGCACCCGGCTTTCGAACAGGCCGGTGTCGCAGATCAGAACGAGGTCGGCCTTGAGCTCTTCGGCATTCTCCTCGAGGAAGGGAATCAGCGACGGGGAGCCGGATTCCTCCTCGCCTTCGAAGAAAAAGGTGATCTTGCAGGGCAGGCTGCCATGCACTGCTTTCCACGCGCGGCAGGCTTCGACAAAGGTCATGAGCTGGCCCTTGTCATCCGAACTGCCGCGCGCACGGATCACCTTGCCGTCCGGCGTGTCCTCGATGGCGGGGTCAAACGGATCGCGGTCCCAGAGATCGAGCGGATCGACAGGCTGCACGTCGTAATGGCCGTAAAAGAGCACATGCGGTCCGGGGCCGTCGATATGGCCGACCACCATGGGGTGCCCGGTGGTGGGGCGCACGGCGGCGTCAATCCCGAGGCTCTTGAGGTCGTCCGCCAGCCATTCCGCAGCGGTCTGGCACGCGTCCTTGTAGGCGGGATCTGTGGAGATCGACGGGATTCGCAACAGCGCCAAAAGGCGGTCGAGGGCGGCGTCGAGATCGGCGTCGATTCGGTCGAGAACGGGGTCGAGAGACATGACAGCTCCGGCTTGATGGACAAGGTTCTTGCGGGAGCCTAGCAGGGCCGGGCCGACTGTCCAGAGCGCCGCGCGGCAGAGCAATGGGACGCACGGGCTGGCACAGACGGCAGCGCGCAGGACACCGGGCGTGGTTCGTCGAGAGATCCGCAGTGGAAGGCGGGCGCATCCCCCGCGTGTCGCGCGCTCATTGGCCCATGCCCGCCGCGCCAAGCCGGGTCGCGGTGCCTTGGCCTTGGATGCTGCGAATGTCAGACGCGTTGCCGGCCTGATGGCCGTGCATTTCGTCTTCGCCGGGCGTGTCGATGCTGCGGGCTTGATTCGCGTCGTGAAACCGGGCGTTGACCACATCGTCCGGGCCGGCCCAGGGGTTGGCGTGTCCGGCGCTGAGTGCGTTGGCGCCAGCCCACAGCGCGCAAAACAGTGGTGCGATCGCGCAGATCGATTTCATGCCTGATATCCTCATGGTTTTTATCGGTTTGTTATGTTTCAAACGTATGCGGTATTTTGCATGTGAAGGCAAGACTGGCCGACAAAGGACAAGGATGCAGCGACCAGCGAGCACGAAGCGACACGTGGTGCGGTGGACCCATGCGCCACCGGCATCGGCAGCGGTTCGTCCGAGGGCCAGCGTCTGGCGTTCTTGGCGCGACCGGCCCCGCCCCGACTTGCGCGGGTTCAATCAGCACCGCTTCCACAGGCCAATCGCGGGCGGGGCGGCGGCGCCCATCATGCTCCGGAATGCCGGGAGCCTGAGAGAGGGCCAATGCGCGGGGCGGGCCCACGCCCGTGCCGGCGGACATGGGGATGGGGGGAGCGGGATGCGAGGTGAGACAGGCTTTGTCCGACATCCCGGCAGGCCGCGCCCCGGGCAGTCCAGACGGGCCGGGCGGCAGGGTGATTGCCCATGTCCGCCGCATGTGGCACACGGCGCGCGCCCGGGTCTGTGCATCGGGGCGGACGCCTCCATGTTGATGCAGATCAAGGATGCGACCGTTCGTCCGGGGCAAAACGATTGTCAAAGATGCATACGCCCTATATCCATTCACGAACTTGAATGCACAGGGCTGTAGGAGCGGCCTGGCCGCATGGGAGACGACCTTGGACTATACTGCGCAGCTCGACACCGCCCTGAACCGCCTGCACGAGGAAGGGCGTTACCGCACGTTCATCGATATCGAGCGCCGCAACGGGCAATTCCCGCACGCCATGTGGCGCAAGGATGACGGCTCGGAACAGCCAATCACCGTGTGGTGCGGCAATGACTATCTGGGCATGGGCCAGAACCCGGTGGTGCTTGAGGCGATGCACGAAGCGCTTGATGCAACCGGCGCAGGGTCGGGCGGCACGCGCAACATTTCCGGCACGACGGTCTTCCACAAACGGCTCGAAGCGGAGCTGGCCGATTTGCACGGCAAGGAATCGGCCCTGCTTTTCACATCGGCCTATATCGCGAATGACGCCACGCTCTCGACGCTGCCGAAGCTGTTTCCCGGGCTGATCATCTATTCCGATGCGCTGAACCACGCGTCGATGATCGAGGGGATTCGCCGCAACGGTGGCGAGAAGCGCATTTTCAAGCACAACGATCTGGACGATCTGCGCGCCAAGCTCGCTGCGGATGACCCGGATGCGCCCAAACTGATCGCGTTCGAGTCGATCTACTCGATGGATGGCGATTTTGGCCCGATCGAGGCGATCTGTGACCTTGCCGATGAATTCGGCGCGCTGACCTATATCGACGAAGTGCACGCGGTGGGCATGTATGGTCCGCGCGGGGCCGGGGTTGCGGAACGCGACCGGCTCATGCATCGCATCGACATCATCAACGGCACGCTGGCCAAGGCTTACGGCGTGATGGGCGGATATATCGCAGCATCGGCGAAAATGTGTGACGCGATAAGGTCTTACGCTCCGGGCTTCATCTTTACGACATCGCTTCCGCCGGCAGTGGCCGCCGGGGCCGCGGCCTCGGTCGCCTATCTCAAGCGGGCGCCCGAACTGCGTGAGCAGCACCAGGTGCAGGCGCGGATCCTCAAGACCCGTCTCAAGGGGCTCGGCCTGCCGATCATCGATCACGGCAGCCACATCGTCCCGGTGATCGTCGGGGATCCGGTGCATACGAAGCAGCTCAGCGACATGCTGCTCGATGGCTATGGCATCTATGTGCAGCCGATCAATTTCCCCACTGTGCCGCGCGGAACGGAGCGGCTGCGCTTCACGCCGTCGCCGGTTCACGGGCCGAAGGAAATGGACGCGCTTGTTCATGCAATGGATGAACTTTGGAGCCATTGTGCGCTGAATCGTGCCGAACTTTCCGCCTGATCCAGTCTACGCCTGTCAAATGGCTTGGTTTATGCTACGATAGCCTTAACAAGACGCCCACGAATCTTGATTCGAAAGGGTTTCTGATGGGCAGGCGCAGGACGTAGAGCGACATGGCGGGGCAGGCGACATGATTGGGCGCAAATCCCAAGATCACACGAAGGATGCGGGCGAGGTTATCGCTCCGCAGGGTTTTGACGACTTCGTGATGAAGTTGGGCGACGTCATGCGCGGCGAGCGCGCCACGCTGGGCAAGAGCCTGCTGGACGTGCAACGCGAGCTTCGGATCAAGGCGAGTTACATCGCCGCCATCGAGAACTGTGACCCCTCTGCCTTTGACACGCCCGGTTTCATCGCCGGATATGTGCGATCTTATGCGCGCTATCTCAACATGGACCCCGAGGAGACCTTTGCGGCGTTTTGCGCCGAAAGCGGCTTCACGGTGGCACATGGCATGTCCGAGAAGGCCTCGACCATCCGCAAGTCCGGTCGGGGCGATCAGGGCGGGCCGGCTTTACGGGCGCGCGATCCCTTTGCCGAGCCGGCACTGCCATTCTCACCCACATCCGACAGCGTGTTCTCGCGCATCGAACCGGGGGCCATCGGCTCGACGCTGGTGCTCTTGGCGTTGATCGGGGGCATTGGCTACGGCGGCTATGCGGTGTTGCAGGAGGTGCAGCGCGTGCAGGTGGCGCCGGTTGAACAGACCCCGCTCGTCCTGAGCGAGCTTGATCCGCTGGATGCCGCGGGCGCGCCGGAGCAGACCGAACCCGATGCAGACCAAAGCCGCGTGGCGGGCTTGTTTTCGCCCCCGGCCAATGGGGGCTTCGACCGGCTATACCGCCCCGAGGCGCTTGACGTGCCGGTGCTGACCTCGCGGGACGGGCCGATTTCCACGCTTGACCCGGACAGCGTCGGGCTTTTCGCGCGTGTGGGCGACACGCGCCCTCCGGAGTTTCAGGACAGCGCCAACGCCGCCGCGGCGCTTGTGGCCGAGTTGACGGACCGACCGTCGGACCGGCTCACCGCGGCAACACCGGTCCATGCCGGGGTCACCGTCGTGGCTGCGCGCCCGGCCTGGGTGCGGGTCAGCGATGAGGCTGGCCGGGTGCTCTATACCGGCGTGATGAATGCGGGCGATACCTTCGCCGTGCCGCAGGATGCCAATGGGCCCGTCATCCGGGTGGGCGAAAGCGGCTCGGTCTATTTTGCGGTCAATGGCCAGACTTTTGGCCCTTCGGGGGCACGCGGGCAGGTGACCAACGGCATCGCGTTGAGCGCGGAGGCCATCTCGGAGCGATATGCGCTTGCGGATCTCGACGCAGATCGGGATCTCGGACGCGTCCTGGCGGAGCTAGACATTCGCCCGGCAGCCCCGGCCCCTGTGGTGCAGGTTGCCGAAGCGGTCCCGGAGACGCCGTTCCTCGCACAAGCGGGACGGGACCGGGCGGTTCCGCAACCGCAGTTGCGGGCCTTTGAAACGCCTGTGATCGCGGAACGCGCGCCGGTCGAGCCAGAGCCGCGACCGCTGAGCTTCGCCGAGCTTGCCTTGACCGAGACCGCTTCGGGCATCGACTCGGCGTTGCGCCCGGAGCCGCGCAGCCCCGCGGTTGCCGCCATTGGCGAGGCGCTCCGTGCCACGCGCGAGGCCGAGGCGCTTCAAATTGCGGCCGCCGAAGAGGCGACCCGCCCGGTGATCGCGCCGCTTCCACAAGTGCAGCCCGTCCAGCCCGTGCAGCAGCGGGTCGAGCCGGTGGCGCCTTTTGCGCAGCGCGCCGAGGGCGATATCCTGCCGCTCCAGCCCGTGCAGCCGGTGCAACCGCTGCGTCAGCCGATCCCGCAGCCGCGCGTGCTGGCAGAGGCTCTGCCGGGTGTGACCATCGTGGCCAAGCACGAGGCGTGGATCGAAGTGACCGCCGCCTCCGGCACGAAGCTTTATGCCGAAACCATGTTGCCGGGCGATACGATCACCCTGCCGCAAACCGAGGTGCCGCCGGATATCTTCACCGGCGATGCCGGCGCGGTGTATTTCCTGGTTGGCGGGCAGACCTATGGCCCCTACGGCGAGCGTGGCCAGTTTGGCCGCGACCTGAAGGCCTCGGCCGAGAATGTGCGCGCGCGCCTGGCCGTCGCGGACCTGACCAGCGAGCCGGACCTGGCCCGCATGGTCGCGGAATTGAGCCAGCAGGTCCTGACCGGCGGCGGCAATCAGTAGCGCCCGCGCGTTGGCTTCCATCATTGATGAGCCGCACGGCACGCGCTAAGCATGGATCATGCCACGCTTGGCGTGCGGCGCGTGCAAGCGGGCCGGCGCCATGCGCGACAGCCACCCGATGACGAGCAAGAACGGACGTTCCCCCATGAGTCACAATCCCATCCGCCCCTGGCGCAATATCGACAGGCGCGTGTCCCGCCAGATCATGGTTGGTTCGGTGCCGGTGGGCGGCGATGCGCCGATCTCGGTGCAGACCATGACCAACACGGTGACGACGGACATCGCGGGCACCATCGATCAGATCCAGCGCAGCGCAGAGGCAGGGGCCGATATCGTGCGTGTCTCGGTGCCTGACGAGGACAGCAGCCGCGCGCTCAAGGAGATTGTCAAGGAAAGCCCGGTTCCCATCGTTGCGGATATCCATTTCCACTACAAGCGCGGGATCGAAGCGGCAGAGGCGGGGGCGGCCTGCCTTCGGATCAATCCGGGCAATATCGGCTCCGAAGAGCGCGTGCGTGAGGTGATCAAGGCCGCGCGCGACCACAATTGTTCGATCCGCATCGGGGTGAATGCCGGGTCGCTGGAAAAGGACCTTCTTGAAAAATACGGCGAACCCTGTCCCGACGCGATGGTCGAAAGCGGGCTGGACCATATCAAGATCCTTCAGGACAACGATTTTCACGAGTTCAAGATCTCCTGCAAGGCGTCGGACGTGTTCCTGGCGCAGGCAGCCTATATGGCGCTGGCCGACGCGACGGATGCGCCGATCCATCTGGGGATCACCGAGGCGGGATCGCTCAATGCGGGCACGGTGAAATCGGCCATTGGTCTTGGCAACCTGCTCTGGATGGGCATCGGCGACACGATCCGTGTGTCACTCTCCGCAGACCCGGTCGAGGAAGTGCGCGTTGGCTACGAGATCCTCAAGAGCCTCGGACTGCGGCATCGCGGGGTGAACATCATTTCCTGCCCGTCCTGCGCGCGCCAGGGGTTCGACGTGATCAAGACAGTCGAAATTCTTGAGGAACGGTTGGAGCACATCAAGACGCCGATGAGCCTGTCGATCATTGGCTGCGTGGTCAACGGCCCCGGTGAGGCGTTGATGACCGATGTGGGTTTCACCGGCGGCGGCGCGGGGTCCGGCATGGTGTATCTCGCGGGAAAGGCCAGCCACAAGATGTCCAATGACCAGATGATCGAGCACATCATCGAAGAGGTCGAGAAGAAGGCCGCCGCGCTGGAAGCGGAAAACGCCGAAGAAGACGGGATGGCGGCGCAGTAACGCGGAACGCGTGCCCGGCGGCGGCAGGCAGGGCGCTTGGCTGGCGGCAGCAAGGCCGGACCCTTGCCCAGCCGTGGCCAGCGGGATACTGGAACGCCGCCGCAACGCAGGACTCGTGCCCTGCGGCATCTGCGTGGGCCGCATACCCGGCGGCATTTGTGCGAGCGTCAAGGTCAAGTCCCGTCGCGCGGGCGCGGCGCCGTAACGCTTACGTCGTGCCGTGACGCGCGCGTCTTTGTCGAAACGGGGGCGTTGTGCCGTATCTGTCGGACCCGTTGCCTCAAGGGCGATACTGCGCGTGCCGGTGGCTCCTCAGGTGACCCCGTTGCCTCAAGGGCGATGTCGCGCGTTTCGGTGGCCACTCAGGCAGTGCGCGCCGCCTGTGCCTGACTTGCAAAAGGGTTTCGGGATTGCGCTTTTCTGGGGGCGGCGGCTTCGCCGCTTCGCATGAACAATGACAGGCCGAGAAAGGGCGCGCGGAAAGCGCGCCCTTTGGCAAATGCGCAAGCGGATGCGCGGCTTACTGCGCCGCGCGCACCTCGGCCACGATCTCCTGCATGGCATCCAGCGGCGCGTAGCCCCGCACCATCTGTTCGCCAAAGACGAAGGTCGGGGTGCCGGTGATCTGGAGCGCCTGGGCAAGCGCGCGGGTTTCGGCGATGCGGCGCATCACCTCGTCGCTGTCCATTTCCTCGAAAATCGCATCCACGTCGAGACCGAGCGTCGACGCGAGACGGCTCAGGGCCGCTTCGGTCGGGTCGCCCTCCAGCGCGATCAACCCGTCATGCATGGCCTTATAGGCCTCGGTTCCCTGGGTGATCAGCGTGGCAATGGCAAATTGCGACGAGACCAGCGAGGCTTCCCCGAGGATCGGGAATTCCTTTGTGATCAGCCGGATATCGCCATCGCCTTCCACCAGTTGCGCCACTTCGGGGGCAGCCCGGCGGCAAAACCCGCAGCGGTAATCGACAAATTCCACGATCGTCACGTCACCATCGGGATTGCCGCTGACCGCGGAGAACCCGTCATCGTAGAGCGCGCCCGCATGCATGGCGACAAGCGCACGGTCATTCTGGCTCTGGGCAGCGGCTTGCTGCTCTTCGAGCCGGGTGACCATTTCCTGAAGCACGCCGGGATTGGCGAGCAGATAGCTGCGCACCTGCTCGCCGAACGCATCAGCCTGCTCCGGGGTCATCGCGGCGAAGTCGAAACCGGTGGTCTCGGCGGTGGTGTCCGCCTCCGCCGTCTCGTCTTCCTCGACCACGTCCACATCGACGCTGGCCACAGCGTCGCCCGCGTCCGCATCGGTCTCCGGATCTGTATCGGCCTCCGGCGTGACCGCCTCAACCACCGCCTCGACGGCCTCTTCGGCCGTTTCGGCGACCGTGTCGACGGCGGCTTCAACCGCGTCGGCCACCGCTTCGGTGCCATCTTCGGCCACCGCATCGGTGGTGTCAGCCACTGTTTCGGCCATCTCGGCCACAGCGACGACCGGGGCAGCGGGCTCCGGGCGGTCGCTCAATGCGCTGATGGCTGCGACCACGGCCAGCACGGCGGTGCCGCCGCCAACCACCAAAGGCAATGTCTTGTCGTCCATGTCGTGTTCCATGCTCCTTGAAATCTTCAGCGGCGCCGTGCTGCGCGCTCTGCTGCTCCTAGCACATCCTGCGCGCGTTGCCACGGGCCGGAGCCACGCGGCAATTGACCCAATGCCCGCCGCGCATGCACCTCGGCATCCTTGAGGCGCCCTTGCAGCGCATAGCGCTCCGCGGTCACGACCGACGCCATGGCGTTCTGGCCGGTGCGGGCATAGGCGACGCTGAGATCACGCAGCACCCGCGCATCGGAAAAATCCCTTCCTCGGGCGGCTTCGAGCGCCTTGAGCGCCTCACGCGGATTGCCGGCGGCGAGATAGGCGCGCCCCAGCCCCCCGAGGATCAGCGGCTCGCGCGGGGCGAGGCTTGCGGCCTGACGATAGACCTGCACGGCGGCATCGAATTGGCGCGACTCCAGCAGGATCTGCCCCTTGAGTTCGAGGTAGAACGGATCGCGCGGACGCAGTGCGATGGCGCGGTCGATGCTGGCCACTGCCTTTTGCCGGTTGGACTGGCGGTGATAGGCGGCGGCTTGCCGCATAAAGCCGATATCCTGCGAATAGGCGTTGCCGGCGCGCCGCAAGGTCCAGTTCGGAGCACGCTGGAACCCGGTCAGCTTGCCGCGCGCGCGGGCGAACCAATATTGCGCCGCCGGATCCGGCTTGGCGGCCGGCTGGCTCGCGGCCAGCCCTTCGAGGGCGCGCAGCCGGTCGCGGCTCAGCGGATGGGTGCGCACATAGGGGTCCTGCCGATTCTCGCGCAGAAGCTCTTGGCCGCGGAAGATGCGCATGACCTCCACCGCGCCGTTGAGGTCCACCCCGGCCCGGCGCAGGTAGCGCGCGGAGCTGATGTCGGCGGAGGCTTCCTCTGCGCGGGTATGCGACAGGAACAACCGCATGGCGCTGTTGGACGAACCCGCCGCAATGGCCAGACCGGCGCGCCCGTCGCGCGCGGCAGCGCCAGCCATCACCCCGAGCAACGTGCCAAGCGCCGCGGCGTTGCGCGCCGCGCTGAGATTGCCGAGACGGCGCGAGATATGCCCATTGGCGATATGGGCGGCCTCATGCGCGATCACCGCCTGCAGCTGCGCGGGCGTGTCGAGTTTCATCATCAGGCCGGAATGGATGAAGATATGGCTGTTGTCGACGATAAAGGCATTGAGCGAGCTGTCATCGACCAGAAGGATCCGGATGCGCGACGCGTTGAGCCCCGCGGCGGTCAGGATCGGCTTGGCCAGTTGGCGCAGGCTGTATTCGATATCGGCGTCGCGCAGCAGGGTGGTCTGGGTCCGGGCCGATACGGCGGGGGCGAAGGCCAGCAAAGCGCTGAGCAACAAAAGCGACAGGCGGGTCATTGACGTCTCCCTTGCGGGACCTCTAATCCCGGACATACCATCGGCAGGCAGCGGGCCGGGCCCGGCCTTCGGGCTGCCTCGCCCATGCCAGAGTAGAGAGGCGAGGATGCGGAATTCAAGGCGTGGCGCGGTTGATCCCTTTATCGTGATGGACGTGATGGAGGCCGCCCGCGCGGCGGAGGATGCCGGGCGGCACATCATTCACATGGAGGTGGGCCAGCCAGGCACACCGGCGCCTGCTGCGGCGCGCGATGCGTTGGCCCGCGCGATGGCCGATGATGCGCTTGGCTATACCGTGGCGCTTGGCCTTCCGGCGCTGCGCAAACGCATCGCAAGGCTCTATGGCGATTGGTATAATGTGGATCTGGACCCGGCGCGCGTCGTGATCACGCCGGGGTCTTCGGGCGGGTTCATCCTGGCCTTCACGGCGCTGTTTGATGCCGGGCAAACCGTGGCGCTCGGTGCGCCGGGCTACCCGTCCTATCGCCAGATCCTGCGCGCGCTGGATCTCGACGTGCTGGAGATCGAGACCTCGGCAGAAAACCGCTACCAGCTGGTGCCAGAGGATCTTTCCGGGCGCGCCTATGACGGGGTGATGATCGCGAGCCCCGCGAATCCCACCGGAACGATGCTGGATCGCGCGGCCTTGGGCGCGCTGATCGACGCAGCGCATGGGGCAGGGGCGGCCTTCCTGTCTGACGAGATCTATCACGGCATCGAATACGACCGCCGGGCGGTGAGCGCGCTGGAGATCTCCGACGATGTCTGCGTGATCAACTCGTTTTCGAAATATTTCTCGATGACGGGCTGGCGGGCCGGTTGGCTCGTGCTGCCCGAGGCCAATATCCGCCAGGTCGAGCGGCTGGCGCAGAACATGTTCATCTGTGCCCCCCATGCCGCGCAGGTCACGGCCCTTGCGGCGATGGATGCCGAAGAGGAGCTGAAGGCCAACATGGCGGTCTACGCCCGCAATCGGGCCTTGATGATCGAAGGGTTGCCGCGGGCCGGCTTCGACCGGATCGCGCCACCGGACGGGGCCTTTTATGTCTATGCGGATGTCAGCCACCTGACCACGGACAGCCGGGCCTTTGCGGCGCGCATTCTGGACCGTGCCGGGGTTGCGGTCACGCCGGGGCTCGATTTCGACCCGGTCCGTGGCGCAGGCACGCTGCGGTTTTCCTATGCCCGGGCCACGGCGGATATCGAGGAAGGGCTGGCGCGACTGACCCGGTTCATGGCCGAAGAAGGGCATATCGCCACGACCGGCTGATCGTCGGGACGCGTGGCTCTGCCCGAAAGCGCGGCGCGGTCGGCCCGCGTGAGGTTTCTTCGACAGATCGCGCAAATGGGGCTGTGTGCCGGGAGCGCGCTTTGCTATTCTGGTGCAAAGACACGCCGGTATGCGGCGGGGGTGAGGAAATGCGCAGGCTTCTGACAATCATTGCGAGTGTCTTGCTGGGGCTTGGCCCGGCGGCGGCACAGGACATAACGGCGCTGGCCCGGGCCACGGGAGGCGCGGTGTCCGACCGCGACGGCGCGGTGGTGCTCGAGCTGGCACTGTCGCAGGGGGTGCCGTGGCGCGTGTTCACGCTGGATGATCCGATGCGGCTTGTCCTCGACTTCCGCGAAGTGGACTGGACGGGGATCGACGCGGGAACATTCGACCGCTCGCGCCGGGTCGAGGGGCTGCGCATGGGGCCGTATCAGCCGGGCTGGTCGCGTCTCGTGATGGGGCTGACAGAGCCGCTCGCGGTTGCGCGCGCCGGGCTGTCGGTCGACCCGTCTCTGGGCAGCGCGGCGCTGAGCATCCGCCTCGAGGCGACGGATCCGGAGGCTTTTGCCGCCGCGTCCGGTTTGCCCGACACGCAGAGCTGGCCGCTGCAGCGCCGCGCGCCTGTCATGGCGCCAAGCCGCGATCCCGACGGGCCGACCATCGTGGTGCTTGATCCCGGCCATGGTGGCATCGATCCCGGGGCCGAGCGCGACGGGACAACCGAAGCCGACCTGATGCTGCAATTTGCCCGCGAACTGCGCGATGTTCTGCGCCGGTCAGGCGACTACGAGGTGATCCTCACGCGCAACGATGACCGTTTCGTCTCGCTCGAGGCGCGCGTGGCGATCGCACAATCGGTCGGCGCGGACCTGTTCATGTCCCTGCATGCGGATGCCATTGCCGAAGGCCGCGCCCACGGGGCCACGGTTTACACGCTGTCCGAAGAGGCCTCGGATGCCGCCAGTCAGGCGCTGGCCGAACGGCATGAACGCGACGCCCTGCTGTCCGGTCTAGACCTCTCGGGCGCCGACGATCGCGTGGCGCAGGTGCTTATGGACATCGCGCGGCTGGACACCGCGCCGCGTTCCGACGCGCTTGCGGCGCACCTCGTCGATGGGATCCGCAACGCACTTGGCCATGTGCACAAGCGCCCGTTGCGGAAGGCGGCGTTCTCGGTGCTGAAATCCGCCGATGTTCCCTCGGTGCTGATCGAACTCGGCTTCCTGTCCAGCGCCGACGATCTGCGCAACCTGCGCGATCCGGCGTGGCGCGCGGGCATGGCCGCCGGGATCCGCGATGGCATCACCGCCTGGGCCCTGGAGGACGCGGCGCTCGCGCGCTTGCGTCGCCAGTAAGGCGGCACCCACCCAACAGGCAATACACAGAACGGAACGCCCGCTCCCGCGCGCCGATCCGACAGCGCCGCGCGCGGTGTGATCCTCAACGCGCCCCACCCGGTTTCTTTGGGCTCGAAATATCCTCGGGGGGTCCGGGGGGCAGACAGCCCCCCGTGCGATGCGGCTTGCCCCTGCGCGCGCCGCAAGACGGGCGCCTCTGTCCCGTCCACTGCCCGAAGATCCCCTCAACGCATACAAAAAACCCGGCGCAGTCATACTGCGCCGGGTCGGGGGTCAAGCGGGCTGGCCCTCTGGTCTGGCAAGGGGAGGAGCGTGGGATCTCCGCGCCTGCCTGGGGCCAAGTGCGCCTGCACGCACCCCCCGGATCGACGCTCCAGGGGGGGCGTGCGCCGCGCCTCAGTCGGCCGCTGCCAGTTCCTTGGGCAGACGGAAGGTCCACAGAAGACCACCCTGGTTGAGGTAGTTCACCTTCTTGGCAACCTCACCGCCCCAGAGCGGCACCGCGCCACCCCAGCCGGAGATGATCGAGACGAACTGTTCGCCATCCTGCTCCCAGGTGATCGGCTGACCGACGATGCCGGACCCGGTCTGGAAGGACCACAGAACCTCGCCGGTCTCATCGTCGAGCGCAAGGAACTCACCCTCGGGCGTGCCGGTGAAGACCAGACCGCCGGCGGTTGTCATCACGCCACCCCAGAGCGGCGCGTCGTTCTTGTATTCCCACTTCCACTCGCCGGTTGCAGGATCGACCGCCTTGAGCGAGCCGATATGGTCCTCGTAATTCGGCTTGATCGTGAAGCCGGACCCGAGATAGGCCGCCCCCTTCTTGTAGGTGATCGGCTCGTTCCAGATATCCATGCCCCATTCGTTCGAGGGCACGTAGAACAGGCCGGTCTTGGGGCTGTGCGCCATCGGCATCCAGTTCTTGCCGCCAAGGAAGCCCGGTGACGAGAAGACGACATCGCCTTTCTTGCCATCGCTGGCCGCCGCCGGGTCACCCGGACGGTTTTCCTCGATATAGATCGGGCGCCCGTTTTCATCGAGACCGCTGGCCCAGGAGATGTCCTTCACGAAGGGCCAGCCGCCGACAAAGCCGCCATCCGCCGCGTCGAGCACGTAGAAAAAGCCGTTGCGGTCTGCGGTTGCCAGACGCTGGTTGCCGTCGCTGTCCTCGAACGCCACAACCTCGTTGACACCGTCATAGTCCCAGCCTTCGCGCGGCGTGGTCTGGAAGTGCCATTTGATCTCGCCGGTCGCCGGATCGAGGCCGATGCGCGAGGCTGCATAGAGGTTGTCGCCCATGCCGTCTTCGGAGGGCGTGCCGGCACCGCGCAGGTGGCTGTTCCACGGGGCCGGGTTGCCGGTGCCCATGATGATCGTGTCCGTGCGCGCGTCATAAGAGCCGCCGAGCCAGGTGGCGCCGCCGCCCGTCTTCCACATATCGCCCGGCCACGTGGCATTGAGCGTGCCGGTCATGGTGCTCTCTTCGCCATTGAGCATGCCCATATGGCCCTCGATCACCGGACGGTGCCAGACCAGGTCGCCGGTGTTCACGTCACGCGCCTGAACCGCGCCGACGATGCCGAATTCACCGCCCGAGTTGCCGGTGATGACGAGCCCGTTCACGATCAGCGGCGCCGCCGTGTAGGAATAGCCCGCCTTGTAATCGTCGATCTTGTCGCGCCAGACCACGTCGCCGGTCTTTGCGTCGAGCGCCACGATGCGCGCGTCCAGCGTGCCAAAGATCACCTTGTCGCCGTAAAGCGCCGCACCGCGGTTGATCACGTCACAGCAGGGCAGGATGCCTTCGGGAAGGCGCGCGTCATACTGCCAGAGTTCCTTGCCGGTCTTCACGTCGATGGCGTAGAGCCGGGAATAGGAGCCGGTGATATACATGATGCCGTCATAGACCAGCGGCTGGGTTTCCTGCCCGCGCTGCTTTTCCCCACCAAGCGAGAAGGCCCATGCGGGCACCAGCTTGTCGACATTCTCCTTGTTGAGCGTGTCAAGCGGGCTGTAGCGCTGCAAGTGGCGGCCCATCCCGTTGGTGACGACCTGATTGGTCATCTCTGCATCATTTGCGAGCATGTCCTCCGTGACCTCGGCCACGGCGCCCGTGGCCCCGAGAAGGCCGATTACGGCGGCTGCAACAAATCTGTTCATGTCTGTCCTCCCATGAAAAAGCTCCGATTCCGGGCGCTCGGCAAAGCGAGTGCGATGACGGAAAACGCCTCTCCTGCTCAGTGTAAAACCTGCGTGTGACAGCGCGATACGCGCAATAGGTCTTACGACCACAAGTGTATTGACAGCCCCGCAACCCGCCTTCTCTGGTGAAGGAATCAACCAGAGGAGGACTTGTTATGCGCCGATCCGACAGCATGCGGGCCGCGTTGCACCGCGCGGTCCATGCCATATTCCGGCGCGGGACGGCGCTGGACCCGGACGCGGGCGCGCCCGCAACGGTGGCCGTCCCGGTCGATGTCAGGAACCCTGCGCCGGTGCAGGCCGCAGCCGCGATCGCCCGCCCGGTCATGGCGCCCAACGCGCGCTGCGGCATGCGTCTTCGTGCCAAGAGGGTCACGCCGGGTGCAGGGCAGGCGAGGCGCGACACCGTGATCATCGGACGGACGGCAGGGATTGTCTCGGTCACCGTGGCCCTGATCGGAGGGCTGGCGCCCTGGACGAGCCTGCATGCCGAAACCGCCGCCCCACCATCTTCCGGCGCGGCTGCACTTGCGGACGGGACCTATGCGGTGACATTGCATGACAGCAGCGATACGGCGTGGCCCGTGGCCACGATCGAGGTGTCCGGTGCGCAGTATCAGGTCGCCATGGGCAGCGACGGTTTTGGCGACTACTTCCTCTCCATGCGGCCGTTCAAATGTCTGGAAGGCCCCGACACGCTGTGGTGTCACGTGCCTTACCCCTATGAAATTGCGCGCCGCCTTGCCGGAGAGGTGACGGACCTCGAATATGACTTTCTTTTTGTGTGGAAGCCGTCCGGGGAATACGGGATCGATCTGTGGAATGGCGTCTATTACGATCTTGAGCCGGAAGGATCCGGTCTGGTGGGTGAGATGAAGGCCATCGATATGGGGCGCCTTGCGGTGCCGCCGGAGGCCGGAAACCTGCGACCCATCCGCGCGGTCGATCTCGACGAGATTGAAACAGACGGGCATTGGCTGCCCCGGATGCGCGTGACGCGACAGGCCCTTGCGGGCGGGGATGCGTCGGACTGAGGCGCGGTGCCGACAGCCATCGTGCGCGCGATCATGGGGCAGATGCCGCTGCCTTGACCGGGTGGTGGTGCGCCGCGGGTCGGATCACCCGC
>NZ_JAFMPQ010000060.1 GCF_020667845.1 Cognatishimia sp. F0-27
CCGCACCGCAGACACCCCGCGCCACGAGGGGCCATTGACGAGAAAGGACCCGACGCCTTGACCGCCGCACTTGATATTTCCAACCTGAGCAAACGCTTCGGCGGCGCTGTTGCGCTGGATGACGTGTCTCTGCACGTGGCGCGTGGCGAGGTTCATGGGTTGCTCGGGTCGAACGGATCTGGAAAATCGACCTTGATCAAGGTGTTGGCAGGGTTCCATGAGCCAGAGCCCGGAGCCGAAATCCGGCTCTACGGCTCCCGTCTCAGCCTGCCGGTCCGGGGCCCGGAGGCCCGGGCGCGCGGGTTGGCCTTCGTGCATCAGAACCTTGGCCTGATCCCGTCACTGTCCGTGGTCGAAAACCTCTATCTGGGCGAATTCGCGACCCAGCCAGACTGGACCTTGAACTGGCGCCGGCTGCATGCAAGGGCGGAACACACATTCGCGCGGTTCGGGTTGAACCTCGACCCGCGGGCCGAAGTGGGGCGGCTCTCGGCGGTGGAGCAGGCGCTGCTGGCCATCGTGCGAGCCTATGACGATCTCTCTCAGGCGACCAAGGATCACGCGGACCGGCCCGGTGTGTTGGTGCTCGATGAGCCGACCCCTTTCCTGCCTCGGGCAGGGGTGGAGCAGCTGTTCGATCTGGTGCGCCGCTGCACGGCGACGGGGGCCAGCGTCATCTTTGTCAGCCATGACGTGGACGAAGTGCGCGAGATCACCGACCGGGCCACGATCCTGCGCGACGGGCATCTGATCGACACCGTGCAGACCGCGTCGACATCGCATGAGGGGTTTGTGGAGCGTATCATCGGGCGGAACCTCGACGCGTATGGCGGGCACGCAAAGGCATTGCAGCATGACGAGCCGCTCGCCGAGGTCACCGGGCTTGCGGCACCGGGCATTGGCCCCGTGGATCTTTCGCTCAGGGCCGGGGAAATCCTTGGCGTGACCGGCTTGATCGGATCCGGGTTCGACCAGGTTCCCGCGGCGCTCTTTGGCGCGCGCAGCGGCGTTGCCGGGCGGTTGCGCCTCAAGCAGCGCGGTCTGCGCCTGTCCGACGTGACCCCGGCAGAGGCGCTGCGGCGCGGCATTGTCTACCTGCCCGCCGACCGGCTCGGGCAAGCCGGCGTCGGCAGCCTCAGCGTCGGCGACAACGTGGCGATGCCAATCTATGAACGGCTCAAGACCGCGTTCGGACTGACCACGCGGCGGATCAATGCCCATGCCAGCCAGCTTGGGGCCATTGCCGGTGTGAAACCGAATAACCCGAGCCTTCCGCTCGAAGCGCTTTCGGGCGGCAATGCACAAAAGGCCGTGCTTGCAAAATGGCTGCAGACCGATCCCGATCTCCTGCTGCTCGACGAACCGACGCAAGGCGTGGATGTTGGCGCCAGACAGGCGATCTGGGACGCGCTCGACCGTGCGGCTGCGGACGGGGCCGGGGTGATCGTGGCCTCGACCGACTATGACCAGCTGGCGGCGATCTGCCACCGGGTGCTGATCTTTGCGCGCGGTCAGGTGGTCTCCGAATTGCAGGGCGCTGACCTGACGAAGGAAACCATAGCCGAGCAGTGTTACCGTTCCATGAGCCGGATCGCGTGAACCGCTGCACCGAGATATCGCCGCCCGGTGGGGCGGGCGTGCAGCCCGCTGTCTCAAGGGAGGCGTGGACAAGCCCGGCACCGACCTTGCGCACGCCCGAGCGGCGCACCGACAAGCAGGAACCGCATCACAATGAGTGACCTTGCAGCATGACCGATGAGCCAACATACGAAGCCCGGATTGCCGCGCTCGAAGCCAAGATCGCCGCGCTCGAAGGCGCTGCCGGAGACCGGGGATTGCACGGCGCTTTCAGCTGGAAAGACTGGTTCGAAAAATACGGTTTGATCGTGGCCTGGATCGCGATCATCCTGATCCTTGGCGCGTTCAAGCCCGCGCAGATGTTTGCTTGGAATTCCTACGCGTCGATGCTTGGGTCCAATGCGATGGTTGTGGTGTTGACGCTGGCTCTGATCATCCCGCTCACAACCGGGGATTTCGACCTCTCGGTGGCCGCAACCATGGGGCTCAGTTCGATGATCATCGCGGTGCTCAACGTCCAGATGGACTATTCCATCGGAGCGGCAGTGATCATGGCGCTGTGCGCCGGCGCGCTTGTGGGCGCCGTCAACGCGTTCTTCATCCTGTATTTTCGGGTGTTTTCACTGATCGTGACCCTTGGCACGGGGTATTTTGTCGCCGGCCTGATCCTGTGGGTCTCGGATAGTGGCACGGTTGCAGGCGTGTCGATGGACCTTGTGCGCGCGGTTATCCTCACGCGGGTCTTCGGGATCCCTGTCGGGTTCTACTACGCGCTTATCCTGACAGCGGTGATCTGGTATCTGTTTCAGCATACGAGCCTCGGTCGGCGCATGCTTTTTGTCGGCCGGGGGCGCGAGGTCGCGCGGTTGTCGGGCGTGGATGTCACCCGCGTGAGGGCAGGTGCGCTGATTGCGTCATCGGTGATGGCGGCCTTTGCCGGCGTGCTCTACACCGGCATGCGCGGGGTTGCCGACCCGAGCTCCGCGCTGGCCTTTCTGCTGCCAGCCTTTGCGGCGGCCTTTCTCGGGTCTACGGCGATCTATCCCGGCCGGTTCAATGCGATCGGCGCTTTTGTCGCCGTCTATTTCCTGTCCACCGGGATCATGGGACTGAATTTCCTTGGCGTGGACAGCTTCGTGCAGAACCTTTTCTACGGCGGCGGTCTGGTGGTTGCGGTGGCCATCAGCCAGCTGATCCGCGGCAGACGGGAGATGATGTGATGCCTGTGCAATCGAGTGGGGCGCTGCCCCGTCCCGGCAGAGCCGGGACTCCCCGGGATATTTCGGGCCCAAAGAAACCGGGAGGATACGCCCATGCCTGACGCGCTTGGATACCGGTGCAAGTTTGCGGTGGTGGCCCCGTCGACGAACACCATCGTGCAGCCCGATATGGAGGCGTTTCGCGTGCCCGGTGTGACCAACCATTTCGGTCGCATCTATGTCCCCGACATGCCGGTGCATAATGACGCGGATTTTGTGGCGCTGGTCGAGGCCATAGGCTCGACACTCAATGATTGCGTGGATCGCTGTATGACCTGCAAGCCGGATTACCTCGTGATGGGGATGTCGGCGTTGATGTTCTGGGATGGCCGGGCGGCCTCCGAAAAGCGCATGGCGGAGCTTGCGGATTATGCCGGGGTCGGCGTGTCCTGTGGCAGTTTTGCCTGCGAGGCTGCGCTGAACCTGACCGGTGCCAAGCGCATCGCGGTGATTTCGCCCTACCAGCCGGTATCCGACCGAGAAGTGACGCGGTTCTTCACCGATTGCGGTTTCGAGGTCGTGGAGTTCAAGGGGCTGCGCTGTGACAGCCCGGTGAACATCGCGCATGTGCAGGAGGATACGTTGCGCGAGCATTTGCGCGCACTGGATCGTGACGACATCGACGCCTGGGTTCAGGTGGGCACCAACCTGTCCATGGTGCGGCTGTCGACAGAGATGGAGGCGGAGCTTGGCAAGCCGGTGATCCCGATCAATGCCGCCACCTATTGGCACGCCCTGCGCGCGATGGGGATCAATGACCAGGTCTCGGGTCATCACTGGCTGTTTGAGCGTCACTGATGGCGCGGCGGGTTCTCATAACGGGCGGTAGCCGCGGCATTGGCCTGAGCTTTGCGCATGCGTGCCTTGGCGCGGGTATGGATGTTGCGATCACGGCGGCGCGGGGGCGGCATGCGTTGGAGGCCTCGGTCGCGGATTTGCGCGCGGCCTACCCGGAGCGGCGCGTGGTTGGGATCCTGGCTGATGCCGGTGATCCGGCGGATGCGGCGCGCACCGCAGCCGAAGCGCAGGCCGCCTTGGGCGGTGTCGATGTGCTGATCAACAATGCCGGGCGCGGGCCGCGTGAGCTCAACGACAATTTTCACAACGCGGCGCAGCGGTTCTGGGAGCTCGATCCGCAGGGCTGGGCGGAGATCATGCGCACCAATGTCGATGGGCCCTTCCTCATGGCCCGCGCCGTGGCGCCTTTGATGATCGCGGCGGGTTGGGGGCGGATCGTCAATCTCTCCACCAGCCGGGTCACCATGATCAAGGAAGGCTTTGCGCCTTACGGCCCGTCCAAGGCCGCGCTCGACACGATGACGCGGCTCTTTGCCGATGATCTGCGCGGGACAGGGGTCACGGTGAATACCCTTGCCCCGGGCGGCGCGACGGAGACCGACTTTATCCCGCCGGAGAACCGCAGCGGGGCATATGCATCGCTCTTGCCGGTCACGGTGATGGACGCGGCATTGCTCTGGCTGTTGAGCGATGCGGCCGATGCGGTCACGGCTGGCCGCTTCATCGGCAAGCTCTGGGACCCGGCGAACCCGGCGGCCGCGCGCGAGGATACCGGGGAGGCGCCGCGAATCCTATGAGATGTCCGACCCGCCTTCTCTGTCTCGACGGGCCGGTCTCCGGTTCACGGCATCACGGCCATGCTCTTGTCCACCGCGTCCATCATGGCGCCCTTGCGCACATAGGCGAGCAGGTCCGGGGGCGTGGCGGCGACCTTTTTCATCCGTTCGAGATGGGCAGCCCGTTTGGCGGGGTCCTTCTCCTCGATGACCTGCTTGTTCTGGTGGGTGTGGTTGAGGACATATTCCTCCGCGATGGCGCGGCGCTGGTCGCTGTAGTGATCGAGAAGCCTGTCCGCATCCGCCTTGTCGAGCAGGATGGCCTTGAGCTTGGCGGCGAGGTTGACCGCATCGTGAATGCCGCCGTTCATGCCCATGCCGCCGAGCGGATTGTTGATATGGGCCGCGTCGCCCGCAATGGCCGCACGCCCGACGCGGTAGCGATCCGCGACGCGCTGATGCACGCGGTAGATGGTGCGGTGCGCGATCGGGTAGGGGGTCTCGTGGGGCGCGATGCCCTGCAGCTTGGCCTCGATCCAGTCATCGGAGAGGATCAGGTCCTTGTCCGCATCGTCCTCGACCGGGATCAGCACGCGCCAGAGGTCGCGAGTCTGGAGCAGCACAAACCATTCCTCCGCATCCGCGGTATAGGTGACAGGGGCCAGCCCGGGCAGCTTGGCGGCAAAATCGACCGGGGTGGACGCGACGACCCATTGTTCGGCATAGGTGAAACCTTCGAAGGCGATCCCCAAGGCCCGCCGCACGGCCGAAGAAGCCCCGTCGGCGCCGATCAGGTAGGTCCCGGTTTCCATGCGCGTCTCCCCGTCGCGGGTGAGTGTGAGCGTCACGCCGGTGTCGTCCTGCGTCACATCCTGCGCCGCCCACCCGAATTCGAGCGTCGCCAGCGGTTCCGCCTCCAGCGCGGCGCGCGCGGCCCGGGTCAGCTTCCATTGCTCGCATTGCAGGCGGAACGGATAACCGGTTTGGCCCTTAAGGCAGGTCAGGTCAAAGGTTGCGGCGTCCCCCGTGGCGCGGTCGCGCCATTGGTAGGTCGGCGCCTTGAGCCCCTGTTCCACGAGCAGGTCCGCAAGTCCGAGATCGGCCAGCATGTCCAGCGTGGGCGGATGGAAGGTCGACGCGCGCAGATCCGTCGGAAGATCGGTTTCCGCTTCGAACAAGGCCACCGGAATACCGGCGCGCGCGAGGATCAGCCCGGCCACCAGACCGGCGGGACCCATTCCGGCAATCAATACACGATCAGTCATCAAAACCCCCTGTTGTCTGTCACCGCAAGATATAGTCCCCAGGCCCCGCCTGGGAAGGGGTCTTGGTCGCAAAGAACGAAAATAAATCAATATAAAACAAAGCCTTATGGGGTAATTGAGGCTGTGGGATAACTGCACGAACGTTCAACACAAGGAGTGAAGACATGAAGATGAGACACTTGATGGTCGGCGCGGCAATTGCCGTGATGGGGGCAGGGCCCGTGATGGCGGAAATCGCTGCACTTGGGTCCACGCAGCGGGGTGGCACCAGCCAGATCGGCCGCGCGCTTGCTGCCGCGATCTCCGAGAACAGCGATATCCAGATGCGCCCACAGGAGCTGGCCAACACGGCCGACTACATGCCGCTGGTCAATGCTGGCGAGCTGGAATTCGGCATCTCCAACGTCGTGCAGCTCACCTACGCGGTGAACGGCACCGGCATGTCCGAAGGTCGCCCGCTGCCGGACCTGCAGATGGTCGCCACGCTCATGCCCTTCCGCACCAGCTACATCGTGCGCGCCGACAGCGAATACCAGTCGATCGAGGATCTCAAGGGCGCGCGTGCGCCGCTGTTTGCTGATGGCGCGCTGGGCGATTTCGTCACCCGGGGCTATCTCGCGACCGAAGGCATGACGCCCGACGACATGCAGGGTGTGCAAGTGCCGAACTTCCCGCGGATGTGGGCCAGCTTTGCGGAAGGCTCCACGGATGTGACCATCGTGGTTGTCGGCGCGGCCAACAGCCGCGAATTCGACGCGACCTTCGGCATTCGCTACATCGGCTATGACGACAGCGCGGAGTCGCTCGCAGCGATGCAGGAATGGCTGCCGCAAAGCTATTTCACGGCGCTGGACGCCGATAGCGGGATCCCCGGCATCGACGGGCCAACCAATGTCGTGGCCTATGACTACACGCTCTTTGCCAGCGCGGACGCGCCGGAGGACATGGTTTATCGTGCCACGAAGGCGCTTTTTGAAGCGACGCCGGGCTTGCTGGAGACCGGAGGGCCGGTTTGGGCCGGTTTCTCGACAGATGTGATGTCCAAGGATGTCGGCGTCGCGTATCATCCCGGCGCCATGAAGTTCTACGAAGAAATGGGCATGTGGGAGAGGTGATCCACCCATGAGCGACAGCGCCGCGGTTTCTCCGTCGGCCACCCGTGCCATGAAGATCGTTGCCGTCCTGGCAGCGATCTCGACGCTGGCGGCGGTGGTCTGGTCCTCGTCCTTGCCTCTTTGGCTGGGGCTCAGGGTCTATTCCGAGCAGGTCCTGCTGATCGTGCTGTCCTGTTCGATGGCGATCACGCTGATGACGCGTCCGCGTCGTCGGGGCTCCTCGCGGCCACCGGACCGCTTCGATCATGGGGTGGCCCTGGTGGCGCTGATCTGGGGCGCCGTGATGGTGATCCGATTCCCGGTGCTGTCGCAAAACGTGTTCTATCACCCGACCGAGGCGCTGATCCTGTCCTCGGTCGGGATTGTGCTTCTGCTTGAGACCGTGCGCCGGTCCATGGGCTGGGCCTTGATCGTGATCCTGGGTCTCGTCGTGCTTTACGCCCTGTTTTCCAGCAACCTGAGCGGTCCGATGCAAAGCCGCTCGATCCGCTGGGACCGATTGCTGACATTCATGGTGCTGGATTCGGCGTCATTGGCGGGTGCGGCGCTGTATATCGCCGTGGCCGTGGTGGTGCCCTTCCTGATTCTGGCACAGCTGTTGTTGCAAACCGGGGGATCGGCGTTTTTCTCCGACCTGTCGCTGGCCCTTGCAGGGCGCAAGCGTGGCGGCGCGGGCAAGATCGCCATTCTGGGTTCTGCGCTGTTCGGATCGGTGTCGGGCTCTGCGGTATCCAACGTTGCATCGACGGGCGCGATCACGATCCCGCTGATGAAGGATGGCGGGTATCGTCCCCGGACGGCGGCCGCTATCGAGGCGTCGGCCTCTACCGGAGGGCAACTCATGCCGCCGATCATGGGGGCCTCGGCCTTCCTTCTGGCCGAAAACCTTCAGGTTGCCTATGGCGAGGTCGTGCTCGCGGCGTTGATCCCGTCGATCCTGTTCTACGTGGCGCTCTACATCTTCGCCGATCTCGAAGCGGGACGCCGCGGGATTGCCTCTGTCGAGCCATCGCGGATCCCGGCCATGGCGGGGGTGATGGCCAAGGGCTGGTTTGTCGTGGTGCCTTTTGCGGTGCTGCTCGGCGGTCTTTTTGTGCTGAACATGCGTCCGGAAACCGCGGCGCTCTATGCCGTGCTGTCGCTCTTTGTGTTGTCGCTGTTCAAGACCTATGAGGGCGGGCGGATCAAAGCCTCTGCGCTAGTGGAAGCCATCGTCAAGGCTGGCCGTTCGGCGGTGGAGGTCGTGCTGATCTGCGCCATTGCGGGCATCATCATCGGTCTGTTTTCCCGCTCGGGACTGAGCTTTGGCATGGGCTTCTTCCTCGTGAAATTGGGTGAGGGGAGCCTGATCCTCCTGCTGCTGGTCACGGCGGCGGTCTGTATCCTGATGGGGATGGGTTTGCCGACGGTCGGGGTCTATCTGCTGCTGTCGACGCTGGCAGCGCCTCCGCTGATCGAGCTTGGGCTGAACCCGATGTCCGCGCATCTTTTCGTGCTGTATTTCGGCATGCTGTCAATGCTGACACCGCCGGTGGCAATTGCGGCTTTCGTTGCGGCAAATATGGCGGGTGCGCCGCCGATGCGCACCGGATTGGAGGCCGTTCGGATCGCGTGGCCGGCCTTTGTTGTGCCGTTCCTCTTTGTTGCGTCGCCGGCCTTGCTGTTTGACGGAGCATGGTGGCAGGTCGTTCTGGCGCTCGGCACCGCCCTTGTTGGTGTCTATTTCGTAACCGCCGGTGTCGTCGGCTTTCTCTGGGGGACGGTGGGGCCGTTTGCGCGGCTTGCGCTGATCACCTGCGGTGCTGCAGCCCTCTGGCCGCCGGGCGCGCCGATGGCCTTCGGGGTGATGGCTGTGGGGCTTGCGGGCTGTGCGCTGCTGGTTGTCCTGCTGCGCCCCGGTGTGCGGCCCGGGCAGGCAGCGGGATAGGTTGTGACCGGGCGAAGATAGCCGGGCCCTGCGGTGTTGCAGATACGCCATCCGCAGGGATGCGCGGTCTCATGGTCCAGACGAGGATCCCGGCCCGCGACAGAGGCTGCGGACCTGTAACCCGTCAGCGCAGCACCGCCTCGGCCTCGATCTCCACCCTGTAATCGCCAATCAGCTTGGCGACGACCACCAGCGTATTGGCGGGCTTGATCGCGCCAAAGACGCGGCCATGTGCCTTGGATACCGCCATCACATCCTCTTCATGCGTCAGGTAGATCCGGGTGCGCACCACATCCTCCGCTTCGGCACCAAAGGCGGCGAGCGCTGCGAGGATCTTGTCGATGATAAACGTTGTCTGACCACCCGCATCGCCGCGAGCGACCACGCGGTCCGTTCCCGCGGTTGCGGTCGTGCCGGAGACGAGGATCCGGTCACCGATCTTCTGCGCCCGGCAATAGCCGGCCACATCTTCCCATTCCGACCCCGACAGCACGCGCTGCGCCTCCTTGCGGTGCGGCACAGGCTCGGCGTCATGCGCCAATGGCATCGTGTCGAGATGATGGCTCAGATCGCCGGAGGCGGTGAGGAAAGGTGGTTTTCGGTACTCGTCGCCACAATCGCCGGGGATCGGGGAGGTGCCGGCAAAGGCCTCGTCCAGAGCCCCGTGATCCGCCGCGTCGAGCGCAAAGGAAAAGAGCCGCGCATTGTCTTCCGCGTGCATCGCTTCGCCAAGCCGTGCGCCGATGATCACACCGGCAACGCCGCGTTGTTCCAGAACCCAGCGCGTCGCCACGTTGGAAATCGAAACCCCGTGTTTCTCGCCGATCCGATGCGCAGCACGCAGGATGCCCTGATACGGCTCCCAGCCGCCGGCGGTGTCGATGAAGCGCTTGTATTTCATCTTTGACCAGTCGCCGATCTCCTGTGGTTCGGGCTGGTCGAGCCACCGCTCCGACAGGAACCCGCCGCAAAGCGTGCCATATGCAAGAATGCGCGATTGGGTCTTCTCACAAAGCGTGCCAAGCGCACCGGCCGCACGACGGTCGAGCAGCGAAAAGGAGACCTGGTTGGAGCGCACCGGGACGCCATCGGCCAGCGCCAGAGCAAGATGGGCGGTGTCAAAATTGGTCACACCGATTTCCCCGATCAGCCCCTCGTCGCGCAGCGCGGCAAGCTGGTGCAGCGCATCGAGCCAGGCCGGGTGGGCGAAGCTCCACCAGTGAAACTGCAGCAGGTCCACCTTGTCGACGCCAAGCCGGTCGAGCCGGTCCTGCACGCCCGCGCGCACCACGTCCGCCGTCATCGGTCCGGGGGGTGGGCACCATTTCGTGAAGGCAACGGGGCGCGCGCCGTCGTAACGGCGCAGCAGATGACCGGTGATGATTTCGGACGTGCCGTAATGATCGGCCATGTCAAATGTGTCGAATCCGGCCTCGGCATAGGCTTGCAGCCAGTCGGCCCCGGTTTCGGGGTCAATCGCGCCGGATTTCCGCTCGATATCAGCCACTTGCCAAAGGCCCGTAAGGGCGCGCGCAATCTCGAGATCCGGGGCCAGCCGGTATCGGTCGGGTCGGGGCGGGGTCATGGCGTCTCCTGCGGTGTTGCGCGCGACGTGGTGGCCGCGGGATCAGTCTCTGTCTTCGGCGTGTCGGGGTCATCGAGTTGGGGCAATACGATGCGGAAGGACCGCTCGATGTCGTCGATCAGGGCGGCGCGTGCCGCGTCCCGGTTGCCATCTGACAAGGCGTCGAGGATGGCGTGGTGATAGGCGTGCTGGTCGATGCTCCGGGCCGCCTCATGCGCAATGATGCGATTGAGATAGGCGCCGTATTGCAACCAGAGCGACTCTATAAGCGGCAGCAGCACGTCAGAGCGCGAAATTCGGTAGAGCGCGAAATGAAAGGCGTAATTGGTCGCGAGATCCGGCCCGTCCGGCTCGGGCGCGTCCGACAGCGTGCGGCGCAGCCGCGCGAGATCGCCGGGCTGCATCCGGTCCATCGCCAGATCGAGAACCAGCGTTTCCAGCGCCAACCGTCCGGCCTTGAGATCCTTCATGCGCTGCGCGTCAAAGGCGGGGACCTGAAGCGTGCGCGATGGCGTGTCGAGCAAGGCGCCTTCCGCCACGAGTCGCCGCACCGCTTCGCGGACGGGCGTCATGGAGATGCCAAGCTGATCGGCGAGGTTGCGCAGGCTGACGACGTCGCCCGGCGCGAACTCCCCGCGCGTGAACGCGTCATGCAGGGCGCGATAGGCGCTGTCACGCAGATTGACCTGCTCAAGTTTGTCGATCCGTGGCCCTGTCATGCGGCGATGTTCCGGCAATATGCTGTCTTTCGAGAGGCGCAGGGCAAAGAGGATTGACTCTGCCGTGATGCGATACCTACGATCAAATATCACAGATAACACCACAACACACAAGGATGGCAACAAGGGCATGACCGCGTGACGGATCAGACGCAGACAGGGCAGCCGCAGGCAGGAGAGGCGGGATTCTGGCTCTACGATCTCGTGGTCGAAACCGTTCTGGATGGGCGCGTGCCGGTCTGTCGCCACATCGAGGGCGAGCGCTTTCGCGTCGAGGGGGAGGCGCTCGTCTTTGACCCGGGTGCGCGGGTGTCGATGTATGCGCTGGCGGCGCTTCTGCCGCTTTTGCCCGCCAAACAGCGGATGACCGACGAGGCGGACTGGATGTCGACAGATGCGGAGATCGCCTGCCCTGATCCACATTGCGGCGGGCGGTTCCGCGTCACACGGGCGGCCAAACGCTGGTTCAGCCATGCAGAAACGACCGGTTTGCCGGAAGCCCGCGAGACCCCTTATTGGCAAAAGGACAGCCAGAAATGACAACGGTCGAGACAACCGAACTCAGGCCGGGCCATCCGATCAGCCGGGTGATCCGCGGAGGGTGGCAGCTTGCGGGCGATCACGGCGCCGTTGATCGCGAAGAAGCAATCCGCGACATGGAAGCCTTTGTGGATGCGGGAATTTTCACCTTCGACTGCGCGGATATCTACACCGGCGTCGAGGAGATGATCGGCCAGTTCATCGCCGATCTGCGCGCGCGGCGGGGGGCATCGGTCGCGGATCGCGTGACCGTGCACACCAAGCTGGTGCCCGACCTCACGCTTCTGCCGGAGATTGGCACGCACGGGATCGAGGCGATTGTCGACCGGTCCCTCAATCGGCTTCAGATCGAGCGGCTGCATCTTGTGCAGTTCTTCTGGTGGGACCTCGCGCAGGGCGATCCGGTTGGTGCCCTTGAGGCTCTCAAGGACTGCCAGAAGAAGGGTAAGATCGCCACGCTTGGCACCACCAACTGGGACGAAGACGGTATGCAGCGCTTTGTCGATGCGGGGTTCGATATCGCCTCGGCGCAGGTGCAGTATTCCGTGCTGGACCGCCGCCCGGCCAATGGTCTCGTGGATTGGGCTGGCGCGCATGACATCCAGATCCTCGCCTATGGCACGCTTGCGGGCGGCTTCCTGACCGAACGTTGGCTGGGCGTGGACGATCCGGGGTTTGCCTTCGAGAACCGTAGTTTGGTGAAATACCGCTTGATCATCGACGAATTCGGGCCGTGGGAGCGGTTTCAACGGCTCTTGCGCGCGCTCAAGGCGGTGGGTGACCGGCACGGCGTGTCGCTTTCGGCGGTGGCGACCCGCTGGGTTCTGGATCAGCCCGGTGTGGCGGCGGGCATTGTTGGTGCGCGCTATGCCCGGCATCTGCCGCAGACGCTGGAGACGTTCTCCTTTGCCCTGAACGCGCAGGATCGCGCGGAGATCGGCGCGGTGATTGCGGAGGCAGACGGGCCGGCGGGACGGGTCTACAGCCTTGAGCGAGATCGAAACTCGCGCCATGGCCGGATCATGAAATACAACCTCAACACCCGTCCCGATGACGCGGTGCATGGCGCCAAGGATGGCTGAGCCGATCCTCACCTGCGCGGGGCTGACCCGTGATTTTGGTCCGTTCCGGGCGGTGGATTCCGTATCCCTATCGATCCGGGCGGGAACGATGACCGGGTTGATCGGCCCAAACGGCGCGGGAAAATCCACGCTTTTCAATGTTTTGACGGGCGCACTTGCTCCGAGCGCGGGGCGGGTGACGCTGGCGGGGCGCGACGTGACGGGCATGGCGCCGCACCGGCTCTTTGAGGCCGGGCTTGGGCGCACGTTTCAGATCCCGCGGCCCTTTGCGCGCATGTCGGTTCTGGAGAACGTCATGCTGGCGCCATTGGCGCAGATCGGTGAGCGGCTGGCGGGGCCGTTTTTTCGGCGCGGTGCGATGCAGGCGCAGGAGCGCACGATCCGCGAAAAGGCGCTGGAGGTGCTTGATTTCGTGACGCTTTTGCCGCTGGCGGATCATCCGGCGGGCAAGATTTCCGGCGGGCAGATGAAGCTTCTGGAACTGGCGCGCGTGCTGATGGGCGATCCGAAGGTGATCCTGCTCGACGAGCCTGCGGCGGGGGTGAACCCGACGCTGACCGGGGTGCTGATCGAGAAGATCGAAGCGCTGAACGCGCAAGGCAAGACCTTTGTGATCATCGAGCATGACATGGATTTCATCATGCGCCATTGCGATCCGGTGATCGCGCTCGCCGAAGGGCGCGTCGTTTTCGAGGGCAGCGCGGCAGAGGCGCAGTCCGATCCGATCTTGCTTGATGCCTATCTCGGAGCGATGACCCATGGCTGAGGCGGCGCTGGAGGTGACGGGCATGACGGCGGGCTACGTGCCCGATCTGCCGATCCTGCGCGACGTCTCCATGCGTGCGGAGACGGGGCGGGTGACCGTCATCATCGGCCCGAACGGGGCGGGCAAATCGACCCTGATCAAGGCGGTCGCGGGTCTTGTGCCCGTCAGCGAAGGCACGGTGCATCTGGGCGCGCGGGCGATCACCGGCATCCGGCCGGATCAGCTCTCGGCTCATGGCATGGCCTACGTGCCGCAAAGTGACAACATCTTCCGCAGCCTGACCATCGCGGAGAACCTCGATCTGGCGCTGGCGCGGGCAGCTGGTGGCGCGCAGATGCGTGAGCGGCTGTTGCAGCAATTCCCGGTGCTTGCGGACAAGCTCAAGGAGAAGGCCGGCGCGCTCTCGGGCGGGCAGCGGCAATTTCTGGCGGTGGCGATGGCGCTGGCGGCGGAGCCATCGGTGATCCTGATGGACGAGCCATCCGCCGGGCTGGCCCCGAAAGCCGCGCAGGAGGTGCTTGAGGAAGCGCGCGCGCTGACCGAGCGGGGGGTGACGATTGTGCTGGTGGAGCAGAATGTCAATCAGGCGCTAAGGCTGGCCGATCATTGCTATATTCTGGCCGAAGGGCGCAACCAGATCGACGGGGCCGCGGCGGATCTTCTTGGCGATCCGGTGGTTGCGGAGATCTACCTTGGTGGCAAGCGGTTGAGGGCGGGCGGATGAGCGCACGACTGTGCAGACGGGGTTCCTCATCCGGCCTGCTGGCCGGTCTCGGCTCGTTGCGGAGACAAGGCCGATGATCCAGCATTTGCTCGACGGAATCCTTGTGGGATCGATCCTGAGCCTCGGGGCTGTGGGGCTGACCATGGTGATGCACATGTTGCGCTTTGCCAATTTCTCCCATGCGGAACTGCTGTCCATCGGGGCCTATTCCGCGCTGGTTTTTGACGGGCTTTTCAAGGCGTTGATGCCAATCATGACGGTGAAGATCGGGCCCCTGAGCATGACCGGTGCGCTGGTTCTGGCGATGATCCTGAGCATGGGGATCACCGGGTTGAGCGCGGTTGCCATCGACCGGCTGGTGTTCCGCCGGGTGCGCGAGAAGGGCGAGGAGCTTTCGATGGTGTTTGCCAGTTTCGGCATGGCGCTGATTATCCGCAACCTGATCGGGCTGGTCTTCGGGCTGCACCAGATGCTTTATACGCGCGACATCGTTTTCGCGACGATCCTGAGCCGTGATCCTTTGATCCTTGTGAAGCCGGATCAGGTGGCAACGCTTGTGATCACGCTTGTCATCATATTGATATTGCACCTTGTCTTGTCGCGCACCACCTTTGGCTACAGCCTGCGGGCGGTGGCCGAGAACCCGTCGCTTGCGCAGGTCAACGGGGTCAATCTGCGCCGGATGATCGCCTCTGTCTGGGTGCTTGGCGGCGCGCTTGCCGCGCTGGCGGGGGTGTTCTACGGGCTGACCAACCACATCTCCCCGGTGATGGGGCGGGATCTGGTCTTGCCGATTTTTGCCGCGACCATCGTGGGCGGGATCGGCTCGATCTATGGCGCGATGCTGGGTGGGTTCCTCGTGGGGATCGCAGCCAACATGGCGCTGTTGATCCTGCCTTCGGGCTACGCGCCGTCGGTGCCTTTCCTGATCATTCTCGCGGTGCTCCTGATCCGGCCGCACGGGATCCTCGGGACGGCGCGGGCATGAGGGTTTGCGCGATTTTCTGTGATGCACATGCCATGCAGATAGCATGCACAAACCATGCGCATGGTTTGT
>NZ_JAFMPQ010000061.1 GCF_020667845.1 Cognatishimia sp. F0-27
TGCGCGTCGCTCAGCCAGAAAAGATCAGACATGTTTACCGCTCGTTTTCGAACGCTGAATCATATCGTTCAACAGAAATCAATGGGTCCTGAGCCCAGCAGAATGTGGCACCTGACCCGATCATTCGTCTCAAATTTTTAACTCTTTATAAATAGTATTTGCGTAAAAGGATGGAGGCTGAGCAGTGCCCACTAAACCCATCAAAGAACTGAAGCAGTAGGCAAAGCAGAGGTGTTCGCGATCACGGGTTTGCGTTCTCAATTGAAGTCAGAGCAGATACTAATTCTGCCATGTCGCAATGAGCTTAACTTTGAAGCAACGCCTCTGCTATTCTTACTAATTATGCGTATAACAACTTATCGCATCAGAAGCAGATCACGCCGCAGTAATTGATGTGCTTCATGCAGCATTTAGGTGACCAAATGTGGACCGTAGAATTCCCATTCACTACAAAGGAAGCAATTGAAGCCCTCAATGAAGACCCATCCCTATCTTACAATTTTATACTATCTGGCGCCCTAAAGGAAAGTCAATATTGCAGGAACGGATTAAGAAAATTAGTTGGGTATCATAATTTTTTCGACATTATTGAGTTTTGGTGGGTAAGAAATTACCCGGGATCGTCTGCAATCAAGAGAGAGGAACTTGAGAATATACTTGATCTGATTGCTGACATTCATTGGCTTATTAGCCGGGAGCAGATCAGAAACATCCAAGAGGGTGAGAGTATTTTTGACGAGTATTTAGAGGATATTTGCGCAGCAAGGAATACTCAAAGTAGCATTTTGACATTTAAAAATGAAGCCAAGAAAGTTTGGCGTTTTCATTTAGGTCTTCTTCAGGATTTAGAGGCCAAGGTCAAGCAGATCGCAAATATTTGATTTTAGGTTTTGACTCTGAATCACTGACCTGCTCCCCTTAGAGTCGGCGTTTATAAGTTAGCTCTGTTCAGGGTTTGGTCCTCTTCTGACCGTTAGTGATACTCCCGCGGGGTGAGGCCGTCGAGGCTCGAATGCGGGCGGTGATGGTTGTAGTCGTCACGCCATGCCGCAATCAAATGGCGGGCATGGCGCAGGTTTGGGAACAGGTGCTCGTTCAGGCATTCGTCCCTGAGGCGTCCATGGAAGCTCTCCACCAGGCCGTTCTGCATCGGCTTGCCCGGAGCGATGTAGTGCCATTCCACCGGGCGGTCCTCCTGCCACTTCAGCACGGCGTTCGACGTCAACTCGGTGCCGTTGTCGCTGACAACCATGCAGGGATAGCCTCGCATTTCGGCGATCCGGTCCAGTTCACGTGCCACGCGGACACCCGACAGCGAGGTATCGACCACGGTGGCGAAACAGATACGCAGATGATTGATGCCCCATTTTCTGAAAGCGCACCGGACAGCGCTCAGCATATGGCAAAAATGGGAGGGCCGTGGCCGCCTGATGGGCCTTGCCAAGGACGGGATGAACTCAAAGCTTAATCCCGTCGCGGATACGATTGGCCGGTCTGTGCGGATGTGTCTGACGGCTGGCCAGCGCTGCGATTACATCGGCGCACGGGCTTTGCTGAGCGACTTTCCCGAGACCAAACACATGCTCGCTGATCGTGGCAGTTGTGACGCGGATTGGTATCGCGAAACCCTCGCTGACAACGGAAATGCGCCCTGTATCCAATCTCGCAAAGGCTCCAAGGTGCCCATTCCTCGCGACGCGGAGCGAGACAAGAAGCGCCACATAATCGATAACAGCTTTGCCCTTCTCAAAGACTGGCGGCGCGTCGACATCCGCTACCACAAGTGCCCAAAAGTCTTCATATCGGCCTACAAATTGGCCGCCGTTGTCATGTTTTTTGTTATGAATCCTGACCCCAAGCGGATATGGCCTATGATACCACTTAAGAAGCAAGTTGACGCCCTTCATAGTGCGACGACATTGAGCCCCTTGGTTTGTGGCATCGCTCTTGAAGTCCATGCCTCCATCAGCTTGCGCCGTTTGTCGAATAGGTCAGAGCGCGCATAGGCGGCTTCGGCCTTGTCTTTGATTCCATGCGCCAGCGCGGCTTCGATCACTTCGCGCGGGAAACCCGTGGTTTCGCCCGCCCAATCGCGGAAGGTGGAGCGAAAGCCGTGGACGGTGATACCGTCTCGCTCCATGCGGCGCAGGACCGCCGTCATACTCATGTCTGAAATTGGCTTGCCTACCTTCGTTTCACTGGCAAAAACCAGCGCTGCATCGTCGCCCCTTGCACCAAGCAAGGCAATGACCGCATCGGTCAGAGGCACGCGATGTTCCTTGGCCGTCTTCATGCGCGCCGCCGGGATCGTCCAGATTCTCGCGTTCAAATCGACCTCTGCCCACGTCATGCCGCGTGTTTCGCCCGACCGCGCGGCGGTCAGGATAGTAAACGCCAGTGCCCGCGCCGCTATGCCCTGACGACCCGATAATTCAGTCATGAAATTGGCAATCTCCACATGGGATAACGCAGGGTGATGTTTCACGGCGCGGACCTTCTTGGGCTTTGGTAAAAGGTGATCGAGGTGGCCACGCCACCGTGCCGGGTTGTCGCCGGTATGGATGCCCAGCGCCGAGGCATAATCGATCACTGCCTCGATGCGCTGACGAACGCGGTTTGCAGTCTCAGGCTTTTCGGACCAGATCGGCGTGAGGGTCGAAATAACGTCGGCCGTTTCGATCTTGGCGACCTGCATCGCGCCGATTTTCGGAAATACGTAGGCTTCCAGCGTGGATGTCCATTGTGCAGCGTGCTTTACGTTCTTCCAACCGGGGCGCTTGCTTTCGATCAATTCCAGCGCGGCATCGCGGAAGGCTTTTGGCTTGGCCTGCCGTTTCTTGGCGATGGGGTCGCCACCCTCAGCAATCACGCGCCGCGCTTCCGCCGCCCGGTCGCGCGCCATGGCGAGGTTCACCGCTGGATAAGCCCCCAACCCAAGGTCGCGCCGCCACCCCTGCACCTGATAGCGCAACACCCAAGAGCGCGCGCCTGACGGCTTGACATACAAAAAAAGCCCGCGCCCGTCGCCGTGCCGACCCGGCGCTGCCGCTTCTACCTTTCGTGCACTCAAAGCCATATCATTCCCACATTTGTTCCCACGCTTCGTAGTGGTTTAGGGCGGGCGCGAACGAACTGCAATGGGAAGAGGCGGAACTTTCATACTATAAATCCACAAGTAATTTGAACGCACGTGAACCAAGAGAACCTCGACAAAACAGCAGTTCTACGGACTTCCTCTCCGCCACTTGCCCTTGCGAAAGTGTTCTCACCATCCGGCTGCGGCCGGAATTTTTCGTTGTTTTCGAGGGTTATGCGGGTGGGACTGCTAACCGGCCCACGCCCCGAAGAGCGCACACGCGGTCTCTCTGGGTTGATATTCTCCAGACCTGTTAACCGGCTCCATTCCGGTTAAGTGCGCCATGCAATTGATAAATAGGTGAAAGTTTTCTTTCTCTGCCCGCGCCGGTTCGCATATCCGAGCGGGCAGAAGATGGAACACACGTCGAACCCGCAGTTCCAGTCCGAAGGCCGGTTTACCGACCTGCTGCCCTGGTGCCCGATTTTTCGACCTGGTCTTCCCCAACCATCGCTGCAAGGCGCGCGAGTGCCGCGGAGACAATTCGGCCTTGGCCTTGTCTGCCAGCCGAGTGTCCGCGCGGCAGTGATACTCGCTACATCTGCGGGACTCGATCACCTCTCAGAGAAAAATCGACAACCTGCGCGATACGTTTCTGGCGTGTCACATCCGTTTTGGCCAACTTGATCCAGCGCAGAAGATTGCGACGATAGCTCTCGCCGGTCTGATCATAGTATGTCTTTGCCGCGGGCGATGCAGCCAAAGCCGTGCGAAGATCATCCGGTTCGATCAGCGCGTCGACATCCGCCCAGTAGTCCCAAAGACCACTCTGTTTTCCCGCCTCAACGGAAGCGAAGCCTGGCGCTTGCATGCGACCTTCTTTGATCAATCTTGCCGCCCGATCCTTGTAGCTCTTTGCCCAAGCCTGTCTGTGACGCGGGCCGATGACCTGCATCGTACGATCATCATCCAGTTTGCGTCGGATGCCATCCACCCAGCCGAACGAGATGATGGCATCCAGCGTTTCTTCGACGGAAACATATTTGTCACCAACGTGCTTTTTGTAGGTCACGAGCCATACGTTTTCAGTCTGACTGTGGTTCAGAGAGAGCCAGGCCCGAAGCTCCTGCGCCGACGCCACCTCGACCTTTTCAAACCGTTCGGTTGGAATGCCTTTGGTCATTTCAACGGTCCTTTCGCAGCATGCCCAGAATGACGTTCAGGTGACCGTCACGAAGATGTCCGACCGGGAAATGCTCATCCAGGTCATCGAAGGTGGAAAACATCTCTCTCGACAAGGACAGCGTCACAATTGGCCCGAACAGCATGTGAAAAAGCAGGCCCCGGTCCAGATCCTTGAATTCTCCCGATGCCTGACCGGCTTCGATCAGGTTCCAAACCAGATCTTGCTGAGGCGCGATATATTCTGAGTGGAAGGAGCGCGCGACATTTGGAAAGGTGCGTGAAACTTCTGCGATGAGCGGTGACATCCGACCCACGGACGACGAAATTGTGATGTCATAGAGAACGGTCATCGCCTCGGCTAGTTTTTGGCCCGCCGGTCTGTCTGCTTGCGCGATGATCTCCGTCAGAGCGTCCAGAGCACGTTGATATCCCGACGTGACGCACGCAACAAAGAGCTCATCCTTTCCATTAAAATGATGGTAAAGGCTTGCTTTCGTGATGCCACAACGTTTGGCGATCATACTCATGGATGTGCCGGCAAAGCCCTGCTCCAAGAACAAGTCAGTGCTTCGCGATATGATCTGAACGCGCCTATCCTCGGCTTGCATTTTTTCTGCCTGCTTCATTGACCTCGTTCTCACTTCGGCTAACTGCCCTACCGAACGGTTGGTAAGCAGTTAGGGGTATCGAATGCTGTCTCAAGTCAAAACCGCATTCCAAATCGCGATTGTCGCCAGTTTTGTGTGTAGTTCAGTGGCAGCGCAAGACATGGAGACTGTGGACGAGGCCCCGGTCTTTGTGCAAACGGCTGTGCTCGAAGATGAAGCCGCGGCGATGGCGCGGCGGTTTTTTGGAGAAGTCACTGCGCTCAAGACGGTGGATGTCTCCTTCCAGGTTGGAGGCTACATTGACGTTCTCGAAGCCCAAGAGGGCAGTTTCCTGCTCGAAGGAACCCTCATTGCACGCCTCGATCTTGCCCCGTTCGATCGCGCAGTGGCCCGTGCTGAACTGGCGCTTTCGCAGGCGGAGCGCGACCTTGAGCGCGCCGAGGAGCTTGCAACGCGCAACGTCGGCTCTCAGGTTCAGGCTGACAACGCACTGACCGCGCGTGATCTCGCGGCGGTCGCCCTCGCGGAAGCGCGTGACGCGCGGTCCGACGCCGAAATCCGCGCGCCGTTCGATGGGCTCGTCGCAGATCGCCTCGGCACGCCGTTCGTCACGATCGAACCGGGAGAGCCGATCGTTCGTCTCCACAATATGTCCGAGGTGCGGGTGGAATTTGACCTGCCCGAACGGCTGCTGGCGCAGATCGGCGCGCCTGAGGACATAAGCTTCAGGGGTTATCTCGCAGGGCAAGAAGCTCCCATACCGTTGGCATTCCGCGAGTTTCGAACGGAAACGAATGGCGTCGGTCAAAGCTACACGATTTCATTGGCCGTCGAAGAGGCCCCCAGCCAAAACCTTCTGCCTGGACGAACAATCACGGTCGAGGCCTCGGTTCCGCGACCGCAGGGCGTGGTCACCGTTCCTGCAACGGCGATCCATGTCGAGCCTGACGGAACGCAGATCCTGTTCACCGTAGAAGCGGAAAACGATACGCTGATCGCCCGCCGCCAGATTGTGGACGTGACCTCTCGGACGGGGACGCAATTTGACGTGACCGGCATTCCGCCACAAAGCGAGATCATCACCGTAGGCGCCCATCTGCTGACCGACGGCCAGCCGGTGCAGCGATATGCCGGCCTGACGATCGAGGGGCTTTGATCATGCAAATCGCGCGCTTTTCCATCGAACGCCCCCTCTACACATGGATCCTGATCCTGTTCTGCCTGTTCGGCGGCGCGGCCGGCTACCTGAGCGTTGGCAAGCTGGAAGACCCGGTCTTCACGCTCAAATCGGCGCTCATCATCACGCCCTATCCCGGCGCGACCGCTTCCGAGGTCGCCATAGAAGTCTCCGAGGTTCTCGAATCGGAAATCCAGCAAATGGACGAGGTCGATTTTATTACCTCGACCAATACGCCAGGATTGTCCGTGATCGAGGTTACGATACAGGACACTTATGACGGCACAGAGCTGCCGCAGGTCTGGGACGACATGCGCGACCGTGTCGCCGATGCGATCGGCGATCTGCCGGCGGGTGCCTTGCCGCCGACGGTGAATGACAGCTTCGGAGATGTTTACGGGCTGCTCTACGCGGTCACGGCACCGGGATATTCAGACGCCACAATCTGGGATATCGCCACTTTCCTGCGGCGCGAGATGCTGACAGTCGAGGGTGTCGCGAATGCCGAAGTGCTCGGCCTGCCGGAAGAGGCTGTCTTTGTCGAACCCTCAAGCGAAATCCTGACCTCCCTCGGGGTGCCGCCCGATGTGATTGTTGGCGCGGTTTCTGCCGCGGACGAGGTCGTCGCGACGGGCTCTGCCTCCAACGGCCGGCAGGACGTGCGCGTGCAGGCGCCTGCCGCTGATGACAGCGTTGGCGAGATCAGCGCCCTGACCTTCGGGTTTCAGGGCGAGGTGATCAATCTGACCGACGTGGCCGAGGTCTACCGCGCCCGCGTTGACGACCCGCGCCAGATCATCCGCCATAATGGGGTCGAGGCCTTCACAATCGGCGTGGCTGGCCTCACCTCCGAGAATATCGTCACGGTCGGTGCGCGGATCGAGGAGCGTTTGGCCGAAATCACGCCGCTACTGCCTTTGGGTGTGACGTTGGAGCCCATCTACGAGCAGCACCGCGTGGTGGACGAGGCCAACACCAGTTTCCTCGCCAGCCTCGCGATGTCCGTGGGTGTGGTCATTGCCGTCCTGGCCGTTTTCATGGGCTGGCGCGCAGCCATTGTGGTGGGCGGGTCGCTGCTGCTGACCGTGAGCTTCACCTTCTTCTTCATGAATATCTTCGACATCAAGGTCGAACGGATCAGCCTTGGCGCGTTGATCATCGCCATGGGGATGCTGGTGGACAACGCCATCGTGGTCGCCGAAGGCATGCAGGTCCAGATGCGGCGCGGGCGCAAGGCTGTCGATGCCGCCGCAGAAGTCGTGCGACGCACGCAAGTGCCACTGCTTGGTGCAACGATCATCGGGATCATGGCGTTTGCGGGCATCGGGCTGAGCCCGGACAGCTCGGGGGAGTTTCTCTTTTCGCTCTTCGCGGTGATCGGGATTTCACTGCTTCTGTCATGGCTGATCGCGGTCACTGTGACGCCACTCCTTGCCAGCTATTTTTTCAAAGTCTCAGCCGAAACGGACGCTAAAGACCCCTACGACACGAGATTTTTCCGTGGCTACGGGGCGGTCGTGCGCGGCGCGCTCTGGGCGCGGTGGCTGGTGATCATCGGACTGATCGGCGCAACGGCGGCAGGTGTTGGGGCGATGGGCTTTGTCAAACAACAGTTCTTTCCACCTGCCACGACGCCGCTTGTCTACCTGAATTACAAGGGCGCACAGGGCACCTCGATTACTGCGGCTTCGGATGATCTGCGCATTGTCGAGGACTGGCTGGCCAATCACCCATCCGTCGAGGCGGCAACAACAACCGTCGGTGGCAGCCTGACCCGCTTCTTGCTGACCTACACCCCCGAGGACCCGAACCCGTCCTACGGGCAAGTCGTCATTCGGGTGAGCGATCACACGCAAATACCGGCCTTGCGCGATGACCTGACAACCTTCGCTGACGCTGCTCTGCCTTGGGCCGAAACGCGGGTTCAGCAGATCATCTACGGCCCACCCGTCGGCGCGGATGTGGAATTGCGCCTGTCCGGTCCCGACCCGCGCGTGTTGCGACAGCTTGCCGATGAGGCACAAAGCATCTTCGAGACCGAGACGGACCTTCTGATGGTCGAACGCACGGACTGGCGCGAACAGGAATTGACCACGCAGCCGATCTTTGCGGTCGAGCGCGCCCGCGCCCTTGGGATCACGCGCAGCGATGTCTCGCAAACCATTGCCCTTGCGACCGACGGGCTGCGCGTTGGCACGTTCCGCGAGAATGACCGTCAGGTCCCCATCATCATCCGCACCCCACGCGATGAGCAATCGGGCGACGCCTATCTGTTGGATCAGCCAATCTACGCCCCGTCGTCCAACACCTATACCAACCTGACGCAGGTGCTGGACGGGTTTGACGTGGTTACGCGCAACACGTTGATCCAGCGCCGGAACCGCACGCCGACGGTGAGCGTGCAGGCCTTCAGCGTGCCAGATAGTCTTCCCCCGCAAGCCTTCGGAGAGGTCCGCGCCGCGATCGAGGCAATGCCCCTGCCCGCAGGCTACCGCATGGAATGGGGTGGTGAGTTCGAAAGCGCCGGCGCCGCGCAGGAAAGCCTTGGCAAGCAGATGCCGCTGGCCTTTGGGATGATGCTTCTGATCACGGTCTTGCTGTTCGGCAAACTGCGCCAGACCGCCGTGATCTGGACTGTGGTGCCCATGGCCGTGACCGGCGTTGGTCTGGGCCTGTTGTTCACCAACCTGCCCTTCAGCTTCACCGCGTTGCTGGGACTCCTCAGCCTATCGGGTATGTTGATCAAGAACGCGATCGTGCTGGTCGAGGAGATCGACGCGCAAAAATCCGAAGAAGGTTTGCCCCAGTCCGAGGCGATCGTTGCCGCATCCGTCAGCCGTTTGCGCCCCGTGGTTCTGGCCGCGGCCACGACAATCCTTGGCATGGTTCCGCTGCTCAGTGACGCGTTCTTTGCCTCCATGGCTGTGTCGATCATGGCGGGGCTTGGTTTTGCCTCGATCCTGACCCTCATCGGCGTCCCTGCCCTCTATCACACCTACTTGCGCCGCGAACGGCGCGCGGAAAAGCGCGCCAAGGCCGAGACGGAAAAGGCGGCAGGCGGCGCACCCAAAAGACGCTTCCGCGTGTTTGGTGGGACCAAGGATCAGCCCCCCATCGCCGCAGAATAGACGTCCAAACCCCTCTTTGATTTTCGAAGGAACACCAGATGAAAGCCCTCTTTTTTGGCTCCATTGGGAGCGTGGTGGAAACATCCGAATTACAGCGCCAAGCGTTCAACCAGGCCTTCAAAGAGCATGGGCTCGATTGGGTCTGGGAAAAGCCGGATTACGCCGAAATGCTGAAATCATCCGGCGGTGCGAAACGCATCGCGGCCTATGCTGAAGACCGTGGCGAGGAGGTCGACGCAAACGCCATTCACCAGCGGAAAAGCGCGATCTTCCTCGAACAGCTTCAAGCTGGAACCAAGGCACCGCGCGATGGTGTCCTTGACCTGCTCAAGCACTGTCAGGCGCATGGGCTGAAGACCGGATTTGTGTCGACGACCGAACCCGCGACCATCGAGGCCATATCAGCCATTCTTTTCGGGCAGCGCGTCCGGAGTTTCGACGTGATGACCAGCCGGGCCTTGGGCCTCGATCCGAAACCCGCGCCTGATGCGTATCAATTCGCGCTGGATCGGTTGGGATTGGCGGCCACGGACGTCCTCGCCATCGAAGACAACCTCGACGGGGTGACATCCGCAAAGGCCGCGGGCTTGTTTGTGGTGGCCTACCCCGGAGAGTTTGATGACCCGAAGGATTTTGCTGAGGCAGACCATGTGGTGAAGGGCTCTCTTTTTGAAGAGGTCGTCCCGTTCCTCGAAAACGCAAAAGTCGCAACATGAACGTTCAGCACGCTTTCGGTCAGATCATCTCGGCCCCGATGGACACGGAGGCGGTTCGCAAGGCGGCAGCAGAATATGGCGTTGTCAAAGTCGATGCCGAGAGCGCAACGGTCGCCGAATTCGCAGCCTTCATGGAAACCCTCGGGCCGCCAATGTTCACCACCGGGGAAACGCCCGCGCCGGACTTTCCGATGCTCAACGTGGTCAGCAATGTGGGCCGGAAAACGAAGCCCAAAAGCGTGTTTCATTCAGACACGACATATGTCGCGCGCCCGCCATCGTTTTCCGGCCTCTATGCCGTCGATGTCCCCGAGGCGGGCGGTGCCACCCTTTTTGTCGACCAGTCCAAAGCTTACGACCGGTTGCCGGCCACCCTGAAGGAACTCTTGATCGGTGCGACCGTGCATCACCGCGTCACCGGGGTTGATCTGCCCGAGGGAGAAGAGGCCGAGGCCCGGCATCCTGTTGTTCGACGTCACCCGGACACAAAACGCATGGCACTCTATCTGACGACGCCAGCGCGGCTATCCGATTTGCGGCTGCGTGATGGCACAGATCGAAGCGATCTGATTGAGTTTCTCTACGACCACTCCATCAGAGGCGCGCCGACGCACCGGCATCACTGGTCGAAAGGTGACATCCTTGTGTGGGACAATCGCTGCACCCTGCATGCCGCTGATCATTCCGCCGTCCTTGGGGACCGTGTGCTGTATCGAGCGCTCGTCCGGGGCGAGGCGCCCGCCTGAGTCCCATAAAGACGCATTTCGCAAATGAGCCCGCCGTAAAAAAACTGGAGCGATGCCATGACAATGTTTTCCAAGGATGCCTTTGCATTTCTTCGCGAGCTCACCGCGTCGAACAACAGGGAGTGGTTCAACGCCAACAAATCCCGCTATACGAAAGAGCTTGAGGCGCCGTTCGCCGCCTTGCTCGAAGCGCTCAGCAACCGGCTGCAGGATGCCCGTCGCCCATTGAGCGGCGGTAAATCCACCATGTTCCGGCCCAATCGGGATATTCGTTTCAGCAAAGACAAGGCACCCTACAAGACCAATGTGTCGGGGCTATTGACGCCGTCCGGCACCAAATCCGAGGTTGCGGCTTTGCTTTATGTGCATCTAGAGCCCGGCGGCGGTTTTGCGTCTGCCGGGTTTTATAATCTCTCCCCCAAGCAACTCATGCCTGTGCGGGATGCCATGATCGAGCGCGCCGATACCTTCGACGAGGTGCTTTCCGCCCTCGACCAAGCGAACCGCAAGCTCGCATCCGGCCATGAGCTGACCTCGATGCCGCGAGGATACGCAGAACACGCGGCCCATCGGCATGCGGATCACATCAAACGCAAGAGCCTTCTCGTGACCCAGGAGCTTTCAGAAACCGACTGGACCAGCGGCGATGTGATCGACCACATCGAGAAGCTTGCGAGAGATGCCATGCCGCTTCTCACTTTCCAGGATCCGGCTCGGGCAGGCTGACGCGCTCTCACCACAAAACCAGCGTTCCAAGAGACAGCGAAAGACGTGAGTTCTGGCCTCCACCAGTCCGTGTCGAAGAGGGGCTGTGACCGATGGCCAAATCCTCGGGTTTCTTGGCGTTTGTCTTCTGCCACATCGTCCCTGAACAAGCTGGCATCGACGGCGAAGACATGACCACCGACGCCCCCTTCCGAGACGCAGCGCGCTATAGTCGTCTCGAACACATGGCGGAGCAGATCGCTTGCACGGAAACGGCCATGTCTGGTCTTCGAGACCGTCGAATGGGCAAGAACTCGATCAGTCAGATCGAGATGGCAAAACCACCGATACGCCGAGTTCAGAGGCACCTCTCTGCAGAGCCGTCGCTCGCACCGGAGGCCAAGACAAGACCCACCCCGCAGCATCCGGATCAGCCACTCAAGGCCGATGGAAGAAGGGCCAGTGTGGCCGAAAAACTCCGCCAGATCGGCTCGGACGCTGTGCGGACCGACGACCCGATCAAACAAGCGCAAAAGGCGATCTTGCAGAACAAGGTCTTTGAGCGACAACGCGTCAAACAGCGCCGCCCGCACTAGCTTGCTTGGGTCCCATGATCGCCAATCCCTCTCCCGCAGGGGAAACTGTATCAGCCAGCCAACCTCGTTCAAGCCGGAGCTCTTGAACAAAATCCGCCCTGACGCGACCTTCACGCAGGGCAGAGCGAGATGCGATCATTCGATGCATCAAAAATCGCCGAGTGAATGCGCTGCCGAAACTGTGCCGTTGCAGATCACTCTGAAACTTCTCAGCCCCGATGCATGGCCTCGACCTTACTCGGCGATGCAGTCGGCGAAATATTGAACTTCGCCATGCTGGCCGACCTCGAGCAGCAGACCATGGATGTCTGTTTCGAAACCAGGGCACTCGCGCGCAAATTCGCGGTTGAATCGAAGATACTCCACGATATCCGCACTGAAAATCTCGCCGGGAATGAGAAGCGGGATACCAGGCGGATATGGCGTGACGAGGCTTGAGGTCACGCGACCTTCGAGATTGTTGATCGCGACCCTTTCGGTCTTCCGCCGGGCAATGTGAGAAAACGCCTCGGAGGGCGACATCGCCGGACGGTGATCGCCGAGATAGATCTCGGTCGAGAGCCGGGCCACGTCATATTTCGCATAGAGCTGGTGGACATACTGGCACAGGTCCTTGAGCCCCATATGCTCGTAGCGGGGTTGCTTCGCGCAGAATTCGGGCATGACCCGCCAGAGCGGCTGGTTGCGGTCATAGTCGTCCTTGAATTGCTGGAGCGCCGCGAGAAGCGTGTTCCATCGTCCCTTTGTAATGCCGATCGTAAACATGATGAAGAAGCTGTAGAGGCCGGTCTTCTCGACCACCACGCCATGTTCGGTCAGGTATTTTGAGACGATGGAGGCCGGGATCCCGCTCTCTTCGAAACGCCCGTCGATATTGAGCCCGGGCGTAATGATCGTCGCCTTGATCGGGTCCAGCATGTTGAATCCGCGCGCCATGTCGCCGAAACCGTGCCACGCGTCCTCCCCCGAGCTTTCGACAGCCTCACTGTCGGTTTTCTTCAGCTCCCAGTCTTTGGCGTGGCCGATACCATCTTCTGCCAATGCGTCGGGGCCCCAGACCTGGAACCACCAGTCATTGCCGTATTCCTCGTCGACCTTGCGCATCGCACGACGAAAATCGAGCGCCTCGGTCAGACTCTCCTCGACCAGCGCCGTTCCGCCCGGCGGTTCCATCATCGCTGCCGCAACGTCGCAGCTCGCGATGATCGAGTATTGCGGGCTGGTCGACGTGTGCATGAGGTAGGATTCATTGAACAGATGCCTGTCGAGCTTGGTGGTTTCGGAATCCTGCACCAACACGTGGCTGGCTTGGCTGATCCCAGCCAGGAGCTTGTGGACCGATTGGGTGGCATAGGTCACTGAATGTTTGGTGCGCCCGCGCTTGCGTCCCATGGCGTGATAGGTGCCGTAAAACGGATGGAATGCTGCATGCGGCAGCCACGCCTCATCAAAATGCAGCGTCTCCACATAGCCGTCGAGCATGCCCTTCACCACCTCGGTGTTGTAGAGAACACCGTCATAGGTCGATTGCGTGAGCGACAGGATACGGGGATTCACCTTTTCGGCGTCGACACCGTCAAGAAGCGGGTTCGCCCGGATCTTTGCCTTGATGGCCTCCGGCTCGAACTCGGATTGCTGGATCGGACCGATGATGCCCCAATGGTTGCGCGTGGGTTTGAGGAAGATGGGGATGGCACCCGTCATGATGATCGCGTGCAGAATCGATTTGTGGCAGTTCCGGTCGACGATCACCACATCGCCCGGGGCGACATTATGGTGCCAGACCATCTTGTTGGAGGTCGAGGTGCCATTTGTGACGAAGAAGCAATGGTCGGCGTTGAAGATCCGTGCCGCGTTGCGCTCGGATGAACCGATGGCCCCGTTGTGATCCAGAAGCTGGCCCAGTTCCTCGACCGAGTTGCATACGTCGGCACGCAACATGTTCTCTCCGTAGAACTGATGATACATCTGTCCGATGGGCGATTTCAGAAAGGCGACCCCGCCCGAATGCCCCGGGCAGTGCCACGAATAAGAGCCGTCCTCGGCATAGTCGATCAGCGCCTTGAAGAACGGGGGCTGGATCCCTTCGAGATAGTTCCTCGCTTCGCGGATGACGTGACGGGCGACGAATTCGGGCGTGTCTTCAAACGCGTGGATAAACCCATGAAGCTCACGCAGGATGTCATTCGGCAGGTGGCGCGAGGTCTTGGTCTCGCCGTAGACATAGATCGGAACCTCTTCGTTTTTCGCGCGCACCTCGTTGATGAAGCTGCGAAGATTGAGCACCGCAGGATCGAGGTCGGGGCCGGGGCTGAACTCCTCGTCGTCGATCGAAAGGATAAAGGCGGACGCGCGGCTTTGTTGCTGGGCGAACTGCGAGAGGTCGCCGTAACTTGTGGCACCCAGCACCTCGAACCCTTCCTGTTCAAAGGCTTCTGCCAGCGCGCGAATGCCGAAGCCAGAGTTGTTCTCGGACCGGAAATCCTCGTCGATGATCACGATCGGGAAGCGAAATTTCATCGGTCTGTCCTTGACAAGAAATGCGGGTGAAACCCTTGTCTAAGTCCCGAAGGGCAACGTCAAGGCCGCGCGTGACCAAGGGCAGACCCCTTCACCCGAGCAGTCAATCCATGCTTGGCCCATTGGTCGATGCGGCCCGCAACCGACAGTCACCCAAAGCGCCGCAGACGGCCGCCCTGCGCCCTTCTGTGGAAAAACAACGTCTGGCTGGCTCAGACAATGGCGCACGGATCAGCGCGCGAGGGCCGTTCTGATTGAGTTTTTCGCATATGCTGCAGCGCAGGAAAGATCTCCGCCAGCTTGAGGGAGATCCGCGCGGCGGCGGCGAGCAGCCCTGCATGGTTCGCACCGCTTGGGCCGGGTAATCCAACAACGCAGGTCTCCATATGCGGATTGCAACGTCTGCTTAAAGGGCAAGAGCCGGCACACAGGCTCCGCGGGGGGGCCTTGGACGTGTCGAGCGTGGGATCAAACATCTGCAAGCTGGTCAATCCGCGTTTTCATCGGAGGCCCGAGGCTCTCTCGCGGTGCGGGAGGAGGCCGTTGGGCGAGACCGAAACGGCCATGCACAATCCATGCACAACGCATGCACATTCCATGCGCATGCGCGATGCGGGAGCCGTTGGCACCG
>NZ_JAFMPQ010000062.1 GCF_020667845.1 Cognatishimia sp. F0-27
TGGGGGTGAGCAATACCGGCGCGATCCTCGACGAGGTGAGCTTCGTGTAAGGGGCCCGGCAGCGTCTGAGGCGTTTGCGGAGCAGGATAAGCAATACCCCCCCGCGCGCGGTTGTCCCCGTGATATCGGGCAGCGTGCCGGGGGGATGTCCTTGGCGGAGGGCCATGCGGGCAAGACCACCCATCTGCCGGGCCATCCGGCGCGGCGGCGCGGGGGGCGCCTGCCTGTCCGGGATCAGGCAACCCCTGCGCGCAGGCAATCGTGGATGTGCAGCACCCCCACCGGGCGGCGCGCGGCATCGACCACGATCAGCACCGAGATCGCCCGGTCGTTCATCTCCGCAAGCGCCGCGGCCGCCAGCGTGTCCGGCGCCACGGTCACCGGGTCCGGCGTGGCGATGGCCCCGGCCGTGCGGGTCAGAAGCCCGTCCATATGACGCCGCAGGTCGCCATCGGTGACGATCCCCGCAAGCCGCCCGTCGGCCGCGGTGACCGCCACGATGCCGAAGCCCTTGGCCGACATCACCACCAGCGCCTCGCTCATCTCGGTTGCCTCGCTCACCAGCGGCAGGCTGTCGGCCCCGTGCATCAGCTCGTCGACCCGGCGCATGCGTGCGCCCAGCTTGCCGCCAGGGTGGAAGCCCCGGAAATCCTCCGCCCGGAAACCGCGCGCCTCCATCAACGCCACCGCCAGCGCATCGCCAAGCGCCAGCGCCATGGTGGTCGAGGTGGTTGGCGCCATGCCGTTCGGGCAGGCCTCGGGCGCGGGCGGCAGGGTCAGCCTGTAGGTCGCGGCGCGCATCAACGTGCTGTCGGCCCGGCTCGACATGCCGATCACCGGGATCGAGAAGCGCGCGCAATAGGCCAGGATATCGCCGAGCTCCGCCGTCTCGCCGGAATTTGACAGCAGCAGACAGAGATCCCCTTCGGAGATCATGCCAAGGTCGCCATGGCTCGCCTCGGCGGGGTGGACAAAATAGGCCGGCGTGCCCGTCGAGGCGAAAGTGGCGGCGATCTTGCGCGCGATATGGCCGGATTTGCCGATGCCGGAGACCACAACGCGCCCGCCTGCGGCCAGAAGCGCGGCGGCGGCGGCATCGAAATCTGCGGGGACCGCCCCGGCAAGCGTTTCCAGTGCCGCGGCTTCAAGGCGCAAGACCCGTGTTGCCACCGCGGAGAGATTGGCCTGGGGCAGGGAATCGGAAGGGGAGGACATGGCAGGGCTTTCGGCGTTGGTCGGGGGGGCGCGGGTGCAGGCGGTTTCGCGGGCAAACTCCGCCATCCACCGGGAAATGGCAACGCCCGGGACGCGGCGCGCCATGGCGAGGATGGGCGGGTCAGCTCGAAAACGGGATAAAATCCCGTCAGCGGAAATATGGCCTATGCGGACGGCAGAAGCCCGCGCAGATAGCGCCCATAGGCGGTCTTGGAAAAGAGCGCCGCCCGCTCCGCCAGCTGCGCGTCGTCGATCCAGCCCCGCCCATGGGCGATTTCCTCGGGACAGCCGGTCTGCAGCCCCTGCCGGTCCTGCAGGGTGCGCACGAAATTGCCCGCCTCCAGAAGCGAGGCATGGGTGCCGGTGTCGAGCCAGGCATAGCCGCGGCCCATGCGCTGCACATCGAGCGTGCCTTCGGCGAGATACATCTCCAGCAGGGCGGTGATCTCGAGCTCGCCACGCGGCGAGGGCTTCACCTGTGCCGCGCGCGCCGGGGCGGTGCCGTCAAGCATGTAAAGCCCGGTCACGGCGTAGTTCGAGGGCGGATTCTCCGGCTTCTCGATGATCTGCGTCACCTGGCCCGCGGAGTCGAACCCCACCACGCCGTAGCGCCCGGGATCGGCCACCCGGTAGCCAAAGACCGTGCCGCCGGTCTCCCGCGCATCCGCCGCCGCCAGAAGCTCGGGCAGGCCGTGGCCAAAGAAGATGTTGTCGCCCAGAACCATGGTCGAGGGCCGCCCGTCGAGGAAATCCTGCGCCAGAAGATAGGCCTGCGCCAGCCCGTCCGGCGAGGGCTGCGTCAGCCATGTGATCGACAGGCCGAACTGGCTGCCATCGCCCAGAAGGGCGGTGAACTGTGCCGCGTCATGCGGTGTGGTGATGATCGCGATCTCGCGGATGCCGGCCAGCATCAGCACCGAGAGCGGGTAATAGATCATCGGCTTGTCATAGATCGGCAGGAGCTGCTTGGAGACCCCCATGGTGATCGGGTAGAGCCGCGTGCCCGAGCCACCCGCAAGGATGATGCCGCGCCGGTTGGACGCGGAAGGCGCTTTGGTCGGTGTCATGCGGGCGGTCTCCTCGTATCGGGTCGTCTTGTGCAAGGGCGGGCCCGGTTGCGGGGCGTCCTCGGGTTGCGGGGGCATGTCAGGCCGGGTCCCGGTCCGGGGGGGCGGCCAGCGTGGCCAACACCGCGTCGAGACCGGCCTGCCAATCGGGCTGCGCGATGCCGTGATCGCGGGCAAGCGTGGTGCCATCAAGGCGCGAATTGGCCGGTCTTCGGGCCGGTGTCGGGTAATCGGTGCTTGGGATGTCGGTCACGGTGACCGGTTTGCCGGCCCGCGCAAAGATCGCACGGGCAAAATCGGCCCAGCTCACCGCAGGTTGGCCCGCGAAATGGTAGGTGCCGGAGGGCCCGCCGGTCCGCAGCGAAGCCCCAAGCGCCCAAAGCGCCCTTGCGATGTCGCGCGCGGGCGTCGGCCCGCCGATCTGGTCGGCGACGACGCTGAGCGTGTCGCGGCTTTCGGACAGGCGCAGCATGGTCTTGACGAAATTGCTGCCATGGGCGGAGAACACCCACGACGTGCGCAGGATCGCATGCGGTCCACCGGCGGCGCGCACCGCTTCCTCGCCTTCCCACTTGGTCCGGCCATAAACGCCCAGAGGGGCGGCACGGTCCGACGGGTGCCAGGCTTGCGTGCCGGTGCCGTCAAAGACGTAATCGGTGGAGACATGGCAAAAGGGGATGCCGCGGGTGGCACAGATTTCCGCCATGGCGGCGGGGGCCTCGGCGTTGATCAGCGTGGCTTCGCGGGGCTCCTCCTCGGCGCGGTCCACGGCGGTGTAGGCGGCGGCGTTGATCACCAGATCGGGCGCGTGGGTGGCGATGGCCTCGGCACAGATCTCGGGCAGGGCAAGGTCCGCATCGGCGCGGCTGAGTGCCGTGAGCGCGACATGGTCCGGCCTGGTCAGGGCCAGCTCACGCGCGACCTGACCGGTGGTGCCGAAGACGAGAGTTTTGAGGGGGGACGTCATCGCCGGACCTCGCGGCCCGTCTCTGCCCCGCCCGTCCCGGTGCCAAGCCGTGTCCCCACCCCGTCGCGGGCCTGCAGCGCCTGCCACCAGGCGCGATTGTCGAGATACCAGTCAACGGTTTTCGCCAACCCCTCCTCGACGGTCACCGAGGGACGCCAGCCGAGCTCGGTGCGGATGCGCGTGGGGTCGATCGCGTAGCGCGCGTCATGGCCGGGCCGGTCGGTGACATAGGTGATGAGATCGGCATAGGCGCCCGTCTTGCGCGGGTGTTTGGCGTCGAGCAGCGCGCAGATCGTCCTGACCAGTTCGAGATTGGAGCGCTCGTTCTCGCCACCGATGGCGTAGCTGCGCCCGGTCTCGCCCCTTTGCAGCACGGTGAGCAGCGCGTCGGCGTGATCCTCCACATAGAGCCAGTCGCGCACGTTCGATCCATCGCCATAGATCGGGATCGGCTTGCCCGCGAGCGCATTGAGGATCACCACGGGGATGAGTTTTTCCGGGAAGTGATAGGGGCCGTAATTGTTCGAGCAGTTGCTCAGCACAACCGGCAGCCCGTAGGTGTGATACCAGGCCATCACCAGGTGATCGGAGCTGGCCTTGGAGGCCGAATAGGGCGAGCGCGGATCATAGGGCGTGTCCTCGGTGAACTGCCCGCCCCCCTCGGCGGCCGGGGCAAGCGAGCCGAAAACCTCGTCGGTGGAGATGTGGTGAAACCGGAAGCTGTCCGGACTGCCTTGGTTGATCCAGTAGGCCCGGGCCGCTTCGAGCAGGTGAAACGTGCCCATCACGTTGGTCTCGATGAAGGTGCCCGGCCCGTCGATGGAGCGGTCCACATGGGATTCCGCGGCCAGGTGCATCACCGCATCGGGCCTGTGGGCCGCAAGGATCCGGTCGAGCGCCGCGCGATCGCGAATATCGGCTTTCTCGAAAGCGTAACCGGGATGCTCCGCGACACTGGCCACGTTGTCGAGACAGGCGGCATAGGTCAGCGCGTCGAGATTGACCACATCGTGGCCCGCGGCAATGGCCTGGCGCACCACGGCCGATCCGATGAACCCGGCGCCGCCGGTGACGAGGATCTTCATGGCAGGGCCTTTCGTACTGGGAAGAACGCGGATCCGGCATCCGGCCGGTCTTGCAGGGGCGAGGGATCAGGCCGGGTCATGCCGGACGGATGGGACACGGGCCCGGGGCCGGACTGTTTCGCCAGGGGCGGGCGGTGTGACAGCGCGGGGCCGGACTGTTTCGCCAGGGGCCGGCGTCGGGACGACGTGGGGTCTGCGCCTTGCCCTCCCCGGAGGTTCGCCGGGGCATGCAGGGAATGCGGCGCCCGCTCCGAAACGGTCCGGAGGACTGGGGAGACCTGTCTCATGCGGGGGTGTCCCAGCGGAAGGGATTGGCGAGATCCTTCAGGCGCGGGGCCGCGGCATCCTTGTCGCTCAACACGGGAGCACCTTCGAGACCCCAGTCGATGGCAAGATCGGGATCGTCCCAGGCCACGGCGCCATCGCAGTCCGGCGCGTAGTAATCGGTGCATTTGTAGACAATTTCGGTCTCCGGCTCACGGGTGACGAAGCCATGCAGGAACCCTGCGGGGATCATCAGCTGGCGCCCGTTTTCGGCCGACAGTTCAACCCCGACCCACTGGCCGTAGGTGGGCGAGCCGCGGCGGATATCCACGGCGACGTCAAAGAGCCGCCCGCGCCCGCAGCGCACAAGCTTGGCCTGCGCATGGGGCGGCGACTGGAAATGCAGCCCGCGCAGCGTGCCGGTCCTGGCAGAGAGCGAATGATTGTCCTGCACGAAGCCGTAATCGAGCCCGGCCTCGGCCATGCGCGCCGCGTTCCAGCTTTCGGAAAAGAAGCCCCGCGCATCCCCGAAACGCTGTGGCGTGAGGATCACCACGCCGTCGAGCCGAGTGGTTTCTATCTGCATGGCGCGTCCCTGTCCGTTTCTCGTCAACCTCGTGCAAGGGCTTAACGGGGCCGCGTCGAATTGCAAGAGCAGCCGCATGCGCGGAGCCCTGGCCGCTGCGTTTGCGCAGCGCGCCACCGGGACCGGGGGGCCGGGGCCCGTCCCGGGCCGGGGCCCCCGCGCCGGGCAGGCCGGGAGCAAGGGCGCGCTGGCCTAGAAGAAGCTCACATCGTCGCGCAGGGCCGTGACGGAGATCCCCCCCTCGAAGGTCAGCGTGTTGCCCGATCCGAAATCGAGCACCACCTGCCCGGCCGCATCGAGCCGGGCAAAATCGCGCAGATCGGCGGCACCGGGATCCGCCCCGCGCAACAGGTCCGCCGAGATCCGGACCGCATCGATGGCATTCTGGAAATCCACGACCACATCTGCCCCGGCGGTGAACACGAAGGTATCCGCTCCGAGCCCCCCCTGCAGACGGTCATTGCCCGCGCCGCCATCGAGGCGGTCATTGCCCGCATTGCCCAGAAGCGTATCGGCCCCCGCCCCACCGGTCAGACGGTCGAACCCGTTGCCGCCTTCAAGCCGGTCACTGCCGGACCCGCCCTCCAGCGTGTCGGCCCCGAAGCCGCCTTGCAGAAGGTCGTTGCCCGTCCCGCCATCGAGGCGGTCATTGCCGTTATTGCCCTGAAGCGTGTCGTGGCCCGCGCCGCCAAGCAGCGTATCGAACCCGTCGCGCGCCCGCAGGAAATCGGCATCGCCATCGCCCGAGAGGCTGTCGAACCCCACGCCGCCTTCGAGCGTGTCGGCCCCGGCGCCACCGGTCACCGTGTCGTTGCCCGCATTGCCATGCAGCAGGTCGGCGCCATCGCCGCCTGAAAGGCTGTCGAACCCGTCCGCGCCGCGCAGGGTGTCGCGGCCGGCACCGCCCTGCAACAGATCGCGCCCGGATCCGCCCGCCAGATCGTCATTGCCTGCCAGGCCGGCCAGCGTGTCGTTGCCGGACCCGCCCGCCAGCGTATCGTTGCCCGCCCCGCCCGAGATCCTGTCCGGACCCGCGCTGCCGGTGTCGCGCAAGGGACCATCGGGCGCATTTCCGCCCCCCTCCGAGGCACCGCTGCCGCCCCCGCTCCCGGCGCCATCGCTGACCAGCGTATCGGGCGCCATGATCTGGTCGCTGAACTGTATCCGTTCGATACCGATCAGCCGGTCGGTCCCCTCGGCGGAGCGGATCTCCACCCCGCCGGTGATCATGCGCACCGTCGCGGTCGCGCGCGGCGCGCCGATGATGGCGAGATCCGTCCCGGCACCCCCGGTCAGCGTGTCATCCCCGGCCCCGCCGATCAGGGTGTCATTGCCGCCATCCCCGTGCAGCGCATTGGCGCGCCCGTCCCCGACCAACCGGTCATTCCCGCCCGCCCCGGACAGCGTGGTCAGCGCGCCGCCAACCTCCAGATCGTCCCCGAAGCCGGAGCCCGCAAACGCCTCGACATCCACGATCAGGCTGCTGTTTCCGGCGCTGTCACGCACGCGCCCATCGGCATCCAGCGTCAGCGCCGTGGCGCTCAAGCCGCCATCCACCGTGTCCCGGCCGCTGCCCCCGAACAGCAGGTCATCGCCGGGCGAGAGCACGATCACGTCATGGCCCGCCGCACCGGCCAGCGTGTCGTTGCTGCGATAGCCATTGACGATGTCGGCGCCCGGCGCACCGGTATAGACCATGCCGAACACCCCGTCCGCCGGCAGCAGCAGGTCGAAAAATGCCGCATGGCTGAGCCAGGAGACCTCCTCCCGCGCGGTCCCGTCCGGCATCGGCCGGGACAGGGGGCTCACCGTGCCCGCCGAGGAGATCAGGCTTTGCGCCGGAACCGGATCGGACAGGATCAGGAAACCCGCCAGCGGCGCTGTGGTCGGGTCCGCCATGCTGCGGGCGCTGACCGCGTAAAGCTCTATCTGGGTGACCGTTCCGCGCAGCCCGGCGGCGCCGCCCGACGCAAGCCCCTCCCCCCGCAGAACCAGCGTATACCCCTGCCCGCCATGGGTGAAATCCGTGGCGTAGAGCGCGCCGGGCGTCAGCGCGCGGTAATCGTCCGGCGCGGTCAGCCCGAGCACCACGAGCGCTTCGAGCGACAGGCCGCTGGATGGGGTCAGAAATGCATTGCCGATGGCCATCGCACGGCCTCCTTCTGGAACGGGCAGGCGCGCCACCCCCGCAGGGCGCAGCGCCGTGATGTGCCAAGGGGCCTAACGACATAATCTCAAAAACCGATAAACGACGCCGCAAAAGAGTGCAGGCCTCCGACCGGCATCTTCCTTGTACTTGCCACAAAAGGATCGCGCCGGGGGGGGGGGCGCGCGGACAGCCCGAACCGCGCCCCGGTCCGGGGGAGTGTTCCGGGTGGGGTTCCGGAAACGCCCGGGGCGTTGTCCGGAAAAGAGGCCCCCCGCACGCTGCCTGAAATCAGGGGATTTCAACGCGCCCGGGGGAGTGTTCTGCTTGGAGTTCCGGAAACGCCCGGGGCGTTGTCCGGAAAAGAGGCCCCCCGCACGCTGCCTGAAATCAGGGGATTTCAACGCGCCCGGGGGGAGTGTTCTGCTTGGGGTTCCGGAAACGCCCGAAGCGTGGTCCGGATCGTGCGGGATTGCCTTACACGAAGGTCACCTCGTCGAGGATTGCACCGGTATTGCCGACCCCCACAAAGGTCAGCGTGTTGCCATTCCCGAAATCGAGCAGCAGGTTGCCATCCCCATCGAGCCGCGAATAGCCGCGCAGATCGTCCGGCACCGGCATCGTCTCGAGCAGCAGATCCGCCTCGATCTGGATCGCATCGATGTTGTTCTGGAAATCGGCGATCCGGTCCGCCCCGGCCGAATAGACAAACGTATCCGCCCCGATCCCGCCAAGCAGCGTGTCGTTGCCGGAGCCGCCGTCGATGGTGTCATTGCCGAAATTGCCCTGCACCAGATCGTCACCGCCGCCGCCATCGAGCACATCGAACCCGTTGGCCCCAAGCAGCGTGTCATTGCCCAGGCCGCCAAGCATGTCATCGGCGCCGAGCCCGCCCTCGACACGGTCATCGCCGTCGCCGCCATCGAGCTGGTCATTGCCGTTATTGCCCTGAAGCGTGTCGTTGCCGGTGCCGCCAAGCAGCGTGTCGAACCCGTCGCGGGCGCGCAGAAGATCGTCATCCGCGTCACCGACCAGCAGGTCGAACCCGAGACCGCCTTCCAGCGTGTCATTGCCCGCGCCCCCGTTGGCGGTGTCATTGCCGAAATTGCCCACGAGGCTGTCATCGCCATCGCCGCCCGACAGGCTGTCGAACCCGTTGGAGCCAATGACCGTATCGTTGCCGGAGCCGCCATCGAGCACGTCGAAGCCAAAGCCGCCATTGATCACGTCCGCGCCGCCAAGGCCCTCGACCGTATCGTTGTTGCCCGCACCGCTCAGCGTATCGTCCCCGGAGCCGCCGACGAGGCTGTCGGGCTGTGACGTGCCGGTTTCGACAACCGGCGGATCGGAGGGGATCAGCGCATCCGCCGCGCGCACCCCATCGGTGAAGGCGACCTCTTCGATCCCGACCAGCGTGTCGGTGCCATCCGCCGAGGTGACGCGATACCCGTCCTGCGTCTCTTCGATCGTGGCATCGGCAAAGGCAACGCCGATCACCGCGCGGTCATTGCCATCCCCGCCCTCGAGATAGTCATTGCCAAGCCCCCCCGTCAGCGTGTCATCGCCGTCATAGCCCCGGAAGCGCATCCCCGTGGTCAGCCCCGCCGCCGAGAGCGTGTCGGCAAAATCGGTGGCGCGGATCTCGGCGACATTGATCAGCGTGTCGGTATCGCCGAACGTGTCGCGCACGGTGCCCTGGGCCATGTTGGCCACGATCCCCACCATGCCACCGCCGTAATCGACCTCGTAATTGTAGTTCACCGTGTTCGGCCCGGTGCCCGCATCGATCGTGTCATTGCCATCGAGACCGGCAAAGCCTTCCCAGTAATCGCCATTGCTCCCGGTGATGCGGTCATCATCCGCCGAGCCTTCGAAATAATGGATGAAGCTGAACGTGTCATTCACCCGCCCGTCGCCGCTGACGGCGGTGCCGGTGCCATCCGGGCCGGAGGTGATGGTCATGCCGGCCACACCATCCAGATCGCCATAGCTCAGATCGGCCCCCTCCCCGGTGGCGAAATGGGCCTGGTGGCCGATAATCGTGTTCTGGCCCAGACCGGGGCGGATGTAGTCGCCAAAGCCCTGCGTGGCCGCGTCGCCCCCCGAGGCATCCAGCCGGTCATTGCCATCCCCGCCCCGCAGATTGTCGCGACCGTTCCCGCCCTCGAGCGTGTCGTCGCCGTTCTCCCCGCGCAGTTCGTCGTCGCCGTCGCCGCCTTCAAGCGTGTCATTGTCGTCACCGCCGTAAAGCTGGTCATCGCCGCCGCGCCCCACGAGGCTGTCATTGCCCGCGCGCGCCGACAGGATCTCGTCATCCTCGTCGCCGCGGATCGTGTCATTGCCCGCGCGTGAGCCGCGGATGTATTCCACATTGATCAGCGTGTCGGTGAAGGCTTCGCCGTTCCAGGTGCCCATGGCCCGGTTCAGCGCCAGATCGACATCGATCGCCTCCACATCGCGCCGGTCATAGCGCACCCGGTCAATCCCGCCGGCGCCATCGACCGTGTCATTGCCCTGGCGGGTGATGAAGCTCTCCTCGCGATCCGAGCCCATGATGCTGTCGTTGAAATCGGTGGCGCGGATCTCCAGCCGCCCGTCGCCGCCGAGAATGTTGATCTGGTCGCGCCCGCCGGTGCCGTCATTGCTGATGACGCCGGTGCCCAGATCCGCCACCAGACCGGTATTCGGGCCATCGTTGGACCAGTTGAAGCTCAGCCGGATCGTCTCGTTGAGCGTCAGGTTATAGGTGTCGTTGCCCTCGTAGCCGTTGAGATCCATCCAGCCATTGTCGGCCTGCACCGCGTTGAACGTGTCGTTGCCGGTCGATCCCGCAAGGCCCAGCCCGTCGGCTTCCAGCGCCACGATCGGATCGAGCAGGGTCGTCGTGCCGTTCGGCGTCACCACCGACGCGGTATTGGCCGGGCCGTTGACGGTGACGGTCACCGGCTCGCCGAGATCCTCGAATTCGGAGAAGAAATAGCCGGTGTCATCCAGCCCGCCGAGATTGATCGTGTCATTGCCCGGCGAGCCGTCGTGATCGGCACCGGCCGCCCCCACGACGAACAGGTCGTTGCCGGCCGCCCCCTGCAGATTGTCGAAGAAATTCGACCCGAACAGGGTGATGGGCTGGGTGACCTCATCGCCGAAGACCTGGATGAAATCCTCGAAGTCGAACCCCGCCTGCGCGCCGCGCGCATCGACATTGATCGGACCGGCGCTGTTGAACAGCGTGGCCAGCGCGCTGAAATCACCGGCATCCTCGATATCGAGCAGCGCGATCAGGAAATCGGTGAAGGACCAGGCGATATTCGTGACCCGGCCCTGTTCGACCCCGTTTTGCTCAAAGATCAGCGTGTTGAGCGTGCCGCCCGCCGGGTTGCCGTCATTGCTGACGATCAGGTTTGTGCCCTGCCCGGTGACAACAAACCCGTTCGAGAAGTTCTCGACCACAACCTCGCTGCGCGCAACGTTGCGCGGGCTGGTCACTTCGATGTCGTCAAGCGTTCCCTGGCTGTCGAAAAAGCCTTCCTGAAAGAAATAGGGGTTGGTGCCGGTATAAATGATATCCATGACAAGAAGGCCTTCCGGAGTGTTGCCTGCGCCCAGGGCAGGCTGTCGATACAATCAAGGGGCGCAAGCCCCGGCTCAATATCGCCATCAAAACAAGGCTGCGGAGGTGGCGCAAGGTCTTTCGACCGGGTGCTCCGGGGCGCGCCCATGCGCTGTCTGTCCGGGCAGGCCGCGCCATGGCGGCCTGCCGGATCCGTTTCCCGGACCAAGGGTTTCCCGGTCTGGTCCGGGGCCGGGAATTCGGGCCTGCCCTGGCCCTGATCCCGTGGCCGGGCGGCGGGCGATGACGCGGCCCGCGCGATCCGGGGGCAGGGGTGGGCCTAGATGAAGATCACATCGTCGAGAATGGCGCCGGTGTTGTTCACCCCGTTGAAGGTCAGCGTGTTGCCATCGCCGAAATTCAGCTGCAGATCGCCATCGCCGGTCAGCCGCGCATAGCCGCGCAGGTCTTCGGGCACCGGCATCGCCTCGTCCAGAAGGCTGGCGGCAATCTGGATCGCGTCGATGTTGTTCTGGAAATCCACGATCCGGTCGGCCCCGGCGGTATAGACGAAGGTATCCGCCCCGACCCCGCCGCGCATCGCGTCGTTGCCCTCATTGCCCCGCATCGTGTCGTTGCCGGAATTGCCCTCGAGCCGGTCATCGCCGTCGCCGCCGATCAACAGATCGAACCCGTTGGCGCCCAGCAGCGTGTCATTGCCCAGACCACCCGCCATGGTGTCGGCGCCGAGCCCGCCTTCGAGCCGGTCATTGCCCGCGTCGCCCTGCAGGTTGTCATTGCCGTTGTTGCCCTGCAGCGTGTCATCGCCCGCGCCGCCCTCGAGCGTGTCGAACCCGTCGCGCGCCTGCAGGAAATCATTGCCATCGTCGCCGGCCATGGCGTCAAAGCCCAAGCCGCCTTCGAGCCTGTCGTTGCCCGCACCGCCCAGCATGAAGTCATTGCCGAAATTGCCCTGTAAGAGATCGGCGCCATCATTGCCGCGCAGCGTGTCGAACCCGTTCGAGCCCACAAGCGTGTCATTGCCCGCGCCGCCCGCCACATCGTCGAACCCCGCGCCCGCGTCGATCGTATCGTTGCCGCCCTCGCCGCGCAGCGTGTCATTGCCGCCGCGCCCGGTGATCGTGTCATCCCCGGCGCCGCCGGTCAGCGCGTTGGGCCGCCCGTCTCCGTTCAGGACCTCGCCCGGCGTGGACAGCACATAGGTCTGGCCAAAGATGTCCTGCCCGCTGGGGCCGCTGCTGGTGCCCTCCCAGCTGACAAGGATCTCGCCGTTCTCGAGCTGGACGATCTCGGGCTCGCCGAGAAAGGTGACCCCATTGTTGGGAATGACATCCGATGGCCCGAGCGGCCGGCTGTTGTCGTCATAGCTGCGCACGGCGATGCCCGAGGGCGCGCCCGCGCGGACATATTCATAGGCCACCGCATAGCCGCCCCCGTCCAGCGCCGTGATCGCGGGGCCGCCCGCGCCCGCCGGGACCAACTCGTCGGAGACGAAGTTCTCGAACCCCACGAGCCGCCCCTCGGGTGTGATCTGGGCCGCGCGCACAACGTTCTCCACGTCCGATTCCGACAGGAAGGCCACCGCCACGTCGCCATTGTCGAGCGCTGTGATGACCGGCTCGGTCTGATCGCCGCGCAGCGTGCGGTTGACGAAAAACTCCCGCCCCGGCGCGCCCGCCGCATCGAAGAACCGCACCAGGATCTCGTTTTCCTGGCCCTGCTGGTTGAAGCTCTGCCAGGTCACCGCAAAGCCGCCATCGGGCAGGGCGGTCACATCGGGGTTCTGCTGCGCGGCGGTGGTAAAGACGTTGACGGTCTGCGGCGCGACAATGGTGCGGTTCTCGGTCGAGCGCACCACCACCTGCACATCGCCCAGCTGCTCGTAGGCATAGACAAAATTGCCATTGCTCAGGACCGCCACCGCCGGGTCGGTCTCGGCCACGCCAAACTCCCCGGTGACGAAATTGGCCCCGATCCCGGCCTCGCCCTGCGGGGTCAGATACTGGCCAAAGATCCCTTCGGCGTCATGCGGCGGACCCTGTTGGCTGTCGAAGACAAACAGCGCCGAGCCATCCGCAAGGCCGGCGATATCGGTGGGCAGATCGGCGGTAAACAGGTTGTCGGGCATGAACACCCGCTCCACCCCCATGCCAACCGGCGTGCCATCGGCATCGAAGCTGCGCGCGTTGATCTCTGCCTCGGTAAAGCCAAAGCCCGTGACCGCCCGCCAGACCGCGGCAAAGCCGCCCCCCGCAAGGGCCGTGGTGGAATGCTGGGTGGCATCAAGCGGGCCACCTTCGATGGAAAAGATCGGGCTGCTGGCAGACAGAACGGGCATGAGAATGCTCCTTGGCACAAAGGAAAATCGGGGAAACCGCAAACACCGGGAAAACCACAAACGTCAAAATCGTCTCCAAGCTTAGAGCGGAATATCAAACCTGTGAACAGAATTTGCGCCCCGCAGCCCGGAGCAAGGGCCAAATCCACGCCCGGGCGCAAAGGCGCGCGCCCCGGCCACCGATGCGCCCGGCCACCGACCCGACCGGGGTTTTGGTCTTCTTCTTGGTAAAAATACCCCCCCCCCGGCACGCTGCCCGATATCACGGGGACAACCGCGCGCAGGGGGGGCATTGCTTATCCTGCTCCGCAAACGCCTCAGACGCTGCCGGGCCCCTTACACGAAGCTCACCTCGTCGAGGATCGCGCCGGTATTGCTCACCCCCA
>NZ_JAFMPQ010000063.1 GCF_020667845.1 Cognatishimia sp. F0-27
TCGCTGAACCGTAATCTCTTCATTCTGTCCGTCTCCTTCGTTGGGACGGACTCTACCTCAAAATGGAGGAGGAAACGGGTCTCAGGTCAGCGGCTACAGGATCTCGACTGCAACAATCTGCTTTCATCTGCCAGAGACCGGCGGTAACGCGCCAGCGCGCTGCTGCACAAATACGCCAACGGCAGTGCAAGCTCGTGTCCGTCACCGCGGTGGTCTCAATATTAGTCGGCCAAGTATAACGAGCGCTTGGCAAAGGCGAAGATCGCCGCGTCGGTCCGCGGCGTCGGCGACAGTTTTGACAACGCTCTGGCAGAAACCATCAATGGGCTGTTCAAGGCAGAAGTTATTCACCGACGTGGCCCATGGCTCAGCTTGGGGACCGTCGGAAATGCCGCCCTCGAAAGGATGGATTGGTTCAACAAACGCAACCTGCTGGAACCCGTCGGGAATATCCCGCCAGGAGGGTCCGAGGCAGACTTCTATGCAGTTCTGAATAGATCCGACGTGGCCGCGTAACTAAGACAAATCAGCCTCTGGCAAACCCGGCGCAGTTCAACTCGCCTTTGACCCTTTCGCCGATGTCGGCACAAATCGCAGCTTTACAACCCGGACAAACGGTGTGCGACTTCCAAGAATACGCGACGTTCGGTTGGCTGAATAGATCAATCCATTTTTCACCGACCTGAACCTTGCAACATACGGAACATCGGTGATCAGAGGCCTCGCTATTCAAAGGACGTACGCGCGGTTGATCCGCAATCAAGGACCAGGAAAGAAGCTGGTGATGCACGCGAATACCGCCGTGCAGTAGTGGTGCAACGTGCATTCTAAACAGACGCTTTTCAACTTGGCTGTCGCAACGGTATGTGGTGATGCAAGGTCTCTGCTTGCTGCGGACCGAGAATAAGACAGCATTCAGAACGCTAGCGGTGTCGAAGCCCTCCACAAAATCAAAGAGTATGCCGCCGATTACGTTTTGGGCAACTGCAGATTGCCCTCCATTTTCACACGCAAACGCGTCCCAATTGCCGCCTACAGACATGATACGATTAGACCGATCAACAGTGTATGATGTATCCATGGTATCCTCCTTTGTGCCTGATGGCCTACGATGAGCCCGGAATATCGTAGCTTAATCCATGTTAACAGAAGCTTAACCCGTGTTCAGAGTGGAACGGCGTGCAAAATTGCCCCTTGTTACGGGGTGATAGGCGTTCCCAAATGCACCCCCCTACGATTGTGTTCAGAAGCTTCCTCGAAAGCATGACGGAGCAGTCAGGGGATTTTGGTCTTGGAGACGATGGCCAAGACGCCAAGTTGGCCGTCGGTTCCGCGTGCTGAACGTCATCGATGACTTCAGCCGGGAATGCTTGGCAGCCGTCGTTGACACATCCATCGGCGGCGCGCGTGTCGTCTGCGAGCTGGACCGGATCGCTAAGTTCCGTGGCTATCCCTGCATGGTGGTCTCGGACAACGTCCTATGTCGGGAAATTTCGGCTGTTTATGTCAGCAGGTCGATTGGCATCCGGTAACCGGATACCTTGATAAAGTTGCCCAGACGGGCTCTGCCGTCAAGAAATGATCTCTTCCATAGCAAACACAGGGTACGCGCGATGGCGGCCCTAACCGTCCTCAATACGAGATCCCAAATCCCAAGCAGAAGGCCCAAACATTATCTACGAGGTCAGATATCTGCCTCCACGGCTCAGTCAGAGAGAGGTCCTTCCGCCTGGACTCACCCCCTCAAAGAAGGGGCGATAGGGTTCGCCGTGTTTGACCACGGCGTGTACGGTGCGCGCCATCTTGGCCGCGATTGCCCCTAAGCCTTGCGACGCAGATGGGCGTTGTGTCGGTCCTTCGAGATGTAGCGTTCGAACTTGTCCCGGAAGCTGTTGGTCCGCTTCAGCACGGCGGTCTGTCCTGCCATCCAGAGCGTGCGCCGCAGCCGGGCATTGCCGTACTTCGAGATGCGGCTCTGACCGCGGAACATGCCGGACTGCACGGTGGCGAGATCCATGCCGCAGAACTTCAGGAACTGCCGATGATGCTGAAACCGACGCAAGTCACCGGCCTCGGCCAGGATGGTCATGGCGTTGATCGGGCCGATGCCGGGAATGCTCGTCAGCAGCTGATAGTCGGGCAGGTCCGCCAGCAACTCGACGGCTCGCGCTTCGATCACATCTCGTTGTCGGATCAGGCTGCAGCCCTCTGCAAGAACAAGGCGGAACATGCGGACCGCGTCGGAATCCGGGTGGATTGGAAGACCAACCGAACTAACGGCCGTCGCATAAACATCTGAAAGCAATTGTTCTTTGGACACCTTCCGACCAACGACCTCCCAGGCATTAGCAATGAAGGCTTCCCGGCCGATGGCCGAGATCATGTGTGGCGATGGGTACTTCTCAAGGAAGGCAAGAAACCAGTCGGTGCGCGAACTTCGGTGAAAGCGCTCGGCCTCGGGAAAGTACAGTGGCAGGTAATGCGTCAGGATGCGGTGCCACAGCTCGGTCTTCGAGCGTGAGACGATCTCGTGGTTCTTTGATAGTTCTTGGATGTCGGCCGTGCCCGCCGCCAGCGGGTCGTGAAAGAATTGCACAGCGCCGATCTCCAGCATGTGCAAGATGACCTGTGCGTCCTTGGGGTCGTTCTTATCCCAACTGTTGTGCAACGCTTCACGCGTGCGAGCCAGGCCGACGGAGGGGACAAGCTTCAGGTCGAACCCGGCATGGCCGAGATGATGCACCAACGTGCGGTGATAGTTGCCGGTCGCCTCGAACCCGATCCGAACCGGCAAGTTGTAGCTGGAGAGGACTGCGGACAGGCGCTGAAAGTCTTCCAGTGTATTCATAATCGTCAAGCGGCGGCGGCGTGTCTTGTCTGGGATGCCGATCAGCACCGCGTGGCGATGCTTGGAAATGTCGATGGCGACCAGCAAGGTCGGCGCGATAGAATGGGTGGCGGTCATAGCCGGTCTCCTCAGCGGTGTGGTCGTGCAAAACCACTGTTGAGACCTGAGACACGGTTATGGCCACACGCTGCGCTATTTGGGGGCTGCGCGCGCGGCCATAACCTCAAAACAGCGCTTCTTCCCGACGTGCTATGGCCCCGAGCTGACGTCCAACGCGATGCTCAAACAGCAGGAGGACCGCAAAGTTGGATGGCACTGCATCGCACCCGGAAAACCCATGCAGAATGGTCTGGTCGAAAGCTTCAACGGACGGATGCGTGAGGAGTGCCTCAACGAACATTTGTTCCCGTCATTGCGCCATGCCTGCCGCATGATTGCGGCATGGCGCGCCGACTATGGCGTGCCCCCATTAGGTGGTGCGGTTTAAGTGTTGGTGCTTCGTGGGCCTTTGTTCCAATGGCACGATGTTTACTGGCGCACTGGGCTACCGCCCACCTGCGCCGCAACGCATCGTTCCAATAGACCACAGGCCGACGATGCACTAACAATCAAACCGGACCACCCGATGGGGGCACGCCTCCGACGTCTACCGCGGGCGCGGCGCGAAGATCCTGAAAATGAGAGAGGAGATCAAGGAACAGACATTCCGAAAACGCCGCTTGCAGCACCAAGCCGCTGCCGCCTAAACTCAAACAGAAATCGGACCTGAGCCTCCGATACAAAGCGGCCCAATAAGTCAGAAAAACTCTGACGACGGACAGTCGGCAAACCGCATAAAATCATCATCACTGCGGTCGCCAGAAAGCTGGTGATAATCGCGAACGCGCTATGTAAAAACCGCCAAAAATGGGCCGACTTGGCCACCTGACAGATTCAGTTACTAAGGGCGTGTGGTGGTTAGTGGACAGGGTGCCGGGTTCCCTGCATGTTGATCCGCAAGACAGAAGCCTGACGGTAGAGGAGGGTATTGAAGGTGCTTGAACGCACGATAAAGTCGATTTGCTCATTCTTCATGGTGATCTGGTGCGTGCCAGCGCTAGCAGGGGACGGAACAGCGGAAGACCCACTGGTGTTCGGCATTGTTCCAGCAAGGAGCCCGGAGCGCGTGCTGTCGGACTTCGGTCCTTTGGTTGAGGCGATGGAAAGGGATCTCGGGGTCGTCGCTCGAATTCGTGGTGCACCTGACTATGAGACGTTTATACGGCGCGTCTTCGAGGGAGATGCTTATGACCTTATCCTGACTGGCGGTGACATAGTTCAATTTATTCGCGAGCGAGACCTTTATCGGCCGATAGTGCAAATGGATGGTCCAGGAATCTTCGCCGTGATAGCGGTCGACTCACGCAGTTCCTACTATGAGTTGGAAGACCTTCGGGGGCGGGCGAGAGTTGCGACGGCGGATTTGCTGGCGTATTCGACCGGACTGGGGTTTCGACGTTTGGCGGAAGCTGGGATTGACCCCAGTACAGACATTGAGGTGGTGTATGTGCCAAGCCAGAGTGCAGCCTTGGCGACGATCGTCCGAGGTCAGGTCGATGCCTCCATAATCATGTCACCGATCGTCCGCTCCGCACCTCGGCAAATGCGCGACAGCATTCGGATAATCGCTGAAACGGAAAGGGCTCCTCCGCCCGCAATCAGCGTGTCGACCGGCATGGATTCTGACCTCGCCGATAGGATACTTCAGTTTTTCATTGAGTTCATGGATAGAGAAGAGAGCGTCGATGTGTTCCAAAGTATGGGGTGGCCCGGCCTCGCGCCGGTAAGACTGGACAAATATGATGCTTTGGACTGGGCGGCAGAGTCTATGGCTGACAGATTGAGGGCTCTGGAAAACTGAATGCTGAGATCACTCCGTTTCCAATTTGGCTTCGCTCTCGTGGTCGTCCAAATCGTTTTGCTGACCATCATCGTTTGGAACGGCACCAGCAACTTTCGACACAGCTACGAACATCGCCTTCATGACATGGCTGTAAATCTAGCAGCGCAAGTTGCTGCGACGTCAGCCAGGTTTCTATTCGAGCTGGATTACGCGCGACTCGATGAATACTTGCAACGATCAATGTCGTACGAAGAACTTCTGTTCGTAGCGATCTACGACGCAGATGGACTGCTGGCCGCTAGTCAGGGCCCAGTCTCAGCTACAGGCACTTTCTCCGAGGTCACCGATGCTCACGGCTCACAAAACGGTGTCCTGATCGTTTCGGAGGAAGTGAGAAGCAATGGAGAGGCACTTGGCCTTGCAGTTCTTGGTTTCTCGCAGGAAATGATGGAGGGGTCTCTAGCAGAAGCGAGGCGTCAATCGCTTTTGTTGGCAGCAATGCTGGTTGGCATCACTGTTTTCGTGGCTTTCTGGCTGGGGCGCACACTCACTCGCGACCTTTCCACGGTTTCAACTGCGGTTGCCCAGTACGGTATGGGCAAAAGTGAATTTGCGAGGATCGATGCAAAGTCCAATGAGGTCCAATCTGTCGTCGAGGCTCTGAACAAGATGGCATTAGTTCGTGAAGAGGCCCTGGAGGAGCTTCGCTCAAGCAATGAGCGGTTACTTCAGGCACAGAAGATGGAGTCCATAGGACAGCTGACCGGTGGTGTTGCCCACGATTTCAACAACCTACTTGCCGTTATTCTCGGCAATCTCGAATTGGTCGACGAATCCGAGGATCCCACGGAGATCAAAGGTTTTATCGAGGCCGCAAAGTCGGCGACCCATCGAGGCGCTGATCTGACGAAGAGCCTTTTGAGTTTTGCCCGCCAAGCATCGCTTGAACCGGCAGTCTTCGACATAAATCAGATGGTTAGAGAGACAAAGAGTTGGTCGTCACGAGTAATCCCTGAGAACATCGACGTGGAGATTTCGCTGTTGGCGGGACTCTGGCGGGCCACAGCTGATCCAAGTCTCACCCAAAATGCCCTGCTGAACCTAATCCTGAACGCAAAAGACGCGATGCCCCTGGGCGGTAAGATGACGATTGAGACCTCCAACGTGCGCATTGATGATGAATACAATGAGCTCCGCGGTGAAGATGTTGAACCCGGGCGTTACGTGATGCTTGCCGTCAGCGATACCGGCGAAGGCATCTCAAAAGATAACATAGCTCAGATCTTTGATCCGTTCTTCACAACGAAACCTGTCGGGATGGGTTCTGGTTTGGGATTATCGATGGTCCAAGGCTTCCTGAAGCAATCCGGGGGGACAGTTCGCGTCTACTCCGAAGAGGGTGTGGGAACGACTTTCAAGCTCTATTTCAAGGCGGTCAACAAGAAAAAGGGTGAAACTCATCGGAAGAATGCTGACGCTCAATCCGCAGTTGGAATCTCCGCACGGGTTTTCGTCGTCGAAGACGAGGAATCAGTTTTGGAAGTGATCACCACAACGCTGAAAAAGGCTGGCTATGAGATTGCCTCAGCGCGTTCTGGCGACGAGGCACTCCGAACCTGGGATGACGACCCGAATTTTGACCTATTAGTCACCGACATTGTTATGCCCGGCGACCTGCAGGGGACGCACCTAGCTCGCACCTTGCGCAGCCGCTACCCCCAACTGCCGGTAGTGTTCATGTCTGGCTATTCAAGTGAGGCAACTGTGCATGGCAATGGTCTGCGCCCGCAGGACATACGATTGATGAAACCAGTGCGGCGCGCCGACCTGCTTGCAGCGATACGAAAAGCGCTCGAGGCTAGGGGCAGGGTGCATTGATTTCTGTTGCGCTGCGTGGGTCGCGCTTCAGAAAACGGAGCGGTGACGTGGTAATCTGCCGACGAACTCTGGGGGGCTCATTCGCTGTTTTGCAAACTTGTGGCTGACAAGATCAGGCATCCTCCGGCAGGCGCGGCGCTCAAGTACACCAAGCGCCTGCCGCACATGGTCGATGCACTTGCGGCGACGTGAAGAGCTTAGAAGTTTCCCTTTTGCCGTCTCGGTCAGGATCAGCTTGTCCAAGGTGAGATCGGACACCGCGCGCCGCAGCCGTTGGTTCTCTTTCTCAAGCTCTTTCAGCCGGACAAGCTGCGATCGCTGCATCCGGCCATAAAGCTTACGCCATCGATAAAATGTCTGCTGGGTCACGCCGATCTGGCGCACCGCCTGGGCAGTCATGCGCCTTGCCCTTGCAACACCTCGACCTGCCGAAGCTTCGATACAGTCTCTTGCGGCTTTTCTCGTTTTCCAGCCAACGCTGATCCTCCAATTGCGGGACAAACCTATCCCAGTTGGTGGACCACTTTCAGGAGGCTATTCCAAAGCGACCCAACGAAGCTATTGCGTTCACGTTCAACGACATCCTGCAAGTATGCCAGAACACGCGAGCTCAACCTATTGCCGCGTCCACCTTACTCGCTTAGCTTCGAGCGAAAGATCAGAGTTTGACGCTCGGCAACAAAACTACAATACACTCCGCCGATTAACCGGATGGTAACCAAGCCAGCGCAAACTCTTACCGCAACCTAGAGGGGTCACATACACATGTTCAAAGTCCTTTTGGTCGAAGACGATGCACCTGTGAGGGAAGTCCTAAAAAAGCTTTTGGAACGAGAGGGAATCACCGTAATCACTGCATCAAATGGATATGAGGCCGTCAAGTTGATCCAGACTGGAGGCGGTATGCAGGTTGCCATTCTTGATCGTGTTCTACCAGGGGAGTTGGATGGGACCGAGCTTGTCCGCGCTTTGCGCGATCTATGCCCAGAGCTAGGTATTGTCCAAATGTCAGGTTACCCGAGAGCAAAAAAATCGGGAGAAAAAAGCGAAATCCATGATATGCATCTCACCAAGCCGGTGCGACGACAAGACTTGATAGACGCCGTGACTTACGCTATTCAAGCGCACTCAATTCACAAACGAGCCTGTGCTTAGAGTTACTTTAAGCTAGTCTAAAAATGCCGAACTAGCATCTGTTACTCACTGTGAGACTACGCAAATCTCTCTGTGCAGAAAGTCTTGAAACCTCTTAGCATATTACTTCTCAGGCAGCTGCGTCTTGTCGTAATGACGTCGCCACTTGGCTTCGCGCTAGGCTGTCAACGACATGATCAATCAAATCCTGAGCTTCGTCGTGATCCTCAGATAATTCTTGTACACCTAAAAGAATGGGTGAATCAGCTAGCCAAGTATCGTAGATACCACTTGGTTTGAATATTACGAGCGGAATACCAAATAGTTCGCGCCTAGCATTAAAGTACTGCAAAATCTGCCGGTACAACGCATCATCGAAATTATTACTTATTATGATCGCGTCAGGGAAATCGCTTCCGGTAATTCGAAAAAGACTTTGTGAGGCCTCAAAGAACGAAGGAAAGCCGATAGGCAACGGAGCTTGGGGCGCCTCCTCAACCATTCGTGAGAGGCGCGTACGACGGATTTCGTTTCCTTCGACGAGGAAGAATCTTGGTTTCTTGCAAGTCACTGCTCAACTCAGTTTTTAGTTTTTTGTAACTTATGGTTAAATGGGATTTATTAAATTTTGGTAAATTAAAAATTGATCGCAGCTGGAGAACACCCAACACTTGACCCTTTCCCTGTATCCGGGCTGCCGCGAACCGATAATTGGCATGGGCTTCTCCGGGGAGATCACACTCGACAACAGACCGGCAGGTACCTGCAAAGCCATTTTCGACTGATGAGAGCGGACAGACGTGCGTACGCGCTTCAATGAATCCGGCAAGACCATGCCGAAAGCCTTCGTGGAGAGCTTGGTTTATTGATGACCGCCTGCAGGACGAATGCCTGAGACTCCAGTGCTTCGGATCCCGTCGTCCGTTGCGCCCGAACCAATTGCGCTCAAAGTTGACGACCATGTCTGTGAAACAGTCGGCAAATGGCGCAGCCACTACAACACTAGCAACTGTATTTCTCAGGCTGCCAGACGGGTCCACTTGTGACGTGATCTGCAAAGCGCATTCGCTATTAAGACAAGTTTTCTGGCGACGGCGGTTATGACCACTTTATGGGGTTTTCCAGCAGCGCGCAGGCGATCTGCGAAGGTTTTGAGAACTGGATTGTGGTGGCTGGCGACGAGAGCGGCTTGGAATAGAACATGGCGCAATAGCCGTCTCCCTCCGCCAATGGCACGCTTCCCACGAAGGGCACCGCTGTCATGCGCGATAGGTGCAAGACCCGTAAGCGCGGCGGCTTGTTCGCCCGAGAGGTGACCCAGCTCGGGCATCTCAGCAATCAACATGGTGCTGACGACCGGACCGATCCCAGGAACCGAACGCAGGATTTCGGCGGTAGAAGCCAAATCGTCATCCGAGACGATGGACTGTTCAATCCGCTCCTCCAGCTCTGCAATCTGACGATTTAGTAGGGCTTTGAGGTCGCCATCCATCGACGCGAACGTACCCGCCGAGCCAGGCTCCTCGTGGGCCTTGATTTGCGCAAGGAGGCGGTTGCGTGTCTCGAAAAGCTGCCCACGCTTTGAGGTCAATGCCCTGAGAAGGCGCAGCTTTTCATGTGGCAGGCTTCGTCCCGCCTCAGGACGGAGAGCCATGAACCGCGCAATGAGCTCCGCGTCAATCCTGTCTGTCTTGGCGCGTGTGCCTAGGCTGGCCGCAAATGCCTTAATTTGAGCGGGAGGCAATTGCCGCGTCGCGACCGCGGCAGCGTCAAGGGCTGCCCACAGTCGCCATTCCTGACCTCCGGTCGCTTCGAAGCAAACCAATGCGTCGACCGGTCGAGCCAGATGAATGAGCTGCTCATGCCCCTTCTCCGTGTTTGGGAATCGCAGCCGCTTGCCATTCGGCAGGCAATGCATGTCCAGCTAGTCGCGGTTGATATCTATGCCGATGATCCGTGCCCGTGATACCATGTTCATACTCTCTTCCTTCTGCTCCGCGGTCCTGACCGGCCGCATTCAACTGTTCGAGACGAGGAAGAGGGACGGTGCTTGCTCGCTAGGAAACGTGGTCAAACCCACAAGGCTCAGACGCCAAACAGCGCCCCGTCAGCGACCTTGGCTAAGGTCGCTGACGGGGTAAGATTAGTAAAGGCGAGATACAGAAGGCTCAGGACCCATTGATTTCTGTTGAACGATATGATTCAGCGTTCGAAAACGAGCGGTAAACATGTCTGATCTTTTCTGGCTGAGCGACGCGCA
>NZ_JAFMPQ010000064.1 GCF_020667845.1 Cognatishimia sp. F0-27
GGGGGCGCTGCCCCCGGACCCCCGGGATATTTGGGGCCCAAAGAAAGGCCAGGTCGGGTCGGGGGTCGGATGGTTTGGCGTCCCGGTGGGAGTGGCTGCATGATCGGGGTGATTTCCTATCTGGTGTTTTTCTCCACCGTGGCGTCGATCCTCGCGATTGCCGTGCTTGGGCTGAACCTGCATTGGGGCAATACCGGGCTGTTCAATGGCGGGGTGGTCGCGTTTTTTGGCGCCGGGGCTTACGGCACGCTGATCCTCGGGGGGACGCCGCAGGAGGCGCATCTTGGTGGCTACGGGGTGTTGTACCCGCTTGCCCTTCTGGGCGGGATGGCGGCGGCGGGGTTGCTGGCCTGGCTGGTGGGAGCGCTGACGCTGCGGCTCCGGCACGATTATCTCGCGATCTCGACTTTTGGCGTGGCGGTGGCTTTCGAGAACCTGATGCGCAACGCGGAATGGCTGGCAGGGGGCGCGCGCGGGGTGCGCGGGTTCGAGCGGCCCTTGCGGGCGGCGCTGGGCGACGGGTTTGTCTATAACATCGTGTTTCTGGTGTTTGTGCTGGCCTGTCTGATTGCCGTCTACCTGTTCCTGGAGCGGCTGGGTGCGTCGCCTTTCGGGCGGTTGTTGCGCGCGATCCGGGAGGATGAGGACGCGGCACGCTCGCTTGGCAAGAGCCCGGCGCGGGTGCGGCTTGTGGCCTTTGTCACGGGGGCCGTGATCATGGGGCTTGCGGGCGGGCTTTACGGCACGTTCTACGCCTTTGTCAGCCCGCAGGACGTCTTGCCGATCCTGACCTTTCAGATCTGGGCGATGCTCATCGTCGGCGGGGCGGGCAACAATCGCGGTGCGATCATGGGGGCGTTCCTTATCTGGGGGGCGTGGACCGCCTCGGGTTGGGCCTTGTCGCGTTTTGCCCCCATCGAGGCGCAGCTTTACACCGGGTCGATCCAGTGGGTTCTGATCGGGTTTGTGATTGTCGGCATGCTGATGTGGCGCCCGCAGGGGCTTTTCCCGGAGCGGCTCGTCGTGTCACAGTCGTCGAAACGGGCGTCGTAAGGGGGCTTGCGCGGGCAGCGTGGAAAAAACCGACGGCCCGCGAGACAGGGCGCGATCTTTCAGACAGTATTCATCAATCCGGAACAACAACGCAAATGCAGGGAGAAAAGACGATGACGATACGGATCAAGGGGCTGCTTGGCCTTGGCACCGCGCTGGGGCTGTCGCTGATGGGCGGGGCCGCGGCGGCGCAGGAGTGCACCACGAAGATCGGGGCGGTTCTGCCGACCTCCGTCGATTGGGGCCGTCCGATTGCGGAGACTGCGCAGTTTGTGGTCGATCAGGTCAACAAGGCGGGCGGCGTTCAGGGCTGCAAGATCGAGATGGTGCTGCGCGACAGCCAGGTCGATCCCAAGGTGGGCGTGGACGCGGCCAAGGCGCTGGTTGATCTTGACGGGGTGAAGCTGCTTCTGGGCGCTGTGAGTTCGGGCGTGTCGATGCCGATCCTGTCTTCGGTCACGGTGCCGTCGGGTGTGATGCAGATGTCGTGCTGCTCGTCCTCGACCGCTTTCACCACCGCCGCCGAGGAGGGCAAGTTCAACGGGCTGTGGTTCCGGACCTTTGCCACCACCGGCGTGCAATCCGCCGTGGGCGCCAAGATCGCCAAGGATCAGGGCTATGAAAGCGTCGCGATCCTCTACAAGAACGACGATTGGGGGCAGGATCTCGGCAAGCTGATCGCGGCGGATTTCGAAGCGCTGGGCATCGAGGTCACCGCGCAGGTGGCGATCAATGACGGCCAGCCGTCGTTCCGGGCGGAAGTCACGGATGCGCTCGCCGGGAACCCGGACGCGGTGTATCTCGCGCTTTACCCGGTGGAGGGCACGGCCGCGGTGCGCGAATGGCTGTCGCTTGGCGGGACGCAGAACATGATCCTCGCCAATTCGCTGAAATCGGACGAGTTCCGCGACAATGTCGGCATGCAGTATCTTGGCAACGCGCTCGGCACCGACACGGCGTCGCCCCGGGTTGCGAGTGCAGATACGTTTGTCGAGATGTACAAGGCCCGGTTTGACAGCGAGCCGAACGGGCCCGGCCTTGCCAACAGCTATGACGCGGCGATGATCGCGCTTCTGGCGATGGAAGCGGCGGGCAAGGATGCCGATGGCGCCGCAATCGCGGCGGCCGTGTCGCGGGTGACGGACCCGGACGGCACGCCGATCACCGCCGATGCGGCGGGCTTTGCGCAGGCGCGCGAGGTGTTCGCTGCCGGGGGCTCTGTGATGTACCAGGGCGCCACGGGCAATGTGCGCTTCGACGTCAACGGCGATGTGTCTGCGCCGGCGGTGGTGTGGAAATTTGGCGAGACGGGGATCGACGAGGTCGAATACCTGTCGCTGACCGAAGTGGACGATTTCATCGCCTCGATGTCGATGGAGTGAACGGACGCCATCCGAGCTTCAGAGGCGCGCCGGGAGACTGGCGCGCCTTTTTTGTTGCGCGAGGGTAAGGGGACGCGGGGATCGGCCGGTGTTTGGAGCGCGCGCGCGCCAATGCGAAGGCCCATGCGTGTCCGGGGGCTCGGGGCTGTGGACCGGGCTTGGCATGGATCGGGATTGGCGTGGACCGGGCTGGGCATGGATCGCGTGGGGAGGTCCGGTTTGGAGCGCTGCGGGTTGGGAGATCTGGCTTGCGGGGATCGGTGCGGATGTTCGGGGCGTGTGGCGGTTGCGCAGGAAACCAAGCGCGCCCCCGTGTGGAGAGAGACGTGGGTCAGGCGCATGTTGCGGATGGGTGAGCCACCGAATGTGACCCCATGCGGAGCGTGATGTGGGGCAGGTGCATGCGGCGTTTCGGTGAGACGCCAAGGATTGTTTGTCTTGAAAAGGGCGCGCGGGTCCGAAGGGGTCAGCGGCGATAGACGCCGCGCATCAGGATCGGGGTGAGATACATCGGCAGTTGGTAACAGCCGATGAAGGCCATGACCGGGGCGGTCGTTTCCGCCGGGAGCGAGACCAGAAACAGGGCGACATTCCGGTTGCCCGCGATGAGCGAGAGCGGGAGCGCGGTGTCATGCGGCAGGCGGTGGCGTGTGGCGCGCCACAGGGTGAATTGGGCCCCGAGATTGGCGGCGAAGGCAAGCGCGGCCCAGCCAAGCAGGGCCATGGGGTCGGCAAGGGCGAGCGCGCTGACCTGGGGCATGAGCGCCACGACGAAGACGGCGAGCGCAAGGGCGGAGAGCCCGTCGAGCCGCTCGACCGTGGCCGGTGCAGGCGTGCGGAAGACCAGACGGCGGGTGGCCATGGCACAAAGCGCCGTGACGCCGATCGTGGCGACAAGGACGAGGGAGGCCTGGGTTACGGCGCCCGCACCGTCCAACGCAGGCGCGAGGGCAAAGACCGGCAGGATCGTGAAGGGCATGAGCAGTGTGCCCACAACCATCAGCCGCATCGCGTATTCCGGAGCCGCGCCGAGCAGGGCGGTGATGTTGGGGCTGCCGACGATGGAGGGCGCGGCCGTCATCAGGATCAGCGCGAGCGCAACCGGGTGGCTGGCCTGACCCAGCAGGCTTGCCAGACCGAGGATCACAAGCGGCGCGGCCAGTTGCAGGGCAAGGGCGGTGCCTGCAACCCGCGGCAAGGCGGGAAGCGCGCCGAGGATGGCCCGCGGGGCCATGCGCAGCACCGACACGAAGAGCAGCGCCACCACCAGATGCGGCAACCAGGGCCGCATCACCTCTGCGAGACCGGGCGCGGCGAGCCCGACCACAAGCCCGGCGACCAGCACATAGCGCGCGTGGCGCGCCGCAAAGCGTAGCGGGTCGGTGATCATCACGGCGTGCCGGGCGCGCAGATGGGGCCGCGCGGGACGCGGGCGTGGGCGCGGCGCAGGGGGGCGCGCCGGGTGGCGACGGCAGGCAGACGCATGACCGGACCGCCCGCCCCCAGGCAGGGTGGGGCGTCACTCATGCCGGTCCTCCGGAGCGGGACATCCCGCCTCAGCCTCCGGGGCCTTGTCGGATATTGTCCGGCAACCATGTGGCCAGCTCGGGCACCGCGATCAGGACAAAGACCATCAGCACCATGATCAGGAACATCGGGATCGCGGATTTGGCGATATACCCCATTTCGTGATTGGTCATGCCTTGCAGCACAAACAGGTTGAACCCGATAGGCGGGGTGATCTGGGCCATCTCGACCACGACCACCACGAAAATCCCGAACCAGATCAGGTCGATCCCTGCTTCGCGCACCATCGGTTCGACAACGGCCATGGTCAGCACCACCGCGGAGATCCCGTCAAGGAACATGCCGAGGATGATGTAGAACACGAGCAAGGCCATCAGAAGCTGGAAGCGCGACAGCTCCAGCAGCGCGATCCAGTCGGCCAACGCCCGCGGGATCCCGGTGAAGCCCATGGCTTGCTTGAGGAAGGCCGCGCCCGCAAGGATCAGCGCGATCATCGCCGAGGTGCGCATCGCCCCCATCAGCGAAGCGGTGAAGGTGGCGCGGGTCAGCGAGCCTTGCGACGCGGCCAGCGCCAGCGCGCCGAGCACACCGATGGCCGAGGCTTCGGTCGCGGTGGCGTAGCCGAGATACATCGAACCGATCACCACGATGATCAGCACAAAGACCGGGATCAGGAAGCGCGAATTCTTGAGCTTGTCGGCGAGGCTCATCCCGGTTTCGACCGTGGGGTTCCACTTGCTGGAGGTCTTGGAGACGATCGCCACATAGGCCATGAACATCGTCGCAAGGATGATGCCGGGCATCACGCCGGCAAAGAACAGCTTGGTAATGGATTCATTGACTGTGACCCCGTAGACGATGAGCGCCAGCGACGGGGGGATCATCAAGCCCAGCGTCGCCGCCCCGGCAAGCGTGCCGATCACCATGTTTTCGGGGTAGTTGCGCGCCCGCAATTCGGGGATCGACATCTTGCCGACGGTGGTCAGGGTGGCGGCCGACGAGCCCGACACCGCCGCAAAGACCGTGCAGCCCACGATATTGGTATGCACCAGCCCGCCCGGCAGCCGCGCGAGCCAGGGCGAGAGGCCGCGGAACATGTCCTCCGACAGCCGGGTGCGGAACAGGATCTCGCCCATCCAGATGAACATGGGCAGCGCGGTCAGCGTCCATGAGGACGAAGAAGACCAGATCTCGGAAACCATGTTGGTGCCGGTCTGGAGGTTCTTGGTGGTCAGGAACTCGGACGCGAACCACGCCGCGCTGACAAGGGAAAGCCCGACCCACAGCCCGGAGCCGAGCAGCAGGAAGAGCACGGCAACGAGGGTGAGAGTGATGCCTACAATGGTCATGTCCGTTTACTCCGCATGGCTTTCGATGGTGTCGCGCACCACGCGGTGTTCTCCCCGCAGGATGAGATGCACCAGATTGTCGACGAAACAGATGGTCAGCAGCCCGCCGCCGATCACCATGACCGATTGCGGGATCCACAGCAGGGTCGCGTCCTGGCCCTGGCTGATGTCCTTGAACCGCCATGAGAAATAGACGAACTGGTAGGCGTGATAGGTGAAATAGGCCGAAATCACTCCGCCAAGCCCGAAGCACCACAGCTCCATGACATATTTCAGCTTGCCGGGCACCGCGTTGAGCAGGATCGACACGCGGATATGGGCACCGCGCCCGAGCGCGTTGGCAAAGGCCAGAAACGACGCCGCGGCCATGGCGTAGGAGGCATATTCCGGCGCGCCGGGAAAGACCTCGCCGGTCCAACGGGCCAGCATCTGCAGCACGATGAGGCTCAGGATGGCGATCAGGCAGAGCGCGGACAGCACGCCGGAGACGAGGTAGAGGGCGTCAAGCCCTTTGCGAATTGCGGACATGGCTGGGGGGCCTTTCGCGAACGTATCGACGGGGACGATGGGGTGCGGCGGCGAAAGAGCGCATCAGGGGGCCGGGTGGCGGGGTTTGAGCGCTTTTTCGCGTGTTTCGGGGCATGGGCCGGGTTGGGATCCTTGGCTCGGGTTCCGACACTTGGCGCGGGTTCCGACCCTTGGCACCGGTTCCGACCCTTGGGCCGATGCGGCACCGCTGCACAGGGTTCGAACTCCTGCACGGGTGTCGCAACCTTGCGCTTGTCTCGCAACCTTGCGCCTGTCTCGGGCCCTTGCGCCGGTCTCGGACCCACGCGTGGGTCTCTGACAAGCGCGCCGGGCTTTGACCAAGGGCGCGGTTCCACCACGCACAGCGCAGGGACCGCATGCAGGGTCTCACGACAGCGGTGGCCACGGACCGGAGCGCCGCGGCGGACGGGCCGCCACGGCATCCGGGGTGCAACCCGGGCGGTTATTGCATGCCCTTGAAGGCATCGACGATGGCCTGACCCTGTTCGCCCGCCGCTTCGAGCCACTCTGCGGTCATGGTTTCACCGATTTCCTTGAGCTCGCCGACCATGGTTTCGGAGGCTTTCTCGACGGTCATGCCACCGGCGCGCAGACCGGCCAGCGTGAAGCCGGTATATTCCTTGGAGCGCCAGGTGCCCGCATATTCCGCAAGCTCGGCGCAGGCTGTGATGACGTTCTTGTTGGCGTCCGACACGCCGTCCCAGACCTCGGAGTTGACCATGATGTAGTTGCGCGGCAGCCAGGCATCGACCTCGTAGAAATAGTTCAGCGATTCCCAGACCTTGCGGTCGTAGCCCGTGGCCCCGGAGGACACCATGCTGTCGGCCACGCCGGTGGCGAAAGCCTGGCTGATTTCAGCGGCTTCGATGGTGACGGGCAGCATGCCGGTCAGCTCTGCAAGGCGCGATGTGGCGTTGTTGTAGGAGCGGAACTTGATGCCTTCCATGTCCGCAACCGACGTCACCTCATCGCGGAAATAGAGCCCCTGCGGCGGCCATGGCACGGAGTAGAGCAGGGTCAGGTTCTGTTCGGCCAGAAGCTCCGAAAGCGGCTCCTTGGCGGCTTCCCAGAGCTTGTCGGCATCGTCAAAGGAGGTTGCGAGGAAGGGGATCGAGTCGACGCCAAACAGCGCATTCTCGTTCTGGTGACCCGACAGCAGACGCTCGCCGATCGGCACCTGGCCGGTCTGGATCGCGCGCTTGATCTGGGCGCCGGGGAAGAGCGAGCCGGACGGGTGGGTAGCGATCTCGATGTCGCCACCGGTGCCGGTGGTCACGCATTTGGCAAACTCTGCCGCGGTCACCGAATGGAAATTGGAGGCGGAATAGGCCAGCGGCATGTCCCATTTCTCGGCCAGAACGGCGGAGGCCGAGACGGCGGTCAGCGCGGTTGCCGTGAGAAGCGTGGTCAGTGTTTTCATTGGTTTGGTCCCTGTCTGTGGTTGCAAAGTGGGTGATTGAACAAGCCGTCTTTCACGCGGCTTTGGAGAAGCGTGCCGGGGAATAGACGCTGACGTCAACATTGGGTGTGCGCCCGGAGATCATCTGGGCCAGCAAACGCCCGGTTTTGGGGCCGCCGGTGAGGCCCACATGGTGGTGACCGAAGCCGGTAAAGGCGCCGTTCAGCCCCGGCACCGCGCCAATCACGGGAATCGAATCGGCCGGGGCGGGCCGGTGGCCCATCCATTCGACCTCATGCGCCCAGGTCAGTCCGGGCATGGCGGCGCGGATGCCCCGGCGCAGCAGATCGAAGGGCGCCCGTGAGGGAGAGGCCTCCAGACCGCCGAATTCGACGACGCCGGCGAGGCGCAAACGGCCGTCCATCGGGGTGGCGACATATTTGCCCGAGGCGACCATGACCGGCGCGCGGGGCATGACCGACGGTTCCCAAAGCTCCAGATGATAGCCGCGTTCGGTTTCCAGCGGCACGGCGAGCCCGAGCTTTGCGGCGAGCGGGCCGGACCAGGCGCCAAGGGCGACGACGGCGGCGTCGCAGGGGATGGTCTCTCCGCCCGCGCGCACGCCGGTGACGGTGCCGTTGTCGCGCACGAGGTCTTCCACATCGGCGGTGATGATCCGCGCGCCGTTTTGGGTTGCGTGTTTTGCCAGCGCCTTGACATAGGCGCCGGGGTCGCTGATCCGGCCATGATTGCCCATGCGCACGGCAAAGCCGATCTCGTCGGAAAAGGCGGGATCATAGGCGGCAAAGGCGGCGCGCTCCATTTCCTCCCAGGTGAAACCGGCCTCGCGCCGCAACCCCCAGCCGAAGGCGTCGCCCTCATAGGCCGCGCGGGATGCATAGAGGTAGAAATAGTCTGACGGCACTATGAACCGCTCCGCCCCGGTGCCGGCGGCCAGCGCCTGATGGTCGGCAAGGCTGTCGCCGATGACGGGAAAGAGCGCCCGGGCGATGCGGGCCGTGTCTGCGGCATTGGCATGGGCGAGATATTTGCGCAGCCACGGAAGAAGCCGGGGCAGGTAGGACCAGCGCAGGAACAGCGGCTGGTTCGGGCTGAAAAGCATCTTGGGCGCCTTGCCGAGAAGGCCCGGCACCGTCACGGGCACCACCGCGCAGGAGGCCAGAACGCCGCCATTGCCGTGGCTGGCGCCCTCGCCGGGGCCCTTGCGGTCGATCAGGATCACGTCATGCCCGTCGCGCTGCAGCCAGAGCGCGGTGGATACCCCGACGATGCCCGCGCCGATGATGGCGACGGTCTTGGGGCGCAGTTGGTCGGTCATGAGGGGCTCCTTGCAACGGCGTGGCGGTCGATGCGGTCGGGATCGGGGGAGACGCCGAGGCCGGGCGTCTCCGGCACGATGACATGGCCGGCCTCGATGGGGAAGGGCTCTGCGAGCACGTCCTCGTTGAGGTAGTAGCGCGCTTGATAGAATTCGCAGCCCAGCGTGATTTCCGGCGTGGCGGCGATCATATGGGCACCGGCGAGATGGCCAAGACCGGTTTCGAACATGTCGCCGCCATAGGCCGTGAGCCCGTGGGCGGCGGCCATGCGGGCCACGGTCTGCGCACGGGTGAGACCGCCGGATTTCATGATCTTGATCGACACGCCGTCACAGATGCCTTCGGCGGCGGCGCGGGCCATGTCTTCGGGGCCAAACACGGACTCGTCGGCAAGAAGCGGCACGGTGCAGGCCGCGCGCAGCCGCGCCATCAGCGCGAAATGGTGTGCGGCGACGGGCTGTTCGATGAAGTCCGGTCCGAAGCTGGCGACATCGCGCACGCGGGCCTCGGCATCGTCGGGCGCGAGCCCCTGGTTGTAGTCGACACGCAAGCGGAATTGCGGAAACGTTTGTGCGATGCGTTCGAGGCGCATGATGTCGAAGGCATGATCGGCAAAGCCCGCCTTGAGCTTGATCATCGGGATGCCGTCGGCAGCAAGGCGCTCCATGAGCGCGAGATCGGCGTCAAAATCGGGATTGGCGATCGAGACGGAGAGCGGGATGCGCCGCTGTGCAGCGCCGCCCAGAAGCATCCAGACCGGCAATCCGGCGAGGCGCCCGGTCAGATCGAGCAGCGCGGTTTCAAGCGCAGCCTTGGCCTCCGTGCAATGGGCCACGGCGCGCTGGGCGTCGGCCATGATGGCGGCACGATCGGAAAGCCTGCGTCCCACCACGAGCGGGCGCAGGTGGCGCGCCAGCGCGGCGAAGCTGGCTTCGGGCACGCCGGTGAAGACGGACCATGGCGCGGCCTCTCCCCAGCCTACGCTGCCGTCCTCCGCCGTCAGGCGCAGGAAGACCAGCTCGCAATCGCCAACCACCGCGCCGATGCCGTGATCGCGCCGCGAGCGGACCGGAAGCTGGCAGTGCCAGACATCCATCCCGGTGATCAAGGCGTCCATCTGTGAGGTGAGTCGGTTCTGCGTCATGCTTGGAAGCGTGCCGTGATCCGGCTATCATTTCCAATACAAAGACTTGCCCCATGTATCACTTGAACTTATGCTCTGGTGGCTCTGGTGGCTCTGGTGGCTCTGGTGGCTCTGGTGGCTCTGGTGGCTCTGGTGGCTCTGGTGGCTCTGGTGGCTCTGGTGGCTCT
>NZ_JAFMPQ010000065.1 GCF_020667845.1 Cognatishimia sp. F0-27
TTCCAGGAAGTGTTCCGCTGTCTTGAGCTATGGGAGCCAACCCGGTGATGGCGGCGGCCGCTTCGCCTGTGATAGTGCCGATCTCTGGCATTTCTCCGATCAGTATCGTGCTAGCAACCGGGCCGACTCCCAGGATGGAGCGGAGGACGATTGCCATCCTGGTCAGATGATCGTCGCTCCCGAAGGCCTGGGTGATCCCGTTTTCAATTTCCTTTATCAGACATTCGATCCGCTTCTTCAATTCGTTGTCGGCGTCCTCAGACATCTTTGCGGCCCCCAGCTTCTGGTGCGCGCGGATTTGTGCCAGAAGCCGTTTGCATATCTCGACCAACTGGGCGCGTTTCGACGTCAAACCTCTGATACGGCGCAACTTTTCTGCGTGGCGCCCGCGACCTGCCTCGGCCCGGAAGGCAAAGAACCGGGCGATGAGTTCCGCATCGATGCGGTCTGTCTTGGCCTGCGTACTACGGCCTTGGGCAAAAGCCTTGACCTGTGCCGGCGGCACTTGGCGGGCAACAACCTATTCTGCCTCCAGAGCCTCCCACAACTGCCATTATTGGCCGCCAGTTGCCTCAAAACAGACGACGGCATTTCGGACCTAGGCACGATCCGCCACGGCAGATTACCTCTCCGAGGCGTCCGACACTCTGCAGCGAAGACCATGGGCAAGCCTCAGGGTAAGCCTCGGGTCGACGACCGTCGGGTTTTGAGCGGGATTATCTTTATTAACCATAATGGCTTGCGTTGGCGGGGTGCGCCGAAGGAGTATGGTCCGTATAAAATACTCTACAGCAGATGGAAGCGTTGGAGCGAGAAGGGTATCTTCGCCCGGATGATGGCAGGTCTGGCCGCCGGACAAGGCGAAGAGAAGACCGTGATGATCGGCGCGACATCTCTCGTGGCTTATAGAACGACGACCAGCAGGGCCGCCAAAAAGGGGGCCAGCGGTCGTCTGATCGGTCGAACTGAAGGCGGCATGAACACCAATTTGCGCGCCATCTGCGACACCCAGAGGCGGCCCATCGGCCTGTTCGTAACCGCTGGAAAGGTCAGCGATTACACCGGCGCGCACTACTCCGCGGCCTACCAAACGTCAAATGGCTGCTCGGAGATCGTGGCTACGACGCAGACTGGTTCAGAGAAGCGTTGCAGGACAGGAGGATACGCGCCTGAATCCCAGGCCGGAAGAAACGAAAGACGCCGGTCAAATACGACAAGCGGAGATAACAAGCGCGAAACCGCATCGAGCTCATGTTCGGCAGGCTCAGGGACTGGAGGCGTGTGGCCACCCGCTATGGTCGATGCCCCAAGGTGTTCCTCTCAGCCATCCCCTCGCGGCTCTCGTCATCTTTGGGCTGTGAAGCCTGACCCTAGCCAAAATACTATCAGCGCGATTTGTTCTTGGTAAAAGGCGGTCGACGGCACACTGCGTGCCGGATGTAGGGAATCACCATGTTTCCTGCGACAAGTTTGCCTTGAAAGCAGAGCCTTTATCAACTAATAGTTAAAAGATCGTTAACAAATTAGACTTCTTCTAGCTTTTCGTAGGGGAAGGTCTGAGTGTGTGAGGGTTTCAGTTAATGATTAAGCAGTACTTAAACGCATGTGCGGCCGTGGTCTGCGGGTTTTTCCTCCCCGATGGCGCGCTTTCTGGTCAAAATAATGTATCTCTATTGCAGATAGGGAGTGAAAACTCGCAAACAGTGGAGCAGCAAGGCTCTGAAAATTTTGCTGGTGGAAATCAGTACGTTGGGTCGCCGATTCGTCAAATTGGCAATGTCAATTTTTTGAGCTTGAGCCAAACTGGAGAGAAAATCTTCTTTGGGTCGACTGATGATGTTGGGGTAGCTCAGCTTGGTGATGGAAATATCCTGGTGGTTCGTCAGGATGCGGACGGTTCATTTGCAAACAGTATACTTCAATCAGACGGAAATAGTGCATTTTTGGTTCAATCGTCAATAACGGGTGGGCGGCAGTGGGTGCGGGGAAATGTCATTTCAAAAATTCAACAGGTAAATTCACTAGGCAAACCGAATTTCGTTGAGATCTACCAGGCGACATCATCTGGAAAATATGGGTTCGGCAATAATATTGTTGGATCCGATCATATTGATTTTTTTCTAGTTGGGGATGCGCTTGTGGAGCAGAAGGTTGCTGCGAACACGGGTGGAGTATTTCAAGAAGGATCTGCAAACAGCGCAATTATTAGTCAAGTTGGAAATCTCAATCGAGTATCAAGCTTGCGACAAGTAGGAGAAAGTAACAGCTCAATAATTCGACAGTATGGGCACAATAATGGTTCCATTGGGTTCTTGGAGGGTGGTGTAGCATCAGCTTTTATTGAAGCTGAACAATCAGCTTCTGTTGAGCAAATGGGGTCTAGAAATGAAGCAGTCATCGATCTAACGCTAACAAACAACAATTTTGCGGTTGTTCAAAGAGGTGATGACAATTTCTCAGATATTATGATTGTTGGGGGTGGAGTGCATTACCGAGGGCACAACGAAGCTGTCTCAGTCCAATATGGTGGGTTCCAAGCTCTGAGATATCACTCAAACGGACGATATAATAGAGCTTATTTTAGCCAATCTGGTTTCAATAATGCCCTTGACATAGATATTTTGGGGTCTTTCAATGGCGGAAGGGATGCAGATCGATTTGTTGACGCGTTGCATCCTAACCCAGCAGCGCTAGTCTTTGATTTGGCCGGAGTGCAGAAAACTGCTTTCATATCGCAGCGCGGCCAGCTTTTAAAAGCAACAGTTTCAGTTAGTGGAAATTATAATGATTATGCGCTAATACAAGAGGGATCAGCTAGTGAAGTTATCACAACAATTTCTGGGCACGCCAATAAATTTGCCGCATGGCAGACTGGCGATGGCAATACGATGGAGGTTTCGATTGCTGGAAACTCGACCAGCACCGGCATAATTCAATAGTTCTAGTTATTCCTCTCTCAAGGTTGCTGTTGAATCTTGGATGATCACATTGGCATCGCATTCCCTGTCGTCGCTATGTTCGGGATTCTCTGGCTGGCAGTGCAAGCGACAAACGATGTATTTTCCGTTTTGATCCCAACCGCGAGATCTTTTGCGCAAATCAGGTGAGGGATTCACTTCGTGAATTTAGCATGGTAGCTAATGCGCATGACCAAACACATATCCTCGACCTACAAGACCCCGAACTAGCGTGCCTATGACGAAGCGTGCAACCGCCGGGACTTAATTTCGATCTTGTTCGGTCCCGAGAAGTTCTGGGACGCACCGCCCGCTGGTAGGCGCGGCTGTGAGCCGACCTAAAGCAATCCCGCCGCTCAGACATGCCTGACGATGAAAGTACCTATAGGCATGGCATTGCGTCAGACGACTGGTTTCGTTGATAGCGTGGTGAAACTGGTCGGTCTGGACTGGACGGTGCAGGATTTCAGCACGCTATCGCGTCGTCAGAAAATACTCGCTGTGAACATCCCGTTTCGCGGCTCGGAGGCCCTCTGCACCTACTGGCCGACAGAACCGGCATCAAGGTGGAGGGTGAAAACGAGTGGCACGCGCGCGATGAGGCCCCTCCCCGGGCATCGAAATACCTTGGAAGCGCGATCTGGCGAAACTGGAGCCGATATCACCACCGGATCGGTGCTGAGACGAAGATGCACTGCATGAAACTTCTGGGCCAGTGGCTGATGGTACGCGACGTCGACCGACAGGTCGCCGAGGTCCAAGTCCGTATCGCCATCAAGAACGGTTATACCGCGCTCCACATACCCGGCACGAAAGCCGTGGGATAAATGGATCCAGGGAAGGGGGAAGACCGGTCAGCAAGAGTTTTGTGCGACAAAGCTCCAATTGTACTAAACACGCTCAAACCAGAAATTGACCACTTCGGAATTGAAGCCGCGTGTGATACGCATGGCGTGTTTCGAGAGATAGTATGATCGCGGCGCCAATATGGCCGTCAACTCGGTGCTGCCAATGCCGTAGGCTTGCCGTGTTAGGATGTGATCTAAGCGAGTTTTCAGCTCTGGCATCTGTGGTTCAGGGCCTTTGATTAGACGTCTCGTGATCTCTCGCACGTACATTCCTAGCTTGGTGCATGGATCAAAAAACCTAACTGTCGAGTTGACCCAATTGTTTGCGCCACGTTAATCCGTCGCCCATTGTTTCGCCAGCGCGTCCAATACCCGGATGGCGAACTCGGGCGGCGTGAACACTTCAACACTGAACCGATTAGCATTGCAGGACGGAACGTCCGGGTTCTACCCTCTTAACCTAAATGCGGTTTGGCTCATGCAGCGGCCTCGAGCGCGGGGCCGCATTGTTCGGCGAGGTTTCTAATTGTGATTTCGGGAAACTTCTTGGTTGGTTTGCATATCTCGTGGTTGTCAAGGCCCGCAAAAAGCGGCACTTTGGCGTTGATAGCAGATACGCTCGTCAGGACGTCCAGCCGGGAATTGCGGCGCTAAAACTCGCCCTTTCCGATTTAGCCCCACTCGGCAAAGGTGATCGGTTTGCCTTGAGACTTCTTCATGGTCAATGCGTCGCCATGGAAAAGGTTGGCCGCAAAAACAATCGAAGCCGCGCGGTAAGTCGCATCCTCGGGCGTCCGGCAGAGGTATTCCGCCAGGACTTCGAGCATGTTCGCGCGGAACTCTTCGATGTCGTCGGTCAAAAGTTCGATCCCGTAGCAGTACATCGGCCTAAAAGCGCATAGTGCCGTTTTTTGAAGTCCGACTTGCCGAACTTCACCTCCACAGACGCCAGCTTGCGCTGGAGCACCGGAACGAGGAAGTTCCTGCTACCGCAAGCCGGTTCTAGGAAGCGCGCGTCGATCCGCTCCGTCTCGCCTTTCACCAGAACGAGCATGGCACCCACCATCAACGCAGGAGTGAAGACTTCGCCATGGTCAGCGGCACGTTTTTTGGGAGCAGATAAGACCAATGCAAGGATCATCGCAAACATGATGGCCGAGGCCAATAGGTGACAACTCAACTGCGAACGCTCCTGAACCTGCCGAACTTGCGATAAACCGAGACGACCACTATATTTCCGTGAGGGCAACCATATGGGCACAAGATATGGCATCTTTCAGCGGGTTTATTCGGAAAGCGCCTTCCGATCGGTTTCGTCGGTTCATGGAGGCGCGGCAAGTCAATGCGCCCGAAGATTTCGATTGGACGAGCGAAGGGCGCGGAACCGCATTTGTGGAGACGATCAAGGCTCTGTTGACCGAATTGCCCGATCGGCAACAGGATGCGGTAAAGGCCGAATTGGACCATCTCGCCAGTATTGCAGATGAAACCGGCATGATGGGTGCGGTGCAGGTTTGTGCGGGGCAAGGGATTGATCTGGAAGGGCTGGAGGGCGTCCAGGACGTGCTTTTGATGCTGGCCACGAATCACCCGCGCATGATCGACCGGGTTGCCGTGCAGGCCTCGCTGATGCGGCGTAACGGCGGGCGACAATGGGCGCGGTTTCAGTTTCCCGACGATGGCAAACCTTGGGTTCTTGACTTGCCCAGCGCGCGCGAGGCTTTCCTTGTTGATGCCGTGGCTATTCTCGACCTGACCGAACACCGAAAGCGTGAGGCCGACTGGTATCAATCAGTCCGAATCGATCCGGCATCGGGCGGGGAAATCACGCTGACGCAGGCCACGATATACGTTGAAGAGTACGCGCAAAGCGAATTGTCCTTTGGCGAAAAAAGTCTTGAGCGCAAGACCGTTCAAAAGGTGCTGGAAGTTGGCCTCGCCTCCGATCCGAACGAGCGAGTGGTCGAGATATGTGCCAAGGGCGGCAAGGCCTTTCGCGAGCAATATATCAAGATGTTCGCCACGCATTTTGCACCGCAATCCGAATTGCCCGTAGAAGTGCCGCGTCGAGATGTTCTCTTGGAAACGCTGCGCGCGGACCCGCAATTTGAGACCGAACCGGCGGATGGCATCGACCGGGTCGAGGTGTCGTCTTTGTCCTTCCGCTCTTCGGATGGCGGTTTCGCGCGTTTTGAAAAGCGCGCCGAGGACGAAACGCTTTATGGTTTCCTCGACCGCCGCTTCGGTCAGGCCTCACCCTTGCGCGCGGGCGGATGGCAAATCCTCGCGGCAACCCTTAGGATCATGCTTGAAGCGCGCGGCGGCAAGGGCAAGCGCACGCTGACGGTAAATCTGAGTGCGCCGAACACGACGACGTTGCCAAACAAGACCGAGACGGATCGGCAGTTCGTGTTCGGCCTGTTAGAGCGCTGGAAACTGCTGGCCTCGCCTCCGAGCAAGGCCGATCTGTTCGAGGTCGTTAAGTGAACGCGCTTGACCTGCTTTGTGAGATCATCGCGGCGGGCGGCAAACCTGCTGTATCGGACTATCGCGGGCGGCCCGGTTATGCTGCGCTCTTGCGCCATGGTTTCTTTCGAGAGGCCCGTGTTGTTTCTTCCGTCGTGTGTGACGAGTGCGACGCGCCTCATTCTGCGCAGGTTGTCTTTGAGGGTGGGAGTTATGGGTATCACTGCCCCGACCTTGGGGTTGTCGTTTTGGACTATCCGAGCGTCCAAGCCCTACGACCCGATGCGGGGCGGATTGTTGCCGCTTTGGCTGAGGCCTTGGGGTGCAAGCGGCGCAAACAGACCCCTGTTCATGGCCAGACGTGGCGAATCGGTGCGCTGGAGGCCGAAGCTGGCGAGGTGATGTTCTATTTCCACACCAAGTTGCAAAGCGAAGAAGATGCGCGAAGCTTTTCGGATGCCTTGAGCCGAGAGGTTCGGACGCAATGGCGGTTGGCTGTTACGGCGGCAGGGACCTTGCCCGTTGCCGGTTCGCAAGCGGTTCGGCTGGACGATCTGGCGGAGTTGGATCATGAGACCGGCGCTTTGCGCATACTCGCCACGCCCGCCGACTTTGTCGGAATGCCTCGCAGGAACCCGGGCGGGCGGCCAAGCGAACAAGGTCCCGCGCTGGCGGCGATCATGTCTGACAGGCAGGATTCGGGAGTCGCCCTTGCGGGGTTGAATGCCGAAAGTCGAGAGATTCGCGCTGCCTTCACCGTCCAGAATCCCAGCGCAAAAACACCATCAATCGAAACCGTAAAGCGCCACCTCTCCAAATTCCGCGCTGGGTCATAACTGGGTCAATACCTCGCCCCTGTTCTGAACCGCCCCGCGTCCCTCACCGTCCGCTCATGCTCTAGCAAAGGAGAATGAGCCATGACGAACACGCCGGAACTGATCAACCAAGCCGCACAAATACTCGCCGTTTCCCCCAATGAGGCGGCCCGCCTGTGCAGCATCGGACGGACCACGCTCTACGCCGCCTTGTCGTCCGGCGACCTGAAAAGCGTCAAGATCGGCACACGCCGCCTGATCAGGATCGAGGCTCTGCGCGACTGGTTGAAGCGCAACGAAACCAAGGCGAGCGAGTGACGGACATATGCCGAAGCAAGCACGCCTGAGCGGGATCAAATCGGCCCGCTGCTACACCATCGAAGAGGCGGCGGAGGTATCCGGCGTCTCTCCCCGGACCATCCGCAATTGGGCAACGGACGGCTTGCGCGTCATGGACGGCGCGCGGCCCGCTTTGATCCGGGGGGACGACCTGCGTGACCACATCAAAACGAAGCGCAACAAGCGCTCGGTGAAGACCCGTATCGACACCTTCTACTGTCTTCCGTGCCGCAAGGAACGGCGCGCGGCGGAAGGCATGGCGGATTGCGAGATCAAGGAGGGACGCGCGAAGCTGACGGCGCTGTGCGAGGCGTGCGGGACAGTCGTCTCCAAGCCCGTTGCCGAAGCGCGCATCCCGGAAATTGCCCGGACCCTCGACCTCAAAATTACGCGGCACTAGCGCACATTGAGGTGGTGGACATTGGCCCCCGTGAATTTCCACTTCGGACCTCATCGCATGGCACCCCGAAATGCATACCACCAAAAAGGTGCGGCGCGGGCAGTGTTGGGAGCGCTCCACCGAAGGTGCGGAGGGCCAAAGTTGGCAACCTTTGCGCCGGGAATCCGTCGCGCCCCCGCGTGCGAAATATCCCCATCACAAACCGGGGTGCGGTTCTGCCCGGTTCAATGCGCGAACCCACTCCAATGTGACAGCCTGAAAGGAGGCCATTATGACCAAGCGACCGAATGAAAAGAACGAACGCCTCAAACGCCGATTTCTCGAATATCGCAAATTCGCCCGCCAGCTATCCGACAAGTCACTCGACAAGGAACTGACTGCGCTGGAGCGCTTTGACTTGTGGAACGGGCGCAAGGACTTCGCCAAATTCCACGTCCAGTGGGCGATGGGTTTCCGCGATCATTTGGAGCGCGCCAAGACCAAGACCGGACAGCCGATGAGCAAATCCACCGCGCGCGCTATCATGACGACCCTGCGCGAGTTCACCCTTTGGCTTTCGCAGCAAGACGGGTTCCGAAGTCGGATCAGGGCCTCGGATGCGGAATACTTCAACCTGTCGCGCCGGGATGAGGCCGAAGCCCGCGCCGCCCCGGCCCGCCCCGCGCCCAGCATGAAACAGGCATTGCGGGCGCTTGAGATAGTGCCCGCGACCACCCCACGCGAAATGCGCGACAAGGCGCTCTTTGGCCTGCTTTGCCTGACCGGCATCCGCATTTCCGCCCTGATTAGCCTTCGTCTCAAACATGTTGATCTCGACGACAAATCCGTGACGCAAAACCCGCGAGAGGTGGCGACGAAGTTCGGCAAATCCATGCATACCTTCTTTGCCAAGGGCTTCCCCGAGGCCGAAGTTGCGCTCCGCGCATGGATCACCCATCT
>NZ_JAFMPQ010000066.1 GCF_020667845.1 Cognatishimia sp. F0-27
GCATCGTCATTGCCGAGCACCGATCTCGATGTGCGCAACGCGCTTGGCGAGGTTGAGTTCGGGCTGGACAGCAGCGGCAGCACCCTGTCGGGCTTCACCGTGTCCGAGGATGCGGTGTATTTCTTTGATCTTGGTTCGCGCTTCAACGACGCGTCCGGCGGCTACCGGTTTTCCGTCGAACAGGAGATCGCGGGCAACATCAGCACGGTGGAAATGCTGGAGGTCGGGGAGCAGGTCGAAAGCGCCATTGATTACAACCGGGACCGCGACTGGATCAGGGTCGAAGGCGTCGCGCAGGCTGAATACCGTTTCTCGCTGCTCAATGACGGCGGCGCGGATGGGCTCGACGACAGTTTCCTGAGGATCTACAGCGCTTCGGGCGATTTGGTGACAAGCCGCGACAGCAGCAGCGCCAGCAATGCGCTGACATATGTGCCCGATGGGGATGGCGCCTTCTACATCTCGGTGGAGAACCGGTTTACCGATGGTGCCGGCACATACATTCTGCGCCTGACCAGTGATCTGATCATCGGCGACGAGTTCCCCAACGCGCTGACCGGGTCGGACGCCAGCGAGGATATTCGCGGGCTGGCGGGGCCGGACACGCTGCGGGGGCTGGGCGATGACGACACGCTCAGCGGCGGGCCGGGCAGCGATCTGATGTTCGGCGGGGCCGGCAACGACAGCATGCTCGGCGGGCAGGGATTCGACACCATCTACGGCGAGGATGGCAACGATACCATCTCCGGGCTCGACGGGTTCGACAGCATTCTGGGCGGCGCCGGCGACGATCTTCTGCGCGGCAATTTCGGCAATGACACGATTTTCGGGGAAGGCGGCGATGACACGCTCGAGGGCGGTCTTGGCTTTGACAGCCTCGCGGGCGGCGCGGGCGCGGACAGCCTGCAGGCGCGCGACGGGTTCGACACGCTGTCCGGCGGGGCCGGCAACGACACGCTGCAGGGCAACAATGGCAATGACAGCCTCGATGGTGGCGACGGGGATGACCGTCTCGAGGGCGGTCTCGGCGCCGACACGATGCAGGGCGATGCGGGGGCGGACACGCTGCTGGGCGCCAACGGGTTCGATCTTCTGCGCGGCGGCGCGGGGGATGATCTGCTCGAAGGCAATTCGGGCAACGACACGATGGAAGCCGGGCTCGGCAATGACGTGATGCGCGGCGGGCTCGGGGCGGATACGTTTGTCTATATCGGCGGGGCCGACCGGATCGTCGATTTCCAGCGCGTCGATACTGTCCGGATCGAGGCCGATCTGCTCGCCGAGGCGGCCCCGGTGCCGGACGATCTGCGCGATTATGCGCAGCTGGATGGCGACGGCAACCTGCGGCTCGATTTCGGGGATGGCAACACGCTGACCTTTGCCGGTGTGGGTGCGACCGGCGCGATCCTCGGGGACGTGGAGTTTATCTGATGGTGGCCTGTCTGATGATCCCGGAGCGCTGGCCCGGCGTCTCGGGGGGCTGACCGGGCAGGGGGGCGCTGCCCCCCGGCTGCGCCTCCCCCCGGAGTATTTTCGGACAGAAGAAACAGGGCGCGCGCGCGTGGGGTGCGGCCGGTATTTCGGGTGTTCGGGGCCGAAACACCGGGGACGGGTATGCCTGTCTTGACGGGTTGGGGGCGGTCTGAGACCTTTCGGTGCAATATGCGCCGCGTCCGGCGCGCTTGTGATTGAAAGACCTGCCATGTCCCTTGTGCCGCTGGATCCCGCGCTGACTGAAGGCCCCGTGCCGTTCTGGATCGAAGCCTTTGGCCTCGGGCCTTCCTTTCCGGTGGGGGGCGCGACCACCACCGTCACCTGGGCCTATATCGAGACCGGCGCCACGCCGGGCAATCACCCGTATCGCGCCTTGAACGCTGCCGAGCGCGCCAATATCGCGGTCTCGCTGGAGCGGGTTGCGGAGGGCACCGGTCTGCGCTTTGTCGAGGCCCCGGCCGCGCAGGCGCAGATGCTGATCGGGGCCAGCTCCGACACCGACGAGACGGCGTTTGGCCTCGCATGGCAGAGCACCACCGGCCCGGTCCATGTGGTGGCCATCGACACGCCCGCGCAATATGGCGACCGCACCGACGGGCTGGCGACCAACGACTATATCTACGTGCACGAGATCATCCACGGGGTCGGGCTCGACCATGCCACCCGCGCCTTCGGCTCGGTGCGCGACGTGGTGATCCCGGACGATCTCGACAATGGCACCACGCTTTACGGCAACTGGACCGTGGCCTGGGAGCAGAGCACCCAGCTGTTCGATCTCGCGCGGCTGCAATTTGTCTACGGGCCGGACCCGGAGATGCGGGCGGGCAATGACACCTACGCGCCGATCGCGCTTGGCGCCTATGACCCGGAAACCGACAGCCAGGCGCATGTGCCGTTGCTGTGGGATGGCGGCGGGCGCGACGTGCTGGATCTGTCGGAGGCCGCGGGGCCGGTCGATGCCGCGCTGGCCCCGGGATATATCAGCCGGGTCGACACCGCCAATACCGGCATCCTCGAGGCGGGCACCTTCTCGATCAACCACAAGACGGTGATCGAGACCTTGCTGGGCAGCGATCACAACGACACGCTTGGCGGCTCCGACCGTGACGATGTGATCGATGCCGGGGCCGGGCGCGACACGGTGACCGGCGGGTTTGGCGCGGATCTGCTGCGCGGCGGGCTCGGCAATGACGTGATCGCCGGTGACAGGGACGCGCCCGAGGCGCTCACCCCCTACCGGCCGGGCGACGGGGTGCAGGTGATCACCGCCGCGCAGACCGGCGCGGTGGATCTCGAGAACGGCTGGAGCCTTGCGCCCAACGCGGACATCCTGCGCGCCACCGAGCGGCCCTGGCAGAGCGTGACCGTCACCGGATCGGGCCAGCCGGCCGAGGCGATCCGGTTTCAGGGCATCGCCGGCGAGACCTGGATCTTTGACGTGGATGACAGCAATTTCGACACCACGCTGGAGCTGCTTTCGCCGGGAGGCCAGCGCCTGGCCTTCAACGACGATGCGGATCCCGGGCTGGGCGGTAGCGGCTCGACCAGTTCCTCGGACAGTTTCCTTGCGGTCGAACTGACCGAGACCGGCAGCTACCTGCTCTTGCTGGATGTGTTCGGTGACGGGGCTGTCACCGGGGCGATGACCGCCACGATCCAGATCAGCAATGCCGATGCGGTGCTCAGCGTGCCCGGTGGTGCCGATACGCTGGTCGGCGGGCCGGGCAATGACAGCCTGATGGGGGAGGGCGGCGATGACAGCCTCACCGGCGGGCAGGGGTTCGACACCGCCATGGGCGGTTCGGGCCATGACACGCTGCGCGGTCTGGACGGGTTCGACCGTCTGGAGGGGGGCGACGGGGCGGACTTGCTTCTGGGCAATTTCGGCAACGACACCCTGATGGGGGATGACGGGGCGGACACGCTCGAAGGGGGGCTGGGCTTTGACAGCCTCAATGGCGGGGCGGGCAACGACCTGATCGTGGCGCGCGACGGGTTCGACATCCTGCAAGGCGGGCTGGGCAATGACACGCTGCAGGGCAATAACGGCAATGACCGGCTTTTTGGCGGCAGCGGCGCGGACAGTCTCGAGGGCGGGCTCGGCGCCGATACGCTGGCGGGCGGGGCGGGCGATGACACGCTTCTGGGGGCCAACGGGTTCGACAGGCTGGCGGGCGAGGCCGGCGACGACCTGATGGTCGGCGGGGCGGGCAACGACACGCTGGCGGGGGGCGCGGGGGCGGACACGCTGCGCGGTGGGCTCGGGGCGGATATGTTTGTCTTTGACGGCGGCGCGGACCGGATCACCGATTTCCAGAACAACATCGACGCGCTGGAGATTGCCGCGGCCCTGCTGCGGGAAAGCAACCCGGATCCCGATGACCTGCGCGGCTATTCCCGGCTCGATGGGGAGGGCCATCTCGTGCTCGATTTCGGCGGCGGTGCCGTGCTGACCCTTGTCGGTGTGGGCACCACCGGGGCGATCCTCGACGATGTGAGCTTCGTCTGAACCGGGGGCAGCCGGCGCCCGCGGATCGGCGCGGCGTGGAAGCGCGAAAGAGGGTCCTGGCGCGGGCGATGCCCCGGCCGGGCGCATAATTTTCGCAAAACCCGCCTGATTTTTGCTAAACTCCTCCTGTTTTTGCATCATTTCATGGGGGATTTCACATGGCTTTGACATTTGAGGCGACAAGCGCCGGTCTTGAACGGCTGGCACCGGGTGTTGATCTGAGCACCCTGACAAGCGTTGACACCAACGATCTCATTTCTGTGCTCGGGGTTGCGCTGCTGTTCATCAGCGAAACCGTCGATGTGACGGAAATCAGCGCCACGCAGATCCTGAACGTGGATGAGGCGCTGCGCATCGAGACCAACGGCACCGGGTTTTTCCCGGCGACCTCGCCGGAGGCTTTCGAGGATGCCTATGAAGCCCGCACCGCCCAGGGGGAGATCAGCGGCGTGCGCGTGCTGGATACCGGCGTCGAGATTGCCTCGCTCGATATCAGCGCCACCGGCTGGAGCCTGCAGGCGGGCACGTTGTCGGTGGATCTCAACGGGACGCTGCCGACGTCGCTGAGCGATCTCTACAACCTGATCGACCTGCTGCTTGGCGTGCTGGACGGCACCCTGTCCGATGCAGAGGCCGCGGGCTTTGCCGATGCGCTGGACGGGTTCACGCTCGACAATGCCGTCATTGCGGTGGACGGCACGGAGGTGGCCCGGCTCGCAGGGACCGAACTGCAGTTTGCGGGTTTTGCGCTGGCGCTGACCGGCGATCTGCCCGACGATCCCACCAGCCTGTCGGAGATGTTGATATTCCTGTCCGATCTGCTCCTGCAGACCGGCACCTATTCTGTCGACGGGGTGGCGCTGAACACGCTGGACGGCGACGCGATCGCCAGCATTGGCTCCACCGGGAATTTCCTCGGCGATCTTCTGGGCGCGGTCATCGGCTCTCTTGCAATCAGTGGCGAGGGGGCGATCGGCTTCGATGGCGGGGCGCTTCTCGACGCACTTCTGGCCGGGGCCAGCTACACGATCGACAACCAGCCCTTTGCGGGGGTCAATCTCGACGTGCCGCTGGCGGGCTCCGACAATGACAGCATGCTGGAAGGCACCGGCGAGGCCGATGCGATCTTTGCCTATGGCGGGCTCGACACGATCTCTGCGGGCGCTGGCAGCGACCTTGTCAGCGCGGGTGCCGGCAATGATTCCGTGATCGGCGGGCAGGGGTTTGACACGATGCGCGGCGGGGCGGGGGACGATACGGTGTCCGGTCTCGACGGGTTCGACAGCCTGTTCGGCGGCGCGGGCAATGACCTTGTGCAGGGCAATTTCGGCAATGACACGCTGGAGGGCAATGACGGCGATGACACGCTTGAAGGGGGTCTCGGCTTTGACATGATGCGCGGGGGTGCGGGCAATGACAGCCTGCAGGCGCGCAACGGGTTCGACACGCTCGAGGGTGGCGATGGCGACGACACGATGCAGGGCAACAACGGCAACGATGTCATGGATGGCGGCGGCGGCAATGACAGCCTCGAAGGTGGTCTTGGGTTTGACACCATGAGCGGCGGGGCGGGCAATGACACGCTTCTGGGTCTCGACGGGTTCGACAGCCTGATGGGGGGGCTGGGCAATGACGTGGTGCAGGGCAATGCCGGCAACGACACGCTGGGCGGCGGCGAGGGCAATGACCGTCTGCGCGGCGGTCTCGGGGCCGATACGTTCATCTTCACCGGCGGCAATGACCGGATCAACGATTTTGCTCCGGTTGACGTGGTGCAGATCGAGGCCGACCTTCTGGCCGAGGCGATGCCGGTGGCCGACGACCTGCGCGGCTATGCGGGGCGCGACGCGGATGGCAACGTGGTGCTCGATTTCGGAGATGGCAACACGCTGACCTTCCTCGGGGTCGGGACGCTGGCCGCGATCCTCGACGACGTGAGCTTTATTTAGGTCGGGTCTTCCCGACCAGGTCGGGTCCCCCGATTGGAGGATCTTCCCGATTGGGGCGGTGCCGCGGCCGAGGTTTCAACCCGGAGCGCAGCGGACAAGGGGGCGGCCAGGGCCTTGTTGTGATGGGGGCGCTGCCCCCAAACCCCCGGAGTATTTCAGGACAGAAGAAACGCGAAGCGCGCGCCGCCGGACAGGCTGTGGTCGCCGCATCGGGACGGTTTGCCCGTTTTGGGCCACTGGACGCTTTACCCGCAGATCACTTTGGGCTTGGATGCCCGTGTTTCGACCAGTGATTGATGGAGAGAGATCGGAATGGACAGCCTTTTTGAACTGAATGACGGGCGTCTGGTGTCCTTTGGCACGGTATTTGACAATAACACGCAGGTGCCTGTGCTGCGGATTTTCGATGCCAATGGCACTGCGCTGACCGGTGAGACAGTCCGTTTTGCCGATGGCACCCCGCCCGCGACGGACAGCGCGTCGCTTGCCCAGGTGGCCGGTGTCTTTGCACAGCCCGGCGGCGGCCTGCGCGTGGTGATGCGCGACGATCCGGACCGGACCGGCTATGTCTACGATCTCGATGCCACTGGCGCGGTCACCGGCACCGACACGTTCGACACATCCGCCGCGGATGCGACCGTGCCTTACGTGGTGATCGGCACGCGCTTTACGCAGGATTTCGACCAGCTGCCCAATGGCAACATCGTTTCCGCGATCGGGCAATCGGTCTATCTGTCGAACAGCGAGGGGATCTACCAGTCCGGGATGAACCGCGAAGGCCCGTTCGAGAGCATTCTCGAAGAGACGGTGATCGACCTCGACGGGGCCGGGCTGTTCCGGGTCAGCCAGGTCAATGCCAATGCGGGCGGCGTCGAGGTGCGCGGGCAGTTCTACAGCGACGCGGCCGTGGCGCAGGGCGAGGAGATCGTCATCGCCACCGGGCTGGAAAGCGTGATCGGGCATTGGGGTGTTGAGGCGCGCCAGCTTTCCGACGGGCGCATCGCGGTGGCTTACGTGTCGGCGCGCACCGGCGATGAGGACGAGGCCGAGAGCACGCTGTTCCTGACCATCCTCAATGCGGATGGCTCGGTCGCAACCCCGGAGCAGATCGTCAACACGGGCGCGCCCGACGGGGCGCAGGACTGGGTCGGTCTCTGGGCGCTGGCTGACGGGGCCGTGGCGGTGAGCTATGGCAACGAGGTCGGCGCGCTCAGCCGCAACAGCGTGTCGGTGCGGTTCTATGACGAGACCGGCGCGGAATATGACAGCGTCGATCTCAATGGCCAGGCGCCGCGCTCGGTCGCGCCGGAGATGTATGTCAGCCCGAACGGCACCGTCTGGGAGCTCGATCCCGACACGCCGCGCGAGCTTTACATGGGCCGCGGGCCGGACGATCCGGGCCTTTTGGCGCCGGAGGTGCTGCTGAGCCTTGGCACGCTGGGCGAGCTGGCCGAGGATCCGTCGGTTGCCACGCTCACCGACGGGCGGGTGATCACGGTCTATGACAACACCAATCTCAACGGCACGATCACCGCTTATGACCCGATGACCGGCGAGACGACGCTTGTGGCCGATGACATCGACGGCAAGCGGTTCGACGTGGCCGCGCTGGCCGATGGCGGCTTTGTCATCGCCTATTTCAACGATCCGCAAAGCTCCAACCGCGGCGATGTCTTTGCGCAGGTCTGGAATGCCGATGGCACCCCGCGCGGCACCCCGGTGCAGATCCTCGATGGCGAGGGGGAGCATATCCAGGTCCATGCCACGGCCGACGGGTTCGCGGTGACCTTCACCGACGATACCGGCACGCTCGATGACGAGGACCGCATCGCGTTTTTCGACGCCCAGGGGGCGGCGCGCGGCGGGGTGCAGGATCTCGATCCGGATCGCGACGTGGAAATCGAGGTCGATGGCGCGCTTCTGGCCGATGGCCGGCTTGTCACCACCTATGGCGCCAATGGCGGGGTGTTCTACCGGTTCTGGAACGCCGATGGCACCCCGGCATCGGATGTGATCACGCTGGCCGATGCGCGCATCAGCGGTCTTTATGAACAGGTCGCGGTCGCGGCGGTGTCGGACGGGCGCTTTGCCATGGTGCATGGCGATAACGAGGGCGCTGCCTTCCTGTCGGTGATCCGGGCCGATGGCACCCCGGATGTGGCCAATGACCCGCTGCCCATCGCGCAGATCAACGGCCAGTTCTACCAGGCTTTCGACATGACGCTGACCGGGGATGACCAGGTCGTGCTGGCCTATAACACGCGCGACCTCGAAGGCGGGCGGGATATCGATGTGGGCGTGTCGATCTTCGATCTCGACGGGGCGTCGATCCTGACGGATCTGCGCGCCAACAGCAATCTCGAGGATGACCAGCTCGGCATGAACCTGACCACGCTGAACGATGGGTCGGTCTTTGTGGCCTTCACCGATGACACCAACGTGCTGTTTTCCTCGCAATCGGCCATTCGCGGCATTGCCGTGCAGGGAGGGGAGGCGCCACCGGTTCCGCCGGAGCCGCCGATCACCGACACTGGCACCAGCGCAGACGACACGATCACCGGCGGGACGGGCAATGACACGCTGTCTGGCGGTGCGGGCAGCGATTCGATCGATGGCGGCGCGGGCGACGACCAGGTGACGGGCGGCTTCGGCTTTGACACGCTGGAAGG
>NZ_JAFMPQ010000067.1 GCF_020667845.1 Cognatishimia sp. F0-27
CCCCGCAAGCGCAGGGTTTTGTTTCAGCCACGCTCCCTGCCGTGAGCCATCGCGCGCGGTTCGTGCGCTTTGTGACACCAGGGGAAGATGGATTTGACAGGGTCGGGCCGGGATCGGCCGCGCTCTGGCGGCGGGACCGGCGGGCGCAGATGGCGGCCCGGCACAGCAAAAGGCCCGCCGGGACCGGCGGGCCTTGATGTCGCGATCGGGGCCCCCGTCTCAGAAGAGGAAGTCATCCGCGTTCAGGGTGTCGATGGTCACGTCTTCGATGCGCAGCGTGCCTTCCCCGTTGTTGCCCCGGATGATGACATCTGCACCGTTCTGCGCGATGTGGTTGGCCATCATGTCGAAGTAGCTGGTGACGGTGTTCATGCCGGAGAGGTCGATCTGGTCGCCTTCGGCGGCGTTGAAGTCGGTGATGCGGTCGTAGCCGGAGCCTGCGGAGAAAACGAAGGTGTCCGCGCCGTCATTGCCGGTCATCTCGTCCCAGCCGGCCCCGCCGTCGATGGTGTCGTCACGGTCGGACCCGGAGAGCGTGTCTTTGCCGCCAAGACCGTCGATCTCCATGCCGGAGCTGGACCCCGAGAGGTCGATCTCGTCGGCATGGGCGGAGCCGGCAAGCGCCTCGAAGAACTTGAGCGTGTACTGGGTGTCGGTGCGACCCGCATCCTGACCGGAGATGGTGCGGCCATTGGCGGTCAGCGCGACACCCTGGCTTGCGAATTCGAAGCTGATCGCGTCCACGCCGCGCCCGCCATCGGCATAAAGACCGTCGGCATAGTCGGTGGCGCCGAAATCCGCACCGGCCTTGATGGTGTCGTTGCCGGAGCCGCCATAGGCCACGTCCTGGCCGCCGCGCGCGCCCATGGTGAAGATGAGATCGTCGCCGGAGCCGCCGTGGATCATCTCGGCCGTGGCGTTGCCCTGAAGGATGTCGTCACCGCCGAAGCCGTAGATGTCGTGGCTCTTCTCGGTCTCGACCTGCGAGGCGCGGCTGGAGGAGAAATCACCCTCGGTGCCCGGTGTGACCCAGCCGTTGTTGGCGCCGATGATGTCGCCAAACTGGGTGCCGATCAGCGGCGCATCGCTGTCTGTATCGATATTGACGAGCACCTTGGCGCTGGCCGCACCCATGACGGTGACGCCGGTTGCCCCTGCAACGCCGGACGCCGAAAGCGTCGCGCCGTCGAAATCGACCATCCCGGAAAGCCCGCTCTCGGTGAGCGTCGCGGCGGTGTCGATCTGCTGCTGGAGGATGTCGGCGGCAACGTCGCCATTGAGACCGCCGGTGCCAAGGTCGATATCGCGGGTGAAGGCTTCGGAGAGGAAGATCGTGGCGTAGGTCTGGGCGCCGGTGCCGTCGTCATAGGTGACCACGATGGCCTTTTCGGTGCCGCGATGCGCGATTTCGCTCTCGAAGACGGTGCGCACGGAGAGGGAGAACGCGTTGGTCTGCGGCAGAACCAGCGTGTCGAAGCGCGGATCGAAATCGATCACGGTGACGGCGCTGTTGCCCTCGAAGGGGCGCGCGGCGCTCTGGTTGGCCAGCTCGGCGAGGTTGATCAGCGTCTTGAAGCCCTGACCGGCGATGAAGCCCGCCACCGGGCCACCCAGCGCCGTCGCACCGGCTTCGACAACCGCGGAGCCGGCGGCCTTGATCACGGTGCTGCCGGTCTCGCCGAGGAAATCGATGATTGCGTTCTGGGCGTCATCGGTTGCGTCGCTCTTGATGTTGGAGGTGAGAAAGAAGATGTCCGCGCCACCGTCACCGATCATCACGTCGCGGCCGCCATTGCCGTCAAAGCCGCCGGCGATGAGCACATCGTCGCCCGCGCCGCCATTCATCCAGTCGCCGCCCAGACCACCCTCGATGGTGTCGTTGCCTTCGCCGCCGAGCAGCTCGTCGCGGCCTGCGGTCTTGATGGCTTCGACATAGCCTGCGAAATCGGCATCCTTGATGATGTCCCAGGTATAGCCGCCGTAGCGCGACGCTTCCGCCAGCTGGCCCTGCGGACCGCCAAGCAGCAGGTCGCCCCAGCCGCCGCCCAGAACGCCGCCATCGGGGTCGATGGCGTAAAAGCCGTCGCCGGAGATGTAGTCGTTGCCGGTGCCGCCATAAATGGTGTCGTCGCCCGCGCCACCGTAAAGCTTGTCATGGCCGGACCCGCCGTCGATCTCGTCATTGCCGGATTCTGCGGAAACCGTGTCGTAACCGGCGCCCGCATAGACGATGTCATCGGCCTTCTGGGTGATGAAGAAGTCGTTCCGCTCGACGCTTTCGTCCATGAAGATGCCGTGCTTGGGAACGGTGTAGTAATCGCCGATGGGGTTGATGACGGTGTTTTCGGTCAACCCGGTGGAGATCAGGCCCTTGTAGCCGCCGTAATGGATGTCGTTCATGTGGGCATTGGCGTTGACGTGATCCATGGACAAGAGCTTCCATGTCTCACCACCGGACTTGAAGGTTTCCATCATCGCCGGGGTGTACCAGATCATCTTGCTTGCCATTGTCTCGATCCTTCGGGTGTGTGTGTTGTTGATCCCTTGATAGCCCCCGGGGATCGTGCGGAGTGTGCCGCGCGGCACAGGCTGGTGCAGGTCGTGAAATTTTGTCGCCCGCTCCGGACACGCGGCCCCCGCGCCAGGCCGGGCGGCAGGACGATGGGCACAGGCGCGGATCGCGGGAGGGGCTGTCGCGGGGGGCGCCGGTCTGGGGGGGCGGGTCGGCTGTGCTGGTCGGGGGGCGCTTGTCCCGCGATATCCCCGACGCGGCCTTGGCAAGGCCGGCGCGCGCGCAGTGGGGTCGGGAGTGGGGTCGGGCAGGCGTTCAGGAAAAGACGAACACATCCGCGGTAAACAGATCCGGCGCGGGTTCGGGGACGCCCACGGGATCGGACGGTGTGACAGCGCCCGGACCGGTCGCAAAGACGGCGCTCGGGGACGGGCCGCCTGTGGTCTCCGCGGTCTGCAGAGTGCAGGACGACGCGAAGGCCTGACAGGGCGCTGTCATGGGCGCTGTCATGGGCGGTATCATGGGCGGTATCATGGGCTGTGTGGGGATATGGGGTGCGGGGCGTGTCATGGCGGCGGTCCTTTGCGGTGTGGCCTCTCCGTTCTAGACCCCGCAGAACCGCCCGCCTGTGCCGCACGACACAGGCAAGGCCGGGTTTTCCCGGGATCGACAACCGCGCAGACAGCCTCCCATGACCGCCTCGACAGGGTCAGAATATTACATAATCCGTATTATGGGATGGGTGCGGGTGTGCACCAGATGAGCGCACCCAACCTGCTGGTTTCACTTGCCGGACTGTTGTGGTGCATGTGTCATGATTTGCGCACCGCGCGAAGGTCGTGTGTGCGGACAAAGCCGTCATTCGGTTCAAAGCATTCAATGACGGCAGCACCACACAAACCGGACATTCGCCTCAAAGGTAAGCTAGGGCGAGCACTTTAGGTCAATCGTTCTGGCACATGCGCCGCATGGCTCCATTGCCGAGGTGACTGGCCATACATCCTTTTGAACTCACGGCTGAACTGAGAGGCACTCTGATAGCCGACGTCCCACGCCGCCTCCGACACGGTCTTTCCTTCGGCGATCTTCATGGCGGCGTTGTTGAGCCGCATGGATTTCACGAACTGGATCGGAGACATTGTCGTGGCTTCCTTGAACCGCCGATGGAAGACCGCACGGCTCATGCCGACGTGGTCGGCCATATCGTCGATGGTGACCTGTTCGTTCATGTGGTTTGAGAGGTAGTCGATGGTGCGCGCGATTTCGTTACCGACCCCAAAAGCCCGTCTAGCGGCGGCCCCGGCCTCGCCCTTGAGTACCGCGTAACACAACTCGCGCATGCGTCCCTGCCCGAGCACCTCCAGATCAACCGGATTTTCGAGCAGATCGAGAAGCCTAAGCAGCGCCTGCGTGAAACCACCATCCCAAGACGCCAATGCCAAAGCCGATGGCGTGCCATCCCGCGATTGTCTGTTGCCACCAGCGGCGGTCTCGATCTCCATGGTGAGCTCCCGCATCATCCGTGGATCCAGCGCGATCACGACGCCGAGCAGAGGATCGTCCTTGGACGCCAATGGCGTGCCCGCCTCCACCGGCAAAGTCATGGGGCACAGCAGGTATTTGTCGCTGCCATAGACGTGGTGCTTACCGTCCAGAACTGCTTCCTTGGTGCCACTGAGAATAGCCACCACCGTGGGCTCGTAGACAGCAGGCACGCAGGGCATGGCCTCGGGCACCCGGAAAAGCTGGACGCCCTTCAGCGCGGTGTCGACGAGGCCCGGCTCTGGCAGACGTCGTTCGAGAAGCTCTTTGATCCGGTCTTTACTCATGCACTCTAGCTGTCAGAAGACTTTCATCTTTGCAATATGACTGAGACGATTGGGCAAGTAATCGAGAGAATATCGCCTGTTTCCGTGCCCAGCCAGGTTCTATCTGTACCTTCAAGCAACAACACCTCAAACCGCCAGTTTGGGCTGGCAGGAGACAGAACATGGCAGATACGACATTCGGACCCAAAGGCTGGACACCTGAGCGCCTCGGCGACCAGTCAGGCAAGACCTACATCATCACCGGCGCCAACGCTGGCGCAGGCTTTCAAGCCGCGCGGATTCTTCTGAAAAAGAACGCCAAGGTGGTGATGCTGAACCGCTCAGCCGAGAAATCCGAGGCGGCAATCGCGGACCTGAAACAGGAAATCGGCGCGAAAGCCGACGTGAGCTTCGTCCGCATGGACCTGTCGGTTTTGGACAGCGTGCGCGAGGCGGCCGAAGAAGTCTTGAGTTCCGTGCCGCGCATCGACGCGCTGATCAACAACGCCGCCATCGCCCAGGTGCCAACGCGGAAGTTGACCGTCGATGGGTTTGAAAGCCAACTCGTCACCAATCATTACGGACATTTTCTGCTCAATGGCCTGCTCTTTGACCGCATCGCCGAAAGCAAAGGCCGGATCGTGGTCGTTGCCAGCCTCGGCTACAACATGGGCCTGAAGACTATCAAGTTCGACGACATGAACTGGGATGAGGGCTACGGCGCGAACACCGCCTATTCCCAGAGCAAGCTGGCGCAGATGATGTTTGCCTACGAATTGCAGGACCGACTGGCTGCTGCGGGGCGCAAGGATGTCGAGGTCTTTGTCTGCCATCCGGGCTCGTCGGCCACATCGTTGATAACCACCAGCGGAAGCCGCACGATGCGGTTCATCTGGTGGCTGATGACCAAGACGCCGATGGTCCAGACTGCGGAACAAGGCTCGTACCCGGAGGTCATGTGTGCCACCGAAGAAACACTAACCGAGCAACGCGCCCTCTATGGTCCGACGGGTCGTTTGGAAGCGGTCGGCCCGGTCGGGAAGGGCACATTGAACGCTCACGCCCATGACAAGGCTGTCATGACACGGCTGTGGGATGAGTCCGAAAAAGCCGTCGGATTCGAATGGAAACTCTGACCCGCGAATAGAAGTCAGCTGCCAGCGCACCATGTCCGGAGAGCGGACATTGGTGCGCAGCGCAGCATCGGGCAGTTTGGGCTCGCTGCTGCCATTGACGTTTTGACGCTGCAGCGCAGAAAAGGCGCATAAGCCCTTATAGGCGCATTCCCTCTCACATCGCCCGCAAAGCCGCCTCGATGCGCGGGATGTCGGAGGGGTTGTTGAGCTCCCAGAACACGCGCCCCCTGCCCTCCACCTCGACGCAGGCCACCGGCACGCCATTCTCCACAAAGCGCAGCTGTTCGAGCCCTTCGAGCGTCTCCAGCCGCCCCGGCGCCCAGCCCGTATAGGCCTGCAGAGCCGCGGCGCGGTAGGCATAGACCCCCACATGGTGAAACACCGGGATCGGGTCGGGCAGCTTGCCCGGATCGATGAAGGGGATCACCTCCTTGGAGAAATACAGCGCGTGGCCCGCCACGTCGAACACCGCCGTGGTCCCCCCGACCCGGCCCGCGCGGCGGTCCTCGGTGAAATGCCCATAGGTGACCGCGTCGCAGCGCAGCACCGGGGTGGCGACCTGGGCGGTCTCATCGGTGCGCATCGCGGCGATCAGATCCTCGACGAACCATGCCGGTGTCAGCGGCGCGTCACCTTGCAGGTTGACCACCAGATCGGCGTCGAGCGCGCCCGCGGCCAGCGCCTCGGCGCAGCGCTCCGTGCCGTTGCGGCAGGTCTCGGACGTCATGATGACCGCGGCGCCAAACCCCGCACAGGCCGCTGCGATCCGGTCGTCATCGGTGGCCACATAGACGTCGTCCACCCCCGAGACAGCCATCGCCGCCTCCCAGCTCATCTCGATCAGGCTCTTGGTCTCACCCGAAGGCAGGGTCAGCCGCGCCAGCGGCTTTCCGGGATACCGGGTCGAGGCATAGCGCGCGGGGATGACGATGGCGGTCTTCATGGGCAAGCTTTCGGCTGAAGCAGACCGGCAGGGCCGGCCGCGGTTCGGGAACAGGCCCGGGATGCCCCAAAGCGCGCCGCAAGACAATCTTCCTCCTGCCCGGGATCTGCCCCCACCGACGGTCCGCGCGCGCCGCATCTTTGGGGCGGACCGCAAAACGATGTATCCTGTGCCCCATCAGATAGTTCATTTCCTGAAAGGTTTTTCTCATGGCAGGCATCGCATCCGAAGACATCGTGCTGGTGTTCTCCGGCATCGACGTCAACACCACCAAGCTCTACGGGGTAGAGGCCGATGGCGACGTGGTGGAGATCTTCGACCCGCTCACCGATTACACATCGGTTCCGTCCGATCCGGATCTCTACCGGCTGGCCGGTCTGGGCACGTCAAGCGTGCCCTATGCGATCGTCGGCGACGATCTCTACTTCATAGCCCCCGTCGTGACCTATCGCGAAGGCAGCAACAGGGCGGAAGGGTTCGCCGAGCAGGTCTTTCGCCTGACCGAGGCAGGTGCGTTCGAGACGGTCCGTTACATCGAAGGCATCAATGTCGGCGGTTACGGCATCAATGACGACATGCTGCGGCTGGCCATCGAATGGCAAGGGCGCTACGCCTTCATCTCCGATCCCGGCACGGACAGGAATATTCCCGACCAGGTCACCGGCGTCGCGCCCGACGGCACCATCGTCCAGGAGACAAGCTTCACCCGGCCCGAAGCCACCCGCGCACCCAACATGGCGGTGCTGGGGGACGAGCTCTACGTCATCTTCGACGAGCGCAGCCCGCTCGGTCCCAACGAGCTCTGGCGGGTGAACCCGGACGGCACGCAGGCGTTTCTCTTCACCGACATGACAAGCCGGGTGCAGGACGTGGAGGCCCATGCCGGGGCGATCTGGTTCACCATCGACACCGGTCCGGGGACATCCCAGCGTACCCAGTTGTTCCGCGTGGAGCCGGGCGGCGAGGCGGAGGCGGTCGACCTGACCGACGTGGTCGGCCCGCGCGAGCAGCGCGGCTATCTCAAGGTGCATGACAATGGCACGCTCTATCTCTGGACGGTGCAGGGTCTCTACGAGGTGGCACCGGACGGGACGGTGACCGACGCGCTCGCGGGGGTGGAGGTCTTTCGCGTGGGCGACAGCGCCTGGTTCGACGGGACGCTCTATTTCGTGGGCTCCAGCGTGGACGGCGACCGCGCGGCGTCACAGCTCTACAGGCTCGACGGCGAGGGCCGGGCCGAGCAGGTGCCCGGCATCGATTTCCGGCCAACCGAAGGAATGGCCGAAGAGCTGACCGTCGCCGGAGACCGGCTCTATTTCACGGGAAATTCGGTTGTCGATGACGGGTTTGGCGGCACGACGATCATCAGCAACGTGCTCTACAGCCTCGGTGCCGACGGCGACGTGCGCCAGCTGACCGGGCTGGAAGGCGAGAATCCGGGGCTGCGCAGCGCCACCGGGCTCTTCGCCTACGAGACCGACGCCTTCTCGCCGCAGACCGTGACCGGCGGGCCGGGGCCCGATCCGCTGACCGGGCGGCGCGGCGATGACACGCTTTCGGGGGGTGGCGGGAACGACACGCTCGAGGGCGGGCCGGGCGACGACAGGATGGACGGCGGCGCGGGCGAGGATCTGGCCGTGATCGGTGCCGCCCGCGCCGATGTCACCGTCGCGGCCACGGCTGACGGCCTGACGATCACCTCCGTCGAGGGGACCGATACGCTGACCGGCATCGAGCAGGTGCGGTTTGACGACGAGACCGTCAGCGTGGACGCGCTGCTGGGGATCGAACCGCCGCCAACGGATATCGGCACGCCGGGGAACGACACGCTGACCGGCGACGAGGAGAACGACACGCTGTCTGGCGGTGCGGGCAGCGATTCGATCGATGGCGGCGCGGGCGACGACCAGGTGACGGGCGGCTTCGGCTTTGACACGCTGGAAGG